>DATKVB010000014.1:0-487339 GCA_035530295.1 bacterium | reverse complement strand
CCAGCGTAGAGCTCCGGGGTGTCGTGGTGGTGCGGGCAGGCAGGATTCGGGCAGAAGGGTGGGTTCATGGATACCTCCACCACCTGCTACGTGCACACGAACACCGGTGCTTGCAGAAGATGCAAGGTTCGACGAACTAACTATTTTGATGGATTTTCCCCAGACCTCATCATATACTTGCTCATTGAAGTTTCCCGAAGGGTCAGAAGACCCTTTCCAATGGCTCCAATGATGTGAGGATGAATAAAACAGTGGAAAACCTTCTGATCGGCCGAATGAAGGACGAATACGAGAAGCAGATATTCGACCTTCGGCAATTGTTCGAAATCTCCAAGAGTCTCAATTCAACGCTTGATTACAGCATCCTGATAGAATCCATTCTGTACACTATCATGGGGCAGATGAAGGTGCTCAAGGCCGCGCTGTACGCCAAGAAGGGTATAGACTCGACCAGATTCAATTTGCACCGCAACTACAAGGGTTTCGAGATAGAGCACGACCACGACTACAGCATCGCCGAGGACGTTCCGGCCATGCGGCTGTTCGCCCGCGAGACCCACTGCTGGACCCTGCCAGAACTGCGTGAACGCCTGGGCAATCTGGGTGGACTGGAGCCGCTGGAGGCTATGGGTCCGTGCCTCGTCGTACCGCTTAAGGCCAAGGGTGTTGTCAACGGTTTGATACTGCTGGGCGAGCAGATTGTCAACGTCGGTTTCTCCGACTACGAGAAGGAGCACCTGCTCAATATAGCCATCCTGGCGTCGATCGCCATCAACAACGCCTTCCTGTTCGAGCTGACCACCACCGACATGATGACCAAGCTCAGGCTGAAGCACTACTTCTACACGGTGCTGCAGGACAAGATGGAAGAGAGTGCGTTCTCGGAGAAGCCGCTGTCGGTAATCATGAGCGATATAGATTTCTTCAAGCAATTCAACGATACCTACGGGCACAGTTGCGGCGATGAGGTACTCAAGAGAGTCGCCAAACTCATCCAGTACCAGATCCGCTCGCTTGATGTAGCCGCGCGCTACGGCGGCGAGGAGTTCTGCGTCATGCTGCCCGACACCGACCTGCCCGCCGCCGCGCAGATAGCGGAACGCATCAGGCACAGCATCGAGGAGACAGTCATCGAATATGAGGGCCAGACCATGTCGGTCGCACTGTCTCTCGGAGTGGCGAAATACGATCCGGAGCGCGATGTCTCGGCCAAATCGATAATAGACCGGGCCGACAAGGCGCTCTACCGCTCCAAGCAGACGGGCCGCAACAAGGTCACGGTGGCTTCCTGATGGCCAGGGCGACCCTATGGTACGCGGACAGGCCGCAGGCCGTGTTCGACGTCTCGCCCGTATTGAGCATTCTTGTATCCGCCCAGCGCGCTGGCCTGCCGCTCAGGCACGATTGCGGCGGCAAGGCACTGTGCGGCACATGCAGGGTGCGCGTCATCTCCGGCACGACCAGTCCCATGGCCGAGCGTGAACGCCTGCGGCTCGAGTCAGTAGGCGCCGGTCACGATCAGCGGCTGGCTTGCCAGACCATGGCCGGCTCCAACCTCGACCTGCAAGCCGTGCTGCCACTCGACCGGTCCAGCAAGCCACGGTAACCGGCCACAGAGGCACAGGCATGATTGACAGAAGCGACAAGACCTGGTGGCAACGCGCCATCTTCTATCAGATATATCCGCGAAGCTTCCAGGACTCCAATGCCGACGGCGTCGGTGACCTGCATGGAATTCTGGCCCGGCTCGACTACCTGGCCGGGCTTGGCGTCGATGCGCTCTGGATAAGTCCGTTCTTCCGGAGCCCGATGCTTGACGCCGGCTACGATGTGGCTGACTATCGCGACATCGACCCGCTGTTCGGTAGCATGGCGGACTTCGGCGAGCTGCTCGTGGCCGCCCACGACCGCGGCATTCGCGTGGTGATTGACCTGGTCGTAAACCATTCTTCGGATCAGCATCCGTGGTTCAAGGCAGCGCGATCATCCATCGATGACCCGAAGCACGACTGGTACCTCTGGCAACCGATAACCGGCAAGCGCCCGCCCAACAACTGGGTAAGCCTGTTTGAGCATCGATCGGCCTGGTATCCCAACGCAGCCACCGGAGAATGGTACCTGGCCACCTTTACCAGGCACCAGCCTGAGTTCAACTGGCGCAACCCGAGACTCCGCGAGGCAATATACGACATAGCCCGGTTCTGGCTGGATGCCGGAGTCGATGGTTTTAGAATGGATGTGGCAACAGCGTATTTCAAGGATAGCCAGCTTCGATCCAATCCATTCAGTCTGAATCTCAACCCGAACCTCTTCCAGCACCACCTGTACGACCGAAATCAGCCTGAGGTGCATGCTGTGTTCAGGGAGTTCAGGGCACTGGCCGACTCATATGGCGACCGGGTGCTTATAGGGGAGACCCATGGTCAGGATACCGCTCTGGCTGCGTCGTGCTACGGCACCAACGGCGACGAGCTTCACCTGGCATTCAATTTCAACTTCCTGTCCAGCCCTTGGGGTGCCCGTTCGTTCATGGAATCCGCCAGTCGTTGGTACCAGGCTCTGCCCGCCGGCGCCTGGCCCAACTTCACGCTGTCAAACCACGACCAGAAGCGCCATTACCATCGGTACCGCTCCGGCCAGGCCACCGAAGCCCGAGCGCGCGTGGCAGCGGCGATGCTGCTGTGTCTGCGCGGCACGCCGTTCCTCTACTATGGCGAAGAGCTGGGCATGGACTGCGAGCGTCTGCCGCGCGCCGTCCTGCAGGATCCGCTTGGACTATCCACATGGCCGCTCGCGTTCGGGCGCGATCCCGGGCGCACGCCGATGCAATGGGACGACTCGCCGCACGCAGGTTTCAGCGTGACGACCCCATGGCTGCCGGTCAACCATGATTACAGGCGCAAGAATGCAGCGATACAGGAGGTCACACCCGGCTCGCTCCTGGCCTGGTACAAGTCGCTCATCATCCTCAGGAAATCGGAGCCTGCGATGCAAACAGGTGACATCACATGGATTGCGGCACCAACCGACGTGTTGGCCTGGACCAGGACGCAAGGCAGGCGCAGCATCGATATATTCCTTGACTTTGGCGGGCGAGCAAGGACCATTCGGCTCGATGGCGGCACAGTAAGGCTCGGAACCCGAGCCGCTGCCGGATCCAACCTTGCGCCCGGAGCCTATTGGCTTGCCCCCTACGAGGCATTGATCGTTGCACGAAGCGACATATAGAGGCAAAGTCGTGACAGAATCGCGAGGAGGTTCGCATATGCAGACACTGGCTCCAGGCCTTTCCGGACAGCGTTCCCTGATAGTCGAGGAGCGCCACACAGCGGGACATCTTGGCTCCGGCGGAGCGCCGGTCTATGCCACGCCGATGATGGTACTGGCCATGGAGGAGGCCGCGCTGAGCGTGGTTGACCCGTTGCTTGAGCCTGGCAAGGCGACCGTGGGATACAGCCTGGACATCAAGCACCTGGCCGCGACTCCGATAGGCATGCGCGTCACCGCGACCGCTACCCTTCTGTCCATAGAGGGCAAGATGCTGACATTCCATGTGGAGGCTCGCGATGAGCGCGAGCTGATAGGTGAAGGCACACACATACGTGCCATCATCGACCTGGAGCGCTTCAGGGCAAGACTGGCGACCAAGAGCCTGCCCGCATCTTGAGGCGACGGCTCGCAAGGCAGGCGATTGTCAATTTCCTCGCGGTCGTGGAACTGCGGACCAAGCTCGTCTCCGTATCAACCCTTATGCTGGCCACCCTGTACGTCTCATGGCGCAAGGAGCCACCCCAGCCCTACCCGCTCGCCCTGATGTGGATGGCGACGCTCGCCGTTGACATGGGCACAACCGCCTTCAACAACTACTTCGACTACTGGCGCGGAACAGACCGATTCCACAAGGTGGACGAGCCTGACAAGGTCGTCGCCCGCGCCGTGGTGGAACCAGGATTCGCCTTCTGGGTAGCCTTCTGGTGCTTTGCCGTAGCGGTCATTCCAGGGTTCTTGCTCGCCCTGGCCGGCGCTCTGTGGGTAATACCCGCGGGTGCTGCATGCATGCTTGTCGGATTCCTGTATACCGGCGGCCCCTTTCCCATATCCAGGACACCCTTTGGAGAGCTTGTTGCCGGTGCATCTTTGGGATTGGCGCTCTTTGCCATAGCCTGCGGCGTGTGGGCCGTGCCGCTGGATAGCCATGTCGTGGTCGCCGCACTGCCATCATTCTTCTGGATAGCCGCGATCCTGGCGGTCAACAACACCTGCGACATCGAGGGCGACAGGCTTGCCGGCCGAAAGACCTGGCCGGTCATGACTGGGCCGCGCGGTGGCGAACTCACCATCATGCTGCTGGGACTGGGAGCCCAGCTCGCGGGTATCCTGGCAGGGCTCCATGGCTACCTCCCGCGCCTCGTGTCGGCAACCATGCTGGCTGGCAGCCTTCCGATAGCGCTGATACTCGCTTCGATGCACCGCGACGGTTTCTCACACGCAACCAAAGGCCTGAACATGAGGCGCATACTGCTCTGCCTTGCGTTCGCAACCATGGCCATGGCGTGCGGATACATATCGTGATTGCCAGATATTGATTCAATCCATATACTGAAGCTCAACCGTACCAGTGAATCGGTACTTCAAAGGAGCAACCATGGCTGATCTCAGCACGACCTTTCTTGGTCTATCACTCAAGAATCCTGTACTCATAGCATCATCGGGACTTACCTCTACTCTGGAAGGCGTCAAGCGGGCAGCGGACGCTGGCGCCGGAGGCATAGTGCTCAAGTCACTGTTCGAGGAGCAACTGCGTGCGGAGCTCGCGCCCATAGCATCGGCCGCCGGATCACACCCTGAGGCCGACGCGTTTCTGGCCGGTATGGGCATGAACGAGGGCACCGCCGAGTATATCAAGCTGGTGCAGGGTGCCAAGCGAGCGGCTGGAGTTCCGGTCATCGCCAGCGTCAATTGCTCTGGCGACGCGTTCTGGGTCGATTTTGCCAGGCAGATTGAGTCGGCCGGCGCCGATGCGCTTGAATTGAACATCGGCATCGTGCCGACCGATCCGACAATCCAGGCGGCCGCCATAGAGGATGGCATCGTCTCCCTTGTCACGGCGGTATCCAAGGCCGTCAAGATTCCGGTCGCCGCCAAGCTCGGCGCGTCATACACCAACTTCGGCAACATGGCGTCCCGCCTGTCAAAGGCCGGAGCCCGCGGCCTGACGCTGTTCAACCGTTTCTACCGTATCGATGTCGACCTGGACACGATGAGCCTGTCGGCCGGACCGGCCCGCGGCGGCCCCGAGTCGTACTTCGAGAGCCTCCGCTGGATATCATTGCTGGAAGGACGCGTTGGCGCAGAGCTGTGCGCCTCGGGCGGCGTCTACGATGGTGCCACGGCCCTCCGGTTGATGGCTGTAGGCGCGCACGCCGTGCAGCTCTGTTCCGCCGTCTACACCAAGGGCTATGGCGCCATAACGACGGTCATTGACGAGATGGGTAGCTGGATGGATGCGCGGGGAGTCAAGAGCCTGGCTGACATACGTGGCCGATTGGCTCGAAGGAATTCCGACAAGCCGGAGCTCTATGGCAGGCTTCACTACGTCAAGGCGCTGACAGGCCAGTCCTGATACTCATAGCCCCGCGCGTCGTCGCGTGGGGCTGTCAGCGAACGTCGATTGTCATGATGATGCGGTCGACGAGGAGTCCTGGCCGGTGCTGGATTGAAGGCGCTATGGTGCGGCACATGGTGAGCCCCAGTCCGCGCCACCTGCGCTGATCGGCGCTGAAGCGCGGCGGCGGCACGGGCTCATTGTTTACCATCTGCGCAAAGGCGGCGAAGTCCGGATGGCTTTCAACGAAGAATCCGAGCGTCAACCCCGAAGCCCGTTTCCTGACCAGCACGACGACGCCGCCCGGACCAATCTCCCCGTGGGTAAGCAGGTTGTCAAGAATCTCGTCACCCGCGACGACAAGCGTGCACATCTCCCGGTCCGACAGAAAGCCAAGAGACCTGACAAAGCTGTCGTACTCATCGAACGCGAGCGGACCAGGCATGACAGTCTGCCGAGCCTTGGTCCCGATAGCGGTGGAGGGCGGACTGACCGATGGAGGTACGGCTAAGATCGACACGGTGGTATCATCCGGCTACGCGAGTGCGGGAAGTTCCTTGAGTGACGGTACCGTCGGGAATCTGTCGGCAAAACCGGTCGACTCGATGGCCAGGCGCACGACTTCCGATGGGGCCACGATGATGAATCGCTTTCCGGCTGTTTCCGCGTCCTCTACGGCTGCGAGCAGCACGCCGATGCCAGCGCTCGTCATGGAACTGACTCCCGATAGATCCGCCGCCATGTGCACACGTCCTGCATGCAGCATGGTCTTCTCCTGCAGTTCATTGAAGGTATAGCTGTTGATGGGTCCATGCACCGAAAGCACGGTCCACGGTCCACGCTCGCTGGCCTCTACGCTGATTCCAGTCATTGTTTCCTCCCCTCAGGTCCGACCTGCATAATCAATTGCCACGATCGTAATATCATCATCGAGCCGACCACCGGTGAACGAGCCGGCCGACTTTGCTATGGCTTCGACGACTTCGGCCGGGCTGGCCTTCTTGTTCTCGGCCATGATCCGCACAAGGCGTTCCTTGCCATAGTGGTCACCGCGCACGCTCTCCGCCTCAAGGATGCCATCGGTAGTGATCAATACCCTGGAACCGGCGGGCAGAACCAGCCGTCTCGTCTTCAGGAATGGCTCGACATTCTTCACAAAGCCAAGCATCTTGCCTTCACCCTGCGCCTCGATTATGGAATCCAGGCCAGGAGAATTGAACAGCATCGCGGGAATTCCACAGTTGATGAAGTATATGGCACCCTTGTCCAGAGCCAGGAATCCGAACATCCCGGAGAAGAATGTGCCACGCGGCAGGCGTTCCTTGATGAATGTATTGGTCCTGGACACCAGCTTGATGAAGTCCTTTTCTTCCCGCAACAGGGTGCGGATTATTGACTTGAGGATGACCATCGACATGCTCGCGTTGAGCCCCTTGCCCGACACGTCACCGACAACAAAAAACCAACGGTGCTCCGATATGCGTACCGAATCGAACAGGTCACCGCCGAGTCGGCGTGGCGATTCGCTCTTTACCGCTACCGTAACGCCATCATGCTCGATGGGATCGATGTGTTCCTGAATCGATCGTATTATCTGATCGGCAAGGCCGATCTCCTGCTCCACCGTTTCCAGAAGCGACTCTCTGGCGACATGCCGCGCATAGTACGCTATGACGAACAGCTTGCCGTGCACGGCATCGAATGCCGAGTAGTCGAGGGCGTCGTAATCCGCTCCTGATGTCTTGGGGCCAAAGGCGAACAGACCGACGACGCGTCGTCCTTCCTTGGCTATGATGATTGCCTCGGCGCCAAGGGCGTCGAAGAACGCGAGCAATTGTGGCTTGACGTCGGCGAATATCCTGTCGGCGACGACATCGGTCTTGAGAATGGCCCGCCGCTCAACCGAGGCAAGTGCCTCGAGCACAGGCGAACCCGCTGGCGTGACAAGCGTATCGCTATCATCCGGGAAGATCCTGCGCAGGTCGCCCGCGTCATCTTCCGAGAAGGCGGCAAACCAGGAGCAGCCAAATATCTCGGTCATGATGGCCGAGACTTCTTTGAGAGCCGCTTCACGTCCAGCGGACAGATCGACGTGCGCTATCTCCGATTCCAGCTCCTCGCGGGCGGATTCGTCACGTTCAGCGCCGATGCGGCCACGGGCAAACGATTCAGCCCAGTGGCCGAATCCCAGGAATATCGCGGCGCCGCCAATGATGGCCATGACTGGCGCGGTATCGCGGAACAGCTGGATTGCGCCGATGCCAAGCGCCGCGGGCAGCCCAAAAGCCAGCAGAATCACGAACCACACGCCTATGGCCCTGATGACGCCTCGCGTCTGGAATACCCGCGTTGAAGAGAACGCATACGAGGTGGCCAGCACCGAGACTATGCCATTGGCACCGCCCAAGGGATAGAGCATAGCGAATTTTGTTGACGGCGACAGAATCGCCATCGTGAATCCCCAGACCACGTTGACAAGCAGGCCAATCGCCATTATCCAGAGGTGCTGGCTGTAGACGCGACTCTTGATGGTGACGGCTCGCGCCACCATCACCATCACCGCCAGCAAAGCCAGCCCCGCTCCGGCATAGGACAGTATAAAATACCAGTCGCCTTCAAAACGTACCAGCTCCATCTGCAGTCGCTTGACCTCGACCAGATAGGAATCCGTAAAGCCGACAATCCACATCGCGGCGACAGCCACCGCGACCAGCGCGATGTCGAGCGGCAGAATCCGCTTGTCATACGGATACGCAAAGGCCAAACGCAAGAAGGCAAGATACGATACAAGCGCACCGGCCCCGGCCAGACGCAGCATCATGAGCGCGGCATCCCGGTAGTCGGCCGCGAGCAGATAGCCTATGTTCAGGCAGAGCGCATAGGCGATGGCGGCGTATGCCGCGACCCTGAAGGCCCGCGCCGAAGTGCCATGATTGCCGATCCGCACCATCGTCACCAGCATGATAAGTGCGGCTAGCCAGGTAAAAAGCGTCAGTCCCATAGCCGTCCTACCTTGACCGTGAGTATCGTGATGTCATCACGCAGCTTCTTGTCGGCTACCCAGGTCTCGCCAAGGGTCGCCAGTCTGTCCACCAGTTCATCGGCGGTCGTGTCGAGTGCCCCGTTCATCAGCTTGGTGAATTCGGAAGATTGATCGATTGAAACTCCATCGGCATTGACAATCTCGGTAAGGCCGTCTGTCGTCAACACGAGCACGTCGTCTGTTCGCAGCTCGATTTCCTCGACCTCCACGCTGTATATCGGCACCAGACCGACTATGCCGCATGTCGAGCCGAGCCGCCTTATGACGGGCCCCTTGATGGTCCTTACCACCAGGAACTGCTCGGGCATTGCCGCGTTGACGTAGCGCAACCGTTTGGAACCCACGTCGATCAGGCCAAGGAACATGACAGTATACTTGTCCTCGAAGCCCATGCCGCGGATGGCGTCATCGCAGGCGCGTATGAGGGCAGCAAGGTCGGTCTTGTCGTTGGCCGCGCGTATCGTGTTTATGACGATGCCCATGACCAGCGCGGCGCCGAGTCCCTTGCCCGACACATCGCCCATGACCAGAAGCGTCCTGTCGTCATCTATCCTGATGGCATCATAGTAGTCACCGGACACGTTGACCAGCGGCCGCCAATAGGCCGCCAGAGACAGCTTGGGCTGTTCCGGCAACACCTCGGGCAGAAACGATCGCTGCGTGTCGGCGATCTGGCTCCATTCCTTTGTCAACGCCGCTATATCGAACAGCCTGGCCACCGTCAAGACGCGGTCAAAGAAAATCAGCAGCTCTCCATACAGCACACGGAAGGCATCCTGGTCAACATACGGGCAGATGCGCGTAAAGACGAAGAAATAGTAGCCCTTGCAGAATATGAAGAAGCCACGCGCACCCTGGTTGTTGACCGTCAGGTTGAAGGCGCTGTCGACAAAGACCAAGCCTTCGGACAGCTCACGGAAGTTGCGCTTCAATGTCGGGACCAGACCGGGGTCGGCGGTGAGGGCCGCCGGGCTGGCGTAGAGCACATCCCAGGTGTTGCTCCTGATCAGCACGACCGATGCGTCAAGCGACTTCTCCAGGCTTTCCCTGATCGCCGCCACGAATTCCGGCATTGTAAAGCAGGTTCGCACGCGATCAACGAACTCGGCTATCAAGCCTGTCGTACCCTGCCCAAGAATCGTGTGGTACAGGTGATCATCGAGCGCCACGAATATGCCGCGGCGCGCCGCAAACAGGATCAGGAAGGTGATTCCGGCCGCGATCGATGTGCCGATGAACCCGGCACCGCTGGTAGCGGCGAATATGAATCCCCCGAACAAGACCGCCGCGATCGACCAAGTCGAGGCCGAAGCCAAGGTTCGGGCTCTGCGATAATCCAAGTGCTACGCTCCTGTACTCTGCTGGAATCTGGAGGCTCTATGGTCGCATGGCCGCGAACCGCTGTCAATCGAAGCTTTGACTTGCAGGCACAATCAAGGCTCTTGCCATTTAATGAAGAATTCCACCGGATTGTCCAGCACCAGGGCGTCGATGGCCCGCACCGAGAACTCCGCAAGAGTCCTGTCCGAGCGCGATGCGGTCACGCCGGATGACTCCATGATGGGGCCCGGGGAACGGACGACCATCGCGATATTCAGGCCATCGATAGCCTGCACAGCGGCCGTACCGAGCAATCCGGCCAGCATCGATCGGTATTCGGCAACCGTAACGGGGTTGTCATAAAGCGCGGGCGGCTGCAGAGCCTCGAGGAGGTCTGGGTCCATGCCAGGAAAGAGGTGGATGACGGCGGCGGCATTGCCTCGATGCATGCTCAATCTCAGCGATGCCCAGCCCGGGCCATGTCGATACTCCAGGGCCTCCGCCAGTTTCCTGTCGCTCGCGAGCAGGCTATCCAGGTCGGCCACGCGAAATACTCCGCGGTACGAACGCGGACCAGAGGTGGCCGACTCGTCAACAATGATCCCCCTGGCGCGCAGCGTGGCCGAGACTGCTTCGGCATTGAACAGCGGACCAGCCGGGGCGGCACTTCCAGTGGCGGCACTTCCAGTGGCGGCACTTCCAGCGGCGGCGAATTGCCTGATGCGGGCTTCCACAGCAGCCGGCATGTCCACCCGTATCGACAACAAAGTCGACCGGTCGGCGCGTATGGCCAGATCGGCCGCTGCCCCGCACGAAGCCAGTATCAAGGGCATACAGAGCGCTATCGCAACAGCAAGAATAAGCGCGCCTGGCTCCAGTCTCCGTCGAAGACCCATCATACCTCCAGAAAGAATCCAGATGATGTCGAGAGCTGTCAAGTATAGCAGGCGCCACCGCGGCTTGAACAGGCGATCCTGCAAGCTGCGAAATATTCTTTTCAACATTTTTGTTGCGGATTGAAATATTATGCCATATACTGAGCCCAGAAACTGGAGGCGCACGCGCTATGAACACGGCACGACACGAGGTTGGATTCCGGGCTGACTATGCGTCCAGAACAGAACACCTTGTCATAGGCATCATGTCCGGCACCTCGCTCGATGGCGTCGACGCGGCGCTTGTCAGGATAATCACCGATCCAGCAGGATCGCTTGCCTCGGCCTCGCTGATGGCGCATGCGTACATACCGTACTCCGAGGCGATGAGGACACAGGTCGCCAGGCTATGCTCTCCGGAGACCGCCCGCATCGACGACCTCACCTATGTCCATTTCGGGCTGTCGGAATGGTATGCCAGGAGCGTAGAACTTGTACTGCGCCAGGCCGGCCTGCCCGCTGATGCGGTTGATGCCATATCGATGCACGGACAGACAGTCTGGCACGCTCCGGTCCCACGTGCCTTTCCAGGTCCCGATGGCGATATGCCGGTCAAGGGCACCCTGCAGCTCGGTTCCAGTGCCGTTGTGCGCGAACGCTGCGGCATACCGGTGATATCCGACCTTCGCTCCCGCGACATGGCGGCTGGCGGCGAAGGCGCGCCACTCGCTCCGTACATAGACGCGCTGCTCTTTGGCTCCAGGACCGAGGGGCGCATCGTCCAGAACATTGGCGGCATCGGCAACGCGACGGTGCTGGTGCCGTCGGCCACCCAGACCGACATCCTGGCATTCGACACGGGTCCGGGCAACATGCTGATAGACGCCGTCGTGATGGCCGGGACCAATGAGGCCGAGCGATACGACGCCGAAGGCCACCACGGCGCGCGGGGCACCGTCTCCGAGGCGCTGGTCGCCAGCCTCATGCACGATGAATACTTTGCCCGCAAGCCGCCCAAGAGCACTGGCCGCGAGGTCTATGGCCAGGCTTTTACCCGCGAGTTCCTGCGCAATGCCGAGGGTCTGGGGCTTTCTTTCGAGGACAAGGTGGCAACAGCCACGGCCTTCACCGCCGAATCAATAGCAGCGGCTTACAGGGATTTCATCCTGCCTGTCACCCCGATAGCCAGGGTGCTGGTTGCTGGCGGCGGCGCCCTTAACGCGACACTGCTCAGGATGCTGGGACAAAGGCTTCCCGTCGGCATCGAGGTCACAACAACCGCCGCCTTCGGTGTTCCGGACCAGGCCCGTGAAGCGATGGCCTTTGCTGTTCTGGGCCATGAGTCGCTGATGGGAAGACCAAGCAATTTGCCGGCGGTTACCGGTGCCCGCGGCCCTGTAATCCTGGGCTGTCTGACACTATGATTATTGGTTGCACACGTATCTTTTATAGGAGGCACGAATGAAAAGACCATCGATCATGCTCATCGCCTTGCTGGCGGTGACCCTGTTCGGCGCGGCCGGCGCCTTTGCGGCCCCGGCGGCTCAGGCAGTACTCACGATAGGCGTCGATCAGGAGGCGGTCGGCATCGATCCGCACATCGTCACGGCGTTCTCGTCGATGCGCCGCATCGACCTGATGTACAACCGCCTCGTGCGGCTGGACGACAACTTCGTCGTCGTGCCCGACCTGGCCGAGTCATGGGAAGTTCCCAACAATGTCACCTACATCTTCCACCTGCGCAAGGGTGTCAAGTTCCACAACGGCCGCGAGCTCACGGCCGATGACGTGCAGTATTCACTGCAGCGCATCCTTGATCCGAAGACCGCCTCACCTGGCAGGTCATACGTCTCCCTGATCACGTCGATCGATGTGGTCGACCGCTACACAGTCAAGCTCAACCTGAGCGCGCCGCTCGCGTCGCTCCTGGACGGACTGACTTCCAACAACTGCTCAATAGTGGCCAAGGAAGCAGTCGAAGCCAACGGCAACCTCCAGAAGACTGACGCGGGCACCGGCCCCTTCATGCTCCAGGATTGGATCCCGGACAACTCAATGACACTGGTGAAGAACGCCAGCTACTTCGAAAAAGGCGCGCCGTACCTGGACAAGGTGATATTCCGAGTCATACCCGAGCAGGCCTCGCTGCTTGCCGGCGTCAAGTCGGGCGACATCGATCTGGCCACCATCAGCGATGGCGCGACAATACGACAGGCCAGCAAGGACTCCAAGGTCGTCGTGATGAGCAAGCCTGGCCTCAATATGAGGATATTCAGCTTCAATACGACCAAGAAGCCGTTTGATGACGTCCGCGTCCGCCAGGCGCTCGCGATGACGCTGAACCGCTCCGAAATCCTGGGCATAGCCGAGTTCGGCATGGGCAAGCCGACCGGACCGGTTCCAGTCGCGGCGACCCAGTGGGCCGTACCGGTAGCCAAGCTGCCATACGCCAGCCCGGACATCGCAAAGGCCAAGAAGTTGCTCGCCGAAGCCGGCTATCCCAAGGGCTTCAGCTTCAAGATTACCTGTTCCGCTACCTATGAAGGCGGACTCGCCGTCGCGCAGGTAGCCCAGGAAGAACTCAAGAAAATCGGCGTAACCGCGGAGCTCGAGGTTGTCGAGTGGGGCGTGTATATCGACAAATGGGTCAAGCGCGACTTCGAGACCATGATAGAGCTGCGCGGTGGCTCAGGCGAGCCTGACCGCTTCCTGTACCGGACATTCTACAGCACCGGCGGCGTCAACAATTTCCTGTTCAAGGATGCCGAGGTCGACAAGTACCTGGATCTGGGTCGGACCCAGACCGTTCTCGCCGACAGGAAGGCGAGCTACAATAAGCTTCAGACCCTGCTGACGGAGAAGGCTCCAGCCATCTTCCTGTACTGCCCGAACGAGAACCAGGTGATGGGCAAGCAGGTATCCGGCTTCAAGCTGGTCGGCAATGGAAGTCTGTTCTACGTAACCTTTACCAAGGTCAAGCGCTGACGCACCATGTCCGGCCTCGACGGGGCCGGACTATTTCAGCTGAATCCCGGAGTCATACGTGTTCAGATACATCGTCAAGCGGCTCTTATCACTCATTCCCGTCCTGTTCGGCGTCTCCATCATCGTCTTCTTCCTTGTCCGGCTGATTCCCGGTTCCGCACTGGAAATGTACATGGGCACCCAGGTCGAGGCGACCCCCGAACAGATGATAGAACTGCAGCGCATCTTTGGAGAGGACAAGCCGGTGCCGGTGCTGTACGTGGAGTGGCTGGGCCGCATACTCCAGGGTGATTTTGGCTACTCCCTCCGGACGGGCCGTCCAGTGCTGCCGGACATACTATCGCGGCTTCCGCTGAGCCTGGAACTGACCATCCTGTCGCTCGCGCTGGCCCTGCTGATAGGCATACCCCAGGGTATACTCTCCTCGCTGAAGCGCAACCCGTTCAGCGACGTCATCAACCGCGTGATAGGCCTTCTGGGGCTGTCGCTGCCGCAATTCTGGCTTGCCTCGCTTATGGTGCTCGCCTTTGCCAATTTCAGCGGCTGGATACCAATGGGCAACTACATCAAGTTTTCGGTTGACCCGATCAGGAACCTGCGCATGCTGCTCTTGCCGTCGCTCGCCATAGGCATCGGACTGGCCGCCGTCATCATGCGCTATACCCGCAACAGCATGCTGGAGGTGCTGCAGATGGACTACATCCGCACCGCCAAGGCCAAGGGACTGACCAAGCGTGTCGTGATTCTACGACACGCCCTCAAGAATGCCATACTCCCCGTCATAACCGTGGCGGGTTTCAATACGGGCTATCTGCTCGGTGGAGCCATCGTAATAGAAGAAGTCTTTGCGCTGCCGGGCATGGGCCGACTCGCGCTCTATGCCATTTACCAGCGGGACTATCCGGTGATACAGGCGATCGTGCTGATGATCGCGACAATATTCGTGCTCGTGAACCTGGTCACCGACCTCATCTATGCTATGGTCGATCCGCGCATCAGGCTGGACGATGGCGGGAGATGAAATGAAATCGAACAGTCTTACCCGTAACAGTATCGTGATGACAGGTCTTGCCATCATAGGCGTGTACATCGCGATCATGGTCGTATCTACATTCTGGTTGCCGTTTGATCCGATATCGATGGACACCGACCACATACTGGAAGCGCCATCGCTGGCGACCGGCCACCTCTTTGGCACCGACGAGTTCGGCCGCGACATCCTTTCCAGGATCATGAAGGGCAGCACGATATCGCTGATTATCAGCGTGGCCGCCACGCTGCTCGGCACGCTGGTCGGCACCTTCATGGGAGTCTGGGCCGGATACCTCGGTGGCCGCTGGGACAACGTGCTGATGCGCATAGCCGATGTGCTGTTTTCCTTTCCGTCCCTCCTCCTGGCCATATTCGTGATGGCGATACTCGGCGAGAAGACATTCAATGTGGTCATAGCGATAGGCATAGTCTATATCCCGCAATTCGCGCGCATCAGCCGGGGCGCCATCCTGACCATCAAGTCAAGCGAGTTCATCAAGGCGGCCAAGTCGAACGGCGCCAGCTCCGGCTTCATATTGCGCAAACACCTGTTGCCCAACATCCTGGTGCCACTGATCGTGCAGGTGTCGCTGTCGCTGTCGGTCGCCATCCTCCTGGAATCATCGCTGAGCTTCCTGGGGTTGGGAGTGCAACCGCCGGCTCCGTCGTGGGGCAACATGCTGTCGGGCGCGCGCAAGGTGATGGTTCTGGCGCCATGGACGGCAATCTATCCAGGCATAGCCATCGTGCTCCTGGTACTGGGGTTCAATCTGCTCGGCGATGGACTTCGCGACATACTCGATCCGCGCCTGCGGAATGTACGATAGGCGGACGCATGAACAACGACAGCATTCTTCGAGTAGAGGGATTAATAACCGAGTTCAGCACCGACCACGGCCTCGTCAAGGCGGTAGACGGCGTATCGTTCGAATTGCACCGTGGCGAGACCCTGGGGCTGGTGGGAGAGTCTGGCTCCGGCAAATCGGTGACCAATCTATCCATCCTGAGGCTTATCCAGAGCCCGCCGGGCAGGATAGCAGGCGGTAAAGTACTCTTCGATGGCCATGACCTGGTCAAGGCAACGGAAGAAGAGGTGCGCGTCCTGCGCGGCAAGAACATATCGATGATATTCCAGGACCCGCTGACATCGCTCAACCCGGTACTGCGCATTTCACTGCAAATATCGGAGGCGTTGCAGCTGCACCACGGCCTGGGCCGCAAGGAAGCCAAGGCCAAGGCCATTGAGATGCTGCGGCTGATAGGCATACCCGATCCGGAGCGCCGCGCCGACGACTATCCGCACCAGTTTTCCGGAGGCATGCGCCAGCGTGTGATGATAGCGATGGCCCTGTCGTGCAAACCAGAGATACTGATTGCGGATGAGCCGACCACCGCCCTCGATGTGACCATACAGGCCCAGATTCTGGATCTGATCAAGAGCCTTTCGGCCAAGGACCAGACCGCCGTGATCATGATAACCCACGACCTCGGCGTTGTCGCGGGCATGTGCGACTACATTTGCGTGATGTACGCCGGCCGCATCGTCGAGAAGGCCGCTGTCGACGACCTGTTCTACGAACCCAAACATCCGTACACACGCGGACTGCTGGATTCAATACCGCGGACGGACAGGACCGGCCCCCAGCGACTGTACTCGATTCCCGGCGCGCCACCGAGCCTGTATGACATGCCAGAGGCTTGCCCCTTCAATCCCCGCTGTGCCCATGCGATGGACATCTGCCGCAGGGCCTACCCTCCCGAGGTGGAGATGCATGGATCATCACCGCGAACGGTCAGCTGCTGGCTCCATGCCAGGGAAGGCAACGCATGAACACCGATGACAAGCTACTCGAAGTGAGTGGACTCAAGGTCCACTTCCCCATAGAGAAGGGCATAGTGTTCAGGCGGAATGCCGGATGGGTCCGCGCGGTCGATGGCGTCGACTTCAGCATACGGAAGGGCGAGGCTCTGGGGCTGGTGGGCGAATCAGGCTGTGGCAAGTCGACCACGGCTATGGCGGTGGCCCAGCTACAGGCGCGCACAGCCGGCACGATCCGCATGGCGGGCATCGATCTGGCAACGCTATCGCCCCGTGAACTGCGCGCCGCCCGCAAGGACTTCCAGATCGTGTTCCAGGATCCGTACTCATCCCTTGACCCGCGGCAGCAGGCCGCCGACATCATAGCGGAGCCGCTGCGCATCTTTGTGGGAAATGGCCTCCTGGACATGAGCGAGTCGGATATACGAGCCAAGACCATGGCGCTGATGGACCGATGCGGTCTGGACTCGTCATTCGCCAATCGCTATCCGCACGAGTTCTCTGGCGGGCAGCGCCAGCGCATCGGCATAGCACGGGCCCTGGCGCTGGATCCCAGGCTGGTGATAGCGGACGAACCGGTCTCCGCTCTCGACGTGTCTATCCAGTCACAGATCCTGAACCTGCTCAAGGACCTGCAGAAGGACCTTGACCTGACATTCCTGTTCATAGCGCACGATCTGGCGGTGATAGAATATTTCTGTACAACCATAGCGGTGATGTACCTCGGGCGCATCGTGGAGACCGCCAGTTCGGCGACCCTGTCATCGTCGCCCATGCATCCGTACACCAAGGCGCTGCTGTCGGCCGTGCCGCTGCCGGATCCAATAAAGGAAAGGGGTCGACGACGGATCATCCTCAAGGGCGATGTTCCATCGCCCAGCGTCGTGCACAAAGGCTGTCCATTCCGCGAGCGGTGTCCCGAGGCCATGGATCGCTGCGCGCTGTCACCGCCCACACTCAAACCCGTCTCTGTCGGGCACGAGGTTTCCTGCTTCCTGTATCAGGATTCGTGAGGCGCGTCATGCAACCAGAAACACCTGGACCAAAGGTCCTGATCCGCCTGATGACCACTGCAGATGCTAATGCCTGCTCAGCCATCGTCTGCAAATCGATCATAGGTGAGCGTTATGGCTTCAGCCTCGAACCGATGGCCCGCACGCTGTCGGCCGCCATCGAGGCCGGAGGCGAGCTGTTCGTCGCCGAGCTCGCCGGTGCCGTGGCTGGCTTTGCCTGGATAGACGCGCGCGGAGCATTCTCGTCGGCACCGTACCTGCGTCTGATAGCCGTCGATGAGACGCTTCGCGGCTCCGGGGTCGGCGCCGCCCTGCTCTCCGAGTTCGAGGCCCGTACGGCGTGCATCGGCCGCGACTGGTGCCTCCTCGTATCGGACTTCAACCTGCCAGCCCAGTCATTCTATGAGAAGAAAGGCTACAGGCGCGCTGGAGCCCTGTCTGACTTCGCACGTCCCGGGATCACTGAAATCCTGATGGTCAAGAAACGGCAACCGGCTTCCGTCTGAGGATCGAAGCCGGCATCCTCTTGCCCCCAATCGGCTATTCGTGCACACTTATGGCATGACACTCTCAGCCCTGCGGAGGATGATGAAATGACTGAACGTACACCATGGAAATTTCTGGACGAATATCGCGGCATAGCGTTCCCCGGAGTCTGGCCAACGCTTCCCGAGCTCTTCAGGATAACCGCATCCCGAAATCCTGACCGGGCCTGCTTCACGGTATACGATCCCGACCGGATATCGCTCGATTACATCCAGGCCCTGGCAGCCATCGAGCGCCTGGCCGCCTTCCTGGCATCCGAAGGCATCAAACATGGCGACAAGGTGGCTGTCACCGGCAAGAATACACCGGAGTGGGCTGTTTCCTATCTGGCCGTGCTGTTCGCCGGCGCCATAGTCGTGCCGATAGACTACCAGATCAGGCATGACGAAATGGAAGCGATAATAAAGGCGTCCGACGCGGTTGCCATCTTCGTCGATGAGGAGAAGTACGACTCCATAGACCTGGACAGGCTCAAGTTGCGCTCCCGGTGGTCGCTGTCGAAGAGCAAGCCAGGATACTGCTACGATCTGCAGGCCAAGGCAGAGCCGCCCGCCATAGTCCCAGCGCTGGAAACGGAACTGGCAGCCATACTCTTTACCAGCGGCACGACCGGCACGCCCAAAGGCGTCATGCTGACCCACTCTAATTTCGTGGCCGACTGTTTCCTGGCTCAGGGCAACCTCAGCATCTATCCAACCGATGTATTCTATGCCCTGCTGCCCATCCATCATTCCTACACGATGCTCGCCGTATTCATCGAGGCCATTTCTGTCGGCTCGGAGATAGTCTTTGGGCAGCGCATGGTGACCAAGGCCATACTGAAGGATCTCAAGGAAGCCAGGGTCACGATGTTCCTGGGCGTGCCGCTCCTCTTCAACAAACTGCTCGCCGGCATCATGAAGGGCATCAGGGAGAAGGGAATCCTCGTCTATGGCCTTATCAGGTTCCTGATGAGCGTCTCCGGGTTCATCAAGAAGGTCTTTAAGGTCAACCCAGGCAAGACCATGTTCGGCTCCGTGCTCGACAAGGCCAGCCTCCGGACCATACGCATATGCATTTCAGGCGGCGGTCCGCTCGCGCCCAGCGTGTTCAGAATGTACAATCAGCTTGGCATTGACTTTGTCCAGGGTTACGGCCTGACCGAGACCAGCCCGATCATCACGCTCAATCCGACAGAGGCCTACAAGGAAGAGAGCGTAGGCAAGGTGATTCCGCAGACCGACATGAAGATAATCGATCCTGATGGCGATGGTCGAGGGCAAATAGTCGTCAAGGGTCCCATGGTGATGCAGGGCTATTACAGGAACCAGAAGGCCACCGACGAGGCATTCCAGGATGGCTGGTTGCTGACCGGCGATGTGGGTTACCTGGACCAGGACAATTACCTGTACTTGACCGGGCGAGCCAAGAGCCTCATCGTCACCGAGGGTGGCAAGAATGTATACCCCGAGGAGATCGAGAACAGGTTCCAGCTGTATAGCGAGGTTGACCAGGTGCTGGTCAAGGGCTACGAGCTCGACAAGAAGCAGAAGGTAGAGGGCATCGAAGCCTACATATTCCCCAGCAAGGACTGGTTCGACCAGAATGCCCCCAAGTCAGGCAAGACCTACGACGAAGCGACAATAGAAGCGCATATACGCAAGGTTGTCGATCAGGTCAACGCGACGATGCTGCCGTACCAGCGGATCAACAAGGTAACGGTGCTGTCGGAGCCGATGGAGATGACCACCACCAAGAAGATCAAGAGAACGGGAAAATAGTCATTGGTTTCACGAAGCTTGTAATGACTCGATTGTAGATACTACCAATGGTAGCGACAGTCCAGGACGATGCCGCCTGTCATATGGACGAGGCCATCGCAACAAGCTTCGAGGAACTACCTATTTCTTGCCATACACGGCCTGGGGCTGGGTCTTGCCCCTGAAGAGCACCTCGCCCATAGGCTGGAATTTTGCTTGTGACTCAAGCGACAACTGCTTGTATACCGGGTGGCTTATCAGCAGGTCCTGCTTGAATTCCCGGCATAGTGAATCGAGGCGGGCGGCGATGTTCACCGCATCACCCACCACGCCGATGCGCTGGACGCCGCTGGCCGATGACAGCTCGCCTATGGCTGCCTTACCAGCATGCACGCCTATGCCTATGTGTTTGACCAGCGGCAGGCGGTGCTCGGCGAGATCTTCCTGAAGATGCGTAAACTCATACAGGAAATCAAAGGCGCACGCCACGGCCTCATCGGCGGCGTCCTTCTCACCCATCATGCCAAAGACGACAATCGCCGTGTCACCGACGAATTGTTCGACGACGCCGCTGTGCCTGCGAGCCACGATGTCCCAGAGCGCGTAGTAGCGGTTCAGTAGCCCCATGGTGGCGCGGGCGCCTTCCTTTTCGGCGATGGGCGTGAAGTTCCACAGATCGGCGTACAGAATCACCACCTCGCGGGTCTCGCCTGCCGCCACCATCTCGCGATCGGAGGCTCCAGGAGCCGGAGGCTCCACCACGGCGTACACCTGATCAAGCCGGGCCTTCAGCGACACCTGCTTGATCTTGTCGGCAACCTGGAACATCCCGAACATGAATACGCCGAACATGAAGAAGACGTGCTGGAGCGTCTTGGCAAAGGTAATGAAGCCAGGTATGAAATTGGACAGCGACAGGGCCTGTATCAGTCCCTGGTATCCAAGCTGGTCGGCCTCGTAAGCCTTGGTACAGTTCAGCCGGAGATCGATATAGAAATAGAAGAATATGAATGTGAATATCGTGCCCAGTGTCAGGAATATCTCGGCAAGCCTCTTGGGCCACTTGCTCCTGAACAGTATGGCCAGAGCCTGAATGCCGCCCAGATACAGCGCAGTAGCCCACAGGAAGAAGCTGGCCATGTCGAAGGGTCTGTCAGAGCGGGACAGCGACTGCATCAGGGTATATCCAAGCGGCGTCATCAGGGAATAGAAGAATCTGGCCGGAGGCCGATGCCCATACCGTGCCAGAAGCGCTATCTGTATGAGCAGGAAGAGTATCAGTGATATCAGCGCCGCTGGTTCGGGCCGTATGATCGATGGCGAACTGAACAATATCAGTATGAAGAAGAGAACAAATTGGCTTGAGTAGAGGAAAAACTCCTCCAGATAGCGTTTTGGCAAGAATTTCATAGGCCTTGGCATCATACTCCATCATGGCTGCCGTGTCACGAAGCTTCGGAGAACTGGATATGGAAGCTGGTCCCGTGCTCCCTCGTGACGAAAATGCTGCCGTCGAGCTGTTCCACGAGCATCCGCACCAGCGTCAGGCCAAGGGAGTCCGCCCGCTCGAGGGCCACATCTGCGGGCATGCCTACGCCATCGTCGCTGATATCGAGCTCCACATCACGTGACGCTGATTTCCGCATGGCAAGGGTTATTGTGCCTTCTCGATTGTCTGGAAACGCATACTTGAAGGCGTTTGTGATAAGCTCATTCATGATGAGCCCGCACGGAATCGATGTATTGACGTCGAGCAATACATTGGACGCATCGAAGACGAGCCGCACTGATCGACCCTGCCCATACACCACAAGGAGTTGCGATACCAGCGTTCCAACATACTCCTGCATGTTCACCTGCGCATAGTTGGTTGATTGGTACAGCTTCTCATGGACCAGCGACATCGCCATGATGCGATCACGGCTATTTCCGAAGGCGCTCATGGCATCGGCTGGCGACCTGATCATCGACGACTGGAGGTTAAGAAGGCTCGATATGATGTTCAGGTTGTTCTTGACCCGATGGTGCACCTCCCGCAACAGTACCTCTTTTTCCACCAGGTTGCGCTTGAGCTGCTCTTCCGTGGTTCGGCGCTCGGTCATGTCGACGTGGGTGCCGACGAGCCTGGTGCCTCTGCCCTGTGCGTCGCGCTCAACGCACTTGCCCCGCGCGTAAATCCAGCGCCATTCGCCATCCCTGGCGCGCATGCGGTATTCGACCTCCAGCAGATCCTGGCCATCTTCGATACAGCGCATATTGGCCGCAAGAGCCCGAGGCAGATCATCGGGATGTACCATGCTTCTCCACGCGGCGCCCGTAGTGGCGAATTCACCTGGTTCGTAGCCGAGTATTCGATAGTACGCGGGGTTGTAGTACGCTTCATCAGACTGGACATGGAGATCCCACAGGCCGTCGCTGGTCGCCTCCATGCTCAGCTTGAAGCGCTCTTCGCTGTCACGCAGCGCGCGTAGCATTCGGTGCGACGCCACCTGGTCGGCCAGGATTTTTCCGGCCAATACCGTTGCCAGCGGGTACAGAACCATGACCGGAGCACCGATGCTCCTGAGTACCGCCAGCCCGCCCGAATTCGGAATCGTGACGGCGCCCGCGAGCATCGCCACATGGACCGTCAGGCCGAACAGATACAGATGTACGCCGGAAGGTGGATTGTCCAGAGGCTTGAAGCGATACCGCGACCAGAGGCCCACCGCGCTCGACGATATCACCGTCAACACGCCCATGTAGACGCCGGGTCCGCCTATGGTCAGACGATACACTATGACGGGCAGGCCGGCCACGGTCACCGCGAGCGGGCCAAAGAACAAGGCACACAGGCTTATCATCACCGACCTGCCGTCGAATATGACCCCGTGACCAAGCATCAGTGGCCTGAGCATGCCGAAGAGCGCCGTGACAGCGAACAGGGCTCCTTGCCACAAGGTTCCGACCCGTGTGGTGCTGGGCCAGCGCTGCTCTATGAACCCGGATAGTATGCTCAGCGACACCAGCAGTGTCAGATTGAGCAGCAGATCCATGGAGTTGTTTACGAAAGCGGCCAGCATGTGAACCATGATACGATACGAGGTGCCCGAATGCAAATATCCGCATATTCCGCGACTCCGGTGGCCTTTTCCATAGTCGACCCCAGCTGGTATACTGCCGCTCGTCCCGAAGACATTCGGCGACCACAGAGGGGGAATACGACATGTGCGGAATAGTATCGCTCGTCTACAAGGATGAGACAAAAAATATGGGCAGGGAAGCCGCCGATCTGCTGAAACGGCTCGAATATCGCGGCTACGACTCCACGGGCGCGTCATTCATAGACAAAGACCGGAACATCGTGCTGGTCAAGAAAGTCGGCTCGCCGACAAGGTTCTGCGCCGAGCACAATATTCCTTCATACCGCGGCCAGCGCTTCATCGGGCAGGTGCGATGGGCCACCTACGGCGCCGTGTCGGACGTGAACAGCCAGCCACACCATGTGCGCTGCAAGGTGGAGATGGTAGGCGCGCACAACGGCAACATATCGAACACCGACTCGCTCAAGGCAAGCCTGACCGCGCGCGGCCACAAGGTGGTGTCAGACAACGACGGCGAGATCATAGTGCATCTGGTGGAGGACCACTATGCCGCCAACAAGGCCGCGCCGAAAAAGGCCCTGGGCGAGATGCGACGCGCCTATGCCGCTTCCGGGCTGACCGCGCCGGTCGACGACGAGGTGCTGCTGATAATCGATGCCATACGCAAAGCCGAGGCCGAAGCTGACGGCTCGTACGCGGCGGCGGTCGCAGACCCTCAGGTGCCTGGCGCCTTTGCCATCAAGTCAGGCTCGTCGCTGTATGCCGGCCTGGGTCACGATGTCGACGGCAGCTTCGTCGTCGTATCGAGCGACCTGACCTCAGTCATAGCCAAGACGCCGATGCTGATACCGCTGGCCGAGGGCGAGGGGCTCTGGTACACGGAGAACCGGTACCTGGTATTTACCCTGCGTGGCGAGGCGCGCTTTTCAGAACCGCGGCTCAAGCGTTCCAAGCTGAACGTTCGCGACACCGGGCTCGATCCGCGCTACCAGTACTACATCGAGCAGGAAATCGCATCCGCCCCGGACAACATCGATACGATAGCCCGATACTATTTCGACGACCAGGCCGACGAGTCACTGGCGGCCATTTTTGAAGATTCCAGGACCGTCGCCAAGGAACTGCTGGACAAGGCGTGCGCGCTGTCATTCCATCATGACGACAAGGCGCTGGGCGCCGCGTTCGACGAGCTGGTCGATTCCGCAGACTTCAGGAGCCTTGCGGCACGGGTCGACTCGAACAAGGCCGCACGCGCGCCCGTATCCGGCCGAACCACGTTCCACTCGGACGAATCCCAGCTGTTGTCTGACATAGCGCGCGCCAGGCCGGCCCGGTCATTCGACCTGGCACTGATCGACCTCGGCCTGATATGGCGCAAGCGCCGTGCGGTGACCCGCTATGCCCGAGAGCTGTCTGAACGGATCAGGGAGACGCGCAAGGCCGGTGGCACGGTCTATATCGTCGCATCGGGCACCTCGTACCACGCCGCCCTGACCGCTGCCTACTTCTGGAACGGCCTTGCCCAGGTGGCGGTCTTCCCCTGCAATCCCGGCCTCTTCCGCAGCGCCTACATGGACTCCCTCGGTGACAACGACCTGATCCTGGCCATATCGCAATCGGGTGAGACCAAGGACCTTGTCGACATACTCAAGGACGTTTCCGAATCAAAGCCGCGGATCAAGCGCGTGGCGCTGGTCAACAACGAGAACAGCCGCATACCCCAGGAGCTGTCCGACTTCTACCTGCCCATACTATGCGGTCCGGAGATTGCGGTCGCGGCGACCAAGTCGTTCATCAACCAGCTCGTGATACTGTACATACTCGCAGCATCGTACGTTCAGCCAGAGGCGACCGTGCGCGCCTCGGTCGCGAAGGCCAAGACGCTGCTTGCCGACACCCTGCGCCTGTCGCCGCCTGCCATAGAGCACGTCGCGCAGAGCCTCTTCCTCAAGTCATCGATACACATGCTCGGCACCGGCCTCATAGGCCTTGCCCGCGAGGCCGCCCTCAAGGTCCGCGAAGTCGTGCTCAACCACTCGGAGGGCTACGACGCGGCCGAGTTCAAGCACGGGCCCAACACGATACTCGGCAAGAACACCGTGTTCTCGCCGGTCGAGGTCGAGAAGGCGATCGATGCGACGCTGGCCGCCATCAAGTCAGGCACCGCGCCGTCCACGGCGGCCGAGCTGCTCGCATCGAATCCGGCCATCATGGAGAGCCTGTTCTCGTACTATCCGCTGGTATTCATCTGCCCGCCAGACGCCAGGGATGTGCGCATAACGATCAGCCAGATCCACACGCACAAGATCCGCGGCGCCGACATATTCCTCTTCGCCGAGAAGAATCCGGATCTGGACCTGGCGGTCAAGGGCGTGCCGTATGGCAAGCCGGACTACAAGTCTGCCTATGTCGAGATTCCGTCGTCGGGAGACAGGTTCCTGTTCGTGTTCGCCGCGACCGTCGCGCTCCAGCACCTTGCCTTCAGGATGTCGGTGCTCAAGATGGAGTATCTGGACAAGCTGGGCGTCGCCGATCACGGCGTGCACCCGGATGCCCCGAAGAATGTGAGCAAATCGATTACGGTGGACTGAGGCGCAGTCCAGCCATGGATCGGCGCCCGGAAAGCAGCAACGGAAGGTTCGAGCTCTTCTACCGCAAGGGCTGGGCATACCTCACCGTATATCCGCCCACGGGCGCCGGGAGGCCGGTCTATCCGGAGGACATCGAGAACCGGATGAAGATGCTCGGCGTGCCGCACGCCTACACGGTATCGATCCGCGAACTGATAGAAGAAGCCAGCGGCGAACCGGTCGCCCTGGTCGAGTGGCCGAATGGCCAGGCGCTGGCTTCGATGATCGCGGTCAACATCGCCAAGGACGGCATGTCCGTGACGGCGACCATCAGCCCGCCCAGGAAGGGCGCCGCCGCTCCGACGCTGGCCGACGTCATGGACGCGCTGGCAGACGCCGGCGTCTGCTATGGCATTGACCAGGACTACATCCGGCGGATGCTCGGACAGGCCGCCTACGGCAAGCCGCTGCTCGTCGCCGCCGGGACCGAGCCCGTCCCGGGGCAACCGCGCCATGTTGTATACTGCTTCAACGCCAACAGGGGCAAGCCATACCTGGAGATGGATTTTGGTCGGATCAACCTGAAAGAACTCAACTTCATCGAGAACAAGCGAAGCGGCGATCTGCTGGCGGAACTCGCGGCGCCGGTCGCCGCCGTCGACGGCAGGAAGGTGACGGGAGAACCAATAGTCGCGCCGACGGCGCCCCAAGGCACGCCGTTGCTTGCCGGCCCCAATACATCGCTGTCACCTGATGGCGAAAGACTCTTCGCAGCATGCGACGGAAATGTCCGAGTCGCCAAAGGGACGATACTGATCGAGCCAGTCATATCTGTCAAGAACGTCGATTTCAGCACCGGGAACATCCGCTTTGATGGCTCCGTCATCATTGAAGGAAGCATAGCCGATGGGTTCGTTGTGGAGGCCGGCGGCGACATCCAGGTCGGCAGCCGCGTAGGAAAGGCCACGCTGAAGGCGGGGGGCAGCATCGTGCTGAAGACCGGGATCAACGGCAATGGCAAGGGCGTCATAGAGTGCGGAGGCGACCTGTTCGCCAAGTACGTAGAGAGTTGCACCGTTACATGTCGCGCCAATGTCCTGGTCGAGGAGGCGATCATGCACTCGCATGTTGTCGCCTACAACCACTGCGTCCTGGGCGGCAGGCGGTCGGAGGTCATCGCGAGCGAACTGATCGTGGGAGGAAGCTTCTGGTGCAAGAAACTCGGCAACTTCAACGAGCCGATCACCAGACTGACCGTCGGCGTCCCTCCTGAAATCGTCATGGAGTGCCGGACAACCGCGGCGGCCATCGAACGCAGGCAGGAAGCGCTGGACAAGGCCATGCTCCAGCTGGAGCAGCTGGAAAAACTGGGCAGGGAAGGCCGCGCGGATAAGCGGGTCGTACGTGCACAGGCGCAACTGGTGGAAACAGCAGAGAAGCTCCGTCCCGAACTGGCCGAACTGCGAGGCAGGTATCCGGCGTTGCGGGACCGTGTGGCGGCCTCGCGGCACAGCATCGTCGTCGTCGAGGAAACCATGTACAAGGGCGTGACCGTATCGTTTGGCCAGCTTGAATACCGCGGGGCCGCCGCCGGCATCAGGAAGGTCGTGCTCAAGGCCAGGGACGGCCTGATTATCGAGTCCGCGTTCAACTACAGGGAACGCCCCGTACTCGCGTTCGACGCCCCATCCGAAGACGCAGACAACCCGGCAGGGCCAGTGGAATCGCTCAATGCCGGCCAGCGATGAACCGCTCGACCACCGCGCGGTAAACTGGATCCTTCCAGGCATACTCCAGTATCGCCTCCAGGTAGCCTGCCGGTTCGCCGGTATCCAGGCGCTGCCCCTTGACGCGCGCCCAGGATACCTTGCCCGCCGCTATCATCCTGTCCAAAGCGTATATGTGGTAGTACTCGCCGGTCCGGTGCTGCTTCCAGCCCTCGGCCAGTAGATCGAAGAACTCGGACGTGTAGAGGTATCGGCCTATCGACACCTCATGGCTCGGCTCGGTGCCACGCGTTGGCTTTTCGACAAAGCCCCTGACACCGATTCCATCGGATGCTGGGTCGATGACGCCATATCGACTGACGTCTCCCGGCTCGTGGATCGCTGACAGGACACATGTACCAGTTCGCTCGTAGACATCGATCAACTGCCTGGCCAGCGGCGGTTCGCCAAAGTGCAGGTCGTCAGGATACGCGACGACGCAGGGCTGGCCACCGAGCAGCGGCGCGGCCTGCAACAGGGCATGGCCCGTACCGCGCATCTCGGTCTGCCGGACGAACGCGATGCGGGCCTTCGGCGGAGCGATCAGGGCGGCCTTGTCGGCCTTGCCCTCGCGGGCAAACAGGGCCTCCAGCTCGGCCTCGTGGTCAAAGTAGTCGTCGAGCGACTTCTTGCGCCTGCTCGTAATGATGATGATATCTTCAATGCCAGAGGCGACAAACTCGTCGACAACAAATGCTATTGAAGGCTTGTTGATGAGGGGGAGCATTTCCTTGGGCACGGTCTTGGTGACCGGAAGGAAGCGGGTGCCGTAACCGGCGGCGACGATGATGCCTTTCATGCCGGCCATGATACCCGCGCAACCCGCTCCGTGGCAACGGCGACCATCATGCGTCGAGCGGCACAGCCGGCAGCCCGAGGCGTTCCAGGGTCTGTGGCAGCGGCACGCCGGTCTGGGGATCCCAGCCGAACCTGCGCCAGTAGCCTGATACCATCGCCTCTATCGGCACGACGGCGCCGGCCAGCGGCCCATCGGCCAACGGAGGCTCTCCGGCCATCCTCCGGTGCATGATCGCGGCCTTGGGGTCGATGCCATGCTTGATGTTGAACAGCTGCCTGAGCGTCTGGACGCGCCGGCCGCACTCCATGTATTCCACCGCGCCGCGCTTGACGCCGGTCGCGGCGTCCAGGTAGTCGAAGATGCGCCAATGTTGCAGCCCGGTGGCGAGGGCAAAGAGGCAGCCGCCAGCCATGTCGATCACCTGCTTCAGGCAGGCTCCGGCCACCGACTTGTCCGCCTCGCGGTCGGATGCCTCGTATTCATGGCGCTTGTGGTATGGCACGCTGAATCGCGGCGCCCGGGGCACAGCATCCCAGAGGTGCGAGACGTTATAGTAGGCGGAAGCCGATATCGTGTGGCGGCCGGGCGTCGGGTCGGCGCTGAACGACACCCCCATCATCGGGTCGAGCCGCGGATCGTGCATGCCAGGCTCCTGCCCGCCGGCATGTATCGCGTAGCGTTCCGAGCCTCGGCCTATCCGTTCGGCCGCCTTGCGTACACCGTCGGCCAGCACATCGCCGAAACCCTGCCGCGTGGCCATCTGCCCGAGCAGTGCGACTATCGCCGGCCCGTTGCCCCACCGCAGTTCAAGGCCGCCTGAGTCGGCCGCCGTGATGATGCCGCGTTCGAAGCACTCGATCGCAAAGGCTATCGTGGAGCCGGCCGATATCGTATCGAGGCCGGAGCGGTTGCATATGTCGTTGCAGCGGTAAATCGTGTCCATGTCGTCATTCATGCACAGGGGGCCAAAGGCACAGACCGTTTCATATTCGGGCCGATGCGAGTGGGTCGCGCCCGGCACGATGTCCTGCACGTCGACGACGCCACCGCAACCTATGACACACGAATAGCAGTGGTACTTCTTTGTCTCGCGGGCGACCATCTTGTCCGGGTCAAGCTTGCGGTAGTGTTCCGGCCCGAACTCCGCTACCGAGCCTGACCAGTTCTTCATGGGCGAATCGCCATTCACAGCGCCAGCGAGGTTATTGTATATGGTGCCCCAGCGTTTCAGGATGCCCGCCATCAGGATGCCATCGAGCGGCAGCACCAGCTTGCTGCCCAGCACCTTGCCAAGCACCGGCAGAAACCGGCCCTTGACCAAGCTGGGCAGATTCTGCTTCTTCACCTTGTCCGAATAGGCCCTGGACAGTGCCTGAACCGCCTTGGGGTCGGCGCATGATATGGTCTTGGAGCCCCTGAGTACGACCGCCTTGAGCCGCTTCGAGCCCATCACCGCGCCGACCCCGGAGCGGGCCGCATAGCGTCCACTATCGTTGGATATACCCGAAATCAGCGACAGCTTTTCAGCGGCGGGCCCTATGGCCGCTATGGCTGGGCGCCGGCCCGGGGTTTCAGCGAAGCGAGCCATAAGCGTCTCTTCGGTGACCAGAGCGTCCGCGCCCCACAGGTCGCCGGCGGACTCAAGGCGCGGACCGGCTTCATCGGCGACAAAGACGAGCGGCTCGGTCGCGATGCCGCAAAACAGGATGGCGTCCCAGCCGCACTGCTTGATAGCCGGCGACAGCGTGCCGCCGCAGTTGGCATCGCCCCAACCGCCGGTCAGCGGCGACTTGCAGGCAACCATCCAGCGCCCCGTCATGAGCGAGCCGGTACCGGTCAGCAGGCCACTGGCAAAGCATAGGATGTTATCCGGGCCCAGCGGATCGGCACCGGCGGGTATTTCGTCGTACAGCAAGGATACTGCTAGCCCTATGCCGCCGAGGTACCGCTGGTATGTCTCCTCTGGTACTGCCTCTTCGACACAGGTTCTAGACGCAAGATCCACACGGAGTACCGTGCCCATGCATGCCTTCATTACCACCTCCGCGTCGGCCAGCGAGCGCCACCGGCCTGTTCAGACTAAGGCGACCATGCTACCCTGTCAACAGAGGACCATAAGGAATTACTAGTTCATCGAAGCCTGCATCTATCGATATTCGACACCGCCAGGAGCGGTGGCCCAAGGCAAGCCATACAAGGGGCGGTGGCGTTAGATACCGAGATGCAGGCTTCGATGAACTAAACAAGGAATTGGGTAGATGAAGATTCTGTGCGTGTCCGATGAGATCGATCCGCTGGTGCATTCCTTTGGCATACGTGATCGCTTTGGCGATGTCGACCTGGTGCTCAGCGCCGGAGACTTGCCGATGGAGTATCTGTCGTACATCGTAAGCGCTCTCAACAAGCCGTTGGCATTCGTGTTCGGTAACCACAACCTCAACGACCTGCCCTACTATCGTCCCAGCCTCGATTTCAGAGCGATGCCGTCCCACGATTATTCAAGGGCTGTGGGTGCCACCTATGTCGGATTCAGGATCAGGCGGGAATCAGGCCTTATAATCCTGGGCCTGGGCGGCTCGTTGCGCTACAATGTGGGCGACAACCAGTTTACCCAGGCGCAGATGTGGTTGCGTGTATTTGCACAGGTACCCGGCCTGCTCCTGAACAGACTGCTGTTCGGGCGCGCCGTGGACATAGTCTTGACGCACGCACCGCCGCGAGGCCTGCACGACCGCCAGGATCCATGCCATCGCGGCTTCGCCGCGTTCCTGTGGTTGATGCGGGCCTTCAAGCCCAGATACCTGGTTCACGGCCATGTACACATTTACGATGCCAGGGATCCGCGCCGCACGGAGTACCGCTCCACAAGCGTGATCAACGCATGTGGATATTACCTGATCGATACCGGAGATGATGATGCCCGATCCATTTGATGCACTCGCAGAAACCGACTTTTCCCGCGCGCGGCTGCGCGAGGCCTTGGCCCACATTGGCTCATTCCTGTCGCCAGGCAAGCGCCAGTTGCTGGCCCTGGACGAGGTCAGGTCCATCCTGAAGATCAAGGGAGAAGCGTACCGAGGCGTTATCCCGGTGCCGGTCGACATGATCATAGGCTCCGAGGGCCGCTATCGCGACTTCGCGCGCAGTTTCATGCCACGGCACGACTACCTCCGCGACCGCTGGGTCCGGGTCGATTCCGCCCACTACCATGATGTGATCCTGCCACCGATACAGCTGTATGAGCTGGGTGGGGCCTATTTTGTGCGCGATGGCAACCACCGCGTATCGGTGGCCAGGATGCAGGGCGCCGTCGAGATAGACGCCGAGGTGGTGTCGCTGGGTTCCGCGGTCAGGATAGAAAAAGGCATGAGCATGGACGAGCTCAAGAAGGCCATAATCGATTTTGAGAAAAAGGAATTCTATGCTCAGACCCTGTTCGGACAGATTACCGACGACACCGACCTGGACTTTACCAGCCCCGGCGCATACGACCAGATCGTGGAGCACATCCTGGTCCACAAGTACTTCATCAACCAGGAATCAAGGCAGGAGCTGGATTTCGTCGTAGCGCTCGATTCCTGGTACAGGACGGTCTATGCCCCGATCGCCGGGGCTATCCGGGCGGAGCGGCTGGCAGCCAGGTTTCCAGGCAGGACCGTTGGCGACCTCTACCTCTACATTGTAAAGCACTGGGATGCGCTCAAGAAGCGCTATGGCATACACTATCCTGCAATCGACGCGGCCCGCGATTTTGGCTCACGCTATGGCAGCGGATTCTGGAAAAACCTGCGGACACTCGCCAGCAGGCTACTGGGTCGATAACGGGAAATGGATTGTCCAGGCGGTTCGGCCAGGCCTTGATTCCAGCTTGATTGTTCCCTCGAGTTGCTCGACCAGGCTCCTGACCAGTGAGGTGCCAAAGCCATCACCGGTGTGATCCCCGGCGCGCGAACCGGCAGCGATACCAATTCCGGTATCCGCGATCGTCAATATGCCCACCGATGCCGCGCGTTGCAGCGAGACGCGCACGATACCGGTCTGTCCGGCCGGAAAGGCGTATTTGAGCGCGTTCATCATCAGCTCGCTGGTTATCAGCCCCAGGGGGATGGCCCTGGATACGTCGATCAGTATCGACGTCGGCTTGAATTCGAGCGCCACCGGGGAATCGGGTCGGCTGAAACTGGCGCAGATCTCCTCGGCCAGGTCACCCAAATATGAGTCCAGCTCCACCGTGCTCATGTCCGCGCGCCGGTAGAGCCGCTCGTGCAGCGAAGATATGGAATTGATGCGCGTCATCAAGGCATCGAGCGACTCGCGAACCGACGGATCCTTGACCATGCCAGCTTGTAGATCTATCAGGCTCGACACCAGTTGCAGGTTGTTCTTGATGCGGTGATTCATCTCGCGCATCATCGAATCCTGGACGGCCATGGACTTCTGCAAGTCGGCGTACAGCCGGGCATTCCTGATCGCCACCGCGGCGTTGTCGGCAAACGCCTGGACTATGCGCATATTCTCATCAGTAAACGGATCGACAATATCGCGATCAAGCGCCAACATGCCGATGACAGCGCCTGCGGCCACCATTGGCACACCAAGCCACGACCTGATGCTGCCCGAGTTGAACTCTTCCTTGCGCGACCAGAAGTGCGGATACTGAACCCGGACATCTGCGAAAGCCACCGGTGCACAGCGCCTGACCACCTCGTAGTTGGGGAACATGGGGTCCATCCTGAAGCGCAGGCCCATCACGACCGATGGATCCAGGTTGCCCTTGAACGCCACGATGCGTGATGCATCGCCGTCCATGACCTGCATAGTCGCCGTGGTGAACGGTACAGCCGAAGAAAGACGCTCAAGGAGGCTCGCATAGAGCAGTTCCGGCTCGGTAAGCATGCTGTTCAGGTCTGCCGTCGCGGCCAGTACGGTGGACAGTTGATCGTGAAACTTCAGATTGTCGGAGCACGACGCGTCAGATTGCATACGAATCAAGCATACTGCCCGCCCTCTGGACATGCAAGGATATCATCATGCTGTTCACCTGCGCGCCGAAATGTCCCGCACGATGAACAGCATCTGCTGTGGCACGCCGCGGGAGTCCAGGATAAATGTGCCATTGATCTCTATATCGAAGGTGGTGCCATCCTTGCGGAGCCCCAAATAACATTCCGCACCAAGCATCTCGCCCGCCAGCATCCGCATCATGTTGCCTATTACCCGATCCCTGTCCTCGGGCGCCACAAAATCAGTGACCGGCCTGCCAATATACTGGTCTTCAGGATCGTAGCCGAACATGGGAAAGGCCTTGTCCGATGACATGACAATCCGTCCCTGCATGTCGGTGACCGAAATATTATCGGGAGAAGCCTGTATGATACCCCGATAGAGATCCTCGCTCGATCGAAGGCGATCCTCCAGTTCCTTGTATTCCGTGATGTCTTCTCCCGAACTCAGGATTCCAACAACTGCGCCGGAACCATCCTCGAGCACGGTATTGTGCCACAGGATGAGCCGCCTGCTTCCATCGCGGCAGAGGACTGGGTTCTCGTGTGGCACCAGCGTCGTGGCCTCGTCGCGCACAAGATCCTCCAGAAACCGCTTGATATCGGGACGAATCTCCTCGGGAAGGCATGTTTCAGCCCAGTTCCGGCCAATCAGCGCTCCTGGCTCGTAGCCGAGCAGCCGGTGCCCGCTGTCGTTGAGAAGGGTAATGGCTCCGTCGATGTCGGTGGCCATGATGATCTCAGCGGCCACGTTGAGGAGCCGTTCGGCATGCCTGCGGCTTTCGTCAAGCTGCTCCGCGGCGTGTACGCTGTCGGTGATGTCGCGGCATATCAGTATGAAACGCGGTTCATCCAGCTGGCTGGACATGGCGGATACCGATATCTCGAACCACCTCATGCCAGCCGGCACGGCCAATTGATAGCGTTTGACCCTGGAGATGCCGTTGCGATGAGCCTCTTCTATCGCGCCCATGACGATTTGGGATACATCGGCTGGCAGCAGTTCCGGAATCCTGTGTCCCAACATTCTTGCCAGTGGCTCGACAAGCAGTGAGGCGTCGGGGCAGTGCGCGTCTATATAGAGACCATCGAGCCCCACCTCGAAGAACAGGTCTGGCAGGGCATCGAGCATTGCCTCAAGCTTGGTGTTTGTCTTTTGCGTCCTGGACTTTGATTCGAACAGCTTGAAGGCCATCTTGATCGACGCGTCGATTACGGTGCTGCTGGAATTCTTTGGTATGTAGCCATACGAGGTGATGCGTTCGGTCTTCTCGACAATCGCGGGTTCGGTATGGCTGGAGAGGAATACGACGGGTATGTCCCGCTCTGCAAGCATGCGGCTCGCGGCCTCGGTGCCATCGATTCCTGTGCCCAGGTCTATGTCCATCAGCACAAGTTCGATCGAGGAGTCATCCCGGAATATCTCCAGAGCACGCTCGCCCGAATGGGCAATGGTCACCTGATAGCCAAATCTCGATAAGAGGCTCTCCTGGCCCATGGCGATTATCGCTTCATCCTCGACGAGCAGGAGCTTATTGACTGGCATATTGGCATATTGTCGCGTATGGCGGCCCCGATCGTCAACCGCGCGTGCGGATTCAGCCTGCAGCAAGAAGGAGGCCGCCCACCATGGTGGACAGCCTCCTTGTGTATCGCGCGCGCATCGATCGGTGCGCCGATCCGAGGACAGACCTAGATCCTGAGCGCCTCGAAGCGCCGTGCCGAAGCGTCATGCCGGTCGCGCAGCGTACCCAGCGAGAACTCCAGCTCCTTGCTCTTTGTCAGGAACAGGATATCGGTATACAGACGGAATCCAGCCTCTGCCCTGACTGCCATGTCGCGCAGCAATGTCGCGGCTGAGTCCGAAGACAATGGCGCAAGATTACCCGCATAGGCATAATCCCGTTTCCGCTGGACCCTGGGCAACTCCTGGCGCAGATGGATCCTCGTATTGCGGCCCGAAAGCAGAGCCTGAAGCCGGTCCCTGTCGTCCTTCTCGGCCTCCAGCTCATGCTGGACTTCGATACGTACCGTGCCCGCCGCCGCGCGTGAGCCCAGTGCCGACTCAAGTGCGGCGACCTGGCCGTTCTGGTACTCCAGGGCGATGCGCAGGATGTCGTCGATGCGGACGATGTCGTCCTTTTCATGGTGCGTGAGATAGTAGTCGGCTCCAAGCGCAGCCTGGTGCCCTGTCTCGATGCCGGTTATGACATTCGGGCCCTTGATGATGTCGCCGACAATGAACAGCCACGGCTGTGACGACTGGAAGTATTCATCGACCTTGACGCGCCTGCCCGCCATCTCCAGCGAGCCGGTGAATGGCGCGAACACGTCAAATTCCGGTCCCTGGCCTATCGCCTCTATCACCTGGGCGCCTTTGTACACCTCTATGTCGTTCTTGTCGAACTCCGGGGCAAACATCTTCTGGTCGTTGAAGACCCTGACGCAATGGCTTGTCTTGAGGCCAGTGATGACGCCACCCTCGATGATTACTTCCTCGGGGCCGCGGCCCGGGCGGAAGACTATGCCTTCCTCGGTGCCCTCTTCGATCTCCTCATCGTCCGCGGGCATGATGTCGCGGGTCTCGAGACACGTAACAGTCAGCTTGACCTCGCCATACTTCTTCTTCTGCATGCGGGCAAGGCTTCGGGCTATGTCCATCGCGACGTTGCCGCCACCGATTACCACAATCTCCCGCTCCACGGGGAACTCATCGCCGTTGGTTATGCGTGCCAGAAGGTCGACCGCCTGGAACACCATCTTGTGTTCGGTTCCCGGAACCTTGGTGCTGCGGCCGCCGTGAAAGCCGGTGGCCATCATCACCACGTCGTGGTCCGCATGGAGCTTCTCCAGCGACACATCCTTGCCAACCGTGATGCCAGTCTTGAGCTCGACCCCGAGCGACAGGATGAAGTCGATGTCCTTGTCTATCGTCTCGTAAGGCAGGCGATACTCGGGCATGCCGTAGCGCATCATGCCGCCAGCCTTGGGATACTTTTCATAAACCGTGACCTTGTACCCCATCAACACGAGGTAGTACGCGGCTGCCAATCCGGCGGGGCCACCGCCGACTATGGCGACGCTGTGCGCGCCTTGTTTGACGACGCGCTGCGTCAGCAGCGTGCTCATCTGGTCCGCCGGAATCTGGTCCATGGCGTAGCGCTTGAGCCAGCGGATGCTTATGGGCTCGCCGCGGACACCCAGGCTGCACGCCGTCTCGCAGGCGTGGGTGCATATGCGTCCGCAGATGTCCGGCAGCGGATTGGTCTTGTACATCTGCCTGCCGGATTCGGCGATGTCATCGTTCCAGATGGCTTCTATGTACTCGGGAATGTTCATGTGGGCAGGACAGGTCGCCGTGCACAGCCCGCACGAAACACAACGGCTGGCTTCCTTCTGCGCCTGTTCCTTGCTGAAGCCTTTGACTATCTCAACAAAGGAGTCGCCGCGCTCGGACGCGGACAGCATCTCCATGGGCTCGCGCTTGAGGTCGAGCAGGTTTATCTGCTCGTCGGCATGCCAGCCTTCGGGGAACCCCTTTCCATGCATGCCCTTGCTGTCAGGCAGTATGAAGAAGGTGTTGGTATCCGGGCTTATGTGCACATACTCCCGCGTCATTGACAGCGAGTTTGTCGTGCATATATCGACGCACAGGCCGCACCAGCAGCATCGGCCATAGTCTATGGTCGGCCTGTACTGAGTCTTGCCTACGCCTGCTTCCCTGCCCTTGACCGGCACCATCCGTATGGCGTCGTTGTCGCAAATCTCCGCACAGGTGCCGCACCCGATGCACTTGTCGAGGTCATTGGTGTGAAAACCCCGGTACCGCTCGGCCGCCGGCCTGTAGTGCTTTGGTACATCGATGGTATCCGGCTTCTCCGCTATGTTCTTCAGTGCGGCAAAGGGCCTTAAAACGCTTCCTATCTTGTCGATGGCCATCGGTCTCTCCTATCGATCCACTTCGGGCGGGCAGGCGTCCAGGCTGAACATGATCTGCGAGGCGTCCTCTATGCGGGCGCCGGTGAGCAGGTGTTCCAGGATGTGGACGCCGTGGGTAACGCTGGCGCCGCGTACGTGGACGCGATAGGGGCGTACGCCGCCATCACTGACCATGTAGTAGGCATATTCGCCCTTGCTGCTCTCGGTTCGCACGTACGCGTCACCTGCGGGCACCCGCCACTTGAGCGGATTCGGCTGCTTGTTCCAGACAGACCCTTCGGGCATCCGCTCGAGTACCTGGCGGACTATGTTGATGGACTGCACTATCTCTCGACGGCGGACCATCAGCCGGCTGTATGCGTCACTGTCGCGCTCAGTCGGGATCTCGAAATCAAGCTCGTTGTAGACTTCGTAGGGGTCGTCCTTGCGGACATCGTGCGCAAACCCGGCGGCACGCAGGTCTGGCCCGGTCGCACCCCATTCCAGGGCCTTGTCCTGCGGCAGCACCCCGATACCGATGGCGCGGTTCAATAGAATCTTGTTGTTGAAGAACAGGTCATCGTATTCGGCCAGTCGCTCCTCAATGTAATCCATCACCTTGCGAACCCTATCCTTGAAGCCCTCGGGCAGATCGCGCCTGACGCCGCCTGGCATGTTGAAGATATGATAGACGCGCCCACCGGTCAGTTCCTCGAACAGATCAAGCACGCGGTCGCGATCCGATATGCTCCAGTTGGGCATGGTATAGAGGCCGATCGTGCCCGCATGGCCGCCGAAGGTGAAGAGATGGCTGGCTATGCGGCTGAGTTCCAGTACCAGCACGCGTATGAACTGGGCACGGCGCGGAACCTCGATGCCGGCGATCGATTCGATAGCCCTGGCGTAATTCTCCTCGTTCGGGTCCGGGTCTGGCACGCATATACGACAGACTATCGCTATGTTCTGGATGAAGAGCCTCTCCTCCATCAGTTTCTCGAAACCGCGGTGCAGGAAGCCGGCCTCTGTCTTGGCCTTCAGGATGGTATCGCCTTCGACCGTTAGCTTGAGCGCGAAGTTGCCCTCGATGCCTGGATGGTTAGGCCCTATGAACATGTTGTATTCGCGGTTTTCGGGGGCGTTGGCTCCCGGCATTATGTCCTTGCCGTTGTTGGCGGTGACGATGCTGCTCATTCGGCACCTCCGGTCTTGTCGCGCGAACCGCGGTAGCCACCCTCGATCATCTCGTCCCAGGTAGGCTCGTAGTCCTTGTACTGGAAGTGTTCATGGGCAAAGTCCCTGCTCACGAAATCCTTGCGCATCGGCGGTGGTCCTTTCCAGTCCGTCAATATGTATCGTTCCAGATCCGTATTGCCCTGGAACACCACGCCGAAGAATTCGTGTATGTCACGCTCGAAGAACGAGGCGGGCATCCACAGGTCGGTGATGGTAGCCATCGATGCGGTGGCACGATCTATGCGCACATGCGCCGACACCAGGCAATTGTCCCGGTAGCTCCAGAAGTGATAGACAAGCTCGAATTCGCCCTGGGCTATCCAGTCGACGCAGCTTATCGCCGACAGGTGCTCGAAACCGACGCGCGATTTCATCGCCGCCGCGAATGAATGCAGCGCATCGGCCTTGACCTGGCCTTCGACCCTGCGCGCGCCCTTTGCGTGGAATTCGGCCGACCCCGTCTCCGCGACGATAGCCGCCATAATCGCGTCGGCGCCACGGGCCGCACCAAGCGCGGCGAGCGGACGCCCGGCGCTTGGGGTTCTAATCAATTCGCTCATCGTTTCGCCTCCACAACCCTGAAGTACTTGCCGTCCGCCGGTACATCATGATGCGTCTCGATGTCGCCGAACACATGCTCCTGGTTCTTGTGGTAGAACTCGTAGTTCTCGTAGTAATCCTTCCAACTGTTGGCCTCACCCTTGGCAATCTTGTCTATCAGGGAGTTGAAGCCCGTAATGATCGCTTCGGGCCTGGGCATGCAGCCGGCCAGATACATCTCGACCGGCAGATAGCGGTCAAGCGCCTTGATCGTGGTGTAGCTGTTCCAGTACATGCCGCCATTGATAGTGCAGCTGCCAAAACCCACCACGTACTTGGGCGCCACCATCTGCTCGTATATCAGGATCACGCGCTTGAGCGTCTTGACGCTCAGGTACCCGGTGATCAAGAGGATGTCTGCCTGCCTCGGCGTAACCATCGGCATGATGCCAAAGCGCTCCATGTCAAAGCGAGATGTCATCGTGGGCGGCAGTTCGACCGCGCCGCAACCGGTGCAGTAGTGAAGCATCCACAGGCTTCGCTTCCTTAAATTCGCGAGCACCTTGTCCCAGGCGCTTCGCTGGGTCAGCTCCTTCTCAGCCATATCGAAAGCCTCCCTTATTTACCGTTCCACATGATGAAGATCACGCCCAGGGCCGCCATCGGCAGAGGGAGTTTCCAGAAGAAGCGCAGGGCCGAGTCGGTCCGGAACCGGCCATATACGGCGTTGACAACCAGGACCAGGGTAAAGAGCGTAAAGAGTTTTACAATGTACTCGAACCAGTTCAGAGCTCCACCCAGGAACAGGTTCATATATATGGTAAGTTCAACCACCAGGTTGATCAGGTGCTGTATGAACATCATCCCGAGGTACTTGCCGCCCATCTCGGTCATCGGTCCGGTCGCTATCTCGTGCGGGGCGACAATCACTTCAAACGGCTTCTCGTTCATCATGCCCTGCAGGGCAAAGAGCGCTGCTATACCGAGTAGCGGATTGGTCACGATGCCCCAGGTGGCGACGCCGCCGGACTGTTGCAGCATCATCAGGTCGTACATGCTTGTCGTTCCTGCCTTCATCGCAAAACCGATAAAGGTCAGCACGAATGTCACCTCGTAGCCGGCGAGCATCTGGAGCGCGCGGGCTATGCCGATGCTGCCGTTGGGGTTGGCCGTCTGGCCGACGCCGAGCGCCATGCCCAGGGGCGGCACCAGCATGATGTACATGATGACGATGTAGTCACCGAACTGGCTGAAGTAATGGAAGCCGGGCACCGGCACGAAGTACATCGTCAACAGTGTGCCGCCGACGAGCATCATCATAGCCACATCGTGCATGTAGCCGTGGCTGACGTTGGTCTTCTTGGACATCAGCTTGACCACGTCATAGAACGGCTGTATCCAGCTGGGGCCGACGCGGCGCTGGATGCGGGCGGTGAGTTTGCGGCCATAGCCGCCGAGCAACACACCTAATGAGAAGCTCACGAAAGGATAGGCGATTATCCAGACGATGAGGCCAAGACCGGAGTTCATAGGACCCCCTTGAGTACCACGAGCACGACGATGATCGCCGCGACGTAGTACGCAGCGTAGGTATTGATCTGTCCCGTGAAGAATCGGCGGATATAGTCGCCGGTGATGCGCACCAGCCTGCCCAGGTTGCGTTCGGTCGTCTTGACCGGTTCAGCCTGGTACAGCGAATTGAAGATGTGCTCGAAAGCGCTGTAAAAATGGTAATTGAAATTGTACGGCACATCCTTGGAAAGGAAGTGACCCGCGGCGTAATTATCGTACTGCGACACAATACGGCGCTTGCCGCCGATGAGGAATATCAGAGCCCCGACGAGGAACGTAATTCCGAAGACGCTCGTGACGACCATCATGTTCAGGTCGCCAGCAGAACTCGCGACGCCACCGAGCGTATACGCTATCGGGATGACGCCCAGGCTTGTCTGGATCTTCGCTATCCATTGCAATATCAGCCCCGGGCAGACGCCGGTAACCAGAACCACTGCCATCAGCACCAGGATGGGCACCTGCATCCAGAAACCAACTTCCTTGACGTTGTCATACCGTTCCGGCAACTGCCCGAGGAACATGTTGTGTATCAGTTTGTACACCGACATGATCGTGCCCACCGTGGCAATGAAGGCCGCCAGCGCTATGAATGGATAGCCGCCCAGTATGAGCGAACGGTATATGAACCACTTGGACACGAAGCCGTTCATCGGCGGAATGCCCGCAAGGCCAATTATGCCGAACAGCATGCCCAGGAAGGCGACCGGCTGTTTGGTGATCAGGCCACCAAGCTTGTTCAGGTTGGTTGTGCCGGTTCGATATTCGACCGCGGCGATGCTGAACACGATCAGTGACACGTACGTCAGGTGATTGAATATGTGGAACAGGCCGCCGGCCGTTCCGAGGGTGGAGGCTGTCGCCAGTCCAAGCAGCATGTAGCCACCCTGCCCTATCGAGTGCCAGGTGACGAGCCGTTTGGCATCGTGCTGGAACAGGGCCGTGTAGGTTGGCAGAACGGCGGTCAGGGCCGCCAGCACCAGCAGGATCGAGCGCAGGTTCAGATGGCTCGAGAAGCCAATGGAATCGACAACCTTGACGCCGAATATTACGAAGACAAAGAACACGACGCCATAGACGCCGATGCGCGTCGATATGCTGGACAAATAGGCCGTTATCGATGTCTCGGTCGATGCATACGAATCAGGCAGCCAGCCATGCACCGGGTACACCGCCGATTCTATCAGCATCGGCACCAGGATCAGGACAAGAGCCACGACGGTCGTGGCCAGATCGTAGCCCTTGATCGCCTTCGATATCACGTCGAAATCAAAGCTGCCGGTCGACTGCCTGAGCATGATGACTCCGCCCAGCAGCACCATGCCCGCGACAATGGCGTACACAAGGTACCCGAGAGCGGCGGTCCTGGCCTCTTCCCGGCCCTGCTGCATCACGAAGTACGTCGCCCAGCTCATGATCTCCCACATGATGAAGAATGACAGGAGGTCCCGCGCCAGTACCACGCCAAACATCCCAAAGACCTTGGCAAAGAGCCAGGCGTAGTACATGGGATACGATCCGCTATCGCGCAGCGCGCCGATGGAGAAGAACACAGTCAGCAGCGTTATGCCGGAAACCATAAGCACAAAGTACCATGACAGATCGGTCAGCCCGAAGATCAGCGGGGAGCCAAACAGGGTCGGCCCCTGCAGCAGGCTACCGGCCTCGGGACCGGCCAGCGCCGCCGCGGCCGCAATGGCCAGAAAGCCGATCAACGCGACGGTCTTCAATATCGCCTGATGGCGACGCGCGGTTCCCATGAGGATCGCACTGAGACCGAACCCGATCAGCGGAAGAAATAACAATGCTTGCGTATACATCATACCTTCCTATCAGTGCAGGGTAGAAAGCCCATCGGCTATCGGGCCGATCATGGATGACAAGGTTGGCAGGAGCAGGGCTCCGAACACGACCAGTGCGGTGAACAGCGCTACCGCTGTCAGGGCCGGCCACTCCATCTCCGCGCGGGCGGTCTGCTCGGACGACCCGAACAGTACGCGGATGACGCGGAACAGGTAGATGGCTTCCAGCACCGTACCAAACAGAATGACCGCGATGCCAAACCAAGCCATGACGCCCCCCATGTCAGCTGCGGCGGAGAGAATCTGGAACTTGGTAAAGAAACCGAACAGCGGAGGAGCGCCAACCAGCGACAGTGCCGCAAGCCCGAACAGCGCGGCTGATACAGGCATGCGCCGGCCGAGCCCCTGGTAGTCCTCTATCAGCCTGCTGCCTGTCCGCACGATGAAGTATCCGGCGATCAGGAACAGTGCCGACTTGGCGCCGGCGTGCATCAAGAGGTGTGACAGGCCAGCCTGTGCGCCAGTCGGGGTTCCGAGCGAGAACGCGAACAGCATGATGCCTATCTGGCTGATACTGGAGTACGCCAGCATCCGCTTGAGGTCCTTCTGGCCGAAGGCCGAGAACTCGCCGACAAGCACGCCGGCCAGAGCAAGCACCTGCAACACCGGCAGCATGTTCACCGCGGCAAATACGGTGCTCAGCACCCTGAACGTGATGACCAGGGCCAGCTCGATGACGAAGCCTGACAGAAGGGCGCTGACCGAGCTCGGCGCCGAGGAGTGGGCGTCGGGCAGCCAGGTGTTTACCGGGAATATCGCCGCCTCGACGCCGATGCCGAAGAGGAACATCACCGAGGCCAGGACCACATAGCCACGTGGCGCGGCTGCGAAGGCAGTGGCGACGCTGGCCATATCGAGGCTGCCGGCGACCCGGTACGCCAGGGCTATCGCCACCAGCAGGAAAGTCGAGCCAATGGATCCAAGCACCATGTACTTGAACGATGCCTCGAGCGCCGCTCCATCCTGCTCCCAGGAAACAAGGATATATGAGGAAATGCACAGAATCTCGAAAAACACGAACAGGTTGAAGATGTCCCTGGTCAACACGAGCCCGAAGGAAGCCGTCAGAAGGAGCATGACCACCGCGTAGTACGATACCTGCTTGTGACCGTGCTGCATGTAGACCGTTGAGTACAGCACGACCAGGAGCGCGCTCGCGGCGACCAGAAGGGCCATGCCAGTACCAAGAGCGTCCAGGCTCAGCGGAATGCCCAGGGGCGCGGGTATCGAGGCAACGAGTATGGGCTGGGCCTGCACCAGCGTCAGTGGCAGCCATGACAACCCGAGCAGAGCCAGCCCGAGCGGCGTCAACAGCGACAATGCTATGGCCAGACCGCGGTTGTTGAATATGATCATCACGAAGGCTGCGGCCAGCGGAGCGATTATGAACAGCATGGGGCTTACCATTTGAGTCCCCTCAGTCTTGAAGCGTCTATCGTGCCATGGTGCGCATAGATGCGCATCACCAGCGTGAGCATCAGCGCGGTAACGCCGAAACCGATGACTATTGATGTCAGCACCAGGGCTTGCGGAACGGGATCGACCATGAGACCCGCGGCCTGGCCCGGAGCGAAGATCGGCACCTTGCCGCCATCGATGAAGCCGAGCGTCACCAGCAGCAGGTTGATGCCCACGTCGGACACATTGAGACCGATCACGATGCGGATCAGGTTACGCTGCGTTACCACCGCGTAGAGCCCGATCAGTATCAGGGCAAAGGATGTCACGTACAGTATTTGGGCCGTGGAAATCATGGGCGCCCCTTTTCTTTTGTCGAACCATGCACCGGAGCCTCGGTGTTTACCGGAGCCTCGGTGTTCACCGGAGCCTCGGTGTTCACCGGAGCCTCGGTGAGCGTCGCGACCACCGTCGTCAGTTCGCTTGCCACCTTCATGCCCACCATCGCGTATATGAACGGTATGAAACCGGCGCTGAACAGCGTCATGTACTCGCCCTTGGGCAGGACATTGGTCAGGAACGATTGCTCCGTTCCCATGAAACCAAGTGCCCCAAGACCGATAAAGCCGAGCCCGGCGATGCCTTCAAGCACGTTGAGCAATCGATGCGGCATATGCGACGACTCGCCGGTCAGGATCAGAATGAACAGCGCGGTGGCTATCAGCACGCCGCCGGGGAATCCACCACCGGGTGAAAGGTGGCCATGCAGTATGATGTAGACGCCTATCAGGATGATGAATGGGAACAGGAACCGACCGCCGGCCTGCAAAATGAAGCCGCCGTCGTCCTGGGCGAACATCGAGCTGAACACATCGTCCCGCAGCCCGGAGGCCAGAATCGCCACACCGAGCGCGCTCAGGAAGAGCACCGTGACCTCACCCAGGGTGTCCAGCCCGCGGTATTGAACCACGATCGCCGTCACCACGTTGGCCGAACCGCTCACGCGCTCCGACGACTCGATGATGGGCGTGCCGATTGAATCGAGGCTGGTCCTTGCGCTCGGCATGAACAACGCCGGCACCAGCGAGGCCATATAGAATACAAGACCGCCAATCAGAAGTATGCCTGCGAGCTTACGCATTGGTACCCTCCGAACTGGAGCGCAGCGCCACGCTGCTCTCGTCGGCGGCATTCTTGGCCGACTTGCCGTCGGCGGCCAAGGCGTTTCTGGTGCGGTACAGCGCCAGAACGAATACGACGGTTGTCAGGGCAGAGCCTATCGCCGCCTCGGTAATCGCGACATCGGGTGCGGCGACCAGGACGAACAGCAACGCCGTAAACAGACTCAGCGTAGACAGAAGGATGATGGCCGAGGCCAGCGAACGGCTGAAGATAGCCGCGAGGGCCATAAGGATCAGCAATAGGCTCACGGCGAGTACGATCCAGGTGGTCATGAGCTGGCCTCCTCTTTCTTTTTCAGGTCGTCGCGCATGCTCCCAGGCGCCAGCGGAACGCCGCCCTTGTGGGCACTTCGTCCAATGGTGCTTGACGATATGGGGTTGGCCAGCGCGATGAAAATGACAAGCAGCACGGCCTTGGCCGCGATCCCCGGCGCCAGAAAGGCGCTACCGAGCAGAATGCTCATGGCACCCAGCGTTGATGCTTTGGTTCCGGTCTGCAGCCTGTTGTATACATCCGGCATTCGGATCAGGCCAAGCCCGCCAAGTACCAGGAATACACTTCCAATGAGAATCAGCGCGTCTCCGACTATGGTCATTTCAGTACCCCCTGCAGGAAACGCGCTATCATCACAACGCCTATGAAGCCGATGATCACATCGACTATCGCAACGTCCATGAAGAAGATGCTGCCGGTGGAGACACTGTAGACCGCCATGAAGGCAGCCGATATCACTGACAGGACGTCCGACGCGACGAGCCGGTCAAAAGCAGTCGGCCCCCTGAGCAACCTGATGACGGTCAGCAAGGCGGCCAATCCTATCAATGCCATGGATATGATCAGGATCATTCCACAACCTCCTTCAGGGTACGTTCAAAGACACTGACTATGGCCGCGGTCGAGGCGTCAATGTCGTCTCCCTTCACATCGATCCAGTGGATGAACATGCGATCACCTTGCACATCGAGCGTCAGCGTGCCAGGAGTCAGCGTTATCGAGTTTGACAGCACAAGCTTGCCCAGCTGGGATTGCATGCCGGTCTTCACCTCGACAATGCCCGGGTTTATAGGCAATGAAGGCTTGAGGACGCGCACCGCCACGTCGAGGTTGGCCTTGACCAGTTCCCGCAGGAATATAAGAAAATACACGATGGCGAAGACCAATGCCTTGGGTGTCAGGCGGATCCCGGAGTAGACCCCCGAGACCTTGTGCACCGCCAGCGCGATGATCACTGCCACCAATCCACCAATCAGAAGCTCATCGGAGCGGAGGCTCGCTGTTACAAGCACCCACACGACAGCCAGAGATATGATGAGGAATGGCAATCCGCTTTTCAATCTCATGATGCCTCCATGATTATACTCATATCGATATATATACAACTTTATATAGATAGTAGTATAGATATCGAACTCTGTAAATCCTCAAATTCATCAATATTCGAGGGGGATCCGGGACGTGTCGCTACTCGGCCACACCGCCGTATGTCTTCATGTAGTGGAAGCGTTCCAGGGCGCTCCTGTTGGCTCCGTGTTCAACAGCCATGGTTCCCCTGAAGGACTCAATCGTGGCATGCCCATGCGCGTCCATCCAGGCCGCGAGCCCATCGTTCATCAGCTTGATCTGCTTGAGTCCGTGGCGATACACCGTGCTGACAACCTCGACGGCGGGGGCGCCAGCCAACAACAGCTTGATGAGGGCCTTGCCGTCGTGGATGCCGCTCGCTCCGACCAACGGAATGCCGGCTGACCACGACAGCAACGATACCCAGCGGAGCGACATGAGATATTCCGAAGGCTGGCTAAGAGTCGCGGATGGCAGAGCCGAAAGCTTCTCTATGTCAAAATCAGGCGTGTAGTATCGATTGAAGAGCACGACACCATCAGCGCCGGCTTGCCGCAACGCGCCTACGATTCCTGGAATGCTGGTAAAATAGCTACCGATCTTGGCTATGACCGGCAGCTTCGTTATCGCTTTAACCGTGCGTACGGTGTCGGTGTATGTGTCCTCGATACGCGCCTGCTGGTCGGCATCATCGAACGGAGAGACAAACAGGTTAAGCTGTATGGCATCGGCGCCGGCACCGGCCAGCTCGGAGGCTATATTCTGCCATTCCTTGCCGCTCGTCGCGTTGACGCTGGCTATCACCGGAATGGAACACCCGGCCTTGCTGTCACGGACCAGGCGCACATATTGCGCTATCGAGTGCTTCTTTTCATAAAATTTGATGTAGCCGTCCAAGTCATCCTGGCCATAGACGATGCCGCCTTTGCCGGCCTCCCTTGCCGCCTCATCGAGAATCTGCTCCTCGAATATCGACTTGAGAACCACGGCGCCGGCGCCGGCAGCCGCGAGCTCGGCGACATGGTCTGCCGACCCGGTCTTGCCGCTGCTCCCGACGATGATGGGGCTCTTGAGAGTCAAGCCGCACAGGACACTTCCGATTACTGCCATATAATGCCTCCGCTATATTGAGTATAGTCGATATTTGCACTATTTGGTCAATCGATATTTTTACATTTCGAAAATTTCTCCGGGTTCCGGCGCGAGTGCGTGCGCATACACAAGCGTGGCCGCGTTGGCCGCGCTATAGAGCTGGTCCCTGCTCGAATGGATGGCTACAGCGACCCGTGTCCGCACAGCATGGGCACAACGCGCGGCCTCGGCTCCATCCATATTATAGAAGCCATCCGTCGGCAGCAGGGCGTAATCGATGCCGTAGCCAGCCAGTGAAGCCATCTCCGGAATGTATGACGTATCACCGGCATGGTAGACCACGATGCCGCCAAGATCGACCACATACCCGACGCACGATGCCCTGTCATGGTTCTTGTTGTACGCGGCCACGGCTCGCACACTGACCGGCCCCACCTGAACCACGCTGCCCTCATGGATGGCCTGAAACGTGTGGCCGCTTACGGCGCCCGACGGTGCGAGTATCAGGCCCTCTGGCTTCAGTGAGACGAGGTTGACCGCGTTGTGGTCACCATGTCCGTGAGTCACCAGCACCAGATCGGCCGGCATGGAGTAGTCACCAGGCGCGTATGGGTCAAAGTACACCGTGAAGCCCGCTGCGCTCACCACCTTGACGGAGGATCGTCCAAAATATGTCAACGTCGCTTTCTTGTTCATCATGTACCTTCCAGACAGCATTCCCATGTAGTTTCACGAAGCTTGTTGGCAGGCCCAAATGCATACCAGCAGGGGCCGCCCTCCGGTAGACTGATACCAGCAATGGTGGCCCCAATCCGGCTGTAACAAGCTTCGAGGAACTACTCAAGCATTATGCATTTCTGCCACTTGCGCCAGAGTACGTTATATCGGATACTATCACTATACGTTTCATAAAGGACGAATCATGCCCAAAGTCAATCCGTTTGCCCAGATTTCGAAGCGTGTCGCATCATTGCAGGCAAAATCCGCAAAGATCAACGACGAACTCAGCGCCCTGGCCCAGGTCGTAGCGACGGAGATGAAGAAGCTGGCCGATGCTCCGGCTCCCGTTGTTGCAAAGGCACCGGCCAAGGCACCGGCCAAGACAGCCGCGCCCAAGACAAGCGCGCCCAAGATGGCCGCGCCTGTTCCCGACCCCAAGAAAAAGGGAAGACCAGCCAAAAAGTAAGCTACAAGGCGGGGCAACCCGCCTTGCTCAGGCTTGGCCAGTACCCAACTTCTCGAACTCCAGCACAATGGTCGTACCGCTGTCGTTCTCTATCTGAATCGATCCGTGCAGTTGCTCGGCCAGTCCTCTCATAAGCTTTATTCCGAATCCGCTCGAGGCGTCAAGATCGGCTGCCACCGGTATTCCATTACCATCGTCATGGAAGGTGAGCCTCACGCGTCCGCCATTCTCGGTGGCGGCTATGGATATCGTACCGCTACTCCGGCCGCGGAACGCGTGCTTCATGGCGTTGGTCAAGACTTCGTTGATAATGATGCCCAGAGGCTGCATCTGTCTGGCATCAAGTACAAAATAATCAAGCCGCTTCTCTAACCTGATCGCCGCAGCGTTCGGGAAATTGGCGACAATCCCATCGATGAGCGGTGAGAGATACTCTGCAATCGACAACTCGGTGACATTTGATCCATTGTAGAGTTGCTCATACAGCAGCGCCATACTCTGCACCCGCCTCTCCGCATCCTCGAGAGCAGCTCTGGCTATGGGGTCTGGCAGTGAATCGGACTGTATCGCCAGAAGGCTCGAAATCGTGTTCATGTTGTTCTTGATGCGGTGGTGCACTCCCCTGAGTATCAGTTCCTTCTCCGCAAGCAGCCTCTGAATGGTCCGCTCCGCCGACTTTCGCTCCGATATGTCCAGAAAGCTGACGACAAAGCCGGTCAGTTTGTCGCCCTCGATCTGCGGATATGCCCAGTACTCCGCGGAGAAGTACGTCCCATCGGCGCGCCAGAAGACTTCATCATCGCTGTGGACACTATCACCGGCCCGCAGCGCGTTGTATATTCTGCATGACTCAACGGGAAACTCCTGGCCATCCGCATGGCTATGATGAATCATCGCGTGCATGTCCTTGCCTATCAGTTCCCCAGAAGATCGATACCCAAGTTGCCTCAGCCCGGAGGTGTTGATGAAGGTGCACCGATACGCAAGGTCCAGCCCGTATATCGACTCAGCCGAGGAATTGAGGATTAGATCAAGCGCGGCCGTACTGTGCCTCAACCGTGCTTCCACCGTCTTCTGCGCGGTGATGTCCTGGATAACGCCGAGCACTGTATTGGTCGACTTGTCCAGACGGGCGACAGAGTGGATGTCGGCCAGAGCGCCGTCGCAGGGCCTTTGGATCCTGAATTCAAGATCGTACGGGATGTCCCTGGCCATCAGATTTGCCAGCGCCGTATTCAGCAGGGCTCGATACTCAGGCAGGGGAATTTGCTGTACGTCTTTCAGCGGCAGACTGGCAAGCTGTATGCCATAAATCGCGTCAGCCCCCTGCGAGGCAATAATCGTACCGGTGGCAAGGTCAAGAGTCCAGCTGCCTATCTTCGCTATCTTCTCCGCCTGTATAAAGCGGGCCTCGCGCTCAAGCAACTGGCGCTCGGCCAGCTTTTGCGATGTAATATCGGCGATGGTCTGAATCACGTAGGACCTGTTCTTCGTGCTTACCAGCTGCCCCGAAACCAGGCCAATATGCTTATGGCCGCCCTTGGCAATGAAGCTCATCTCCAGGTTCTTGAAGCACCCGGCCTCTTCGATCAGCCGCTCCGCCACGGCGCGGTTTTGCTCGCTCGCTATGCCGAGTTCGATCCCGTTCTTGCCGAGCAGTTCGTCGTATGAATAGCCAAGACTCTGCAATGCCGCATCATTGGCGTCGATGTACCGATCTTCTTCGGCATCGATAATGATGACCGGGTACGGTATCGTCTTGAACAGCGTCGTGAACATGGCCATGCTTTCCTGCAGCGCCGCTTCTTCGAGACGCAGTCTGGTCATGTCGAGGTTGATCCCGATGAAGCTGGCAATGCTGCCGTCCGGCCCGCGACGCACCCTGGCGATCGAACGGAGGGTGTGAACCGACCCATCGGGCCACGTCACTCTGTACTCATCATCATACGCGCCAGAGCCAGACGCGGCTTGCCGCAGCGCCTGCTCGCTGCGCAGCCTGTCATCGGGATGCATCAGGGCCTGCCACGCGTCACCAGCCGCGGGAAACCGTTGGGCCGAGCTGCCAAAGAGGCTGTATGTCTGCGCGTCCCACACGAGCTTGCCATCGGCCAGGTCGTATTCCCAGATCCCGATGCCGCCTGCCTCGCATGCGAATGCGAAGCGCTCCGCGATCGTCTGCTTTGCGGCAAGTGCTTCTTCCTGCAGGGTAATGTCATGGATGGTCGACAGCACATGGCTGGCGTCAAGCCTTGCAAGCTGCAGGCTGAAATACTGCCGCTTGCCATCAATAGTCAGTTCGTACTGGTGTGTCTGCACGTGCCCGGTCTTGAGGCACACGTGGTACAGAGCCAATTGCCGCTCCACTTCCTCAGGCGGGAAGATATCTCGCAGGTTGCTTCCTATGATCCTGTCTGAAGCCATCGCCAGGCTGATTGGACTCGGCGTATTGTGGTATGACTCGAAATATCCATCCTTGTCGACCACGAACATGAGGTCGGGTATGGCTTCAAGCGTCGCGTTGAGCCGGTTATTGAGTTCTTTTGACTTCTCCTTCTCATCAAAAAGCTTGAACGCCATTTTGATCGAGGCGTCCAATACCGTTATCGAAGAGTTTTTGACAACATAGCCATACGAGGAGATCTTCTCTGTCTTCTCCACAATCTCGCGCTCGCTATGCGAAGACAGGAAGATGATGGGTATGTCGCGCTCGCGCAGCATGACCTCAGCGGCTTGCGTCCCGTCCATGCCGGCACCCAGATTTATGTCCATCAGCACCAGGTCGATCTCGGGTCTATCCCTGACCGCCTCTATGGCATTCTCACCGGATATCGAGGTCAGCACGGAATATCCGTATTTATCGAGCGCTGATTTCTCCGACATGGCGATTATGGCTTCATCTTCTACAAGGAGGATTGTCTTGCGTGTTGTCTGCGGCATATCCAGCCTTTTGTCGCCTGATGAAGAATACAGAGCCGCTGAAGAACGAACCCTGGGAAAAAAAGAAGTATAATCATCAAAGTAGCGCTGTCAACGAAGTGCGCGCGGGCGTGGCAATCGGTGGTTTGCCATGGATACCGACAGGGAGGACATGATGATGAGTCTGTATGATGAGCTTGCCGAGAAGCTGCGGAATTGTTCCAGCGTCAGAGACAGGAACGGCCCAAGGGTCGATATCGGGCTATTGATGTCTGCTCAGCGTGATGATATCCGGGATTTGTGGATGACAGCTGACAGGATCGATCGTACTAACGATCCCGCGGCACGGCAGGCACTACATGCAGCGATCGAGAAGCTGCGGCCACTGTTCGGTGAGCGCTGACCGCAAGAACATGATCTGCCCGCTAGTGCCTGAATTCCAGAACAACCTTCGTGCCACTGTCGTTCTCGAATCGCATCGAACCCCGCAACTGCTGCATCAGTCCCTGGACAAGCTGCAGTCCGAAACCCGTTGACCGTTCCAGGCTGAACCCATCGGGCAGGCCAATGCCATCGTCCCGCACGATCACTATGACAAGTCCTTGGGCGTGGGTTATCGTCACGGTGATCACTCCATGGGATCTGCCCCTAAAAGCATACTTCATCGTGTTGGTTAAAAGCTCGTTGATTATGATTCCAAGCGGCTGCAGCTGTCTGGCGTCAAGGACAAGATCATCAAAATGTTTTGTAACGCTGACCATCGGACTATTCGGAAAATTGGCAATGATCTGATCGACCAGCGCGGACAGATAATCGCCAACCCGAGCCCGCCTGAAATCAGAAGACAAGTAGAGCTCTTCGTACAACAGGGCCATCGCCTGCATGCGCTTGCCGGCATCCTCAAGTGCGTCACGCGCATACGCATCCGCAGCGTTTGCGGCTTGCAGTGACAAAAGGCTCATCATTGTATTCATGTTGTTCTTGATACGATGATGGACCTCCTTGAGGATCAATCCCTTCTCGGCCAGGAGCGTATTGATTCTTTCCTCGGCCTGTTTCTGCTCGGTAATATCAGTGTGAGTGCCGCAGAGACGAAGCGGAACGCCGGATTTGTCGCGCTCCATGATCTTGCCACAGTCATGTATCCAGTGATAGCGGCCATCCTTGGCTCGCATCCTGTATGAGATGTCATAGTATTCCGTCTTGCCCTGCAGGTGATCCTGGACAGCCTTCCACGACCGCTCACGGTCATCAGGGTGCTGCAGATCGATACCTTGCTGCAAGGTGGCTTCCAGCTCCGACAGGGGGTATCCCAGCATCTGGGCCCACCGCTCATTTCGCTGTATCGTATTGGTCTTGAGGTTCCAGTCCCATTCGCCAAGCTTGCTGCCCTCCAGGGCGAACTCGAAGCGCTCCTGGCTCTCTCGCAAGGCCGCCTCGACGCGCTTGCTCTCCGTGATGTCTTCGCCTGAACTGAATAGACCGAGGAAGGCTCCGGCCTTGTCCCGAAGTATCACGTTGCGCCATCGGATTGTCTTCCACTCGCCCTGCCTGTTTACCAGTTCATCTTCGTGCATCACGACTTCATCGCCCGCACTGTTTTTCAGCATCTCAAAGAAGCCCCGAAGCTCCTGCCTGTGTTTCTCGGGCTGGCGAATATCGAACCAGTTACGACCTATCAGCTCTGGGGGTTCATAGCCTAAAATCCTGTGCCCGCTCTCATTCATGAGCGTTATGGTACCATCGACGTCCTGAGCCATGATGATCTCGCCGGCTACGTTCAACATCATTTCAGCGGTCGCCCCACTCAGGCGCATGGCCTTCTCGCCTTGCTTGCGGGCGGCGCTAGTACTTGCTCGCGATCTTTTTGCATTTGGATGGTCCGGCATGCACACCCCTATGAAGATTGCTGTTGCATTATATAGCAAAAAGCTACGGCTGGTAGTATAGAACGTTCCAGAAAAATAACAATGCCCAGTTTGCAGGGCTCTGCACTTGTCCGTCTGCAGTTCCAAATCCAGAGCAGACCTCGATCCGCCTTCTTTTTCTATATGTTTCGCCCCATCCATCTGCACCGCGATGAGGCATCACAATACCGTGTACAATGGTGCCGGAATCAATATATACTTCGGAGCAGCTCTTCCATGTCGAACAGAATGGAGCAGACGATGCTAGAGACTATCAAGGGGCTGATCACCAGCCAGATGGTAGCGGCGCTCGATACGTTGAAGTACTGCATGGATTCCTGCCCTGATGCTGAATGGCAGGAGCCGCACAAGGATTACCCATTCTCGCAGGTAGTCTTCCATGCATTGTTTTATGCAGACTATTATCTTGGTCGGGATACAGTACCGTCCAAGGATCAAGCCTTCCATAAAGCCCATAAGGATGTCTTCAAGGACTATGAGGAACTGGAAGACAAGATCCCCAGAAACCTCTACGAAAAGGCATTCTGTCTGGACTACCTCGCTCATTGCACCTCGAAACTCAAGGCCGCAGTCGAATCGGAAACGAGGGAAAGCCTGACGGGCACATCCGGGATCGAGTTCCGCAAGACAAGCAGAGCCGAACTGTATGTGTACAACACGAGGCACATCCAGCATCACGCGGCACAGCTGGGATTGAGGATACAATGGGTTACCGGGAAGGAGATGCCGTGGTTCAGCGGCACGAAGGCCACCGCTTGATCTTATAGCCAGATCACTCACAATATTTATGGAATTCCAAGGGCCAGCATGTGCACAAGCGTCAGCCACTCATAGAGGAGACATCAATGGACCAATACCATCCCAAACGCAAGCGCAATGAAATTCTGGAAGATGATGCGAAACAGGCTCTTCTAGGATGGGGCAACCACATCACACTTGCCTTATGCGATAACAACATTCCATATATTGTAACCATGAGCTACGGTTACGATGCAGCCAGGAATGCCCTCTACTTTCATTGCGCCAACAAGGGCGACAAACTTGACTTCATCAGACGGAATCCTGCTGTCTGTGCAACGTTGATCAGGGATAACGGCTATCTTGAGACAAAGTGCGATCATGACTACGAATCCCTGGTCATCAGAGGGAAGATGTCCATTGTCGATGAACTGCACGAGAAGAAACATGGATTACAGGTACTCCTCGATCATCTGGAAAATGACCCGCAGCCAATATTCGAGCGCAATATCAAATCCGACAGATCATACGATGCGGTGACAATACTTAGGCTCGATATGGATGCTATCATCGGAAAGAAATACATCGGGTAGCGAGGCGTCTCATACGCTTCCATAGATGATCGTGCATTGGTACTCGCGGCTTGCATTCGGAGCCCCCTGCGTATCATCGACCTTTCCAATGTTGTCGATTCTTGCTTTGTACTGGGCTTGCGACTACCGGATGCGTCATGTCCAGTCTCTTCCTCGGTAGCTATCATGGAAATATCCCTCACTGATGGATGAGGAACCTGCAAGGCCAATGAGATCGGTCAACCGAGTCCTGGATGACGGCAAAACAATTTTTCATAATGCTACCAACCTCTGTGAAGGGTCGGCACCGATGACAATCGCAAAGATCACATCACTTGTTCAACCGAGGGAATGAATGGAAAATAAACGTACTATTCTATTTGATGAGATGCCCTTCTCATACAGACTCCTGAAAGACAAGAAGGCTCTGATCTACTACAAGGGCAAGGAAGTCTTCACCGCTGCCGGCAAGATCTACAACAAGCTACAGAAGGTCATTGATCTCGACAATAAATACGAGATGCAGTTATTTCTGGCAAAGATGACAGGCAATTTCAAGAGAGGCAACGAGAAATAGCACTGCAAATCATCGCCCTGGCATCCGGGAAATATCCATGTACAGCATATTCCACCGGTGTCCATCCAGATCAGCAAAACCGAACCCATACATCCAGCCCTTGTCATCTGGTTCGCCGAAGATTGTTCCGCCCGCCCCTTTCACCTTCTGCAAGAACTCATCAACCTCTTGCTTGCTTCCAGCATCGAGGGAGAGCAGTACTTCGGAGCCTTTCGATGGATCGATGATATCGTGTCCGGTGAAACTCCTGAATACCTTTTCTGCAAACAGCATGACAACAACGTTCTTTTCACCAATGATCAAAGAAGCTGAAGTCTCGGAATTGCCATGCTCGCTGTCAAAGGAAAAGCCCAGAGCCACAAAGAATTTTTTGGATCTCTCGATATCCCGAACAGGGAGGTTTATCCAGATTTGCTTGGCCACAGAGAATCCTCATTTCGTAGAACTTATGATATGCCAAGGAAATCCAGCTACTACTAGTGGTTGTCCTCTTGCACCCTGAAGAGCACTATCCGCCTTATCAAATCCAATGGCATTGGCTTGTCAAGCGGAAACTGCACCGATCCTTTCCCCCGTACATAGGCAGAGAGCTCCTTCTCAAACGCGGCTGTCCCACTGGGTGTCGGATAGAGTCCTATATGATTCTTGAACGCGGCGAAATGGATCAGGTTCTTGTTCATGGTATAGGTGGGCATTTTATAGCTGATGCGTTCCTTGGCTTCGGGAGCTGATGCCCGTATGACAGCTCTAATTTCCTCAAGCAGGACTCGGATATTTGGGGGATATTGCTGGATATATTCATCGACTGTCCCTGGGTCATCCATACTGCTGAATATAGGCAGGGACAGAATCGATGTCAAATCGACCGCTGCCGCGGGGCGCGATCTGTCACTCTTTGGCCGGGGGTACCCGGGCGAAATGTCCTCGGCTCCGCTCGGACATTTTGCCCGCAGGGGGGCTTGGCTACCGCGGCTCGACTTTAACGGGCAGGGGCAAGCCCCAGTACCCCCGTGGTCCTTCGAGTCTCGGGCCGCTCCTGTCCCGCCTTCTGCCGCGCACCGGTTCGCGGCGATGAGCCCGCCCCACTCGCTTATGCGCCCATCCAGGGCGCTCTTCCTCGCTCTGCTATGCGCTCGCTCCGGTAACGTGCTTCGCATGCCAGTGCAAGGAATCGTATCATATGACCGCCGTCCGGCGGCCCCGCTACAAGTCACCCTCGGGCTTGTCGTAAAAAGCAAAAGCCACCTTTCGGCGGCTCTTGCTTTTTACTGCCCGGAGGGGGACTTGAACCCCCAAGCCCTTTCGAGCACTAGTACCTGAAACTAGCGTGTCTGCCAATTTCACCATCCGGGCGTGGATGCGAGAAAATATATAACCCGGACTGCATGGTTGCGTCAAGGGAGGCAGGCAGCGAACGCTTGTTGACTTTACAAGGGCCAAACCTGGGGTATAGTAATGCGAACGTTGAGAGTCTGTCCGTTTCGAGGTAGAGCATCGTGCGAGAGTCATTTGCGTCATTCTGGCTCTCCAGGGCGGCCTTGATTGCCCTGGTTGTCTATATCTCCAGTGCGTATCGTATATGGAAGCTTGCTCCCAAGACGGCGACCAACAGGCTGGCGGCCTTGCTGTGCCTCGATCTGGCCGCCTGGGCCCTGCAGGCCGCCCTGTCATACGCGGCGGACAGCCCGCACGTTACCGTAGCGCTGTCACGCGCGCTGAGCTGGAGCTGGCCATTCTTTCCAGCGATCGGCCTGAATTTCGGAATGGAGATCAACGAATCGACTCGCAGAATCAAGGGCGCAATGAGAGTGATGATACTTGTCGCTCTGTATGGTTCTGCACTGGTCTTCTACTACCTGCTGTCTTGGCCCTTGCTGATGGGTGCTGTCCGAAGGGCTGGATACTGGTCGGTCGACATCAGGGCGGGGCTGGGGTTCAGCGCCTTCTCGGCATACTACCTTGGACTGAACCTCATCGGCATGTATCTGGTCGCCATGACCTGGCTCAAATCAAAAATTCCGCTGGAGCGAAAACGACTCAGAATGTTCGTGATAGTGCATGCCATATCACTCGCCGGTGGATTCATGACCGACACGATTCTCTTCTCGCTGGGAATCGATTTTCCAAAGGTAGGCGTGCTGTGGGCCAGCATCTGGGCCGTGGGGCTGAACGTCGCGATGGAGCGATATGCGTTCCTGGCTCCATTCTCGCCACGGGTGATGGGTCTGCTGATGGACCGATTCATCGATCGATCGCTGGATGGAATCATGGTCAGCGATGTATCGGGACGGATCATTTACTGGAACACGCCGCTTGTGGAACTTACCGGTATAGGTTCCGATGAGGCGATCGGTTCCTCGATGGATGCCATCCAGGCGACGCTCACTCCACCGGATATTCGGCAAGGTTCGATGCCGGAGCGGATCACCGACGCTATGAAGCAGCACCCCGACGCACCGGGCCACCTGGTTGAACTGGAAATCCTGGCACGAGACGGCCAGATCAGATGGCTACAGACCAGCGTATTCACGATTCCAACCGACGACGGCGATATATGGGCCTTCATCCTGCGCGACAGCACCGACCAGAAGCGGATTGCGGCGCTGACCATAGAGCGGATGCAGAGACAGTCACATGCGCAGAAGATGGAGGCGCTGGGTTCGCTGGCGGGCGGCATAGCCCACGATTTCAACAACACGCTCGGCGGCATACTGGGTGCGGTCTCCCTTATACGCGCGTGCCTCGACGACGGTGATGCAGCCGCACCGGTTAATTTCTCCAGGGAGCTGGAAGTGATACACCAGTCCGCTCAGAGGGCCGCGAGTTCGGTACGCGGCCTCATGGCATTTACCATTGATACGCCGCAGAAAAAGGGGCGATTCGGCCTGGACGAGTCCGTCAGACGCGTGGCCGAGCTTGTATCCAGGACCATGGATAGGTCGGTCAAGGTACGTCTGGCAGACCTGCCAACAGATGCGCTGATAACCGGCGATGCGCCGCAGATAGAGCAGCTGATCCTGAACCTGGTCATCAACGCAGGCCACTCAATGACTATCATGCGGCCCATCGGAGCCGCAAAAGGCGGTACAATATCGCTGTCGCTGCACCATGAAGATCTGGATGAAGGCTCGCTGACCTCGGAGCCCGAAGCGCTGCCTGGCAGGTATTGGATACTGGCGGTGGCGGATCAGGGCGTCGGGATGGACAAGAAGACGCTCGCCAAGGCCTTCGACCCGTTCTTCACGACCAAGGCAACTGACCAAGGCAGCGGCCTCGGTCTTTCTATGGTCCACCTGATAGCCAGGCAACACGGCGGATTCGTGGAGGTCGAATCGGAACCCGGCGTCGGCACGACCTTCTCCGTCTACCTGCCTGCGGCTGTCGCGGCGGTCAAGGCATTGCGCAGCAGCTGAATATGTTTGCCAGGGTAGACAGCTTGAGGGCAGACCCTGGAGCATGCCAGATGCCTGGCGCACGGACCTACCCCATCGGAGGCGGCTGCGATCTGAAGCATCGCGGCCGATCGGTCCGGCCGCTTCTCGCGCTCCCGGTTGACCGCGGCCAGTGCCGCCGGTCCAATGAACGGCACAGCGACAGGACATGCCGACACACACAGCCCGCATTCTATGCAGCCCTCAAACCTTACACGCCCCGACGGTCTCCAGAAAGCCGGAGGCTGTGCGGCTACGGCTTCTGAGGGATCGGCTGGCAGCGGCGAGCGGCCATCATCGGATACAGCCAACAGATAGGCTGTATCCATCGGAATGGCTGAAAAGACTGCACCTGGCTCCACCGCGATGCCCGACACGACTGTCATCCTGGCAAGTGGCTCCAGCGCAACCACCACAGCGCCGGTATCATCCAGCTCCGGTTCGATGGCAGGGCCGCCAGGCAGGCGCGGACGGGGTGCCGCAAGATCACTGACCCGCGTCAGGCACATCAGCGATTCAAGCCCGTTGATGACAGCTCCGCAGGTGCCGCATGAGCCGTGGTGGCAGGAGTGCCGGTAGGCTGGTACGGGCACGGTACCGGTCCGGAGTCGCTCCAGGAGGTCGAGCACCGTCCTGTTCGGTTCGGCCTCAAGCCGGAACTCCGCGGCCGATGCGCCATCGCGGATTCTGAGCACCAGCTTGATCATCGGTCTGCCTCCCGGTAGTAGTCACGCCACGAAGGCAGCACGAAGTCGCGCGTGCGGCATGGTTCGTCAAAGCCTGCAACCGTGCAGACATGGTCAGCGGCTTTCTGCGCCATAGCCCGCAAAACAGTCGCCTTGCCGCCTATCAGCGTCGCCATACCCGCGACGCCTTCGGGCGCATGATCGAGCACCATGAAATCGCGGCTGATGTTGCGCCCATCACCGCTCGTACGGCCTGCAAGCGGTCGCGCCGCCGCCCACACCGCGTGCACTGCGCGTGAAGAGAACCCCGGGGCAAGCTCGTCGGCCCGCGACAACAGGAAGCGCACATCGTCATCATTGGGCAGTATGACGTCAGGATCATCGACCCGCCTCTGGGTCGTACCGATGATCGACAGGCCGCGCTGCGGGACTATGATGTCGCCGTCCCCTGGTGGAGCCAGCCGGCTGAGCACCATGTCGGCGACGCGGCCCCGGACGGCAACCATCGTGCCAGGTGCCGGGGTTATGGGCACATCGAGGCCTGCCAGCGAGCCAACGGAGCCAGCCCAGGCGCCCGCGGCGCTGACTATATAGTCGCACTCGATACGCTCCTCGCGCGCCGAACCGGCCGCTCTGACGATGATGGCGCGTGCCCTGCCCGTGGTCGCATCGATGCCGACGGCCTCGATGAACGGTCGTATGACCGCGCCGAGCCGCCTGGCCGCTGCGAAGAACGACAGAGGCACGCGGTAGGCGTCGAATGCGCCATCGGGAACCCAGACCGTGCGGCGCGCCGCAGGATTAAGGGCCGGCTCCCACGACAGTGCCTGAATGACCGGAACCTCGCGGGCAGGAATACCGGACTCCTGGCAGGCCGCGATGAAGGTCGAAGCATAGTCTGCTTCGTCATCACTCAGCGCGGCGAAGATGCCGCCATTGTACTCGACCGCATCAGGTACTATGCGCCGCAGGACAAGGGTCTCTTCCATGCACTCCCTGGCGATCGATCGATCACCCACCGCGTACCGGGCGCCCGAATGCAGCTGGCCATGGTGGCGTCCGGTGGTACCCGAGGTCAGTTCGCCCTTTTCCACGAGCGTCACCGAGAAGCCGCGCAATGCCAGGTCATACGCCAGAGCGGCTCCAGTGCCGCCGCCGCCTATGATGCCGACCCGGTACGCGTGTCTGGCTGGAATGGGTGGATCAAACATGGCAGGCAGTATATCGGCGTAGTTCCAGGTCGGCAAGGTTGGACGAGAAACACCAGATCGTTCAGCGCTCAGGTTGTGGATGCGGGGGCCAGTCCCGGTCAGGTTGCCTCGGCGCCTTCGACAAGGGGCTGGACCATCCGGCAGGCCGATCGGTGGCGCCCGCTACAAAGACACGCCTGGGACGCGAACCTGCGGTAGCCTCGGCATGGCGCGCGGCTAGCTCTTCTATTGACTCTCGAAAGGCAAGCCACTCCTGGTCATTGCAGTGGATGACATGCTCGAACAGGAAAGCCTCATCGCCTCTGGCACCTGCATGTTCGTCGGCAGCGTCCTCAGAATCCCCGATGGTCCTATCGAGGAAAGCGCGCAGGCCATCCCGGAAACGGCGGCTTATCATGCGCGCGACTTCATCACGGACGGGCTCTCCGCCGACCGCTCCCCTGGCCGCGTCGGCGACGCTGTAGTGGCGGGCCGTTGGCTCGTAGTAGCGCGCGATGATGCCGTTCACCGACTCGGTCCTGACGACGGCGACGATGCCCGCGGCCTCGAGAATCCGCATGTGGTAGTGCACCCGCCCCGGACCATCACCGATGATTCTGGCTACTTCGGTCGCCGTCATGGGGCGCCTCGTTTCGCGGAAGACGTGAACCAGCCTCATTCGGTAGGGATGCGTGAAGGCCTTGATGCGCTCCTCGGTGTCGAGGATGAAGACGTCAATCATCATTCGAGCATATCGTTCAGCTTATTTGAACGTCAAGGAAGAAAAACAGGGAAAGAGGCCATCAGCGTGCGACCTTGGTCTTTCCACCGACAGGAAGGCGGTACTCGACCCAGCGCACCCTGCCGGCTTCGATGGCATCCTTGATCGCACGCTCCGGTGCCGAGAGGCGCGCGTCGCCGGTCTTGACCTCGATGAAGACCACCTCGCCCGGGACGCCGCTCGAGGCGCCGGGAAACGCGACGAAGTCTATCGGCTTGCCGAGGAACCTCGCATCGGCGGGATCGCAGGGAAAACCCGGGAAATAGGGAGCCAGCTGTTCGCCGATCTGGCCGGTCAGCACGGCCCTCGAGCGCCGCACAGCGTCATCGCGTGCTGCCAGTTCGTCACCCCTGGACCGCTTCTCGGCTTCAAGCCGGCCGGATCGACGACCGAGCGCAAGCCCAAGCCACAGAGCCAGCGCCGCGACAAGCGCGACCATCACTATGACAAGCGTCATCAGTGCAGGCAGAGCGGAGCCGTCGGCTTGCGTTATCGATTGAATGAAGGGCATACTGGACACACTTAAGCGCCGCACAGGCGCGGCGGTCAAGGGGATGCGATGGAGCGCGTATTGATGGCCAAGACGAACATGTCGGTCGTATTCCTGACAGCGGCGGTGGAACCGGGTCCGCGGGCCGCCCCATTCGGCGCGGCCAGGGTCGCTTCCGCGCTCAAGGCGGCTCTGGCCGGCTCGGTACGTGTACGCATCGTCGAGGGTTTTGCCCGGGACAGCGCTGAATCCCTGGCCACCAAGGCACTTGAAACGGCGCCGGATATCGTCGGCTTGTCGCTGTATTCCTGGAACTCGCGCCTCCTTGAATCCGCAGGAGCCCTGATCAAGGCGCGGCAGCCGCACATTATGATCGTAGCCGGAGGACCGGACGCGAGCGCCAATCCGGACCGCCTGGCCGCAGGAGGAGTCGCCGACATCGTCGTCTCTGGCGAGGGTGAAGGCGCGATGGCAGACATTGTGTCGTCAATGCTGAGAGGCGAGGTGCCTCCGGGACCCGTGATCAGGGCACCGCTGCTCGACCCGGCCGACCTGCCGTCGCCCTGGCTCGATGGGACGCTCGACGCGTCACGCTGGGGCGGGGCCGCGCTTGAACTGACCCGAGGCTGCCCATACCGTTGCTCGTTCTGTTTTGAATCAAAAGGAACCGCGCGCCTACGCCACTTCCCGCTCGACACAATACGAAAGGAAGTCGAACGCTTCAGCGAGGCCGGCGTTGATGAAGTATTCGTCCTCGATCCCACCTTCAATGCCGACGCCCGCAGGATGGCCGGTGCGGTGCGGGTGTTCCAGGAGGCAGGGCCAGACCTCCGCTACATGATAGAGCTGCGCGCGGAACTCCTGGGCGCCAGGCAGGCGGAGCTTCTATCAAGCATCAATTGCGCGGTTCAGATAGGACTCCAGAGCGCCGACGCCAAGGTCCTGGCCAACGTCAACCGCAGCATAGACCCGGACATCTTTACCGCGAAGCTGGCTCTGCTCGACGAGGCCGGCATACTCTACGGTCTGGACCTCATCTATGGACTGCCCGGCGATACGCTGGCGGGATTCAGACGCAGCCTGGACTTTGCCCTGGACCGCGGTCCCAACCACCTGGATGTCTTCAGGCTCGCCGTCCTGCCAGGCACGGCACTCGCCGACGACGCCGCGCGACTTGGCCTCGAGCATGATCAAGCTGCCCCGTACCTGGTCAGATCGGCACCTGGCTTTCCAGCCCAGGACCTGGCCACGGCCGAGACGCTGGCCCGAGCAACCGATCTCTTCTACACGAATGGACGGGCGGTCATGTGGTTCAGGGCCGTGGCGGCCCTACTCCGCTCACGGCCCTCGGCGCTGCTCATCCGATTCGCCGAATGGGCTGCGGCGCAACCTGATCCGGGCCCCGACGCCAGCCATGCGACACTGGAGGCCATGCAGATTGGCTTCCTGTCGGCGTGGCTTACCGAGAAGCCGCCGCGCGGCAACCCTGCCGTCCGGGAGGTCACGCTCGACCTGGTGCACGTTTCGGGCGCATGGACTCGGGCCATGGCCGAGGGCGAACAGACGACACTGGAACTCGGCTGGGAGCCAGAGGACTTGCTGGACTACGCCTCGGCCGATATCGAAGACTTTGCCTCGGAATACAAGCGTTCATCAGGGAGATGGCTCTGTCTGCCCGGCGAGGATGGGCCGCTCTTCAGGAGGGCCGCAGCTAGGCGTGGAGGCAAGGCCTAGCTAGTTTCACGAAGCTTGTTATGGCACGATTTTCAATACCTGCTATTGACACTTCAGGCTCGGATGCTACCACCTATTGTAGGAATTCCGGGTCCGTAACAAGCTTCGAGGAACTACTCCGGGCATGATCAATGCAGCGCTTGAACGGCAGCTCGGCGTTCAGCGCATCGACAGTCTCCGCCTCCCCCGCGCTCGCGTGGGCCACCGCGTCGGCGAAGACGCGCCGGAGGCGTGGATCGAAGACCTGGTGCAGCGATGACGCCAGTGACGACCTGAAACCGCGCCGCGCTTTGTGTTCGCTGCCCATGCCAGGGTCGAAACTCCCGAGCCTGGACTCGATGGCATGGCGGATGGGCGCGTAGTAGCATGTCTCGAAGTGCAACCCCGGCAAGTCTATGGCGGAGCCCCAGTAGCGGCCCCACAGCGAGCCGGCTCCCTCGAACAGCAAGGCTAAGGCCACGGGCTCGGACACGCTGCCGAGCGGGCGCGAGAGCGAGCTATCACGGAAGGCCGCTGAAAATCGCACCATGCGTCCGATGTACTCGGGAGCCAGCTCGAAGAAGCGCTTGTCAAGGAACCTTGCGGCCCACGGCCCGAATTTCGCATTGGTCCTGTCGTAGTAGGCGGACATCAGCCGCCAAACCGAAGCATCCGCCTCGTCGCCGGCTATCATGCGCATCGACACGCTAGCACCGGCAACATCTGCCTGGTCACGGGCAATGTTACGCCGCATGTTCTTTGAGAATGACGCTGTGAAGTCATCGAAGTTGCCATACCCCTGGTTGTCCCATCGGTAGACCTGCCTCCTCCATGGCAACCATCCACCAGCGGATGCCGGAATGCGTGTACACAAGTCGGCAACCTGGACATCAACCCAGTGCATGTGGACACTGGAGAACCCACCGTCGCGGGCCAGATTCGAGAGGGCATGCAAGCATGCCGCAAGCACAGCTGGCTCATCCTGCCCGGGAACCACGAGCGGGCGCCATACAGGAGCCGGCGTGAAGGGAACTGTGCCGACCAGCTTGGGAAACCAGCGCTGTCCGATCGAGGCCGCGACATCTTCCATGCCATCGTCCCATACGAAACTGCCTGCCGAACTTGATATGACATAGGCAGGGATCCAGGCAACAGGACCGCCGTCGGCTGACAGCTCGACATGAGCTGGAGTCCAGCCGGTTCCCGGGCCCACCGAGCCCGAGTCCTCGAGCAGAGCCAGAAACTCCCATGCCAGGAATGGCAGCGATGCGGCAGGGCAAGAGTTCCAGGCCTCGCGGCTGATTCCAAGAATCGAGCCGACTACACGTACAGAATAGTTGATCACATTGATAATATACTGTAGTTTCACGAAGCTTGTTGCAAACTGAAATTCCATACCACATAGACATATTCATGGTTCGATTACCACCATCGATAGTAGGTTGAATTCAGCTGTAACAAGCTTCGAGGAACTAGTAAAAACTTCAAGAAACCGGATTTAGCGGCTGAAGCGGATCACGCGGTTGCGGCCCGACTCCTTGGCTTTGAATAAGGCCTGATCGGCCGCGGCGAAGAGTGCCTGGGCATCGGCCGCGTCTCCCGGACTCGTGGCCACTCCGATGCTGGCGCTCAGCGATACGCGATCGGGAGTAGCCCCACTACCGGCGCGGAACTCAAGGTACAGCGCCTCGGTTTCTGAACGGATACGCTCGGCTACCGCCAGCGCCTCATCGACACTGGCGTCCGGCAGAAAAAAGGCGAATTCATCCCCGGACAACCGGGCAGCGACATCGCCGTCTCGTACCAACCGACTGTAAGCCGCTCCCGCCGTCGAGATGATCGAGTCACCGGCCTCGGTTCCAAAGCGCTCATTGAGCAGATGGAAGCGATCCAGATCGAGCATCAGAGCCGAACAGGTCGGTGGTTCACCCGAACCGCGCGAGAAACGAGCGCGCGCAGATTCTTCTATGAAGCGGCGGTTGAACAGCCCCGAGAGCCCATCGGTCACCGCCCGTTTTCTGGCAGTCTCGCCCCACCGCACGAGGTCGTGCAGGAAGCCCGAGGCCTCGTCCAGCCAGCCGGCCATCACCCGGGCCATCGACGACAGCATGCGCGAACCGATCATCGGATGTTCCCAGACCAGTCGGTAGAAATCGATGCCATCCAACACCAGCAACTCCGTATCTTCCAAAGCCGTACAGGTAGCGGACCGCGCCTCATTCTCTATGATTGACATTTCGCCGAAGAATCGACCTGGGCCGAACTGATACAGCACGCGCTCGTTGCCGTCTCCATCAACAGAGAGCGACGCGACCCTTCCCGATCTCACGATGAACATCTCGGTTCCAGGATCACCCTTCCGGATGATCACCGCACCTGCAGGATAGCGGCGAGGTTCAAGAAAGGCCGACACTGCATTCAATTCAAGCCCGCTCATACCGACAAAGAGCGGTGTATCCTTGATCGATTCGACTATGGGGTTCATGATGGCATGCCCCGCATCCCATCGTGCAGACCACGGTGCATGCCGCCGCGGCCTGATTCATCCGCGGAGGTCGAACTGGCAAGGCTATAGATGCGCGCTCCACCATCCTTCCAGGCCCTGAGCAGGAGCCCGTAGGTCTGGTCGACGAGCTCACGGAGATCGGAGCCATCCGCTGGCCACGAGGCAACGGCGATGCTCGCACTCAGGTTGAACCCCCGACTGTCGGTCACCGAGGCAAGATCGATGTGAGCGTAGGCACCTGCGATGCGTTTGGCTAGCGCCAGCGCTTCGGCGTGGCCGCAAGCGCTGGCGATGATCGCCGTCTCATTGCTGCGCAACCTGATAGCCCAGGCATTTCGCAGGGACCGGGCCTCATCTTTCAGGATGCTGCCGATACGCTGCATGGCAAAATCGCCCGCTGCGTGGGTCCACCCGTCACACAACTCCTTGAAATGATCTGGCTTGCAGAGTACGACCGCCGCCGGAGGATCGATCGAGCGCGGCAGTTCCTCATCGAGGAAGGCTCGTGACCAGAGGCCTGTCGCGGCGTCCGTATACATCTGGCGCCGGAGCTCGCGCACCCAGGGCGCATTGTCAGAAATCAGCCGCTGCGTCGAACGCACGCGTGCCGATATCATCGCCACCGAGCGCAACAGTATGCGCGCCGCTACGTCCGGCCGCTCGCGGGCCAGATCGTCCATCGTCTCGCCTCGCCCCGGGAACACGAGAACCTCCGTGTCTTCGGCGCTCGCGGCCATCGCGTCATACGATGCGCCACGCGAAAAGTCGAAGTCCCCAAGCACATCGCCTTCGACGAAACGGGCCATCTCTTCCGTCCGGCCCGACGCATCGATCCTGGAGACGACTATGGCACCCGAGCGCACGATGAAGAACCGCAGCGCCTTGTCTCCGGGCCTGAACAGCACGGCGCCGGCAGGATATGCGACCAGCTCCGACTTGGAAGCAAGCCAATACAGGTCGTCGGGGAGCAGCCGCGTGAAGAAGTCGGCCCGTCTGAGGAGCGCTACAATGTCGGACAGGTCGGTGTGTACTGTTGCCATGCGGCTTCTAGTATAACCGTGCCTGTCCGAGATTGAAAGAGCGCAGAAGAATCGATGTTACTGGTTGATCGGCTTCATCGTCGGGAACAGGATGATGTCCCTGATGCTGTACGAGTCGGTCAGGAACATGATCAACCGATCAATGCCGATTCCCATGCCGCCGGTCGGTGGCATGCCCACCTCCAGGCTGGACACGAAATCCTCGTCGAACATGTACGCCTCGTCGTCGCCGAGTTCGCGCTCCTTGGCCTGCTGCTGGAAGCGGTCGTTCTGGACGATCGGGTCGTTCAGTTCGGAGTACGCGTTTCCCAGTTCGCGGCCATAGACAAAAGCCTCAAATCGTTCGGTCATAGTCGGATCACCGGGCTTCTGCTTGGTCAGCGGCGAAATGTCGGCGGGATAGTCCATGATGAAGGTGGGCTGGATCAGCTCTTTCTCGGCGTACTTCTCGAACGCCGCGTTGAGTATGTCCCCCTTGCTGCAGTCCTTGAGCTTCTTCTTGAGCTCGTCGGTCAGGCCCTTTTCAGTTGCCAGGGCACGGGCTTCCTCGTCGGTCTTGACCTGCGAAAAATCGATGCCGCCGTATTTCTTGACCGCATCGATCATCGTCAGCCTGCGCCAGGGAGCCGCGAACCGTATCTCGGTGCCCTGGTACGTGACGGTGGTAGAGCCGCAGACCTTCTGGGCGGCGTACGCGCAGATGTTCTCGCACAGCTCCATCATGTCGTTGTAGTCGGCATAGGCCTGGTACAGCTCGATCATCGTGAACTCGGGATTGTGCCTGATGTCGATGCCCTCATTGCGGAAGTCCTTGCCCATCTCGTACACGCGTTCCATGCCGCCGACGATGCAGCGCTTGAGGTACAGCTCCGTCGCGATGCGCAGGTACAGCTGCAGGTTCAGCGCGTTGCTCTTGGTGATGAAGGGACGTGCTGCCGCGCCCGAGGCGATGGTCGACAGTATCGGCGTCTCGACCTCTATGTAGCCGCGCTCGTCAAGATACTCGCGTACAGCCCGGATGATCTGCGTCCGCTTCTTGAAGGTCTCCATCACCTGGGGATTCATCACCAGATCCAGGTAGCGACGGCGATAGCGCTGCTCCGGATCCTTGAGCCCGTGGAACTTCTCCGGTAGCGGCTCTATAGCCTTGGTCAGGAGCACCATCCGCTTGGCGTGTACCGAAATCTCGCCACGACGGGTCTTAAAGACATAGCCTTCGACCCCGATGATATCGCCGAGATCCCAGGTCTTGACCTGCGCATAGATATCGGCGCCAAGTGCCTCGGCATTGAGGTATACCTGGACACGGCCATCACGGTCCTGCAGGTCCATGAAGGCGGCCTTGCCAATATCGCGGAAGCTCATCACGCGGCCTGCGATTGACACGTCCTTGTTCTCGAGCTCTTCGAACTTCTCTTTTATCTCTATCGAGTGATGCGTCTGATTCCAGGTGACTATGGCGAAGGGATCACGACCCTCGGCCTGGAGCCTGGCGAGTTTTTCCCGGCGAACCATCTGCTGTTCGCTCAGCGCCTTGCGTGCGCTCTCCTCGTCGATATTCTCTGTGGCCCCGGCATCTTCCTGGCTCATGCTCACTCCTTCGCGGGCGCCATCGCAACGCGCTCCACGGAGGGCATTGTATGCGGAGAAGGCATTCAGTTTCAAGGCGAGTCGGGCGCCCGGCTTCCGGAACGCCCGACGATTGGGCCTGTGCGCGCGGCTAGAAGTGCACGGCCACGTACACGGTCGCGTATATGGATGACGGATCAAACGAGATCAGTTCTGAACCGAGTGTGCCATCGACCCGAGCCACATCGAAGCCGCCCATGAAATCGAATGTGCCGTTCTTGTCCATATAGGTGGGAAAGGTGTCCGCTGTGTTCGAAACCTGCAGATGGTTCCCCGTGACGTACTCGTCGGGCACGAATGCCGGCATCCACAGGTATCCCGCCTCTAAGCCTATCGACATCCGTTTGGATATCAGGTATTCGAACCGCGTGTTCCCATACGCCCCCAGCGACGGACTGAACATCGAGCCCTCTATGACGATGTCTCTCTTGACCGGCTCGACAGTTCCCCCAGTAATATCGTAACAGGTAAAATCCATGAACCAGTGCGTCAGCTTCGGTGCCACGAGCATGAAGCCTCGCACCGACAGGCCCAGGTTGATGCGCGGCATCGGCGACTATATTGCCGAGGCCCCGAGGCTCAGGCCGGATCCGGAGAACTCTGTGTATCGCACGCTGCGCGTTCCAATGGCAAGTGGTGATTCCACCTTGCCATCCTCGCTCAGGTAGAATTGCGGTGTGTACAGGACCAGAAAACCCCTGTCCAGGCAAAGCCAGGACAGGGGTTTGTACGAGACTCCCCCATCGGATACCATAGAGAGCTGCCCCGTGTGGGAGATCGACCCTCCGCCCGACACAAAACTCGGAACCCATACGGGAGTCGTCGCCCATGCGACCCCCGCGCTGCCATACACCGACAGCCCGTACTGACTCTGAAAACTGGACCGCAGATACTCGTTGCCACTCGCCACCACGTCCGCCCGATCCATCGATCGCGTAACCGACACAACGATCTGGCCGGTCGAGGTATCGACTATCTCGAGTGCCAGCACGAGGCCGTCACCGACCTCCGAGAGCGAGACCTGCACCAGCAACTCGGCACCGAGCAGTTCTCCGGCCTTGGCGGCCTTCGTCGGATCGGCGAGCCCAGATAGCCCCGATTCGATTTCCGACAGGATGGCATCCATATTCGATCGCTCGACCAGCACGAAAGCCGTGCTCAGCGCCAGTTTCTCATGGACGAAGGCAGCTACCGAATCCGCGACGCCACCGTGCTCAAGGTCGGCGGGCACCTTGATGGGCAAGACGGCAATCGTCCGCTTGAACGCCGTCGGCGGAGCCTTCTGAAAGTATGCTTCTCCGAGTTCGGCAACGGCCTTCTGCGCCGCCGAGCGGGCATCGCAAGGCGCTTCCATCACGATCAACGACATGACCATAACGACCAGCCACAATCTCTTCGTGGCTACGCTCCTTCCCGGATCGATCCGGGCCGCGAACTATATGGATACAGGAAAGCGTAGTGCATGCTGATTGATTTGCATGTAAGGGGGAAAAAGCAACTAGTTCCCCGAACCTTGTGACGTGAACATGCAAGCGTCGAAGCTCCCGGTGGCGTGATGCCGGTGGAGGCCTCACGATGCAACCACCCTTCTGTCCCAACCCCCGCTGCTCCCATCACCGCGACAGCCCTGAATCGTATCTGCCCTACTGGAAACCAGCCGGCTTCTATACAACCCTCGTGGTCGGCGTGGTCATGCGCTTCCGCTGCTCATCCTGCGGCAAAGGGTTTTCCGAGCGTACCTTCTCCATCGACTACTACACCAAGCGCACCCTCGACCTTCACGAGATACACCGTGCCCTCAGCCAGAGCGAGAGCCTCAGCTCGGTCGCGCGCCATCTGGGATGCTCGGTAGACAGCGTGCAGAACCGTGCCGACAGGCTCGGCAGGGCCGCGCTCGCCCTGCACACGGACCTGACCGGGGAGCTCCGCCTGGCTGAACACCTGGTCGCCGATGGCTTTGAAAGCTTCGACCGGTCCCAGTATTTCCCGAACCAGATCAACATACTGGTTGGAAAGAAGTCCCAATTCCTGTACGCTGCAACACATACCACCATCCGCAGAAAGGGCCGCATGACCCCGGGCCAGCAGAAGATGCGCCACAGGCTCGAGCGGGTCTACCGCGCCCCGCCCCGGGCTCTCGAGCAATCCTTTGCACGGGCGCTCGAGGACATCCCCGCACACTGGAACCAAGCGGTCTTGCCACACCTCGAACTCTGGACCGATGAGCATCAAGCCTATCCACGCGCCATAGCCGCTGTTCCGGCACTGCGCGCGGCGACCGTTGATGGAAGCTTCGTGCACAGGACCTGTCCTTCGAAGGCGCCCCGTAACCTGTACAACCCACTCTTCCCGGTGAACTACTACGACCGCGAACTGCGCAAGGACATCGCGGCGTTCCGCAGGGAGAGCACCTGTTTCACCAGGAACGTCGCAAACGGCCTCCTGCGCTTCTCGATACACATGGCATACCACAACTATCAGAAACGCTTCCGCGTTCATGACGGAACAAACACCAGCGTGCATGCCGCGATGGCCGGCATCGCCGCGGAACGTGTGGACGAGCGCCTTGCCGGGTTCTATGAGCAGCGGCCGTTCCTGTCCAAGGTGCGGCTAAATACTGAAAGCAGAAAGATATGGCTCAAGACATCCACAACACCGCTGAAGGTGGGACCCACCTTTGTCCCTGCGTATGCACGGCTGGAATGATCACAAGGTTCGAGGAACTACTCTCAGTGCAGACCAAAATAATGCTTTTCCAAATACACAATGCGCTCTGTCGCATCCTTCCATCGCACACTCCTGGGATATTCATCACGAACGCGTCTGTAGGAGTCATATGCTTTTTTTATGTTTCGAAACGGGGTGTCCTGCTCATATGCGAGGCCATACAAGAAGTACACTTCATCGCTTCCGTACGGATAGAGTGAAAGATAGCGATCAAGCGCATCGAGCGCTGTCTGAGTCCGCTTTGCGTCAAGTTCATCACGGGCACGCTTTATCAGTTCCAGGGGATCAGTGATGGATTGGATATCGATACCGGCTGTGGGGTTCGGTTGAGCCACCAACTGACTCGCTGACTGCGTTGCGGGAGTAGCTGTCGGCGTCGTCGGGCTAGCTGAGGGAGTCTGTGCTGGAACCCCTGCGGCTGGAATTGCCGAAGTAGTTGTGCCTGCGGTTGACAACGGAACTGCTGGGTCTGGCGTAGCATAAGAGGTCGGCGAACTGCCTGTAGCGGTGGCAGTGGGAGGGCTTGTCTGTGGCGCTGCAGAAGAAGCGGGCTTGTCGGTAACGATGACGCGGACCAAGCTGACTTCGTTCGAACGGTCTACGGGATTCTGTCTCTGGAATCGCAGGAGATATTCACCAGCCTGCTCGGGATTCATAGCGAAGATGGCCGCGTTGTCTTCAAATCTGCGCGTTTCGTAACGCAATCCTTCCCGGCCAAGTTCGTCGCCAAGGTATATCCAACCCGAACCGGGGAAACGCAGTTCGAAGCGCTCACCACGAGCCGTTTCCAGCTTTGTCTCCGCGACTGGCCTGGAGGCAGGTTCGACTCGAGCGGAGGAAGCGGGCGAGGCTGGTAACACCACGGCCTGACTCGGTTCTGGATTGGCTGCTGTTTTTGGTTTCGCGACAGCGGGCGCGGTTGTTGGCTTGGTCGATGCGGCAGGACTGGTCGCGGCGCTGGCAGAACTTGCCGCACCTGGCTTCGATACCTGCGAGGCAGGCGGGACAGTGGCTGGCGCTGGGGCCGACGGCTTGACCGCGGCGGTCGGGGCAGGTGCGTTGGGTTCTGGTAGTCTCACAGGGGCAAATGTGATCACTGGCGAAGCGGAGAGCACCGTAATATCGACAGTCGGCTTTCGGGAAGGAAGAGGTGAAGCTGGCACAGGCAACTGGACCTCTGGTACGGCCAGTATTGTCTTCCCGGAGGCGGCGGCCGGAGCGCCATGGAACATCGCAATAGGCTCGGGCTTGACGGAATCGGGAGCGGCTGTACTCATAGTCGCTGCGGGAGCATTTTCGCTGACCGGTTTTGGCTGAGAGACGCATGCCAGGCTCGTTGTCGACCAGAAAGCCGCAAGCAGATATACCAATGGGAGGCGCTGGGGCTTGTCAGTCGACCGCGTCAAGAATCGATTCAAGCTGTGCCTTCCTGCGGCTTGTCAAACTGGAGACATCGATGGCTCCCAGATCAGGACGGATCGCTGCCGCGTCGGCCTCAGTATATCGCGATTTGGGCTCGAGCGCCAGCGGCCAAGGCCATTCACCTTCCCCCGGGATCAAGAGACTGGAGGCGATCTCCCTGCCGGCGGCCACGTTCGCAATAACCGAAGCGCTGACTGGCTGACCTGGCGCATGCAGCGCCATGATGATGAGAAGTAGAACCAGCACCGCGAGGCTCCCCGTGATGCCGATCAGCATTGCTGTCCATGTCGGGGCATGGCCGTTCCGGGGGTGTCCCCACGATGCTTTCAATCGCTGGAACGCAGCGGCTGCCGCCTTTCCAATAGCGGCGGAGAATCCGCGTGCCGCGGCAAGTGCTGTACTTGCATGCTCGCCGATCGCGGCAGGCAATTTCATGTGAGTCTTGCCTCTTCGATCTGGGCCTGGTTCAATTCACGCCCTTCCTCGAATTCCACATCCTCGTCATCAAACGGTTCGATAGGCGTTGACATCGCTGGAGTCTGGCCATCCGAACGCTCCAACCGCACGGATATGACCTTGGTCACGCCGGACTCTTCCATCGTAACGCCTAGCAGGGCATCTGCGCCTGTCACTGTTTTCTTGTTATGGGTAATGACGATGAATTGGCTGGTCTTGCCAAACTCCCTGAGCAGGTTCACGAAACGGATCACGTTCTGTTCGTCCAGAGCCGCGTCGATCTCGTCAAGAAAGCAGAATGGCGATGGGCGCACCATGTACGTCGCAAAGAGCAAGGCTATGGCGGTCAGGCTTTTCTCGCCGCCGGACAGGAGCGATATGTTCTCCAGTTTTTTGCCGGGCGGCTGTGCATAAATCTCGATACCGGATTCCAGCACATGGTCGGGATCAATCAGTCGCAGCTCGCCGCGACCTCCTCCGAAGAGGCGCCTGAACATATTATGGAAGTTTTTCTTGACGCGGTTGTATGTGTTTAGAAACATCTCCGCGCTTTCGTCGCGGATTTCCTGTGTGATGCGCTTAAGGTCGTCGCGGGCTTTCTGCAGGTCTCCGAGCTGGGTTGCAAGAAACTCATAGCGTTCCTTCACTTCCGCAAACTCCTCGGGAGCCATCAGATTGACGGAGCCAAGATCCTTGAGCTTCTGTTTGCGCTCGGCTAGCCTGTCTCGAACCTCAGCCGCTGGCGATCGCAACTCGTACATGCGTTCCTCGAACTCCACGAGTTCGCGCCCGTACTGCTCCCTGAAGTTGTCCTGGACATTGCGGATCTCCGTCTCGGTCTGGGCAAGGCCCAGATGAAAACGTTCAAGTTCGCTCTGCAGTGATCCCAGTCTGTCTATCTTCTTCTTCAGTTCTTCCTGCCGCTTGCCGAGGTCTGAGTTCTTGAGCGCGATATCCTTTTCCAGATGCTCTAGCTCTGCTGTGAGCTGGCGACCGCGCTGTTCGATATCTGCTATCTCCTCATCAATTGAGGAGAGGTCTTCCTCTGCATCGGCGAGACGACGCTCTTCGAGGCTGGTTTCATTGGCGAGCTCACGCTGATAGCCTTCCTGGCTGGCTATTTCCCGCCTGATCATCGACAGCGATTCTTCGGCGGCCTGCACCTGCGTCTGCATCCGTATCCTGTTGCCGCGCAGCTCCTCGAGCGTCCTGCGGTATTCATCGATGTGCAGCGAAAGCTCACGGTTCTCGTCGCGCAGTGTCGCAATACGCTCGCGACGGTCTGCAACACCGTCCTTGATCGACTGCATCAGCGTATCGACAGCACGCTTCTTCGTCATAATGCCTTCAGGAGACAGGAACTCGTCGATAAACGAAGGTGTCGTACGCCTGTACGCCTCGTATCGTTGTTTGAGCTTCCTGGCGCGATCGGCCGATTCAGCGATTGCCGTCCTGGCATTTTCCAGGAGTGACCGTGCCTCGGCTGACCCGTAATCCTTGAGTGCTACCAGGTCGTCGAACATTGCGGCCTTACCTGAGAGCCGGGCAATGATGCCTGATATCAGGCCGTCAATCGCCTCTTCAGCGATCCTGCGCTCGCTTGCCGAATAGCCGGAATCCTTGAGCCGCGCATCAAGCTCGCTGACGATGTCTTCGGTAATAGAGTCGAGTTCTGTCTGAGCATTGACAAGCTGGAGGTCAAAATCGAGTATATCGGACTCGGCCTTCGCTATCGCTGCGTCATTGGACTTGATGCGTTCTTCCGCGACCTGTATGGAACCCTCGAAACCCTGGATGTTCTTTTCGATCTCGGCGATACGCCCCTTGTGGCCGCGAAGAATATCCTGTTTCTCGTCCTCATCCTCATGGAGCGCCTCGATCTTCTCTGTCAGCGCCTTGAGTTTGAGTCTGGACTGGTCGATCTTGGCCTTGGCCTCGGCGACTCGCTCGGACAGGAGTTTATGTTCCTTCTCCTTGCCGATACGTTCGACAGCCAAACCATATATGGTTTTCTGCACGTCGACCAATTTGGCTTCCATGGAGTTGACGATATCCAGATTGTGTTCGAGCGACATGTTGATGTCGTCAATCTGCTTCCGCATCGCGTCCCGTTCGGCGGTTTTTGCTGCTATCTCGCTGTCGCGCCGTTCCTTTTCATTCACAAAGCCACGCAGACGTATCAGATGAAGATCAAGTTCGGCGTTGAACACCTCGTCACGCAATCCGCGGTATGCAAGCGTCTTTTCCGATTGGACCTTCAGCGAATCATGACTGCGCTTCACCTCACCCAGTATGCCTTCAACCTGGCGCATGTTTTCTTCGGTGCGTTCCAGCTTCAGTTCAGCCTCACGGGAACGCGCCTTGTGCTTGGTTATTCCGGCCGCTTCTTCGAACAGGTAACGCCGGTCTTCCGGTTTGCTGGACAGGATCTGGTCGATACGTCCCTGTTCCATCACAGAATAGGCGCTCTTGCCGATGCCGGTATCCCAGAACAGCTCTTTGAGCTCCTTGAGCTTGGCTGGCTGGTTGTTGATGAAGTACTCGCTCTCACCTGAACGATAAAGCCGCCGCTTGATCGCAATTTCAGGCACATCAAGCTGCAACAAGCCCTGCTCGTTGGAAATCGTCAGCGTGACCTCGGCGATATTGAGGGCCTTTCGGGTCTCGGTGCCATTAAAGATGATATCTTCCATTGATTCGGCCCGCAACGAGCGTGCGGATTGTTCGCCCACGACCCACTTGATGGCATCAACAACGTTGGATTTTCCGCAACCATTCGGCCCCAGCAGGGCGGAAATCCCAGCCGAAAAGTCTACTCTGGCTCTGTCTGCGAAGCTTTTGAATCCGAATATTTCGAGGCTTTTCAGGAACACGGGTGCGCACCTCGTTCTGGCATGGATTTCAGTCGATCAAGCTCAGGGATACTAGCATGGAAACGACAGGTCCCGCAATCTGAGCATAGTTCCTCGAAGCTTGTTACAAGATCGTTTGCGGCCCCATAGATAGTGGCAGACAGGACTGTGCGCTATCACGTATAGTAGTTTGGGTATTCCGCAACAAGCTTCGTGAAACTAGCAAAAAAAGGCACCCGCGATTGGGTGCCTGCCATGTCTACCAGTTTATGCGCCACATCCAAGCTCGGGCGAGCCTAGTCAGCGTCCTGTGCTATCAGCAGTTCATAGGCTGCGGCAGGATCGCCGGCTGCCATGATACCTGCACGCAGTTCGTTGGACTTGAGCTTCGCGCTGAAGTATGACAGCGTTTGAAGATAGTATGCGTGCTGGTTGTACGCTGCGGCTATCATGAACAACAGGCGCACCGGCGCGTCATCAAATGCGTTGAAATCGAGGATGTCGCACTTGCTGATGCCGACGGCAACTACCAGATCGGTAACACTGGATAACCGAACATGCGGTATGGCGATGTTGCGGCCTATGGCCGTACTCATCAAGTCCTCGCGGCGAAGGATCTCGGAAACCAACTCCTGCTTGCTCTTGATCTGCGGGGCCGCACCGAGTCGCTCGGCGAGGGCGACCAATGCATCGCGCTTTCGCGGGTAATCCAGGAATACTACACGATCCGGCGACAGGACATTGCGCATCCGTACCGGATGCAGTGACGATGTGGCCTTATTCGATGAAAGCCGTTCATTGACCCAGCGCTCTATCTCGCTCTTCTTGAAACGCCACACGGTGCCAATCTTGCCTGCGGGGATCTCTCCCTTTTGTGCCCAGTCGTATACAGTGCGCTCTGAAACGCGTAGGTACTTGGCCACTTCTTCTATTGTAAGGATGTCATCATCCATTGCGGCTCTCCCATACGGTATGATTTGCTAGTATTCTGCAAGAAAGGGAACGAAATGTCAAGACATTTCTAGCCTAGTGCCGGCATGCCGGCATCAAGGGCATCATCGATTTCAGCATGGCGCCAGCCCAGTTCGAGGAGGCGATTGCGCATGTTGGCCCTGCCAAGGCCGGTTCGCGCGACGAGACGAACGGCGTTTTCCAGCATGCTCTGCCTGTCCCCACCGGAGAACACAGCCTCAAGTGCATCGCGGATTGCGTATCTTTCGATACCGCGCGCAGACAGCGCCGCGCTCAGGCTGCGTGGTCCCTCGGCATGGGTACGACATCTCTGCCTGATCCAGGATGATGCATAGCGTGTATCCGACAACAGGCCAGCAGATTCAAGACCATCCAGTGCCATGCGGAAAGCTGCGCGGGATACGCCACGAGCAGTCAGCTTGCGCTCCAGTCCGGCCCGATACTGTTCTGCCCGGGCCAAGAGAGCTACAGCACGCGTCTCAGCCACAAGGGCTTCAACGGCAACGGCCAGGGCACCATCGTCAAGTTCCGAATATGCCTTTGTCGGCGCTTCTGCATCGAGCGCCGTGGGAGCTGCGTCGACAGAGGCCGCTTCGCAGGCCTTGCCGTAGTATTCCAGCTTGAAATGAAAAAGGGAGCCTTCATCGGATACCGCCGTAACGGTTCCGTGGGCTCCCTTCTTTATACCGACGATACGGGCCATGCGGCCGGCTCGCCCGGGTCTCTTAGCGCTTCGAGAACTGGAAGCGCCTGCGAGCTCCGCGCTGTCCATACTTCTTGCGCTCGACCATTCGCGGATCACGGGTCAGGAAGCCATTGTTCCTGAGCGCGAGGCTCGAAGTCGGGTCAACCTGGCTGAGGGCCCTGGCAATACCATGCCTGCAGGCTCCAGCCTGACCGTGGGGTCCACCGCCGACAACATTGATAACGATATCGAACTTGTTGTCGCTCGCGGTCACTATCAGTGGCTGGCGCACTGAGCCTGCCATCTCGGCTATCGGAAAGTACTTGTCCAGCTCAAGGCCGTTGACTATGACCTTGCCATTTCCGTCGCGGAGGTAGACACGGGCTACAGCAGTCTTGCGCCTTCCCGTACCAATTCCCAGATTTCTGACCATCGTTTGCTTCTCCTAGACTTCGATAGCGACGGGCGCCTGAGCCGCGTGCGGGTGGGTGGGTCCGGCGTATACTTTGACGTTCCTGGCGAGCTTGCGTCCGAGCGGCCCCTTGGGGAGCATGCCACGGATGGCGATTTCGAGAGGATCAACCGGATGGCGCTCAATGAGGGCCGCGAATGTGCTCTTCTTGAGACCGCCGGCAAAGCCGGAGTGCCTGTAGTACAACTTGTCGTTGAACTTGTTTCCGGTAACCTCGATCTTGTCGGCGTTGACGATCACGACATAATCGCCGATTTCCTGGTGCGGCGTGTAACACGCCTTGTGCTTGCCACGCACGAGGATGGCTGCCTTGGCAGCGACGCGGCCAAGACGCTGGCCCTGGGCGTCAATGACGAACCAGGAACGGGCGACTTCCGCCGGCTTTACGAATACGGTCTTCATCGATCTATACCTTCACCTTTGTGGAGTACATTGTCTAAAATGGCGAGCGGTATAATCCCATACATCGCATATCATGTCAAGCGCTGCAGACATATCCGCCCCGGATGATCAATCCTTCTTCTCTGCCTTGGCGCTGGCCGCCTCTTCCGCTTCCTCTTTTCTGGCTTCGATCCTGTCCTTCATGTCAGCAAGGCCTATGAATATGGCAATCAGGCCGATGAGAACTGCGAATACCGGCAAGGAACCCCGAAGGAACGCAAGCACATCCTGTCCCCAGCCCAATGGCCCAGGTACGCTTGCAAACACGGCAAATGCTATGCAGACGATTCCTACTATCAATGCGATCATGGTATCCTCCCGTTGAATAAGTCCGAGAGTGCAAGCATACCATTATTGAGCCTTTCGTCAATACTGGGCTTTGCCATGGTCCCTGAGCGACCGTATATTCTGTTTCCATGCCGAAAGGAACACGATGATATCCAATGGATCACTTGTCTTCTTTAAAAACAAGCCTGCCGTGGCGACGCGCGATGGTGACCGCATTGAACTCTGTTTCAAGGATGGCTCGACGATTCGTGTTCGAGACAAGGATGTCGAGCTGCTCCATCCCGGTCCCATCAAGACGGTGCCCGCCCCGGCCGAAGGCGGGGAGTTCGAGACCGCATGGGAGATGATGGCAGGCTCCCAGGTAACGCTGAGCGAACTGGCTGAACTTGCATTCGGAGCATTCGGGCCGGCCCAACTGCTGGCGTGCAGGCTGGCGGCGTCGGAAGGTCTGCTCTTCAGGATGGATGAAGACCGGGTAGTGGCGTTGAGCGCCGAGGAGCGGAACGCCGATGCCGCAAAGAAGCAACGCAAGGAGCATGAGACCGCTGAGCGTGCCGCCTTTGTCGAGCGCGCCAGACGTCATGTCCTGGAACCGGGCGACGAGCGCTTCTGGGGAGAGGTCGAGGCTCTCGCTCTTGGTCATACCCAGAAATCAAAGACAGCCGCGGAGATTGGTGCTGGCGACGATCCAGAATCGGCGCATGCCTGGCTCTTGCGCTCGGGTCTCTGGACCACCAGGAACAACCCGCACCCAGCCAGATCGGGGCATCCATCCAGGGCGCCCGAACTGCCTCTCGGCCCTGATGACGATGATGGCCGCGTCGACCTGACCGGCATGGCCGCTTGGGCCATCGACAACGCATGGAGCCATGATCCCGATGATGCCATATCGTTCGACGGCGAGGCGCTTTGGGTTCATGTCGCTGATCCGGCCAGCGTCGTGTTGCCAGACACTCCCGCGGACCGCGAGGCGGCCGACCGTTCGGGGACGCTCTATCTGCCCGAAGGCGCGATACCCATGTTGCCAGACGCCGCCCTCGATCGCTTTGGCCTTGGCTTGTCGGAAACGTCTCGCGCGCTGTCGTTCAGGATTGGCATCGACGACGATGGCCTGGTCACCGAGGTCCGCGTGGTGCCAAGCGTTGTGCATGTGACCAGGACTTCGTATGGAGAAGCCGAAATAATGCTCGGTTCGGGACCCTTGGCCGAGCTTGCACGGATCGCGGCCACACGCACAGCGTATCGCAACCGCAACGGCGCCATAGACATAGACATACCCGAGGTGCGCGTCTGGGTTGATCAGGGAACACCAAGAATAGACCCAGTGCCGCACTACGCATCGAGCGGGATGGTCCGCGAAATGATGGTGATGGCGGGTGAGGGACTTGCGCGCTGGGCCTTTGACCGTGGGCTCCCCTTCCCCTACTACAGCCAGGAGGCCCCAGGCTCGAGGGAAGATCTGCCGGGTGGGCTCGCCGGCGAATTTGCCAAGCGCAGGCTTATGAAAGCTGGCATGGCAGGTGTCCAGCCGCGAGCCCACCAGGGGCTCGGTGTGACGATGTACGCCCAGGCGACGAGCCCGCTGCGCCGCTATGGCGACCTCCTGGGCCATCAGCAGGCACGAGCCGCGCTTGCCGTGGAATCTGGTCTCTCTGCATCGCCTCCGCTTGGCGCCGATGAACTGTCAATGCGTCTCGCCCGTGCGGCCGCGGGCAACCAGGCCGTGCGCAAGGCCGAGAGGCAGAGCGAGTTGCACTGGACCATAGCCTGGCTCCTGGACAGACCCGGCTGGGAAGGCGACGCCATAGTCGTGCAGACCAGCGGCAACGATGCCCTCTTGTATCTGCCGGATATCGGGCTCGAGACCAAGGTCCGTGCCACTGGCCTGCAGCTAAACAGCGCAGTACGTGTCAGGTTCCAGAAGGCTGACATTGCACGGCTGGAGGTACAATGCGCTATCCTCTGAGCACGGGCGATGGACAGTTGACCACCTCCGCACGCTCATCTATGCTCACATCGTGAGCGGACAGCAAGAAGATCGCCTGGCGGCGATCATGTATACCGGCATCGCCGGATTCTCTGCGCTGATGGAGCGCGATCAAGCCAAGGCGCTTGAGCTTGCGCGCTTTCACAATGCCATTGTCTACGACACCGTTCGCCGATACCACGGCTCCATCATCAAAGGTGTCGGAGACGCCTTTCTGGTCGATTTTGGTAGCGCCGCCGAGGCGTTGCGATGCGCCACGGAAATTCAGGATGGCATCTACGCCTACAACAAGCAGACCGCTGGCCAGCCCTTGCTGATGCGAATCGGACTGCATCTGGGATACATCAGGTTTCTGGAAGACGCTGCCGTCGGTGACGGCATAACAATTGCAAGCCGCCTTCAATCAATGGCTCATCCCGGGTGCATCTGTTTCTCCCAGGACATCCTGGATCAGGTCATAGGCACCATAGACGTGAAGGCCGAGAAGCTGGGCACGGTTCCACTCAAGAACAGCTCCGAAGAAATCCATGCATACGAAACAGCCAGTGCCAACGTCGAATTCAATCCGGAGTACGCGGCATCGCACGAGCCGCATGGGGCTGCGAACCGGTCATCAGGCTCCGCGGATATAGCATCGGATATCGGTCGAGCTGTTGAAGGAATAGCCAGGGCCATCGAACAGGGCGTTCATGAGTGGCAACAATCCGCCACCCAGGGCGGAAGCTCGACGGGCCATTCTCGACACTATGCGCGGACACAGGAACACATCGCACGAGCCACCATGAAGATCGAGCGCGCCGCCCGGAAGGTCAGTAGCGCGGTGGACAGGAAACAGGCGATCAAGGCTGAGTTCAAGCGCCATGCCGCCGAGGTTGCGACGGGCAGATGGGATGCCGAACTCAGGGGCTCGGACCATTTCAAGCCTGGTGACGAGGAGATAGAATCGGATTTCTCACGCTATCGGGATCGACTGGAAGAGAAAGCCAGATCCTCATCGGCTGGTTTTGCCGGCAATGTGCTTTCATTCCTGGGCGTCAATGCGGTGCTCTGGTACATCAACCTGCAGCTGGCTCCGGGATTCATGTGGGCTCCCATAGTCAGCGCGGCCTGGGGCACCGGAATAATCAGCAACCTGTTTGCGATGGTTCGCGGCAGGTCGAAGGCCGCCGAAATCGATCGCATGCCCGAGCTCAAACCCGCCGAGCTGGACGTCTACCGGAAGATCAACCGCGTCAGGGACAGCATGGCCATGCACGTCGCCAGTACCATTTCCGTCCCGCCGCTGTTGTTCGTCATCAACACCATCGTATCGCCTGAATTCATGTGGGCATTCATTCCTTCGGGGATCATGGCACTGAGTTTTCTTGGGCACCTGATAGCATATCCCGGCACCCTCGGCGGCCTCAGGAAGAAGCTGCAGAGGATGCTCGGGGTAGATTCGTGGCGCGAACTATTAAAAATGGGTGTCCACAAAGCCAGGGGCGACGCCGCCGGTCCGTACTCGCCCATCTATGCCGAAGTGGCTGCCATACATGATGACATTGTCAAGACAATCAGGTCGGGCAAAGGCTACCGACGCCTTCGGCAAGGACATGATCCCGACGCTGGACAAGTATGTTGACCAGGTCAGACTCCTGTCGCAATCGGTCAATGAAATTGACACTATTGTCGCGTCCATCCCGACCGACGCCCTCAGACTAGACCGGCAGACGCTGCAGACCAAACGTGACGCGACAGACAACCAGGCGCTGAAGAGCGAATACACCCGCTCGATAGGCGAAATCGAGAAACAGGAACAGGCCTGCCAGGAACTTGAGACACAGCGGGAGATGCTCCGGCTCCGGCTTGGCTCCTCGGCCAACGCGCTCAAGCAACTCAGGCTGGACATGGCCAGGATCCAGACACTGCCCGAGGCGCGCGAGCACCAGGCCATGGAAGAGTTGCGCCAGAAAGCATCCGAGCTGACCGGCTACCTCGATGACCTGAAGACAGGATACGAGGAGGCCTCGGCTGATCCATTCGCCGAACTCGAACGGCTTGCCGCCGAAGCAGATGCCCGCGACAGACTCGAAGGCAAGAAGCCCGGTCGTTGACAGGCGCACGCCCTTCGAACTAGTATCCAGACAGCGGTCCGGTAGCTCAGTTGGATAGAGCGATTGCCTCCTAAGCAATAGGTCGTGGGTTCGATTCCCGCCCGGATCATCGTCAAAAAAGGCCGTCCCAGTAGGGCGGCCTTTTTGACGATGATCCGGGTGGCCTGCCCGCCGATGCTCAAGAGTCGCTATCCAGCCGTATAGCGTGACGATAAGAATACTTAGCTAAAATCTTGAATTTCCAGTAATTTCCTTCAATATTTTCTTTTATTTATCGAGAACACATTATAAAATACGTGTGTCAAGTCACGATTCGACGAGTTAGGAGGCTTTATGAAGCGATCACTGTTCCTTCTCGTCGCTCTTGTGGCGCTCGCGAGCTCTGCATTCGCGACGGACGCCATCAAGAATCCGGGTACCTTCATCTTCGCGGCCTACGGCACGATCGATAGCCTCGATCCCGCCAAGGCCTACGACAACGCGTCGGGCGGCTGTCTGCAAAACATCTATGAGCCGCTGATCGACTACAAGGGTCCATCGACGACGGAGTTCGTGCCGATTCTCGCCACCAAAGTTCCAAGCGTAGCCAATGGTGGCATCTCGAAGGATGGGAAGACCTATACCTTCGAGATTCGCAAGGGTGTCAAGTTCCATAGCGGTAATGTCATGACACCTGAGGTTGTCGCCTATTCGTTCAAGCGCAACCTTATAGTCGACTGCGACGGCGGCCCGATGCCATTGGTCTACGAGCCGCTCTTCGGAATTGGTTCCAACTCCACCGATGTGAACGGCGATGGTTCCAACCAAAAGATCACCTTGGCCATGCTCGACAAGGCAATACAGGTCAAGGGCGACACGGTCGTATTCACGCTCAAGCAGCCCTACGCTCCATTCCTCGCCGTACTTGCAGGTTACTGGTGCTCGGTAATCGACAAGGACTTCGCGATCGCCCATGGCGACTGGAACGGCACCGAGGCGGATATCGCCCGTGCCAATCGGCCCGAGCAGGGCAAGGAGCCCCTGACCGACATTGCAAGCGGCACCGGCCCGTACAAACTGAGCCGCATCGACAAGGCAACGGAAGTCGTCTTCGAGCGCTTTGACGCCTACTGGGGAACGAAACCTGCAATGGAGAAAGCGGTCCTCAAGATAGTCGAAGAGTGGAGTACCCGCAAGCTGATGCTCCTCCAGGGCGATGCAGATTACGCGCTGGTCGATCCCATGTATTACGCAGAGATGGACAAGGAACCCGGCATCACAAGGTACCCGCTGAAGGGCCAGCCGCAGATGGTAGAGCTGGGTAACCGCGGTATCAGCTTCAACCAGAAGATAGCCGCGACAGACAATCCATACATCTACTCGGGCAAACTTGACGGCAAGGGAGTCCCGCCCGACTTCTTCTCTGACAAGAACGTACGCCTCGCCTTCACCTACGCATTCGACAAGGCGACGTACCTCAAGGAAATCAACAAGGGCTTCGGCATAGCCGCCGAGACGCCGATACCTTCGGGCCTGCCCTATTTCAATCCCAAGCTCAAGCCGTATCCTTACGACCTCAAGAAGGCCGCCGACTATTTCAAGAAGGCCTTCGGAGGCCAGCTCTGGAAGAACGGGTTCCAGCTTGATCTGACGTACAATACGGGCAATGAGGTCCGGGAGCAGACGATGAAGATGCTCGCCGAGAGCATCAGCAGCATCAATCCCAAGTTCAAGATTCAGGCACGCGGCGTCGAGTGGGCGACCTTCGTCAACCAGCAGAACAAGCATGTGCTTCCAATCTTCTACATCGGTTGGGGCGCCGACTTCGCCGATCCGCACAACTTCATCTACACCTATATGTACAAGACGGGTCTGTACGCGTCCCGCTGCAGCTACAGCAATCCAGAGGCCGACAAGCTTATAGAGCAAGGCCTGCTTGAAACCGATCCGGCCAAGCGACAGGCGGTTTACTACAAGCTTCAGGACATCTGGCAGGCTGACGTGCCTGGCATAATGCTGCACCAGCCAATACGCCAGCAGTACTTCAAGGACTGGGTAAAGGGTTACTACTTCCATCCGATGGAGAACAGCCCCAACTGGTTCAAGATGTACTCGAAGTCGTATTGAAGCCTGACAGGAACACGGAAGGCCCCGGTCTCTGTGACCGGGGCCTTGTATCAGAAGCGCTTCCAGCATAGGCACATCGTTCCGAGGAAGCGCCGACCACCGCGGGGCGGATCGGAAGGTCCGCCTTCCGCTCTCGGGAGCACAGCCGTGAGCCTACTCAACTATATTGTCCGACGACTCCTGTTCATGGTACTCGTCCTCTTTGGCGTCAGCATTCTTGTCTTCGGTGTGCTGATGCTGATTCCGCCAGGCATGCGCGTAGCGGCGTATGTGACCAACGAGAAGGTACCACCAAGCGCGATCGACGCGATGATCGTGCAGTACGGACTGCGCGACCCGGCGCCCATCCAGTATTTCCGCTGGCTCGGGAAGATTGCCCGGGGTGACTTGGGCTACTCCACGACAGCCGAAGGTCCTGTCCTCAAGGGTTTCATTCAATTTTTCCCGACCACACTCGAGCTCGTGCTCTACGCGACGCCGCTCATCATTTTTGTAGGCGTATGGCTCGGAACCGTCAGTGCAGTGCACAAGGACGAGCCTGTCGACCATTTCATACGAGTTGTCTCGATAGTCGGCTACAGCCTGCCTACATTCTGGCTCGGCTTGCTGCTCCTGATGTTCTTCTACGGTTTCCTGGGCATATTCCCCCCGGGTGTGCTTTCAGAGAGCCTCAGGGATGTCATATACGCGCCTGGCTGGATCCGGGTCACGGGCATCCTGACGATTGACTCAATCATCAACTGGAGGTGGGACATCTTCCTCGATGCCCTGTACCACCTCTTCCTGCCAACCCTCAACCTGGTCATCCTGGACAGTGCCCTGATCATGCGCCTGATGCGGTCAAGCATGCTCGACGCGCTGGGGCAGGATTACATACGTACCGCGCTCGCCAAGGGTGCGAGCAACCATACGATCGAGCACATTCACGCCCGGCGAAATGCCATGCTTCCCGTCATAACCATATCAGGCGTGCTCTTCGCGGGCATGCTGGCCGGCATGGTCATCACTGAAACAATATTTGTCCGGAAAGGCATCGGCTGGTGGATGGCGCGCGCCGCACTTCAGCTCGACGTTTCTGCAATCATGTTCAATGTGCTTTTCCTGGGGGCCGTCTTCGTCGGCGTCAATCTGATAGTCGACCTGATATACGCCACCATCGATCCGCGCGTGCGGCTGTCGTAAGACAAGGATGCTGACCCATGAGTGACATAGTCGAACAGACAAAAGAACAACCCGCCGCGCACCCCGGATGGCGGGAGTTCACCTTCTCCATGAAGCGGCTCTTCAAGAATCCCCTGACCATCATCGGGCTGTCCATAATCATGTTCTTCGTCTTTCTCGCCGTCTTTGCGCCGCTGCTCGCTCCTCCGCCACGTCCGTTCGATCCCTATCTGATGCCTCACCGTGGCTGGGACATGACGCCTTCGCCGCCATCCGCGGAGAACCTGCTGGGGACGCTGCCTTCGCAGTACGATATCCTCTACGGCATCATCTGGGGAACGCGCAACGCATTCCGCATAGGTCTGACGGTGGTCGCGGCCAACCTCTTCGTCGGACTGATCCTCGGCGCCATTGCCGGATATTTCGGTGGCATTGTCGACGAGATCATCATGCGCATCGGGGATGTCTTTTACGCGATTCCAACCTTGGTGCTGGCGATGGCGCTCGTCGTCGCCATTGGCAGGGGGCTGCAATCGATTGTGATCGTGCTGATCATATTGGGATGGCCAACCTATACGAGAGTCATCCGCTCCGAGATTCTTGTCATCCGCAATATGGACTTCATTCTCGCGGCAAAGGCCTCTGGGGTATCGCACTTCAGGATCATCATGCGCCATATCATGCCGAACTCCATATTCTCACTCATCATCGTGGGATCGATGAACGTCGGCGTCACCATCCTGATCGCCGCGGCGCTCTCTTTCCTCGGGCTTGGCTCCGATACGGGCTACGCCGACTGGGGGGCCATGGTCTCAACCTGCCGCAACTTTATAGTCGGGCCACCCGAAAACAGGCTCGCGTATTGGTACCTGGTATTCATACCCGGTTTTACCATTGCCCTGTTCGTGCTGGGGTGGAATCTGCTTGGCGATGCCATACGCGACGTCTTTGATCCGCGCGTCAGAAGGAGGTAGCCCGTGGAAAAGCTCATCGAGACAAAAGATCTTTTTACGGAGTTCCATACCTTCGAGGGAGTCGTGAAGGCGCTCAATGGTGTCGGCATCGTTGTCAATGAAGGCGAAACATATGGTCTGGTCGGTGAATCCGGCTGTGGCAAGAGTGTCACCGTCAGATCGATGATGCGCATCGTTCAGGCACCGGGCAGGATAGTCGGTGGCAGGGTGATCATATTTTTTCGCGCCGAGGACAGGAGCCGCGGCATAGACATCGTCGATAGAAGCGAGGCGTACATGACGTCGCTCCGCGGCGAATCGATATCGATGATATTCCAGGAAGCGTCGACTTCGCTGAATCCCGTGCTCAGCATTGGCTATCAGGTCGGCGAGAGCTTCCACTTCCATCGCCGCCCGCAGATGCTCAAGGAATCCATAGAGCATCTGGACGAGGAGCTTGCTGGAAACCTGGCACCGCTGTCGCGACGCTGGCGGCGGATGCAGCGATCGCTGCTTGCCAGGGAACTCCGGGAGCGCGAGGCCTACGATGGCCGCATCGATGAAATTGACAGGGAGCTATACAAGCTAGAGGAACAGGAAGGGCCGGCGGTGGTCGATCGGAAGAGGCAACTGAACGCCCGCAGGGACTCGCTCAAGGAGCACGGAGCGCTGACCGGTATGGCGATGCGCACACCGTTTATCCGACGCTACCGACGCCGGCTGGAAAGGACGATACGCGGCCACGTTGTAGACCTGTTGCGCTCGCTTGGCGTCTCCAATCCCGAGCGCATAGCCGATAGCCACCCTCACGAACTATCAGGCGGCATGCAGCAACGCATCGTCATCGCCATAGCGCTGGCCTGCCATCCGGTCCTCCTCATAGCAGACGAGCCGACTTCCAATCTGGATGTGACCATCCAGGCCCAGATCGTTGAGCTGATAAAACAGCTCAAGGAAACGACCATATCGTCAGTGCTGTACATCACCCATGACCTCGGACTCGTGGCCGAGATATGCGACCGCGGCTCGGTGATGTATGCAGGCGATGTCGCGGAGACGGCGACGGTACGGGAGCTGTTCAAGAATCCATTGCACCCCTACACCCGTGGCCTCTTGCATTCGGTACCGAAGGTCGAACAGGTCGACGAGCTCGCGACTATCCCGGGCAATGTCCCCAACCTGATCGTCCCACCATCGGGCTGCCGCTTCCACCCTCGTTGCCCTGACAGGATGGATATCTGCCCGAAGGCCAAGCCGCCCACGATCGAATACACACCTGGTCACTGGGTTGCCTGTCATCTCTATACGGACGGAAAAAAATGAGCGATACACTAGTCGATATCAGGGACCTGGTGAAGTACTACCCCGTCACCGCGGGCGTATTGCGCCGGCATGTGGCCGATGTCAAGGCAGTTGATGGCGTTAGTCTCAAGATAGCCAGGGGGGAATGTGTCGGACTCGTTGGCGAATCCGGCTGCGGCAAGACGACGCTCGGCAAGACTATACTGCGCCTGCACGAGGCGACCAGCGGGCGGGTCTACTTTAACCAGCCGGCGGAACGAATCGATGAAGCGGAGCGCCTGCTGGCCCAGCCCGACGCATCGGCGCAGAAAAAGGCAGCGCTGAGCGAAATCGAAGTGACCAGAATGGACGGCAGGCGGCTCCGCGCGTTGCGCAAGGAAATGCAGATCGTCTTTCAGGATCCGTCCAACTCGCTCGACCCGCGCATGTTGATCCGTGACATCATCGCTGAACCGCTTGAAGCCCAGCGCTTGTTTTCGGGTCGCGACGTCGATTTCCGCATTCTGGAGCTCCTCGACCTCGTCGGAATGGGCTCGGGGCATATGAAACGCTATCCGCATGAGTTCTCTGGCGGCCAGCGCCAGAGAATAGCCATAGCGCGCGCTCTGGCTACAAAGCCGCAGTTCATAGTCATGGACGAACCAACCTCGGCCCTCGACGTCTCGGTCCAGGCGCAGATTCTCAACCTGCTCAAGTCGCTGCAGAGGGAATTCAACCTGACATACCTCTTCGTTACCCACCATCTGCTTGTCGTCAAGTATACAAGCGACAGGATCGTCGTCATGTACCTCGGCAAGATTGTGGAGATGGGCTCGACGAGATCCATATTCGAGCGTCCGTTGCACCCGTATACCAAGGCGCTCCTGAGCGCCATACCGATACCGGATCCTCTGACGAAGCGCGAGAAGATAGTGCTGTCGGGCGACGTTCCCAACCCGGTCAACCCACCCGCCGGCTGCCGTTTCCACCCGCGCTGCTCATATGCCAAGGACATATGCCGCACGGTTGAGCCACTCCTGGAGGAGACGGGCATCGACGGGCGAACCGTAGCCTGTCATCGCTGGAAAGAGATTTGACGACGACAGGCTGCAACTGTAACCGGCCAGTTGACGGCAGATTGTCCTAGCGTGGCTGGCCCGGCACGGGATTGGCCTCGGCAACCTTGTCCTTGGGTATGGGAATGCCGGCGAGATCACCGATCACGTTGACGAGCTGGCCATCGACTGGCAGGATTATTTTCGCGTTGTTACGCATGGCCTCCTCGACGGCCTGTAGCTTCCGGAGCGTTTGGGCGTTGCCGACAAAATACTTGTCGGCTGCCTCGTTGACCAGCTGGATGGCCTGCGCCTCGCCTTCTGCCTTGAGAATCTCCGCCTGCCTGATGCCTTCTGCCTTCTTGATCTCGGCACGTTTCTGGCCGTCGGCCATGGTTTCGGTCGCCGTCGCAAAATCTATCGCCGCGATCTTCTCGTTCTCGGCCTTGACGACCTTGTTCATCGTCTCCTGGACATCTTTTGGTGGATCGATCTCCTTGAGCTCGGTGCGGACCACGTCGATGCCCCAGCTACTTGTCTCCTCGAGCAGGGTGCGGAGCAGTTCCGAATTGATCTTGCTGCGCTCGCTGTTGGCGCTCTTCAGAGTCAGGGTGCCGATGATGTTGCGCAGGGTCGTCCTGGCAAGGCTGACAATCTGGATGCGGTAGTCGTTGACGTTGTATATGGCTGCCTTGACGTTCGATTCATCGGGCCTGATGCGAAAGTACACCTGCGCGTCGACGCGTGCGTTGAGGTTGTCGTTGGTGATTATTTCCTGGGGTTCAGCATCGATCATCTGCTCGGTCGTATTGACGCGGTACATCTTTTCGATTCCGGGGAATATCCAGTGAAAACCAGGCTCAGCGAAACGACGGTACTTTCCAAACATCTCGATGAGTCCGCGGTGTGTCGGGCGGATCACTCGAATGCCCGAAAAGAACAACAAGACGATGATGAGGATTGCTGGATACAAAAATGTGGCAAGCACTGACATGGCTGGCCTCCTTGGGTATCTCGAAGATACTCATTCGAAGGCGCTCCGGGTCGATTCTCGCAACAGAATCCGAATTCAGCGAGCCCTCTCTCCCAGACCATGCCAGACGACGCCAATCAGGTAGGCAAATTCGTTGCTGCCATTGCCGGGCAAGTCACTGAGCGGCTGGAACCGGTCCTCGAGGTTGACGCTGAGCTCCAGCTTCCCCACCAGCAGCGTGACGCCGGCCATCACTCCGCTGCCCGATGTTGAAGCGGTAGCCGAATTTATTGTTGCCTGAAGATAGTCAAACTCATAGGCGGCGCGGACAGCCAGCCTCTGCGTCGGCCACCACTCGAGTCCCGGTATCACGCGTGCGGCCAGAATGTCCCGGGCATCGGTGCCGACCTCGCCGACGCCGCGAAGCGATGCGAATAGCGTCTTGTCGAGGAGGCCCTTGGTCACCGCGGCCGAAACGACGACGGGAACCGAACCCATGAGTATCTCGCCCGGAATGGAAATGCTGAACCCGCCAACGGGCGGGACAATATAGAACTCAACCTGATTGGACCAGATCAGTTCAAACTCGGCCTCCAGGCTTCCGCCATCCCGGTACGCGAGGCCGGTTGAGAAGCCGTAATATGTTTTTGCCGCCTCGGGAAAGTAGTGAAAAGGGTTGCTGGTATCGGTATCGATGCTCAGGCCGGTGCCTTCATAGATGATGCCGGAGTCGATGTAGGCTGCCCTGACCTGGGCGCCGACGCTCAGGCCGGGCATCAAGCGGTAGCCGTAGCCCAGAAGCGCTCCATAGCTGACGTTGCCGGTATCGATCATCGTCGATGCCGCTTCCTGGGTCAGCGCATAATCATCGGGAGAGGTGATGGACCCCATGTGGCCTGCACACTCCACCTCCGCAGAGAAGCCAGCATCCTTGCCAAGCGGCATCATGAAACCGATGCCCAGCTTGCCAAAATCCTCATAGTACTCGAGGCCCATGATATCGTCGTGGCTCATCGTGAGGTTAATCCCAAAATCGGGAACGGCGCCGAGCGCGTAGGTGTTTGCGTTGCTGAACCAGCCGTAGACGGCACCCTGCTCCAGGAACCCAAGGCTTGCCGGGTTGTAGACCGGGGCGAAGCGCTCGAGGTCGACCTGGAAGCGAGGCGAGCTGCCGGTCAACATGGCCAAGTAGAAATTTATCGCGGCATTGTTCGGGTCGATTTCCTTGGCGGCCTTGAGTTCCGTTACAGCTTCGGTCAATTCGCCCTTGTCGAAGTGATCGACCGCGCGGGAGAATCCCAGGATCACTGCCTCGCGGGATTCCATCTGTGTCGCCGGTGCCCCGGGCGAAACGGTGGCAGAAGGCGCACCGACGGTGCTTCTGGCCTGAGAGAGCCCCATTCCTGCGAGTGCCGAGGCCGCCAGTTTGCGTGATATGCCGTCATAGTCGGCCAGGGGGCCGAAATTCTTGTCAAACCATATTATCGCGCCGGTCTCGGTGCTGGTGATCTTGCAACTGACAAGCACGGCGCTGTCCATGTCCAGCACCTCGCCCGAGAGTATGTAGCGAGCGGCGAGCAACCTGCCAATCTCGAGTTGTTTCGACGCGTCCGCGGCGCCGCTCAGGCTGAATTCCTGTTCCTTGAGTATCTCGTCCCGCGACGCGCGGTCTATCAGCTCGATGCTGTGCGAGGCAGCCAGGTTGACTGCTATCATTTCCGCAAGCCCCTTGCCCACGTATTTCAGCTTGGGGTTGTCGCTGCCTACGGCAAAATCGGTAACAGCGAGTCGGGGCAGGTCGGCGAAGCAGGCGGTAGCCGCGATGAGAAGTGCTGGCAGGAGCAGATAGCGGTGATGCATGGAATATCCTTGTGAAGCAGGCGCAATCGTGGGATGATACAGGTCCCTACCCGAGTTGTCCAGCCAAATGTTGTCGCGGCGCCGATTCGGTGCAGCACCGATACCATATCGCCGACATGCGCTATACTTACAACCATGCGTTTTATCCAGACAGACTCGCCGGAAGCGGTACAGGATGCGATCATCGAGCCAATAGGCGATAGTCTTCGCGGACACAGGCCTGCGCTCCTCCTCGTCTCTGGCGGGTCAACAGCAGGCATCGCCATCGCGGCTATCCGCAGGTTGTGCAGCCTGTCCGGGGCCAAAGGGTTCGATATGCGCGGCCTTTTGTCCGTATCATTGATAGACGAGCGGTTTGGGCCGGTCGGCCATCAGCACTCGAACTGGCGGCAGCTACTTGAAGCTGGCCTTCCGGTTGAATCGGTTCGAGCAATCCCGCTGTTGATGGATGCACGCGATGATCAGGAAGCCTTCCGTACCACAGTACGGCGATTTGACGATATTCTGGCAGACGCGGCCCGCAAGAAGACGAACGGCGAGCTTCTGATCGTCGGCCTCCTGGGTATCGGCGCCGATGGGCACACTGCGGGCATACTTCCGGGCAGTCAAGCCTGCGCCGAGGATCGCCACAGCTCTGTGGCTCCCCTCGCTATCGGATACAGATCGGACATGTATACCCGCATTACCATCACTCCGGCCTTTTTTCAGTACTTTGATAGAGCGGTCGCCTATGCCACGGGCGCGGAGAAATGGCAAGCGATTGCCGGGCTGCGCGCGGCCCGGCCCATATGCGAGCATCCGGCGCAACTGCTCAAGCGGGCGCATGAGTCTCTGGTATTTTGCGACCACCTTCCAGGACAAGTCTGGGAGGCCTATCGAATCAGACGCACAGGGGATTGTATGGAAAAACTTGGCAGCACCGTCCTGGTCATCTTTGGCATCACCGGCGATCTATCCAGGCGGAAACTCCTGCCCGTGCTGCTCCACCTTGCCGTGGCGGGCATGTTGCCGGAAGAATTCCACATCGTCGGCATTTCCAGGAAGGGCACGACTACGGCCGACATCATCGGGTTCATCAGGCAGGCTACGGCGCTTGAAGCTGTGGCATCGGATGAAATGTATTCCAGGATGAGTTCGATGATCACCATGATCGACATGAACATGAGTGAGCCAGCGGAATACACGCGCCTTGCCGATGAGCTGGACAGGCTGGATCGGGCGGCCGGTCACCCACTGCACCGCATGGTGTATCTGGCCATACCCGCTACGCTTTTCGATACCGTTACCGCCCGTCTCGCCGAGGCCGACATGAACGCGCACCGCAAAGGAGCCCGCGCGTGTCACCTCCTGATAGAGAAGCCGTTCGGCTACAATCTCAAGTCGGCCGAGGCACTGATACGCGGGCTCGCGGAACGGTACGACGAGTCGCAAATCTATCGCATCGACCACTACCTGGCCAAGGAGACCGCGCAGAATATTCTGGCCTTCAGGTTCGAGAACCCGCTCTTCAGCCATACCTGGAATCGCGACCACATCAGCCACATCATGATCACCGCTGTTGAATCGATAGGCATCGAAGGGCGTGCGGTATTCTACGAGAATATGGGCGCGATGCGGGACCTAGTACAGAGCCATCTCCTGCAGCTCCTGGCTCTGGTGACGATGAACCAGCCCGATTCGATGAGTTCAGAAGCCATACATCGGGAGAAGGAGCGAATACTGAGGCACATCGTGCCACCATCTCCCGAACGGATGGAACATGACGCGATACGCGGTCAGTACGCAACGTATCGTGCCGAAACGGGCAATCCGCTATCCATGACCGAGACATACGCCGCGGTGAGGTTGTCAATCGACACCGACGAGTGGCGTGGCGTGCCGGTATTCATCAGGACCGGCAAGGCTCTGCGCGACAAGATTACCGAGATTACCCTTGTATTCTCGAACGCGGACAGCCCCGGCAAGCGAAATTACCTGACTATCAGGATCCAGCCAAACGAAGGCATTGTGATCGATCTGCACATCAAGAAACCCGGGTTCGATCACGCTATTGAACAGGTACAGCTTGATTTCTGCTACACCGACAAGCTGAGCATCGGCCATCCCGACGCGTATGAGCGCGTGCTTGTCGACGCGATGCGGGGTGACAGGACGCTCTTTGCCTCGAATGATGAAGTGCTCTCATGCTGGCGCATCAGCGAGCCGATTCTGGTTGCCTGGGCCAATCCGGATTTTCCATTACACCAATACGGCAACAACACCTGGGGGCCGGAGGCGGCGGACGCCATGATAGCGGATGTCGGCCTGGAGTGGCTCTCCGATACTCACACGGTCTGCTCCATCCCACGCATCATCCCAATCGCTTGATTAGGCCCGGCGTTGCCATTCGGTCCTAAATCCGGTCCGGATCCAAGGCATGCCGCCAGTGTCCCATCCTGAACCAAATGCCACCAATGGCAGCGGTCAACGCGTTTGACGCGAACATCGCTATCCATATTGACAGCGGGCCTATCGAGGTCAGGTAGGCCAATGCATACGCCAGTGGGACGCGGATAATCCAGAGCCTGAATATGGAGAGCACCATGATTACCTTGGTGTCGCCTGCCCCCTGAAATGCCCCATTCAGCGGAAAATAGAGGCCGAACATCAAAAGCGATGGGCTTACCACCTTGAACATCAGGTCTCCGAGCCGCACCGCCTCAGGATCTGACACAAATAGCCTCACCAATTCTCCTCCGTACACCATCGACAGAGCGAGCAATGGCACTTCGAATATGACGACCATCAGCAGCGCCATGTGCACGACGCGATCGGCTAGCCGTTCGTCCTTGGCCCCTATGGCTCGGCCGACAAGACTGGTCGTCCCGCCCGCTATGCCATAGATCGGGATGTCGAACATGTTCATCAATCTGTTGCCGACACCAAATGCGGCAATGGCCGACAATCCGAACATGTTGACGACGCCCTGCAGCACGGTAAAGCCGAACGCCGACAATCCCTGGCCGACGCTCGCCGGCAGGCCTATGCTGGCGAGGAGGCGCCAGGCCTTTGGATCGGGTCGCATGGCCAGGCGGTTCAGCCGCATGCCTTCCTTGCCTCGCATCAGCACAAGCAGCGACAGCAGCGCTCCAACCCCCTGTGACATGATTGTCGCTATCGCCGCTCCGGGCACTCCCAGCGCAGGGAATGGCCCCAAGCCAAAGATGAGGAGTGGATCAAGAGCCACATTGAGGCCGACCGCCACCAGATGCACGCGAATCGGCGTTGCGGAGTCACCCACTGCGGTGAATGACGCCTGCAGGGCAAAATATACAAAGGTAAAAGGAATGCCAAGAAAAATGATCCGCATGTATGAGAGCGCAAAGCCGTAGACAGCCGCGGGGGTGGCAAGCAGGCGCAGGATCGGACCAACAACGATGACACCGAAACCAGCAAGAACAAACGACACCGCGAACAGGAGCGAAGTCATCTGGTTCAGGTAGTGATTCATTTTGACGGTGTCGCGCCGGCCCCGAGACTGGGCTATAAGGGTGGTGCCCGCGCCAGCGAGTCCCGTGCCGAATACGGTCAGGAAGAAGACTATCGTGAAGCCGATCGAAGGGGCTCCGACTTCGGCCAGGCCGAGACGGCCCAGGAAAAAGGCGTCGGTCAGGTTGTAGAGCGACTCTATGGCGCTCCCCAGCATCATCGGCAAGGCTATCTTCAGAAGTATTGAAAAGACGACTCGAGGACTGGCCGTTTCTGCGGTGTCCAGATTGGATGGCAGGCTTATGTTGGTTTCATCTCGCATTGGATTTGCATAGTACACGATTGCCTTGACCGCGCATATCCTGTCGGGTATGCTCGCGCCCATGAAGATTTGGCTCAAGTATCTGATAGCCGCCGTGGTCGGCACGGCCGCTGGCCTGGTCATACCCGCGGGCGACGGCGTCGCGTTGGACGCCCTGGCGGCCATTGCCCTGAACGTAGGCCGTTACATGCTGTTCCCGCTGATGTTCTTCTCGGTGGCTGTCGCGTCGTTTGAGCTGCACGAAGATCGCAAGCTGGCCAGGGTATGGGGCAGGACGATTCTGTACTCAGTCGTGACGGTCATGGCGTTTGCCCTGCTCGGCCTCGCCGGCGCTTTCCTGTTCTCACCGGGCAGGATTCCGCTCACCAGTGATGCATCCATACACGTCGAAGCCCTGCCCGGCTTTCTGGGCATACTTGGCGCCGTGATACCCGGTGATGCCTTCGCGGCCTTGGCGTCCGCAGGATTCCTGTTGCCCATTACGCTGCTCGCGACCATCATGGGACTCGGATTCGCCTTTGACCGGACCGGGACCAAACCTGTCGTATCATTCTTTGATTCGATGTCCAGGATTTGCTGGCAGATCAACAGCTTCTTTGTAGAGATTCTTCCGCTGCCACTGATTCTGGCGGCCGCGGCCCGCGCGGCGACACTGACGCGGACCCAGAGGCTGGGAACCTTCGGCCCGCTCTTCCTCGCCATCGGTATAGAAGCAGTGTTTGCCATATTCGCCGTTCTGCCGCTCGCGCTCTACCTGATAGACAGAAAGCGAAATCCATACAAGACGCTGTTCGCATTGACGGCTCCGGCCATCGCCGCTCTTGTGTCGGGACATGGCTATGTGCAGGCCGGCGCGACAATCAAGCATCTGAAAGAGAGTCTAGGCATCCGCAGGCGATCCAGCGCTGTCTCGCTGCCTCTGGCGCTGGCATTTGGCCGGGCTGGATCGGCCATGGTCACCGCGACCGCTTTTGTCGCCGTGCTCAACTCATATTCAAACCTTGGGTTGGGTTCAGGCGCGATACTCTGGATGATAGCCGTTGTGCCCATAACCGCCTTGGCCCTTGGGGCCGTTCCTGGCACCGGGCCCATCGTGGCGCTGGCGGCGCTGTGCGTCGCATATGGCCGCGGATTCGAGTCGGGCTATGTCCTGGTCGCTCCGGCTGCCCTGCCGATGGCGCTCGTGGCGGCCGCTGTCGACACGATAGTCTCGGCCTGCATCGTGTCAGCAGTGGCCGATATCGACGGACTTGCAGAACCAAAGGATCTCCGGCACTTCATCTGAGTAGCGGTGCATTGCTTTGATTGACTTTTCGACGGTCCGGCTCTAGAATCGGCGCATGAGCTTAAGCACCATCCTCACGATAGAGACCGTGGCCGTCGGTTTGCATTCCCGGGACAAGCACGGCATAATCAATGAACTCCTGGATATCCTCGTGCGGGCAGGTTCGATAAACGACAAGCCCGCGGCGCTGAAGGCTATTCTGGAACGCGAAGACAAGATGTCGACAGGCATGAAGTATGGCATCGCGATCCCGCATGGCAAGACCGAGACGGTGCCTTCCCTCGTCGCATGCGTCGGCATATCCACCGAGCCGATTCCGTTTGATACCCTGGATGGCAAGCCCGCTCGCATCTTCATCATGACGCTGTCTCCACCCGAGAAGACCGGACCGCATCTGCAATTTCTGGCGGAGGTTAGCCAGCTCTTCAAGAGCGCTTCGAGGCGCGATGCCGCGATCTCGGCACGGACACCGGCTGAACTGCTCTCGGTCATCACCGCCAAGTAACCTGTACTGCCGATAAAAAAACCGCCCTCCCTTGCCGGGACGGGCGGTTTTTGCCTTTCGGGTGAAACCCGGGACAGTTACTCGATGATCGCCAGAACGTCGGAGAACTTCACGATCAGGTGATCGGCTCCATCGATCTTGATCTGGGTACCGGCATACTTGTCGTACATGACCTTGTCATTCTTCTTGACCTTGATCACGTCGGTATCGGTGCCGATAGCGATGACAACGCCAGTCTGGGTCTTTTCCTGAGCGGTCTGCGGGATGATGATGCCGCCGGCGGTCTTGGTATCGCCCTCCTGGACCTTGATGAGTACGCGATCGCCTAACGGGTTCACTTTCATTTCGTATCCCTCCTGGAACATGTGTGAGTTGTTGTAACGATTACCAAGAGAATGTACTGAAAAGCCGCGTGCCGGGTCAAGGAACTTGTCATCGTTTCGTGCGGGGGCACTGGCCGACCCGCGCCTCTTTTGCGTACATTATCATACGGAGGATACGATGCCCCGAAAGAACGATAACTGGAATTCCAAAAAGCCTCAGAAGCCTGTCAAAGGTGGCCCATTGCCGCCGATGGAAGGCTGGAAATATTCTATAGGATATGTATTTGTGGCTATCGTAGCGATCAGCCTCTTCAACTGGTTCGTGGCGTCAGCCGACAGTTCCGTGGTCCCCTACAGCCAGTTCAAGGAGCTCGTGTCATCCGGCGAGATTGTTCGCATCGATCTGGATACCAACTATTATACCGGCTATACGACGAAAGCCCCGCAGAAACCGGGATTCCCGCTGCAACAGGATCAGAAGCGCATATACAAGGCCGTTCCAGTATACGATCCGGAATTTACAAAGCTGCTCGACGCCAAAGGCGTCACCTATGAAGCCGTATCGCGCGAAGGCAACGCCGTGTTGAGTTTTGTCCTTAACTGGGTACTGCCGTTCGGGCTGATGTTCTTTCTGTGGCGGTTGCTGCAGAAGCGCATGACCAACATGGGGTCGAACGTGCTGTCCATTGGCCAGAATAAAGGCGTAATCGTTGCCGAAGGTGATGTAAAGACCCGGTTCGTCGACGTGGCCGGCGTTGATGAGGCCAGGGAAGAACTGGTCGAGGTAGTCGACTTTCTAAAAAATCCCAAGAAATACACCGACATAGGCGGCAAGATTCCCAAGGGCGTCCTGCTTGTCGGTCCTCCGGGAACAGGCAAGACGCTGCTTGCCCGCGCGGTGGCAGGCGAAGCCGGCGTTCCATTCTTCCGCATGAGCGGCGCGGAGTTTGTGGAGATGTTTGTAGGCGTTGGCGCCGCCAGGGTGCGCGATCTGTTCAAGCAGGCGCGGGAAAAGGCGCCGTGCATAGTCTTCATAGACGAGCTCGATGCTATCGGCAAGAGCCGTGTAAACGGGGTCATGGGCGGCAATGACGAGCGCGAACAGACCCTGAACCAGCTGCTCGTGGAGATGGATGGCTTTGACGCGACGAGCGGCCTGATCATCCTGGCCGCGACGAACAGGCCCGATGTGCTCGATCCGGCGCTGTTGCGCCCCGGACGATTCGACCGTCAGGTTGGCGTCGACCGGCCAGACATAGTGGGCCGAGAGGCGATTCTGCTGATTCACGCAAAAGCGGTAAAACTCGATTCGGAAACCGACCTCAAGAAGGTCGCCCGCGCGACCCCTGGATTTGTAGGCGCAGACCTGGCGAACATCGTCAACGAGGCTGCCCTGCTCGCCGTGCGGGCGGGACGCAAGAAGGTACACCAGCAGGACTTCGAGAAGGCCGTGGAGAAGGTGATGACCGGCCTCGAGAAGAAGAGCCGCGTTATGAACCCGGACGAGCGACGCGTCATAGCCTACCACGAGGCGGGCCACGCCATAGTCGCCGCGTTTACCGAAGGTTCCGACCCCGTCCAGAAGGTCTCGATAGTACCGAGGGGTTTCGGAGCTCTCGGATTTACGTTGCAGGTGCCAATAGAGGACCGCTACATCGTGACCGAAGACAAGTTGCTCGGCGAGATCGACGTGCTGATGGGCGGCAGGGCGGCCGAGGAACTGACCTTTGGCAAGGTGTCGACCGGCGCAGCCAACGACATCACCCGCGCCACCGACATAGCACGCAGGATGATCACCGACTACGGCATGTCCGAACGGTACCGCAATGTCGCGCTGACCAAACGGGGCGCAGGCATCATGGGGCCATCCGCCGAGCAGGTGATGACACGCGAATATGGTGAAGATACCCAGCAGTACATCGATGAGACCGTGGCTTCGACGCTCGCGAGCAGGTACGATACAGCAAAGAAGGTGCTTGTGGAGCGCCGCGCCCTGCTCGAGACCCTGGCCGATGAGTTGCTCGACAAGGAATCGGTCGATGAGGCGCGGTTCAAGGCGATCATTGCCGCGGTCTGATAAAAGCAGACTAGACAAACAATACAGTTAACGATACAGTCATGGTGACGCGCGGCTCGGCCGCGAAAAGGAGTCACCATGCTGTCTACCGTATTGCTCGCCCTGTATGGGCTTGTCCTCCTTGCCATCGCGCTGGCAAGCCTCAAGTATGCCGATTCACTGGATAACTTCCTGGTTGCGGGCAGGTCCCAGAAGAAGGTCCTGATAGTCGCCTCGATGCTGGCCTCGACCATAGGTGGCGGCATAACGATAGGTACGGTCAACCGCGCCTGGGGCATAGGCTTTCCGGCGTTCTGGTTCGTTGCGGCCGGCGCCATCGCCCACTTCATGCAAGGCGCGCTGCTCTCCAAAAAAGTGCGCGAGACCGAGGCGGTCACTCTGCCCGACCTGGCCAGGAAGCTTGTCGGTCCATCACTTGGCACGCTGACATCCCTCATCGTACTGGTCACCTGGGTGGGCATAGCGACGGCGCAGTTCGTCGCCGCGGGCAAGGTCATATCCGGCATAACCGGCATGGGTCACCAAGGATCAGTCATCGCGGCGGCCGCTTTCCTGATCGTATACACGCTGATAGGCGGGCAAAAATCGGTGCTGCGGACTGACCTGTTCCAATTCGGATTCCTGTCCTTAGCCTTGCTCGCGACGCTGGCCTGGCTGTTCCTGGCAACGCCACCGGCCGCGGGTAGCATACACATCGACATATTCAACAAGCAGTTTGGATTCCTCGACCTGCTCTACTATGTGATCGTACTGGGCGGTTCGTATTTCATTTGCCCGATGATGTTCTCACGCCTTCTGTCCGCGGACACTCCGGCAAATGCCCGCAAGAGTTCGTTCATGTCTGGCTTTGGCATGCTGGGGTTTGCGTTGGTCATTACCTTTATCGGATTGTGGTCACAGGCCTCCATCACCGACCTCGGGGGCATGGATCCGCTCAACTTTATAGCACACAAGAGCCTGCCCGGCGTCCTGGGCACACTGCTGATATTCGGCCTCCTGGCGGCCATCCTGTCAACCGGCGATACCGTGCTGCTTACCGCGGCAGGAGTCCTGGAACATGACCTGCTCAAGCGAACCACAGTCGCGGGAGTCCGTCTCTGGACAGCCATCATCGGCATCATCGCAGGATTCATAGCGCTGTTCCAGACAGACATCATAGGAATCCTCATCAAGACATACAACGGTTACACCGCGGGTATCGTTCCAGCACTGTTCGTCGCCATCGTGCTGTCGGGCAAGCGCAAGCTCGATCCGGCACTGACCTTCGCGGCTATCTCGGTGGGTTATGCGCTTGGATTGGCGGGTAGCTTCATGGATGAGGGTTCCGCCGCCGCGAAGCTTCTGCCTATGGTCGGGCTTGCCATGTCGGCAATCCTCGCACTGGCAGCCGCATATGGTAGCAGGGGGAAGAAAGTAGTTCAGTAGTTCAGCGGATCAGTGGATCAGTGGCAGCCCCCCTGTCACTGATTACTGATTACAAGCGCCCCTTTCATCCCGCATTCTCTCTTCCTTTATACTCCGCGACATATTGACAGTTTTTGTCACATAGGACATGATCTGATCGTGACATTATAATAGATAATGTCAAGGAGAAGCACATGGCAATCATTGTGACAGGAACAGGCGCCTCGATCCCCAAGAACCGTGTTTCAAACGACGAACTCGCAAAGCGGGTGGATACCAACGACGAATGGATACGGTCCCATACAGGCATCGGTGCGCGCCGGTTTGCCGATGACGGCAAGATAACAAGCGACCTCGGAGCGGAGGCCGCCCTTGCCGCGCTTGCCAAGGCCGGCAGGAAACCAGAGGATGTCGACCTGATAGTCGTAGCAACCGCCACGGGCGACTACTGGGGCTTTCCGGCGACCGCCTGCATCGTTCAGGACAAGATTGGCGCGGTCAACGCCGCGGCCTTCGATGTCAATGCGGGCTGCACCGGTTTCATATACGGGCTCGATGTCGCCGCGTCAATGTTGCTGGCGCCAAGGCGCAAGGTCGCCCTGGTGATCGGTGCCGAGACGCTCTCCCGCATATCGGACTGGGAAGACAGAGCCACCTGCGTGCTTTTTGGCGATGGCGCCGCAGCCTTCGTGCTCGAGCACCAGGATGAGGAATCCGACAGGGGCGTGCGCTACTCGTGGTTGCGCGCCAAGGGTTCCGGAGCCAAGAGCCTGTACCTGAGCCAACCCGAGCGGACCAAGACGTTTGAGCGTGATGGCGACTATGCCAAGCCCCCGGCCATCATCATGGACGGCAAGGCTGTCTATATGTTCGCCGTCAAGGCGATTACCGACACGATCGAAGCCCTCCTTGCGGAATCCGGCCTGACCATCGATGCTTTCAAGTGGATAGTGCCGCACCAGGCCAATGCCAGGATTGTCCAAGCCGCTGCGAAACGATTGGGTATTGCCGACTCGCAGATATTCATGAATATTGAGGAATATGCGAACACCTCGTCGGCATCCGTGCCAATCGCGGTCAACGAGCTCGCCGAGAAGGGCCTCCTGAAGCAGGGCGACCTGATCATGGTGATGGGCTTTGGCGCCGGCCTGACCTATGGCGGGACAATAATCCGCTGGTGAGTCGAGACACAAAGGAGCTGAATATGAAGAAAGCAGTAATTACCGGTATGGGCGTAATCAGCCCCATCGGCAACGACATCGATACGTTCTGGGCCTCCATCAAGGCAGGCAAGAGCGGCATCGGGCCGATCACCCACTTCGACGCCTCGGGCTTTGACTCCCGCGTGGCGGGCGAGGTCAAGAATTTCGACCCCAGCCAATTCATGGACAAGAAAGACGCCCGCAAGATGGCGCAGTTTACCCAGTTCGCCGTCGCGGCTGCTGTGCAAGCCTGGAAGGAATCGGGCCTCGACACCGCGACGACCGCGATGGACCGCGTTGCCGTGGTGCTGGGCAATGGTATTGGCGGCATAGAGGTCTTCGAAGAGAGCTACAAGAAGCTGCTCGATTCCGGTCCGTCGCGGATGTTGCCGTTGACCGTGCCGCTGATGATAACAAACGAAGCCGCCGGCAACATCGCCATCCACTTCGGCATCAAGGGGCCGGCGATCACGACGGCCACAGCCTGCGCCTCGGGCTCGGACGCGATCGGGCAAGCACTGGACATGGTCAGGCTCGGACGCGCCGACATCGTGATAGCCGGAGGCACCGAGGCCGCCATCAGCCCGTTTGCCGTAGGCGGCTTCTGCATGCTCAAGGCGCTCTCGACAGCACACAATGACGACCCCGAAAAGGCCTGCAGACCATTCGACGCGGCCCGCGACGGCTTCATCATCGCGGAAGGCGCCGGCATATTCGTCGTCGAGAGCGAAGAACATGCCAAGGCACGCGGCGCAAAGATATTGGCCGAGCTTGCCGGCTACGGCGCCTCATGCGACGCCTACCACATCACCGCCCCGGAACCATCCGGCGACGGCGGCGCCATGGCGATCAGCCGCGCCATAGCCGATGCCGGAATCAAGCCATCGGACATCGCGTACTACAACGCGCACGGCACCAGTACCCAGCTCAACGACCCCATCGAGACCCAGATGATAAAGAAGGCCTTCGGCGACCACGCGTACAAGATGAAGGTATCCTCGACCAAGAGCATGACCGGACACATGATAGCCGCGGCCGGAGCCGTGGAGGCCATAGTGTGCGCGCTGGCGATCAGGGACGGGTTCTTCCCGCCAACGATCAACCTTGACAAGCCCGACGATGCCTGTGACCTTGACTATGTTCCGAACGTCGGCGTCAAGGGCACGATCAACGCGACCGCGAGTGGATCGCTCGGCTTCGGCGGGCACAACGCCTGCATCGTACTAAGGAAATATTCATGAAGGCTAGCGGCGCCGAGATAGAGGAAATATTGCCCCACCGGTCGCCGTTCCTGTTCGTCGATTCAGCTGAGGTCGGCGAAGACGGCAGCATCACGGCCAGGCACCTGTTCAGGCCAGACGAGTTCTTCTTTGCCGGACATTTCCCTGGCTACCCGGTCGTGCCTGGCGTGATCCTGATCGAGACACTGGCGCAGGCCGGCGGAGTAGGCGTCAACCTCCAGACCGGGCTCAGAGGCATTTACTTCCTCGCGACGGTGAACAACGTCAAGTACAGGCGCCAGGTCCGACCCGGAGAACTCTTCGAGATGGAAGTGACCACGCTCAGGGGAAGCCCCAAGCTCATAAAGCAGGCGGGCAAGGGCTATGTCGCCGGCGAACTCGCCGTCGAGGCCGAGTGGCTCTGCATAGCCGGTTCAGAGGACGACTTCAAATGACACCGATGATCAGAGGCAATATCTGCCTCAACGCGCATCCTTTGGGCTGCGAAGTGATGGTCAAAGGTTGGGTAGACCGGGCCAAGGCCGCGGGTCCACAGATGCTGGCCGCGGCCCACGCCGCCGGCAAGCGTGTACCGCGGGCCGTGCTCGTCCTGGGATGTTCCACCGGCTATGGCCTGGCCTCCCGTATCACCGCGGCCTTTTCGCTCGGCGCCACCACGTTTGGTGTTTCGCTGGAACGCGGCTCGAGCGAGAAGAAGCCTGAGACGCCGGGCTGGTACAACAACCGGGCATTTGACGCGGCGGCAGGCGATGCCGGACTCCATTCGGTCACCTTCGATGCGGACGCTTTCTCGGATGAGACCCGTCAGAAGGTGATAGCCCGCGCCAAGGCCGATGGGCTGCTCTTCGATCAGGTGATTTACTCGCTGGCAAGCCCGGTCCGCGTCGACCCCGCTACCGGCATCATGCACCGCTCAGTACTCAAGCCGATCGGCGCTACATTCACCGGCCGCACCTTCGACGTGGTCACATCCGAGATACGCGATGTGACGATACAGCCCGCGACCGACGACGAGGTGGCCGCCACCGTCAAGGTAATGGGCGGCGAGGACTGGGAGCTGTGGATCAAGGCCCTAGCGGAAGCCGGCGTTTTGGCACCTGGTTGCGGGACGCTCGCCTACTCGTACATAGGCCCTGAATACACCGCGACGATTTATCGCAACGGCTCCATCGGCCGCGCCAAGGAGCACCTGGAACTGACCGCACGGAATCTTGCCGCGTATCTGGGCAAGCACGGTGGCAACGCGTGGGTGGCCGTCAACAAGGCGGTAGTCACGCGAGCCAGCGCCGTCATACCGGTTGTGGCGCTCTACATAGCGGCCTTGTTCAGGAGCATGAAGGATCTTGGCCTGCACGAGGATTGCCTTGACCAGTTGGTCAGGCTGTACCGGGATCGTCTCCTGGCCACCGGCCCGGTTCCGGTCGATGCCGAGGGCCGCATCAGGATGGACGACTGGGAGATGCGCGACGATGTGCAGAGGGAGACCGCGCGGCGCCTGACAGAGGCCAGCGAACAGAACCTGAACCAGGTCGTCGACATGGCTGGATTCCGGCACGATTTTCTTGAAGTTCACGGATTTGACATGCCTGGCGTCGACTACGACGCCGACGTGCAGTATCGATGAGACCGGCCCGGGGAGCCTGACCGCCAACCCACGGGCCTGAGAGCGGACCTGCCGTCCGCCGCGTTATTTGTTGGATCGCAAGGAGGAACAAGGAAGGGCATTGTACTCATTCCCAACGGATACCCGCGCCACCCACAATGGCGTGGAACGCGCCTCCGCGATGGCGCGCGGTGCCTGCGGGCACCACCATGGCGCCGAACTGCGGCGTCAGTCCTTCGAATAACGCGGCGGTCTTTTTTTTTCTTCTTCCCCTGTTTTTACCTGCCTGCCCATCCAGTACAGTAACTGCCATCTCCGCGCACCACTGCTCCAGCCTTGATAAAAAAAATGGCCGCCCGCGGCACAGCCGCGAGCGACCATCAAGATCGACAGCCTGGCGTCAATCGATGTGCAGGATTTCCTTGTAGTGCTTCATCAGGTACGAGCCCTCGCTCTGGATGTACGATGAATGCGCCGTCGCGCGGGAAAGCATCTTTTCCATGAATGTCTGGGCAACCAGCAGCTTGCGTTCCGAGTGTCGGGCATCCCGCAAGAGGAGCCACGATATGACGATGTCGGTCGCCATCTCGACGAGGCGCCTGGCGTGGAAGGCCGTCACCTCATCGCTGGTGGCTTCCTTTACGTGCAGTATCGACTTCTCCAGCATCATGCGCGCCTTCTGCGCATCCTTGAGCAGGCCTGCGGGCAGTGCGCTGTAGTCTTCGGACGCGTACTCGTCCATCGCGGCCGTCGCGGTACCAGACATCACCGCACCGATGGCGGCGACCACCTGCAGCTGCGTGGTGCCTTCGTATATGTTCGTGATGCGCGCGTCGCGGTAGTGCCGCTCCACATTGAAGTCCTTCATGAAGCCGGTGCCGCCGTGTATCTGGATCGCGTCGTACGCCACCTTGTTGGCTGTCTCGGAGTTGTAGGCCTTGGCCATCGGCGTGAACATGCCGGCCAGCCGGGTGTACTTCTTGATCTCAGCCTTGAGCTCGTCATTGCGCTCGGGATGCCGTTCAACGGCGCGCTCCATGCCTTCCTTGAGGTCGACGATGCGAGCGGTTTCGTACAGCAGGGTGCGGGCGGCCTCAAGCGAGATGCGCATGTCGGCGAGCATCTCGTAGACGGCGGGCAGATTGATGATCGGGCCGCCGAACTGCTCGCGCTCGCGTGCATACTTCTCTGCCTCGCGGTATGCGACCTCGGCTATGCCGACGCCCTGGGACGCGACCGACAGGCGCGCCGAGTTCATCAGCCACATCGTGTACTTGGTAAGGCCGCGGCCACGTTCGCCGACGAGCTCCGCCGGCGCGTTGTCGAACTGCATCTCGCAGGTCGGCGAGCCATGGATGCCAAGTTTCTCTTCGACACGGCGTATGCGGGTGTGTTTGTCGCGCTCATAGAGGAACAGCGACAGGCCACGGGCGCCCTCGCGATCCTCGCTGCGTGCCAGCACCAGCCCGATGCGACCGCAGCCGTTGGTTATGAAGCGCTTGACGCCTGACAGGAGCCACTTGCCGTCCGCTCCCTGCGTTGCCTTGAGCGTCACCGCCTGCAGGTCGGAACCGGCATCGGGCTCGGTCAGGATCATAGCGGAGCCTTCGGCGCCATTGGCGAGGAGCGGTATGATGCGCGCCTTCTGCTCTTCGCTGCCGAAACGCTCAAGTGTCTCGCCGATGTCCTGCTGCAGGCCGAGGTTCAGGAACGACGCGTCGCCGCGCGTGAATATCTCGCCGCACATGGTCATGATCGTCAGCGGAATGTTGAGGCCGCCATACTTGCGAGCGAAGGTCATGCCGGTCAGCTCGGCCTTGCGCATCATCTCCCAGGCCTTGAGGGTAGCGGGCGCGAACTCGACCTCGCCATCGACAAGCTTGACACCGGTGCGGTCCACTTCCGCGGCGAAGGGCGCCATGTACTCTGCGGCCAGCTCGCCTATGATCTCGAGCACGCGGCGGTAGCTGTCCTTGGCGTCCGCGACATCCTTGGGGGCGTGCGGATACGTGCCCGCCTCGACGAAGTCATCCTCGTACAGCTTTATGATGTAATCGAGGTCCATGGTTTCCAGATGGAACAGGAGGTCCTCGTTGTCGGTAAAGAAGTTGTCCATGGGTATCCTCCTACGCCTTGTTCTTGTACGCTTTGATGAATGCCGGGATGACCTCTTTGAGGTCACCTACAATGCCGTAGTGCGCTATCTGGAAGATAGGCGCGTGCGGATCGGTGTTGATCGCGATGATGCGCGACGACTCGGCCATGCCGGCACGGTGCTGGATGGAGCCTGATATGCCGCACGCGATGTACAGCTTGGGCCGCACCGTCGTGCCAGTCTGACCCACCTGGTGGGCCTTGTCGACAAGGCCAGCATCGACAGCCGCGCGGCTCGCGCCAACCTCGGCACCGAGCGCGTGGGCCAGCTGGATTATCATGTCGAAGTTTTCCTTGGTTCCGGCGCCTATGCCACCGGCCACGATGATCTGCGCGCCCTTGAGGTTGACCGTTCTGGCTTCCTTGACACACTCGAGCACCTCCGACTGGAGCAGCTCGGGCCCGACATCGGCCTTGATCTCGACGATCTCGCCCTGGTATCCCGGCCTCTGCGGCGTCAGCTTCATGACGCCTTCGCGGACGGTGGCCATCTGCGGCTTCTTCTCCGGCGAGACTATCGTCGCTATGATATTGCCACCAAAGGCGGGGCGAATCTGGTACAGAATATCCTTGTAGACCGTGCCCGCGAGCTCGTGGTCGCCTATCTGCAGATCGGTGCAGTCGGCGGTCAGGCCCACCTTCAGCGCGCTGGCTATGCGCGGCCCCAGGTCTCGTCCCGTCGTCGTAGCACCGTACAGCACGATCTGCGGCTGCCGGTCCTTGATAAGGTCGACCATGAACTTTGTATACGGCAGCGGCGTGTAGTGCGCCAGTTTGTCGTGGCTAATCCAGTTTATCCTGTCGACCCCATACGGTAGCAGTTTCACGGCCTGCCCGCGGAGGTCCTTGCCCAGAAGCGCGCCTTCGACATCGACGCCCAGCCGGTCAGCCAGCTCGCGCGCCTTGCACAGTAGTTCTATGCTCACATCGGCGACCGTCCCGTCATCCTGCTGGACGAACACCATGACATTGTTCTTCTTCACGTGTCTCTCCTGTGGGATCAGCCGATGGTATGGTCGGCGATGAGTTCGTGGACGAGGTGGCCAATCGCCTCCTCGGTGTTGTCTATCATCCGTATGTCCTGCGCCGTCAGCACCACCGAGTCTATCTTCTTGACCTTGGTGGGCGAACCGGCCAGGCCACAGGCTTCGGGATCGGCCTTGATGGAGGCGATGTCCCAGAGCACGATGATCTCGTCGTCCTTGCAGGCGCTGGCGTTCATGTAGCACTCGTCATAGCTCGCGCCATTGGTAGCGGCGGCGACAGCGTTCTTGAATGCCATGACGCGACGCGCCGAAGGCGGCCGTGGCGCGAAGCCCTCGTCGGTAAAGGTCAGCAACACAGGCATGCGCGAGCGGATCACCTCGTATCCACCTTCTATCGAACGGCGAGCGGTAATCTGCTTCTTCTTCGCATCTACCGCCTGGAAGCCCGACACACAGGTGATCTGGTTCATGCCCAGCTTCTCGGCCGTCTGCGGCCCCACCTGCGCGGTGTCGCCGTCTATGGCCTGCCTGCCGCAGAACACCAGATCCACCGAACCGATCTTCTCTATGGCGCACTTGAGCGCGTACGAGGTGGCCAGCGTATCGGCGCCGGCGAATTTCCTGTCCGATATCAGGGCGACGAAGTCCGCCCCGCGGTAGAGGCTGTCCTTGAGCACCTGGGCGGCGCTGGGCGGCCCCATCGTTATCACATTGACGCGCGTATCCGGGTACTGGTCCTTGACCGACAGCGCCGCTTCAAGCGCGTGCAGGTCTTCCGGATTGAATATGGCCGGCAGCGCGGCGCGATTGACTGTTCCATCGTCTTTCATGGCCTTGCCGGTCACGTTTTTCGTGTCCGGAACCTGCTTGACGAGCACCACGATATTGAGGCCCATCGATCCCTCCTGATCTTGTCTTGATAATCGGTTCTGATACCGCGCCGTCCCGCAACCGAAGGCTCGGGATGGAGCGACGTGACATATTACTAGAAGATGTCAAGAACATCAAGATAGATGCCGGGAGACAGAACGGACAGAACAGAAGCCTTGCCGTCTTTCCTCTGCGTTGCCTGTGCACTATCATGACATGCTCTATCATCCAGTAGCGGAGTCATCGATGAACATGCTTTTCCTCGACCTGGCCGAGATCGCCGCTCCCCTGCCCCGTTCGGACGCGCGGGTGCAACATGTGCTCAGGGTGCTGAAAAAGGACCAGGGTGACGAGCTGGCGGCAGGGACGCCCGATGGCATACTGGGCATTGCGCATATCGATTCCTGGGACGGACAATCGATGCGCTTCTCGTTCCGGGCGGAGCGCACGGCTCCGCCATTGCGGCCGATAACGCTGCTGCTGGGGTTTCCTCGGCCCATTCAGGCCAATCGCATCCTCAAGGACCTGTCGTCGCTCGGCGTCAGCCACATTGTGCTGTCAGGCACCGAGCTCGGTGAAAAGTCGTACTTTCAGAGCGATTTCTTCAAGAACAGGGAGTTCAGACGGGCGCTTATAGAAGGCGCAGAGCAGGCGGCCAATCCGCGCCTGCCCGAGGTTGAGACAGCGTGGACCCTGAGGCGCGCGATCGACGCACTGGACGCAGGTCATGCATCATCGACCGGGTCTGCCGGTGGCCGGCGCTGGGCCTTTGACCCATACCGCGCGGCGGGCACCTTCGGGGCGGCAGCCCTCCCCACGGCGACAGCCGCCGATCCACTGGTGCTCGCCATAGGCAGCGAACGCGGCTGGACCCAGGCGGAGCTCGACCTGCTCGCGGAGCGCGGCTTTGGCTTTGCAGGCCTCGGTGACAGGATTCTCAAGACCGAGACGGCCGCCGTCGCCGCGGTCTCGGTCGCTCTGGCCAGACTGGGGTATCTGTAGCGCAATCTCGCACGAAAAATAGTTATTCACCTTTTGCCCCTGTATTGGTGAAGATTGCATGCTATAATTACTGAAAATGGATAGGGAAAAGTCGCGGACGCTACCGCTCTGCATCCTTTTCTGACATTGCGTACCACACCGAGTCGCGGCCCATTCCATGACCATCCTACAGGTTGTCAGCCGGGAGTGTGTCATGCGTTGGTACAGAACAATAGCGATCTTCATTGCAATCGTGGCGCTGGCCGCCGTCGTCTCTGGACAGGAGAAGTCGGTGCTGGCTCTGGAACTTGCTCCACAAGTCAGCATCCCGGTTGGTAGGGATATCGACGTCTTCTCGCTTGGAGGAGGTGCCAGTCTGCTTGCCCGCTGGAATCCGCCAAGGTTGGGATTCCTGGGAATGGAGCTGGGCGGTGGCGCCAGCCTCGTGCCCGTGCTGGTCGCCGACGGCAAGCCCGTATCATCGGCTCTTATGAGCCTGTATTGGCCACAGGCCGGATTCGGTGTGCACATCAATCCGACGAGTTGGCTCACGGCCGGCGCTCACGCGTCGGCTGGCTATTTCTTCGCGTCGATCGATGCCCCGCTGTCCACGACGAGCGGTTCCAATCCAATGTTCGCTGGCGGAGTCAACCTGGACTTCAACCTGTCAAAGACACTGAGCCTTGGACTCGGGGCCGAGTATCGGGACTTCATTGGCCTGTACAACGACATGTCTATCCGGCTGGGCACAACGTACCACCTGCAGCCGGCGCGACAGGCGACGAAGTACCGGCAGTACAACGATCTAGTCATTACCCTGGTGGAACTCTCGCCAGTCTTCCCGGTCCTCTTCAAATATTACGACGAGCACCCCATCGGCACCGTAGTCGTCATGAACAAGGGCAAGATACCGATAGAGAACCTGCGGGTGGACTTCTTCGTCAACCAGTACATGGATGGTCCCAAGGCCTCGGTGGAGATTCCATTCCTGAAGGGCGGCCAGGAGGCTCGGCTCGATGTGCTGGCCCTGTTCAATGACACGGTGCTTGGCATTTCCGAAGCGACCAAGGTACAGGCGACAATGGCGGTGATGGCGACCGTGGCCGGCGAGCAGTACGGCTCGGAACGGGCCGAGACCCTGCGCATATACGACCGAAACGCGATCAGCTGGATGGACGACCGTCGCGTTGCCGCCTTCGTGACCGCCAAGGACCCATCGGTGATGCGCTTTGCCAAGAATGTATCGAGCGCGGTCAAGGGCGTGGGACCTTCGGCCTTTCCCGATTCCATGCTTGTGGCCGCGGCCCTTCATGACGCGCTGGCTGCGTACGGCATGAGTTACCAGGTAGACCCGTCGACGCCATACACGCAGTTCTCGAAGAATGAGTCCGCTATCGATTACCTGCAGTTCCCCGGCCAGACGTTGTAGTTCAAGGCGGGGGACTGCGATGACCTTTCCATACTGAACGCGGCCCTGCTCGAGGCATTGGGCGTGGAGACTGCCTTCATAACGGTGCCCGGACACATCTACATGGCCTTTGCGCTGGGTATTCCGACTGCCGACGCGGCAAGGCGATTCCAGCGCCCCGGAGACATCATCATCGTAGATGATAGAGCCTGGGTGCCTGTGGAGATAACCCTGACCAAGGAAGGCTTCCTCAAGGCATGGGAGACAGGCGCGGAGGAATGGCGTCAGGCGGGCGCTGAGGCACGGCTCTACCCGGTCCACGATGCCTGGTCGATGTACGAGCCGGTAGGCTTCTCTGGATCAGGATCATCCGAACCGCCGGCCAACACTCTCGTGCTCGACGCCTTCCGCAAGGACATGGCACGGCTGGTTGACCGCGAGCTGACCCCGCAAGAGGCTGCGCTCAAGGCAAAGCTGAAACCGGCTCAGGATGACGCCAAGCTACTGAACAGCCTGGGCGTACTCTATGCCCGCTATGGGCAGACCGACAAGGCGGAGGCTCAGTTCAAGACGATTCTCGCCAAGCGCGAGTTCGTACCCGCACTCGTCAACCTGGCCAACCTTCGCTACATGGCGGCAGACATGGCCGCCGCACGCGACCTGTACGCGCGCGCCGACAAGGCCCAATCGAAGACACCGATCGTGACGCTGGGCCTGGCACGGGCCAGCTACGAGCTGGGCGACTACGTGGCGGCCGCGCGATACCACGCGGCGCTCAAGGCACTCGATGCGACCCTCGCGGCCAGCTATTCCTATCTTGAAGCCGGCTCTGCGGCTGCCGCTGCCACACGAGCCGCCGACGCGGAGAAGCCGCGGAAGGACATCGTATGGAGCGAATGAACCGTTGCGTGGCGGCGATCGCCGCCCTGACCGCGTGTCTTGCGGCTCTCGTCGGCTGCACGATGGGGGATTTGCCGATGAGGGAGGGGATAGACCAGCTCTCGACAGCTGATCCGGTCTGGAAGTTCTCCCAGAAGCTCACTGCGACCAACGAGCTCGTGGCAAACGCCTTTTTCGGGTACGCCGTGTCGATTTCCAAGGACTACGCGATCGTCGGAGCGCGCGGCGAGACTGCGAATACAGGCGCTGCCTACATTTTTAAACGCTCCGGAACCACATGGACAAGGCTAAAAAGAATCACGCCGACAAGTCCGGTCGCAGGATCGTATTTTGGCGTATCGGTGGGAATTGATGGCACCTATGCGATCGTCGGCGCATTTGCCGCAAACATGGCATTCATCTTTTCGAAGGATCAGGGCGGTATTGACAACTGGGGGGAAGTACAAGTGCTCATTGGCACTGCAAGCTCCAACTTCGGATGTGCGGTGGCAATCAAGGGGCTCCATGCGATCGTTGGTGCAGGCGGCGAGAGCTCGGGCCAAGGCGCTGCGTACATCTACTTCCGGGATAAAGACGGATCGAACAACTGGGGTTGGGTTGCTGATGTCAGGGATAGCACCGGAGCCACCGGAGACAGCCTCGGCTACAGCGTGTCGATATCGGAGAACTTCGCGATAGCCGGAGCGCATAATGCTGATTCAGGCAATGGGCGGGCGATCGTATTCTGGAAATACGACAACTACAACTGGTATAAGAATCAGCTCCTTTCGCTAGTTGATGGTATTCCTTCCGACGCATTCGGTGCATGCGTCAGCATGACGGATACCGACCTTATTGTCGGAGCAGTAGGCAAGCAGTACGCGTACGTGTTTTCTCGGACTGGCACTTCATGGGGAGAAACTGCCAGGCTGTTTAGCCCACCTCCATCCGGCCCTAGTGACGCGTTCGGTTCCGCGGTGTCCATCCATGGAAATTTTCTTGTCATCGGCGCTTATGGGCAGGACGACAACCAAGGTGCGATCCACGCCTATAACAAGAACAGCGGTTCATGGGAAGCAAGCCTTAACAATCCCCTGTACGAACAAATCAGGAGAGTTAACAATCATTTCGGCATGCAGTCAGCAATCCACGACACCTGGATGATCGTTGGCGCACCCGGAGACTGCAGTACAGAAGCGAACGCCGGTGCCGCCTATATCTACATTCTTGGTGACTATTGATGCCATAGGTTGTAAGAAGAGGAGAATGCAATGAGTATTCGTAGCCTTCTCGCGATAGGTTTTCTAGCCCTGAGCTCTGTACTTTCCTATGGCGAAGACCAAGCCATTTACTTCAACGTACCCGTTGGTGCTTCGCCCGCTGTCATGTCGTTCACGACCATGGCGACTTCGTTCAATATCGCGTGCCCCAAGGACGCAACAACAGGCCAAAGCATGGGGTCGGGAACAACGCTCAACTATAAACCAGACGGCTCGCATTTAATCGTGAATACATATCCTCGTCTTTCCGTGAACCTCGCAGGAGCCGGCGGCTCGTGGACGCTGACGTTGCAGTATTGGGTCATGGCCGGGATCACAGCCCCGATACCGGACTATCCCGGCGGTGCAGGGACATGGCGCTTCATCATCACGGATCCGCCTTCCGTGGTGACTCCGAGCTTCACGGGCGGCGCAATGCTCAACGCCGCACCCTCTGCGACCATCTGGCCAACCACGGCCCCGGCGTTTGACCGGACTATTGGCGCACTTGCAGCAGGGGCCAGCCAAGACGTCACTTTTTCTGTGTCAGTCAGTGACGCCGAGGCTGATGTGCCAGTCAGCTCCTACTCGTGGAGCGATGACGGCGCGTCCTTCGGCGGCGGTCTGGCAGGACCTGTCCGCAACTTTGCCGCGCCTTCCTCGTCCGTCATCGATTTCTCATGCGCGGAAGATTTTCCAAAAGGGGACTTCGCAGGCAGATCTGCCACGGACAGCATCACCCTTGTGGTCAAGAATGCTCCGACGGCGGACATCAAATACAACACGGATGGTACCGCGACCTACGCTGTGCCTCCCTCGCCATACAAGGCGATTAAAACTTCGGACACTCTCTACCTCAGCGCAGACGACAGCTCTCATGGCGATCCGCTTTCCGGCGGCAGCCTGAGCTATGCGTGGAGCTTCGGGGATGGCAGCTCGGGGGCGACTACGAGCCACGCGTTCCATTCGTGGACGGCGAATGGCGACTATACGGTCAGTCTGGTCGTCACAGACAGGTACGGCTTTTCTTCAACCGAAAAGACCATACGTGTCGTCGTGGCGGGCACGCCGGTGGCCATCATTCAGTACAACACGAATGGCGGCGCGACATACTCTAGCCCACCTGCGACCCCTGTCATCATCTCCAGTGGAAACACGGTCTACTTCAGCGCAGTGACAAGCGTTTCCAATGATCCTCTTGGCGGGACCCTGTCCTACGAGTGGGACTACGAAGGAGACGGCTCGGTGGATGAGAGCGGTACCGGCACCCCACTAAAGAAGTACCAGCTTTGTGACAGCTTTTCCTCCAGACTACGGGTGGCAAACCAGGAGGGGTTCCAGTCCGGCTGGGTTTCCATGCCTATTGCAGTGCGTTCCCGCGAAGAGTCGCAGTTTCCCGCGCACATCGGGCTTCCGCACACGTACCTGCCACCGACGATCGACGGGTTCGTGCGGGGCACGGGAGCCGGCTCGACGCATGACACTGGCTGGACCGGTGCGTACGCGCTGACATACAACGCGGAAACCACGGCGGACGCGACGACCCAGGCGCTGAGGAACAACGCGGCGGAGATCCTGTACTTCTCGTACGAGGTTGACGACCCACAGGACAGCGGGAGCGCGGACTTCGCCGCTCTCGGCTTCTGGCCGGACGGCCCGACGGGCGCCGGCGCGAATCCCGCTTCTGCCAGGCTGATCGTTGTCTACCCCCGCTTGACCGGCGATGCCCGGCGCAAGGTCTATGCTGCAGACGCGAGCGGAGCCTGGTCCGAGCTTTCGTCGATCCAGACTGCCGCCATCGGCATCCAGCTCGAAGTGACGTCAAACAGCACGGGATGGGTCATAGAGCTGGCAATCCCCAGCGCTGCGGTAGCAGCAGGAAACTGGCCGCAGATCACGAATGACTTCTATTTCTACTCCATCGCCAACGTCTTTGACGGGTCCGGCGACCGTCAGTACTTCTGGCCCAAGGATCTGCAAAACCTGACCATCGCGGATTTCGCCAATGTTCAGGAAAGCGTCCCATCCCCGTACATCTGGGGATTGAGCCATGAGAGCAGCCGCGGAGCGGGCACCGGCCTCTGGATCGATTCGAGCAACATCGGCGTCCATCCCACCGGCGGCACCGGATATGGAAGAACGATAAAGCCCGACCAGGAAAACGAGTTCGTCGCGCGGGTGCAGAACGATACGACCCGCTGGGACCCGGCTACCAATACGGAGCAGTATCCTGCCGCGGACGGGGTCAGCGTCGAGTTCCGCATAGCCAACTGGGGGCTTGGAACCGAATGGATCCCTATCCCCGGGAACACTCCTCCATTGCCGTGCCCTGATTCAACGCTGAAGAACAATCCTACCTGCCCGGCACAAGTACCGCAGAAACCCGATGCGGCCACCAGCGGGGCACTGGAGTACTTCATGCGCTGGAACCCGGGAATCCTTCCGGTGGACATCGACGCAGAAAATGGTCACCAGTGTCTCAAGGCCGAAATCATCTCGACCACTGATACCTTTATCAAGGAAAAAAGCGCCTGGACCAACATGAACTTCGAATCCCTTGCTAGCGGTGGTACCGGAGGCGGCGGTCCCGGTGCCGGCTTCAGGGGTACGGCCTATGTCGGCAGCCGTGGATTCAAACCGCTGCCGCCGAATCAGGAATCGTACAGGCTTGTCCTGAAAGTAGAAAAGAAGTCCGGATCGATGAAGAACATGGCTGCAACGCCAGACGCATTGAAGAACAAGGTAGTTGCCAGCGCAAAATCGCGCTTCCGGATCGTCGAAGATCGCCCCTATGTCGAATGGGTAATCAAGGGCTATCTCGATACTGGAAAGACCGTCACCATCAAAGGTAAATCCTTCCCGTCGCTCGAACCTGTCGGCTCCTTCGGCTATCACATCGACCATGACGGAATGGTTGACGATCTTGCGTACACGCTTGAGGGTGTACGCAAGATCGGGGATAACACCTACTCGCTGGACTTGGCCGAAGGACAGACAAAGACCATCGGATACACGTTGACTCCGGTGACCTACCGGTACTCTCTCAGCCTCCATGGCGGAGTAGCCGTGCCGCTGGCAAACTACAGCGCTAGCAACTCGGCCGGCTTCTGCGGAATTCTCGATGCCGGCTACAGGCTGACACGGCTTTGGTCGATCCAGTTTATGGCAGCATACAACATCCTGCCGGCGGCCCAAGCGGGGGGCAACTCAGCTTCGCTCGTCACTTTAGCGCTCGACGCCCGCTATTCCATGCCGCTTTACAATTCTTTCTATGCGTATCTCCAAACGGGCCCGAGCCTTTTCATCGAGGATTTCTCGATGACCGATCCTGGCTACGGCGCCGGTCTAGGGCTTGGCTTCCAGGTTTCCCCATGCTTCTCCGTGGAGCTCGGCACGGATTATCACTCCACTTTCACGCAGAGGAGCCTGTTGCAGACACATGTGGGAATTGTGTTGAGATTGTAATATGATTTCTTAGCGACAGCGTCGCACTTACTACTTGAATGTGGGAGAGGATTCGCCATGATACGAGTGATTCATTGAACGGAGATTATAGTTGCATGCACGGGTCTCCTGGCTGCTTGCGTTATTGGGATGGACCTTGACGATCTTGACACTTCGGCTCAAGTACCAGTGGCATATCAGAGTGCTACCAGTTTCACCTGGATAGATGCAGTATCGCCACGAATATACTTCACCGTTACCGGCTCGAGCGATCTTGCTGTCGCGGCTCACAGAGTGATGGTGTCAATCGATACAGGCGGTCAACTTCCCACCAGTTTTGCCCTGTGGAATTCTGCCTACGGAACGAAGACCATTTTTCAGTACCAACTTCCATATACTGAAACTACCGCAACAAAGAGCATATCTCTAAAATCAACCGCTCCCGGTGTATATCTGCTGCAGATCAGCATGTTGCCCATCACTCCGTTGCCATCGCGTGGTCACTTCGCCGCAGATGAGGATTGGTCTCTGACCCTGAAAGGCATAGTCAGTCCAAACTCGATTGCTACAAATATCCAGAGTCAAGACATGTACCTGGATGCCGCGACGACTGCTTGTGTTCACCTCGACGTCCCTCCGCAGGTATCCATTTCCATCCCCGCCGATCCGCCAACGATCAACTCGGCCGAGACGCTGGCCTTCGATGAAGAGTGCGTAGACCTCGACAAGGACATAGCGACCTATGCGTGGACTTTTGCTGGTGGCGTCCCGCTCAATGCAGGAACCAAGGCCGTTCCAGGAGTAGTCTACTCCGATCCTACAGGATCATACCCCGCGACCATTACGCTGACCGACAGTCTTGGCCAGACTGGTACGGCAACGATGTATGTCCAGGTTAACGCCCCGACCATGCTTGTCAGCCAGGGATCCACGGCTCTGCCCCACTCCACCGGTAGCTGTGGCTTTGCCGACACGGTGCGGGGAGCGAGCATGCCCATCTCGTTCACGGTTACGAACACCGGGGCGGGCCAACTGCGATTCACCGGTGCTACTCCTGTGTCGCTCGGCGGAGCCAATCCGGCTTCGTTTGCCATCATCTCCCAGCCCGATTCCGCGACCGTCGATCCGCCTCCGGCGACCGCCTCATCCAACTTCACGATAGCCTTTACGCCGCAGAGTACCGACACGGGCACCAGGAGCGCTACGGTTCTGATAGTGAGCAACGACCCAGCGCATCCCGTCTATTCCTTCGCTGTCTCAGGCAAGGTCAAGCCCACCGGTCATCTCGACCCGCCCACAGGCCTTCATGTCGAAACGGGGATTCAAGACATGTACAGTGGAGAGGTGCCATTTCAGCTTCCTTTGCACGCCGCGGGTTTGAGTGCAGCATCCACGTTGAAATGGGACATCACCGACGCCGCGCCTGGCGGTGATATATATGAGACAACAACGCCAGTCAGTGGTACGCCCCAGACCGTTCGCTTCGAGGCTCCCGAGGTACGCACGGTCCACTTCAAAGCCATCGCGGCCGATGGAACCGAAGGGGAAGTCTCGACGATGACGATCATCGCGTATCCCGACGATAATGTCTCCTTCCCACGTTACCAGGGCCTTCCCTTCGACAATGAGCCGCCATGGATAGATGGCACGCTCTCGGGCTGGGACGATCACCTTAACCCCTCGGGCTCCGGTGCCGCAGACGTGGTGTACGGCGAGAACGGCTGGCGCGGCGTCTTCAGCATTCCCTTTAGTGACGGCACCGAGCCGGACGCGCGCATCGATCTCGTGCGCTCCAGCGATAGTCTCTACCTTGGCATCGACGTCAACTTCGACGACACCTTGACGGCCGAGGACCAGATCCTGATCGGCATTGGCAAGGATGCAGGCGCCCGCTTCGATGAGGCCGGCAACGTCGGGCTCCTGACCATCACGCCTCTGACGAACAGCGTCAGTCTCAGCCAGAAGAACGCGGCGGGCGGCTGGGATCCTGTCTCCACGCCCGCCGGAATTCAGGTTGCACACAAGTCGAGTACCGATGGTGACCCCGCCCACTGGACGCTCGAACTCAGGTTGCCGTTTGGGCCAGGCTCCACGCCGTCGTGGTTCAACCTGGGCAACAGATTCCTCTTCTTCGCCCGCATCAGGCGCTTTGGCAACGGTTCTGGCACCTATTCATCATTCACCTGGCCCAGGACGATACCGGCGACGGTTGCCGCTCCCGAAGCCATACCCGACTACTGGGGAACGGCGAGCCGTGACGACAGCCTTCCGAGCAACGGACTGTACTTTTCCGGCTATTCGGCGGTAGGCGTTCGGACAGATCCGCTCGATGTCGGCGCCCCGCTGATCAGTTCCATCACCTTCACCGACCCTATGGCCGGCGCCAATACGGTGGTGAACCGGCTCGTCGCCCGCGTATCCAACGATGCACAGCGCGCGACACTGGCGGCCGATGGCACCGTCAGCCACGAGTACCTTGCCGCGCCTGATGTCCGCGTGACATTCAAGATGGCGCAATGGGGAGTCCCTTCACCCGACGCGCGGTACTGGACGCCGATAGTCGCGCAGCCGATAGCGGATCTTTCCAAACCGACGGCCAACCCGACAGTCCGCCAGGAAGTTCCCGCCGCGACCACGCTCGGGCCGGGCACCAAGGATTTCATCCTTGATTGGCAACTGGATGCGGCGCAGATTGCCCAGTTCGCAGAGGGGACGGTCGCGGTCAACGGCCTCGACAGGCGGCACCAGTGTCTGCTGGCCGAGATCGACACCAATCCTGCCACCTCGTCTTCCGCCGCGGTCAATGTCGTGTCAAAGAGCGTCTTCCGCAACATGGACTTCAGCGCACAGAATCCTGGCCCCGAGGCCTTCTCCGCTCAGGCCGAGATAAGCGCCCAGGGTCTGGAATCATTCATCGCCGATCTCAAACTGAGGAACTCAGGCGAGCGGCGCATACTCCTGCGGATATTCACGAAGGACTGGAAGAGCAGCCGGGATACCCTTGGCACGCTGGACAGGAAGATCGCGCTCAATACGAAACGCAGCCCGCTGTCATCGTCTGCAATCAGGCCACTCCCGGTCCGGAAACCTGCGCTGACCGAGCGCTATCTGAGCGAACTCCGTCCCTATATCGAGGATGCGCCGGGGACCATTTCGTTCATCGAGTACATCGTAAAGGCCTATGTGTATACGGGCCGAACGATACGGAGAAACGACAAGGACTTCGAGGAAGTGTCGCCCATAGGCTCCTACGGTTACGTTGTCAGGCACCTGAGTTCCACAGAATCCTGGGATTTCCACATCGAAGGCGCCCAGCGGATCGATGACAGAACCTACATCATAACGATCAGGACAAATGGCACGACCTCGATTATCGACCACATGCGGGCCATCGATCCGCCACGGTGGAGCTTCGGCTTGCTCGGCGGGGCCGGCTTTGGCGTACCGAGTTCTGGAACCTTCACGGCGCCGGGCGGCGGCGGTGTGCTGTCCGCTTCTTTCAACATGGGGCTCGACGAGTTGAACCGCGACTATGCCCTTGCCGCCGATCTTGGCTACGACTACCTCCCTGGTTCTGGAAGCGCGGAACCCTGGAGTTCCTGGTACCTTGCAGCATCGTTCAGGGCAGGTTTCCCGTTCATATTGAAATGGCTGCGGCCGTACCTGAGCGTCGGTGCCGGTCTGTTTCAGGATGCATCTTCGGATGTGCTGTTCGGCGCCGCGCTGGGGACCGGCCTGGAGTTCTCTGTCTCACGGCCTGTCCACCTCCAGATTAGGGCGGATTTCCTCGGCACCAAGACGGAGGCGATCATGCACCTCAGAGCCGGCCTGATTTACAGGCTGATACGATAGGACCTAAAGGCAACGGGGCGTGGCTTTGCGCTATTGCCCCGTCGTTGCTCAGCAGTCGATCATCGCGACGATTCACCCGCTTGATTGTTTGAATATCATTTGGTGAGTGCCTATGCTTGCGTTGTACGGCGTTGCCGTAGCGAAGCTTGTTTCGACTCGATTTTAGGTACCATCGATTGTGGCAACAGCCTGGAACCATACCACTGGGCTTATGGATAATGTCTTCGTAACAAGCTTCGAGGAACTACTGGTTGTTTTCTACCAAAATCGCGCTAAACTCATGCGCGTGCGCTCCGTATGGAGGCATACAATACACTCGCCATTGTGGGGTGACCATGAAACGCGCAGTTTTTTTGGTGGCGGCTTTGTGCGCCACGCTTGGTTCGGCCTGGGCGCAGGACGCAGCGACCGATACACAAGAAGATTTCGTCCTTCAGCAGGCGAGGGACAAGTATTCAGCCGAAACGTCCACAACAACTTCTGACACGGCAGGCACCGTTGAGACAGAGCAGGCGCCCGATAGCCAACCTGCGGCCCCGGACATTGGCGACCATCCGTATACCCCGATAGTCCTCGGCTTCGTGCCGGGAATCAGTTTTCCGTTCGGAGTCTTCGACACATCCATGTCCGCAGCGGCCATAGGCGCCCTCTCAGGCTCCGTGAATGGGCTGCAAGGAGCGGGCGTGTTCAATATCGCAGATGGCGATATTCGTGGCCTTCAGGCAGCCGGCATCTTCAATATCACCGATGGCGACATTCGCGGCCTTCAGGCAGCCGGCATCTTCAACATCGTCGAAGGAGATGTCAGAGGCACTCAGGGAGCTGGCATCTTCAACATCGCAAAGCATGTCAATGGACTCCAAGCGGCCGGCATTTTCAATATCTCCGGTACCATGCATGGTGTGCAGGCAGCAGGCATTGTCAACATTGCCGACAAAGCCAGTGGCACCATGATTGGCTTGATCAACATAGCCGATGAGCTGGACGGCGTGGCGATAGGATTGGTCAACATCATCGGCAATGGCATCAACGACGTCTCCATCGACTACCAGTTCGACTCCGGAATGGCCTATGCCACCTGGCGTTCGGGAACGCCAGGTCTGTATGCATCATTTTTCGCCGGACAGCCAGCCGCCGAGTTACTGTCAACCACTGATGGCCTGACGGTTGGCGCGGCGCTTGGCCACCGCTTCCGTCTGTTCTTCCTGACAGCCGATATAGAGCTTGGCGCCGAGACCCCTATGGATCCGGCCTCGTTCGACAGAATAGTCGCGGATATGGAAAGCTGCAAATCAGGCGGCGTGAGTTCCATCGACCCATGGGAGCATTCGTTCGGAACCATGCGTGCATCGTTAGGTCTCGGCAAGCGGAGGGACATCGGTCCCTACCTTGGCATCAAGGCGGATTTCGCGCCGACCGGCTCGGATTCGGTGCCCGAAAACCTGCGCTACGCGTTTGGCAGCGTCACGCCATACACAGTGCGTGTGTTCGGCACACAGCTTGACATCTGGCCGAAATGGTTCATCGGCATCAAATTCTGAGTAGCGCCTGTCAAAGTGCTTGATCCCGTACGCGGTACGTGCCGCCCGGGGTTCGGCCTTTGGCCATCATGGCGTCGGCAGCTCATACCCCTTGCCAAACACGCGGAACAGCTGGGCGGCGTTGTCGCCGGCGGTGCCAGGAGAGCCGCGCATCCGCATGAACGCGTTGACGCGGCCGCCAGGGCCATCGGATTCGTCATCGGGCCGCGTCAGGTTCATGGCTTCCACCACCGGGCCAAGCCTGATGTGGTAGTGCAAGTACCGTATTGATCCATCCGGCTCCGACGACAGCACCACGCCTACGTGGGTCAGTTCGTCGTCAGCCCGGCCGTTGCCGTTGGCGTCATAGGTGTTGTCCCAGAATACAAGGTCGCCAGGCGCGGGGTAATGTGTAGCGTACAAGAGGCCTTCTGCCTTCAGGGTCTTGTAGAGCCGAAGCACACCGTTTCCTGAATAGCGGCCAAAGTGGTAGGCAATGTCGATGGACGCGAAGGCGTATGCCGCTCGGACAAGTCCCGTGCAGTCGTTTGGATAGGTGACGCCATTGACGACCAAGGTCTTCTTGCCAACCAGCGATGCGCCACCGGTGGCTATAAGCCGTTGAGCCTCTGACTGCATTGCGGGTGACCAGGTATCACGTGCCGGAAACGGGTACGCTGGGTCAGCTTCCGGCGGTGTGCCTGGCATCGAGGCGCAACCCAGCATGACGAGGCAGCAGAGCGTCACAACTGGGCTGATAACTCTGATCATCATGCTCGTGGCGCCTCCTTGCCTTCCTTTATTGATTTTTCTGCCGGCGGCATGGATACTGACACTATGCCGCAATTCTTTGAAGTAGTCATAGTCGCGTTTCTGGTGCTCATCTCGGTAGAGCTGCTGCTGATATACCGGGAAGTGCTTCGATTGCAGTTCAGGGACAAGGCCGCGCGGGAGGACAGCGGTGCCTCCGCGAGTACCGGCCAGACCATAAACGTGACGGTTGCCGGCCCACAGGGAACCACGTCGCTTGGCCCGGCTGTCTCAGTGGCGCAGGACGCGGCTGCGGTAGCTGCACCTCGGGACCAAGCCGGCTCCGGCGATGACGGCTCCGCTGACAGGCTGGTCACCGCAAGGCCGGCGGAATCGGCTCGACCCGCACCGTCCAATGCCTTTGCCAGGCTATGCCCGTCGTGCGGCATGGAAAACTCGAGCTACCGAAGCGAATGCTTCAACTGTGGGGCGCGGCTGTAGCGAGTGCCCGCCAATACCACATGTATTAGCGGTGCTTGTCTTCAAGCAATTTGGTAGTGAATGCAACCTCGCCCTCGAGCTGTGTCAGCCTGGATTCACGCTCGGCCATTTGGCGCTCGAGTATCTCGACGCGGTCTGACAGAAGATTGAGGCTTGCCGCCGCCGCGGTCTGGTCAGCGGACGGTCTGGAACGCGCGGTCTTCGTTATGATGTCACCAATCACCGCTATGACCGATATGATCACGAAGCCGCCGACTATGGTCAAGGTTATGCCCATGAATTGCTCCACGTGTGTTCCGGATGGTGTATGCCGCGGTCAGTATAACCCGGATCATCCCCGCGTGCCATATCGATGATGGCACCCGCGCGAGGGTCCGATCCGCCGCCTTCATGGCAATGTTGACCAGCGCGGTCATGTCGAACATACTGAGGCTCTCCCGGGCAGAATGCCCTGAAGATCGGAGGCCTTTCATGTTTACCAACCTCTCTGTGTGCCGCATTGCCGAATCCGGTCGCAATGTGCCGCTTGACCTGGCCATGGTCAGTCGGCATGGCCTCGTGACCGGCGCTACAGGGACGGGCAAGACGGTGACGCTGCAAGCATTGGCCGAAGCCTTCTCCCGGGCGGGCGTACCGGTACTCTGCTGCGACGTCAAGGGCGACCTGTCGGGCATAGCGGCGGCCGGAGGAGGCAATCCCCGGATGGCCGGGGCCTTCGGCAAGCTCGGTCTGCCTGAGCCGACGTACGAGGCAAACCCAGCCACCTTCTGGGATGTCTTTGGGGCGCTGGGCCTTCCGTTGCGCGCTACGGTATCGGATCTCGGCCCCCTCCTTCTGGGCCGGCTCCTCGGGCTCAAGGATATTCAGGCGGACACACTGCGGCTTATATTCAGGATAGCGGACGAGCGCGATCTGCCGCTGCTCGACCTTGAGGATGTCCGGGCCATGCTCGAGTGGGTAAGCGCCAACGCCGCCTCGCTCAAGGCCGAATACGGGCTCCTGTCCGGATCCAGTCTCGGCGCCATCCAGCGGTCTGTCCTGGCTCTCGACGATACCGGCGCTGGCCATTTCTTTGGAGAACCCGCCCTGGCCATCGACGACCTCATGCGCATCGACTCGAAGGGCCGGGGCATAGTCAATGTGCTGTCTTCGGAGAGCCTGATGGCTGAACCGACGCTGTACGCCACCGTGTTGCTGCACCTCCTTGGAGAGGTTTTCGAAGAAATGCCGGAGGCAGGCGATCTGGACAAACCAAAGCTGGTGTTGTTGCTGGATGAGGCGCACCTGCTCTTCGACGATGCCCCAAAAGCCCTGGTAGAAGCTGTGGAGCGGACAGCACGGCTCGTCCGCTCCAAAGGCGTCGGGCTCTGGCTGGTTACACAGAGCCCTCTCGATGTGCCGGAGTCGGTGCTGGGTCAGCTGGGCAACCGGATACACCACGCGCTGCGCGCCTATACGCCAAAAGACAAGAAGGCTGTGGACTCGGTCGCGGATACGCTGCGGCCAAATCCAGAGTTTGACGCGGCGGCGGTGATAACGGAGCTTGGCGTCGGCGAGGCGCTGGTATCATTCCTCGATGCGGAAGGACGTCCGACACCGGTGGAGCGGGTCAGGGTGGTTCCGCCCGCCTCGCGCATCGGTGCCATCGATCCTGCCGGGCGGGCCGCTATCATCTCGGCATCCCCTTTGGGTTCCCGCTACAGAGTCGCCATCAACAGGGAATCGGCCTATGAGATGCTCAAGGGCAGGATGCGTGGCGACACTGGATCTGCTATCGATGGGACACGAGGTGCTTCGGCAGGCATTTCGGCGGGCCGCAAGGCCGATCGCGAGCCGACCATCGAGGAGATAGAGGCCGAACTGTCGGGCATGACGCCGACGGGAAGCATGGAACCCGAGGCAGGTGAACGGCCGCGGTATGCATCAGAGCCGGGTGCGCGCCCAGCGGCGCGGCCTGCGGCCAGGTCACATGCGCGGGAACCTCAGCCAGCGGAAGACTTCGCATCCGCGCTGGCCAGAGCCGCCCTGTCCGCCGCCGGCAGGGAGCTTGGCAGACAGGCTATTCGCGGCCTCCTTGGCACGCGGAGCCGCCGCCGCTAGCCAGGTTGGACTTGAGGCGCTGCTTTTATTAAGTTCTTTTGGTCGCCAGGAGGCAGCCATGAAATTAAGTGCTCGCAATATTCTCAAGGGAACCGTCAAGGCAATCACTCACGGAGCGGTCAACTCCGAGGTTATCATCACTCTACCCGGAGGGGTGGAGATTGTGTCGATCATCACGAAATCTTCGGCCGAGTCACTCGGACTCGCCGTCGGCAAGCCAGCCTACGCTGTCGTCAAGGCTTCCAGCGTCATGGTTGCCATCGATTAGCCTGACGTGCGAAGCGGATAGAGTCAGCGTGCTGGCCTATTTCACAGCAGCCTGACCACCAAATCATTCAGGAGAGGTAACACGTAATGAAACAGATACTGCAACGGATGGCGGAATACAACGCCAAGGCTGGAGAAGCCATGCTTGCGGTGATCGACAAGGCACCAGCTGGCCTGCGATCACGTGACGTGGGAGTCTATTACAAGAGCATCGATGGCATCGTCGAGCACATGGCATGGGCCATCGTGCTGTGGCTCAAGCGGTTTTCGAGCTTTGGCTCGTATCCATGCCTGAGCTCGAGCGCACTGGTGTCAAAACCGCTCGACGAGACCAAGGCCGCCGTTTCCGGTGACAGTGCCAAGGTTGCCGCCCTCCTTCTTGAGGGCAGCGCGCTTTTGCGTCGGTTCCTGGACGAAGTGCCGGACTCCGAGCTGGAGCGGCGTGTCAGCTACCACACCACCGATGGCAAGGAGCTGGTGCGAACATACTGGCATGCGATCTTCCAGGTGCTCGGGCACGGAACCCACCACCGCGGCGAGATTTCCGCCGTCCTCGATCAGAATGGCGTCGCCAACGATTTCAATGGCTTTGTAACATACATGCCATAATGGATGGCGAGACGCGGGTCAAGGCACACGCCAAGGCCCGCGTCGGTATGCGTTCCGCATTGGTTCTATATATTCAACGCGACCTTGAGCTCGCCACATAACCTGCCAAACTCTGCACAGGCGGCTTGGATCGGTTCCGGGCTGGACATGTCAACGCCGGCCACCTTAAGGGACTCGATCGGGAAGCGCGAGCCGCCGGATCGCAGGAATTTGTAATAATTTTCGGTTGCCCCCTTCTCGCCTGACAGCACCTTCTTGGACAGCGCTATCGAAGCCGAGATGCCGGTGGCATACTTGTACACATAGTACGAGTTGTAGAAATGAGGTATGCGAAGGCCTTCGAGGTCGCTTGTCTCCTCGAAGTGCATCGCGGGGCCAAAGTATTTGCGCAACAGGCCCCTGTATTCGCCACGCAGCACATCGACCGTCAGCGGCTCGCCTGACTCCAGGAGGGCGTGGGCGCGGTGCTCGTATTCGGCGAACATGGTCTGCCTGAAGAGTGTGGCCAGAATGTCGTCGATGCGCGACGACAGCAGGTAGGTCCTGAGTTCGTCACGCTTCGCGGTCTCCGTCATGTGCTTGAACAGCAGCGCCTCGTTGAAGGTGCTGGCGACCTCGGCCTCGAATATCGTGTAGTTGTAGTGCATGAACGGGTTCGAGGCCGCAGCATAGTGCGAATGCATCGAGTGGCCGCCCTCGTGGGCCATCGTAAATACGTCGCGGATAACATCGTCCTTGTAGTTCAGCAGGATATACGGATCCCCGGAGAACGAACCAGCCGAGAAGGCGCCGGACCGCTTGCCCTTGTTCTCGTATCGATCGGCCCAGCCACCAAGGAGGCCGCCCCGAAGCGTCGAAACGTACTCGTCGCCAAGCGGAGCCAGGGCCTTGCCAATGATATCCACCGCCTGCTCCCATGTATGCTCGACCTTGACCTGGCCGACAAGCGGCACGTAGACGTCGTAGTGTCTGAGCTCGTCAAGCTTGAGCGCGCGCTGGCGTATCGAGTAGTACTCGTGCAGCAACGGCAGGTTTTCCGTGATTGTACCGACAAGGTTGTCATACACGCTCTCGGGCACATCATCAGCAAAGAGCGCCTGGGCCCGGCTCGAGCCAAAGTTCCTGACGGAGGACTGGTAGTGGTCAAGCTTGCACTGGCCCGAATACAACTGCGCCAGCGTGTTCCTGTGCGCATCGTACTCGGCGTAGAACTGCAGATAGGCCGCGCGGCGGACATTCCTGTCGCGGTGCTGCATCAAGGATGAGAATGACGACTGCGACAGCGGGCGTGGGCCTTCGGGCGTCTCCACCGTGCCAAAGTCCAGGTCGACGTTGGTCAGCACCGAAAACGCCTCCTGCGGCGTGGTTGCGGTGTCAGCCGCGAGCGCCAGCAGGCGTTCCTCACCCTCGGAGAGGATGTGCGGCTTGTAGCGCAGTATCTTATGCAGGAATATGCGGAACTCGGCGTAGCGGTCCTCCGCCATCCAGGCCTTGATCAAGGCGTCGGGGACGCGCTGCAGTTCCGGAGTCAGCCAGCTCCACGCTCCCGCGCCCTTCGTGGCGGCCATCATGTACCGTCCCATGCGCGACCGTGATGCCGAATCGCCCTCATCCTCGGTCTGCCTCAAGTGGGCGTAATATCCAAGCCGCTCGTCAAGCATAGAGTACTCTTTGTTGAACGACAGCGCCGCTAACAGCGCGTCGGACGAGGTGGCGAGCGTGCCCCTGAACGCGGCTATCCTGTCCATCATCGACTCGAAGGACTTCAGATCAGTATCCCAGCTTGCCTCATCCTTCGAGAGCCTCGTGAGGTTCCAGCGATGCGCAGCCGGAACATCCTTGCGCTCGGGTATAGCGTGTTTCTGTGCCATTGTTCGTGCTCCTTGGTGTCGCGGCGCATTCCATTTTCGCCGTTCCTGGCGTACACTATATCTGAAGCGCATGGCCGCTCCAACCCCGATCCGGTGGATGATACATGGCAAACGACTCTGAAGGCAGCAACCGATCATTACTTCTGTCCATGCTGGGCGCCGCCCGGTCGACGCTGGTGGCGCTTGACAAGGTCGGTCACATCATAAGCATCCTGCCGTCAGACAGACCATTCACCGGCAGGGATCCACGCGGGCTTGGCGGCAAGTCATTCGCTGCCGAACTCAAGGCCGATTTCGTGCGTGTCTATAACGACAAGGGAGCCTGGGACGAGCTGGGATACTTCGTCGATACCGAAGGCGAACGCGCACCGTACCTGGTGCAGCGCTTCGAAGGCGCAGAACAGCCCTTTGCGCACCTGTTTCCAGGTGCCGTCCGCTTCGTGCTGGCCTCGCCGTTGTCAGCGTATGCCGCCCTCGAAGGCATGCACGAGCAGACCATAGCCAACCATGCGCGCGAGCTGGAGGCGGTCAACCTGAAACTCAAGCGCCGCTCGCACCGGCTCAAGAAGGCCATCGAGGTGCTGGAGGAGCGCAACAAGCAGATAATCGCCGACATGAACCTCGCGGTTGAACTGCAGAAGAGCCTCTTGCCCAAGGCATACCCCGATTCCGGTCAGGTAACCTTCACGCACCGGTACATTCCTATGGCGATGGTCGGCGGCGACTTCTTCGACATCATCACGCTGGAGCGGAACCGCATCGGCATCATGATAAGCGACGTATCCGGCCATGGCATAGCGCCGGCCTTCATCACGGCCATGATCAAGAGCTCGTTCGACTACCTCGTGGCCAAGGACGACGCCCCGGCCCTGGTTATCCGCCGACTGAACGAGGAATTCTCCAAAATAATCGAGACTGACCATTATGTAACCGCATGCTATGCCGTCTTTGATTTTGAACGGATGACCTGCACGTATTGCAACGCCGGCCATCCGCCACAGCTCTTAGCCCACCGCGATGGCACATTTACAGAACTCGAGGCCTCGAACCCAATCATTGGCATGCTTGATGACTTTGAGTACGAAGAGAAGGTCATACCGTTTACCGGCGGCGATGTATTCTGTTTCTACACCGATGGCGTCATCGAGGCACGCGCGGCCGACGAGCAGCTGTTCGGAGTGGAAGGCATCAAGCGATCACTGGCGGCGGCGATGAACGAGTCAATCGACGGCATGGCTGACAACCTGATAACCGACCTGATTCAGTTCATGAAGGATCCCTATTTTGAAGACGACATCACCATGCTGCTGGGCCAGACAATCGAGAGCCTGTAGACGGCGCATGCCTGCGGGCTGTCAAGATCGTTCCCGAGGATCAGGGCCGACGGCGACGGGTACCCGCAGAGCAGCCAGCCTGGACAGGAATTTGCCCACCAGCTCGAACGCCTCGCCGGTAAACAGCCCTGGCGTATCGTCAGGCCCGTGCAGTCGCCGCCACGTATCGGGCATCCTGGCTCCTGGCGCTGTCGGCGAGGCCCACGCCGGAATGCCATCGCCGGCGACCAGGGACTCCGCCTCATCCCGAGGCAGCACCGTTATGGCCAGCGCCGGAATGCCTGCGCACAGGAATCCCAGATCCTCACCGAACGGTATCATCGCCCGATAGACGGGAGCCCGCCCAACCATCATTCTGGTTACGGTGCCCGCCATCAGAGCGGTCTCGGCGGCGAGCGCCGAGACTCCGCGGCCCGACGTACCGGCGGACCGGCTGCCTGGCTCAAGCATCAGTCCATCGGCCGCGGAGGATACCACCAGCGCATCGCCGCGGCCGGTGACATCGAGCGTGAACACCATAGGTGCGCGAAGGCCCATGCCTGCGAAAGCCTGGCCCAGCGCGTACGAACCCTGGTTGCTTGGCCCGGTCAGTGGCGCCCCGGACATCGTCCGGGACGTCGTCGTTGACGAGTGCAATTCCTCGTGATCGGTGAATACGGCGCAGAGATTGAAGGTATCCTGTTCCGATGACAGAAAATCGACAAGTTGCAGGCAGGCGGCCGAATTATCAAGTGCGCCGGGAGTGCCTGGCACCCGATCATGGTGCGCGGTCACTATCTTGATGCGATACCGCGGATCCCTGACCGAATGCCGTGGCCAGGCCACGACGAAACGTCCGCCAGCCAGGTCAAGAACACGCGCATCGACATCGCGGGCACGCAATATCCGCACAATCATCGCTCCACGGTCAGCCGCTGGCAACAGGAACTGGTCGAACCATGGGGCCAGATCCACCGATACATGGGTTGGTTCTTTTTTAATTCGCATGGCACCCCCGGCTGTTCTATACTATGTGCTTGAAAGGCAAAAGTAAACCGATGGGTTGTCTTCCAGAACCACGCACGCACCACGCACCCAAGGAGAGACCATGCACCAGGTAACCATCCGCTATCCATCAGGCAAGTCCCTGTCGTTCCCGTCCGGCATCAAAGTATCTGAGGCCACAGCCGGTTTTGGCGCCATGTCACAGCCGCTCGCTGCCGTGCTGGTCAACAACGAGCTGCAATCGCTGGAAGCCCACGTGCTGACCAACGGCACCATGGAGCCCGTGTTGATCGATTCGGCCCAGGGTGCCTTTGCCTACCGCAGATCATTGTGCTTTCTTGCCGCCATAGCAGCCCGCGAGCTCTTCCCTCATCGTGACCTGGTAGTCGGCCAGGCCATAGGATACGGCTTCTACCATCGCTTCGAGGACGGCCCGATAACCGAAGCCGATATCAAGGCGCTTGATGCGAAGATGCACGACCTCGTGGCTATGGACATCCCGATAGCGCTGCAGTGGTGGAGTTATGAGGACGCGATAGCCTATTTCATGAAAAACGATCAGGAAGACACGTTGCTGCTACTGGAGCTGACAAACGAACCGCGCATAGCGCTCAATGAGTGCGCCGGATTCCGCGATCTGCATGTAACACCGCTCGTACCTTCGACCGGCGTGCTCCAGACGTTCGAGCTCTTCCCCTACGATGAAGGCTTCCTGCTCCGGTACCCGCGCAAGGAAAACCCGACAGAAATTCCGGAATTCATCGATGATCCACTGCTGTACAAGATAACCGACGACTCAAGGAAGCGTTCGGCCATACTGGGAGTCTCCAGCGTCGGTGCACTGAACCGCATCAACGCGCCCAAGAAGATCAAGGATTATATAGTCATTGCCGAATCCCTCTTGAACAAGCGGGTCGCTGAGATCGCGGACCAGGTGGCGGCCCGGCGTGATGAGGTGCGCGTCGTTCTGATTGCCGGACCATCGAGTTCCGGAAAGACGACCACATCAAAAAAGCTGTCCATCCAGCTGCGCGTACTCGGCTTCGAGCCGATGGTCATCGGCCTCGATGACTACTTCGTCGATCGCACGCGAACGCCCCACGATGAAAACGGCGAGCTTGACTTCGAATGTCTTGAAGCTCTCGATGTGGAGTATCTGAACGAGCAATTGCTTGAGCTCTTCGCCGGCAAGGAAGTGGAACTGCCGGCATTCGATTTCAGGACCGGAGAGCGCCGGCCATCCGGCAAGCGCCTCAAGATGGGGGACCGTACCATCCTTATCATGGAAGGCATCCACGGCCTCAACGACAGGCTGACGCCACGTATTCCCAAGGAACAGAAGTTCAAGATATACGTCTCCGCGCTGACCCAGATCAATCTTGACGAGCACAACCGCATATCCACAACAGACAACAGGCTGATACGGCGCATGGTCAGGGACAACCAGTTCCGCGGCCGCTCGGCCCTCGAGACCATCAAGATGTGGCCGAGCGTCCAGCGCGGCGAGCGGCTGCACATTTTCCCGTACCAGAACGGCGCCGATACCGCGCTGAACTCGGCGCTTGACTACGAACTGGGCGTGCTGAAGATATACGCCGAGCCAATACTGCGGTCGGTCAAGCCGATGGACCCGGAATACTGCGAGGCCAAGCGACTGCTCAATTTTCTGGCGTTTTTCGCGCCCATTCCGGCGCAATACGTACCCCAGGACAGCCTCGTCAGGGAGTTCATTGGGGAGAGTTCATTCAAGTACTGATACCCCGCTACCCGGGCGCCGCCGAGGCGGCCCGGGGCGGCGCCGTATTTTGACACCGCGCGCGATAGCAATGTAACTATTCATAAAAACAACGAGGATAAAAACCCCTGAATTTGTCCCCGTTTCAAGTGCTCAGAGCATTCATTTCTTTACAAATGGCCGGACATGATTCACAATACGGTATCTTTTCAGTTCTCATGTAAGGAGGTTTTACATGAAAAAGGCACTAATCGCACTGGCCATTGGCCTGTGCCTCGTAGCCGCAGTGACCGCCCAGGTCAAGAATGGTCCGATCGCTGACAAGGTCATATACACGGTCAGCATGGATCAGAGCCTGGCGATGAAGGATATTGTCGAGGGTAAATCCGACGTGTTCTTCCAGGCCGTACCGCCGAACATTCTCAGGACCTTGGGCGAAGCCGACAAGGCCAAACTTGACATCTATGCGGTGCCGTCCGGGTCATGGTCGCTTATGCTGAACCCGATACCGAACAAGGCCCCCTATACCTGGACAAAGTCCGACGGCACGACGGAGTTCAATCCGTTCGCCATCCGTGAGGTACGGTACGCCCTCAACTGGCTGATTAACCGCAAGAAGCTGGTCGACGAGATCCTTCTGGGCGATGGTGACCCGATGTTCACCCCGATGACGCCCGGCCAGCCCGGAACGTATCGCTACAACCTCCTGGCCTCCAAGCTCGGCATGACCGCGACCGGCAACGAGCGCAAGGCCATTGCCGATATCGATACCGCGATGACCGCCGCCTCCAACCTGCCTGAGAACAAGGGCAAGCTCGTCAAGAAGGGCGCCTTCTGGCAGTATGATGGCAAAGATATCTCCATCAAGTTCCTGATCCGCGTCGACGATCCGAACGGACGACTCCCCGCCGGCCGCTATATCGCCGATCAGATCGAGAAAGCCGGCATCAAGGTCGAGCGCCTTGAACGCGACCGCTCGGCCATCAATATCGCATACTATAGCAACCCGGCCGACCTCTCCTGGCACTTGTACACCGAAGGCTGGGGCGCTGGTGCGACCCGCGCCTGGTGGGATGTCACCGTCAGCCAGATGTACGCTCCGTACTACGGCTATATGCCCGGTGGCGCCGATCCCGCCAACTGGAACTATGCCAATGATCGCATCGACGTTCTTGGCCAGAAGGGCATGAACGGCCAGTTCCTTACCAACAAGGAATACTGGGACGGCAATCTCGAGGCCACCGAACTCGGCATCAAGGATGCTGTGCGCATCTACCTTGCCAGCCAGCTTGACAAGTACATAGCCAACAAGGCCCGCTTCAACGCCCGCATGGCGTACGGCCTCGGTGACGGCCTCAATGGCTGGTCAGTCCGCACCGCCGACGTCAAACCCGGATCTGACGGCAAGAAGGTTCTCCGCGTCATCCAGTTCTCCGCCCGTGGAACCCTGTTCATGAGTTCATGGGACCCGGTCGGCGTCGATGGCTTCTCCGACGTCTATTCCGGCGCCATATCCGACCCCTGCTCCGACCCCAGTACCTTTGAGTCGCCCAACAACGCCGCGGACACCCCGTTGCGCACCAAGTACGACGTAAAGGCCGTAAAGACAGCTCCGAAGCTCAAGGCCGATGGCACCCTCGGTGGAACCCTGCCCGTACCCGCCACCGCCGAGCTCTATGACAGCGCCACCAAGACCTGGAAGCAGGTCGGACCAGGCAAGACCACCGCGGTCGTCGCGACCGGCTCCTATACTGGTGGCAAGTGGCACAATGGCCAGCCCATAACGATCGCCGACATCCGCTACGCCTATGCGTTCCCGGTTGAATGGGCTACCAAGGATGGCGAAGGCGACAAGTACTTTGACGAGTCATACGCCGCCCAGTACGCCCCCGCGCTCGCTCCCAACCAGGGCTTTGTCTTCAACAAAGACGGCTCCGTCACCAGCTATGTCGACTTCTTCTTTGCCCCCGAGATGAACCGCACCGTCGCGACCGTCGCGGCCGTCGGCGTCAAGGCCGGCAACCCCGGACGCCAGACCGTCACCTCGTGGGATGTCTATGAGGCGCTCGCCCTCCTGGTCGCCGAAGGCTCAAAGAGCGGCACCGTCTACAGCTTTACCAGCTCGGACGCCGTCACCGAAGTTGACGTGGTAGCGCCCAAGTGCGTCGCCGACATCAAGGCAAAAATGGAAGACATGCTCGCCAAGCAGTGGGTTCCTGCCTCGCTCAAGGGCATCGTGACCCCGGCACAGGCCGTCCAGCGCTACAAGGCGACACTCGCCTTCATCGCCAAGTATGGCCATGCCTATGTCTCCAACGGACCCTTCATGATCAGCAAGATCGACACGGCAACCAATTCCGTGACCCTCGACGCGTTCCGTGACTATCCGTACAAGAGTGACTACTGGCCGAAGTACTTCCGCCAGGAGATCACCAAGATCGACAATGTCAAGGCGCCGGTCACCCCGTCCAAGACCAAGGACGCCGTGTTCGAGATCAGCGCGTCAAGCTACGTCTACCCGAGCACCGCTACCGTACCTCTGACCAGCAAGGCCAAGGTGGAGCTCCGCCTGCAGCTGCCTGATGGCGCCGAGAAGGTCTACGCCGCCAGGTTCTCCAAGGCCGGGCTCTTCACCGCGACTATCCCCGCCAAGGATCTGGCAGCCCTGAAGTCCGGTACCGCATACACCGTGGTCATAATCTCTTCGTTCTCGACTGAAGCCCCGTCGGTAGTACCGACCAGCCTCGTCCTGTTCTGATTCTCATACCGGCGGCGCCCCTTTGCGGGGCGCCGCTTTCGGTTCAGCTCGTTTCTTAGCAGGGTATTGAAAGAGCCGCAACGGGTTTTTCAATGCTCCCTTGGATGTGGCAGGCAGAGAGCCTTTCAATAATCAACCAACGAAACGAATCCCGAACCTATCGCGTTTTTTAGGTGGTACTATGTACAAGTGGTATGCGCTCAAGCGCATTCTCCGTGGCCTGTTCATGTACGCGCTCCTGATGTTCATATTCTCCTTGCTCTTCAACCAGGTGAATGAACAGACGCAGCGGTCGCAGATCAACGAACAGGTCAAGATGGAGTCAGTCAAGCTCCGGAACATGAAACCGGAACAGATGACGACGTGGCGCACCGGTCGCTACGATCAGTTGGTCAAGCTTTACAAGCTGGATAGACCATTGATGGAACGCGTGCTGTTTCGCGCTGTCAACACCATTACCTTCAATTTTGGAAAATCGACCATCATCAAGTCGTCCAAGGGCGAGCAGGACGTACTGTCAATACTGCTCGAGGCTCTGCCTCGAACGATGCTACTGTTCACCACCGCCGCCATTCTTGAGACAATCCTGGGCATAGCCCTCGGCCTCAAGAAGGCCCAGAAGCCGGGCGGAAATCTTGATAGATCGACCAGCTTCGTTACGATGATCATCTACGGCATGCCATCATGGTGGCTCGGTATGATGCTCATCCTGTTGTTTGTCTATGTCCTGAAGCTCTTCCCGTCCGGTGGCGTCAATTCGGTGCCGACTCCGGCCGGCATCGGGTTTGTGCTGGACAGGATATGGCACATGATCCTGCCAATCATGACGCTGGTACTGATGGGCTTCTGGAGTCTTTCTTTCGTGGTCAGGAACATCGTGCTTGGCGTGCTGCAAGAGGACTACATCATGAGCGCCCGAGCGAGGGGCATACCGGAGAACAAGGTACTCTTCGGTCACACGCTCCGGACATCGGCTCCTCCGCTCGTGACGATGGCGCTCCTGTCCTTGCTCTCTTCACTATCGGGTGCCATCATCTTTGAAGGCATCTTCTCGTGGCCAGGCCTGGGCAACCTGTACTGGGTCGCGGTTCAGCAGAATGACATACCGGTGCTGATGGGGGATCTTGCCTTCACGACCGGCATCTATCAGGCGGGACTCGTTCTTCTTGATCTGATATACGGTTTTCTTGACCCGCGCATCAAGGTTGGAGGCAAGGCATGAGCATGAAAGATTTCGGCTATCGCCTTGGCGAGTTCTGGGCGGATTTCAGCAAGGAGAAATCGGGGCTGATAGGCCTCGGGATATTGCTCCTTTCGGTGATAGTCGTACTGATGGAACCGGTGTTCCTGCCCTACAAGGACGTGAACGGCAATTGGCGCGACATCACCTATTGGGAAGACAATCCCCCCGCGGCCCCGCCGGCGTGGACCAACCTGTTTGCGCGGGAGAAGTCAGCCATCACGGCTCGTCTGGACAAGCCCGTCATAACCGAGGAAGAGGATCCCGAATTGGGCATGGTGCGCATATACTCGTTCAAGTATCCGTACCACTACGACAAGTCGCCGCTGGACATTATCCTGCGAGCCAAGGGTTCGGGCATGCTCTTCATGAACCTGTCGCTGGAGCGCCCCGATGGCAACACCATATTCCTGGGTCAGGTGTACCAGAGTGACCTGAACGATGACCAGGTTCGATTCGCTGTCGATACCGACGCGAGTTCAGCGGTATACGAGTTCATACGCGGACACGCCAGTGAGGATGCCATAGCCAACTCCGACTCGTCCACCATAAAGCCGACCAACATACTGTTCGCCAAAATCGGCGAGGACATGCTGTCTGCGCGCAATGCCCTCAAGGGCGACTACTACTACCGCGTCAAGGTTCCTATGTCGCTGCTTGAGAACGAGGAAAACAAGATTTCGGACCTCAAGCTGGTCGTAACCGGACGCGTTTCAGGAGTGCTGGGTACCGACACAGCCAAACGGGACCTGTACTCGGGAATCGTAGCGGGGCTCAAGTGGGCTCTGTTCATAGGCCTGGTCACAAGCGTCATATCGGTTCTGATCGGCGTCATGTATGGCATAATCAGCGCGTACTTCGGTGGTTTCACCGACACCTTCATGTCGTTCATCTTCGAGATATTCGTATCAATCCCGGTGCTGCCCGTCCTTATAGTGCTCTCGGCAATATTCAAGCCGAGCATATGGATAATCATCGCTGCGCTGATAGTTTTCTCGTGGGTAGGACCGGTCAAGACGGTGCGATCGATGGCGCTGCAGATCAAGGAAGAGACGTACATCGAGGCGGCCAAGGCACTGGGTTCCGGCAAGTGGCGCATCATACTCAAGCACATGGCGCCGCTGCTGCTGCCCTACTCCTTTGCCAACATGGCGCTCTCCGTTCCGGGGACCATCGTGTTCGAGGCCTCGCTGTCGCTGCTCGGACTTGGCGATCCGACCATCATAACCTGGGGGCAAATTCTCCATGACGCGCAGAGCTCTGGAGCCACGTTGAATGGCCTCTGGTGGTGGATTGTGCCGCCTGGACTATTCATTGCGATCATGGGCATGACGTTCGCCTTCCTGGGTTTCGCCATGGACAAGATTCTTCACCCGAAACTCCGTACGAGGTAAACCATGGACAAGATCCTGGAAGTCAAGAACCTGAGACTGTACTACCACACCTCCAAAGGAGCCGTCCGCGCCTTGGACGATGTCAGCTTCGACCTGTACAAGGGAGAGACGCTCGGCCTCGTCGGTGAATCCGGCTGCGGCAAGACGACCACTGGAGTCGCGCTGATAAAAATGCCGTCGCCTCCCGGCCGCATAGAAGAAGGCTCGCATATCATCGTCGACGGCCGCGACATCATGCCTCTCCCGGACAGGGACATACGCAAGAATGTTCGATGGGAGCAGGTAGCCATGGTGTTCCAAGGGGCTATGAACTGCCTCACACCTGTGTACACGATTGGCAAGCAGATGCTGGAGACACTGCAGGAACACCGCCAGATGGACAAGGTCCAGGCGGAGGAGCTGATCAAGGAATACCTGGGACTGGTCGGCCTGCCTACCGAGGTCATGGGCCGATATCCGCACGAACTCTCTGGCGGCATGAAGCAGCGTATCGTCATCGCGACAGCGCTTTTCCTCAAGCCAAAACTGGTCATCCTTGACGAGCCGACGACGGCGCTTGATGTGATAGTGCAAGCGCAAATAATAAACCTGCTCAAGAAACTCAAGAAGACGTTTGACCTGTCATTCATCTTCATCACCCACGACCTGTCACTCGAAGCGGAAGTATCGGACCGTATCTGCGTAATGTATGCCGGCAAGATAGCGGAGCTGGGCACAAACCAGCAGATATACGGCGATCAGGGGCCAATGCATCCATATACCGAGAAGTTATTGCAGGCCACACCGCTGTTGCGCAAGAAGGTCGACACGCTATCGTACATACCGGGAACACCGCCCGATCTCATCGATCCCCCAAAAGGGTGCAGATTCCATCCTCGCTGCCATAAGGTCATCGACAAGTGCCGCACGGAAGAACCACCGCTTCTGGAGGTGGAACCCGGCCACATGGTGGCCTGCTGGAGGTGCGGTTCATGAGCATCAATGACAACGACATCATTCTTGAGATCAAGGATCTAAAGAAACACTTCGCGCCCCACCAGAGCCTGACCCAGACATTGACCGGCAAAAACCGCAAGGTGGTCAGGGCAGTAGATGGCATCAGCTTCGGCATCAGGCGCGGCGAAATTTTCGGGCTCATAGGCGAATCCGGCTCGGGCAAGACGACGACGGGCAAGCTCGTAATGAAACTGATCGAGCCGACCAGCGGATCCATTGTGTTCAACGGCGAGGACGTGACCGTCACCGACAAGGAACGGACTCATGCCTACCGCCGCCAGGTGCAGATGATTTTTCAGGACCCGTATGCGTCGATGAACCCCCGGTTCAAGATCAAGGATGTCCTGGAAGAGCCATTGATAATCCACAAGATTCAGGGTGACCACAACGAGCACGAGCGTATGATCATCAAGGCTCTCAACGAGGTAAAGCTCAATCCGCCCGAGGAGTTCATGGGGCGCTATCCGCACATGCTCTCTGGCGGTCAGCGCCAACGCGTAGCGACGGCGCGTACGTTGATACTCAACCCGCTTATGCTCGTGGCTGACGAACCGGTCTCGATGATAGACCTGTCGACGCGCGCCGAGATACTGCACATGATGAAGGATGTCCAGCGGGACCTGGGGCTGACGTATCTGTACATCACCCACGATCTGTCCACGGCGCGCTACTTTACCGACCGTATAGCGGTGATGTACCTCGGGCGCATCGTTGAGCTGGGGCCGGCCGACATGATCATCGACGATCCCAAGCACCCGTACACCAAGGCCCTGATCGATGCCGTACCGGAACCGAAAACCGGCAAGGTAGACATCATCAAGGAATTGCCGATATCGGGCGAGATACCTTCACCGGCCAACATCCCTCCGGGATGCCGCTTCCATACGCGCTGCCCGTACGCGAAGCCGGAATGTTCTGCCGAGGCCGAGCCCGAACTGATTGACATTGGCGGCGGCCACTTCCAGGCGTGCCGACGGTACAAGGAAATTTGAGTGTAGTCAAAGCACGCCTGGGCGAGCCAGGGATGGCGAGCCACTAAAAATCCGGTCGCCTTCAAGCGACCGGTACGTCATGGATGACGCCCAGGCGTGCCGACGGTACAAGGGAATTTGAGTGTAGTCAAAGCACGCCTGGGCGAGCCAGGGATGGCGAGCCACTAAGAGTCCGGTCGCCTTCAAGCGACCGGTACGTCATGGATGACGGAGCGCGCTTTCAGCGCGCACGACAATCGCTTCCACTCGGCAAACGGCGCGTAGCGACGTATGACGAAAGGGCCGCCGGAATGGAATCCGGCGGCCTTCTTATTCAGGGGATGCCACGCAGTCCGCGCAAGCCATGCGGGACAGGCGAGTCATTTATGGCGTGGGAGCCCATGTCCCCTGTCGCACCTCACCAGAAGCGCTCGGAATTGTTATCAACATGCCTGGCAGCACCAGGTCCGGGTTGCTCGGGTCGGGCAACTTGTCCTTGTTCGCCTCGTACAGGAGGCGCCATTTCCAGGGATCACCATACACGAACGGATATTCAGCAATCCGCCAGAAGCAGTCCCGCGCCGATTCTATAAGGCGCACCTCATACACCGCAGGCAAAGCCTTTGATGCAACCGGCTTCGCGACAGGGGCCGGTGCAGCTGCCGCTTTTTGCTCGGGTTCCACCCCGGCCATTAAATCAATCACCTTTGTGCTGGCATCGACGCTGGCTTGGTAGGCTTTGGCATCAAACGTCTGCTGGGCAACCGCGTATGAAGCCTTCGCCTGCGTCCAAATATCGGGATAGCGTGTCGCTGCGTGGTTTTTCTCACCAAACGCGATGCGCTCGGCGGCACGATTCTTGTAGCTGTTGGCCATCCAGCGCATGCGCTGTATCTCTGACTCGGAAAGCGCGATTCTGGATAGTTCTTCTGCCTGCTTCGAGTATTCAGTCGCCTTCTGGTAGTCGCCGGAGTCGTATGACTGCTGAGCCATTCGCTGCATATCAAGAGCCTTGCGGTAATTTGGATTATCGGTCAGCGAGTTCTGGCCAAAGGCCGTAACTGTGCCCAGCACAAGCAATGCGCCCAGAATGAGCCAGGTCTTGTGTGCATGTCTCATGGTGTGCCTCCTTGCGGTGCGGCCATTTCTGTATCGATCGCCTTGAGGCGATCCGCTGTCGACTGCAGCGAAGCGTTGGCGCTGTCGAGGGCGGCTTGAGCCTGGACTCGTGCCGCGGCGGCAATCGTGGCGGCCTCTTCGTACTTCATCGCTGCTTCCTGATACGAGGCGACCGATGATGCGTACTGCCCGGCGGCGGCATCGGCAACGGCCTTGGCGTAGGCGGTATCGGCCGCGGCGTAGCTATCCTTGGCGGCTACCTTCGCCTTTTGTTCATCGGCCTTCGATTTCGACGTGTCAGCTACAGCTTTCTTCTCGGCCACCTTCTTGGTGAAGCCGGTGGTCACCGTTTGTTCATACTGCGGCAATGCAAGATCAAGAAGTTCCTTTGACTTGACATTGTCCGTTCCGTAGACCTTGTTGGCAGCCGCGAAATAATCCTCGGCCGTCTTGAAACTGTCGGGGGCGTAGGTATCAAGCCCATTTTCCTTGATATATGCCCGTTGTTCGGTAGCCTTGGCCATTTCCGCTTCCGGTTTCGGTGAAGTGTCGACAACGACCGGTGGAGCGGTGGCGCACGAGATTGCCAACATCGCTACCATGGCACACAATAGCAGCAACTTATTAGAGCGCACGGATACCTCCCAGTACTGTGGATTTCCTTAATCATAGGTCCTTAATGGCAAGGACGCAACGTCATCGTGCCTGTTTATTCACTTTTTTTGCCTTTCTTTACTAGCAAGTGGCCTGCAGTGTCTGATACTGTCCTATCGTGGAGCGCAAAGCCGCTTCAGCACCTCAACGATATGTGAAGAATCATTTGCGCCAAGACGACTCGAGCCCTATACTTGTGTAGCTTGGGAGGCAACGCTTGCGCACTATGCGACGATCGATGATCCTTGAACTGCTGACATGCGCAGCGTTCATGGCGACCATTCCGATGATGGCATCGGCACAGGCTCCCGTTTCCGTACGCCGAGTACTCGTGTTGCACTCGTACTCGCGGCACCTGCCATGGGACATCGGTATCGTTAGGGGCATAAGCGAGATCATGGATTCAATTGAATCCGAATATCGCCCGCTGCTCTTCGAGGAGAATCTCGATTCCAACCTGGTCGACGACATTGCATCGACCGTAACCATGGAATCGTATCTGGCCGGCAAGTATCGCACTGTCCCATTGGATGCGGTTATAACCGAAAGCCAGCAGGCGGCCTCACTCATACTCGAGTTTCCCGAGCTGTTTCCCAACGCGCAACGGTATATCTTCAATTATGCGCCCTCGGCCTGTCTTGGTACCGGAAATGGATCGGAACGCCGCTATTCCACGGTCTTGGACCTGGAAAAGGCCATACGGACCATACCCATGTTGGTGCCGTCAGTAAGGCGAATAATCGTCGTTGCCGATCGCAGCAGCATTGGCCTCGCACGTTCCGAGCAAATACAGGGTCTGGCACCAGCCTTTGCCCAGACTCCATTGGAGATATGGGACGATTTTACCGAGCCCGAACTGCTCGATCGCGCCCGTGCCCTGCCACGAGACGCGGCCATCCTCCATCTTCCCGTGACCCGCGACAGGAAGGGGGCCACGCTGATGCCGATGACAGTAGCGACCAACCTGGCCAGAGCCGCGCCGGTTCCGGTCTTCGGCCACTTCGACTCTCTACTCGGGACAGGCATAGTCGGCGGCTATTCGATAAGCGCCGTCCAGCTCGGACGCGTCATCGGCAGGATTGCCGTATACGGTGATGCTGCAGCTCCGACTTCTCAGTCCGACTATGCGGCATCCACCATGGGCTACTGGTTTGACTCCAGGGCGCTTGAGCGATGGCACATAAGCGATGATCGGCTACCTCCGGATAGTGTGGTGCTGTTTCGCAGCCAGACATTCCTGGAACGCTTCTGGCCCATCATGATGGTCGCACTCATCATGTTGGTGGCCGAATCGGCGCTGGTGATCGGGCTTGCGCGCTCATCGCACCAACGAAAGAAGGCCATTGCCCTGCTCGACGCCGAACGTGCCTCACTTGAGGTGAAGATAGCACTGCGCACAGAGGATCTGACCAAGGCCAATGCTGAAATGGCCATGTTACTGCGCGAACTTCAGCACAGGGTTAAAAACAGCATGGCCATCATAGCCAGCCTCGTGTCCATAGAGTCGGGCAAGGTGAACTCAGCGCAGGCCAAGGCATCGCTCGAGACGCTTGGCGCCAGGATCTCGGCGCTGGCCTCGCTCTACGACATACTGTACGATTCCGGCGGAATAGGCGATATCGACCTGGTTGACTACATAGGTAGAGTCGTCGACTCCGCGACCCAGAGCATGGGAGCCGACGCGCGTGGAATAGCGGTGGAGCAGGACATTGCCCCCATATCAATAGACATGAAACGGGCTGTTTCCATAGGTCTCATAGTCAACGAACTGGTCACGGATTGCCTCAAGCACGCCTTCCCTGGCACCAAGCGTGGCACCATCACTGTGCGGCTCGCGCGAGAGGCGGATCACCTGGTTCTCATGATATCCGATGACGGCATCGGATTTCCACCGGGGTTTGATCCTGCGGCTTCCGAAGGCTTCGGACTCAAGCTCGTGGAACTGCTCGCGGCCCAGCTTAAGGCCAACTACTCTGCATCAACAGCCAATGGTTCGCAGTTCAGGCTCAAATTTCCGGCAGGGTGACAGAGCGCGTCACCATCGGTCAATCGGCCCGGTCTACAGGCATGGAGTAAATATTCAGTCTATATATTTATCTATTGAAATTTAATTTCAATTTGCTTGACACCCAGATTTATCACTTTTATACTCAGAAAATCAATGCTACAAGGCTCATCAGCGCAGACTATCCCATGTGAGGTACTTCGTGCAGGAAAGTGGTAAGACCAACCTGGGCAATATTTTGCTTTCATTATCGGACGCCATCGATCTGGCCGATCCCGACATATCGATGCATCAACTGCGAACGGCCTACATTGCGTGGAAGCTCTCCGAGAGTCTGTGCCTCACGGGCGAACAGGTCTCCAATATTTTTATAGCTTCGCTGCTGCATGATGTAGGCGCCATTACAAGTGAAGAAAAGATCGCGCTGCATAGATTCGAGGAAGTACACATACAGTTGCATTGCATCAAAGGTGCGCTGCTTCTGGGTCGGGTTCCAGAGTTTGCCAGGCTGGGAAAATATGTCAGATACCATCATACGGAGTGGGCAGAATGGCAGGAATCGGCAGGATCCATCGAAGCTGAATATGTTCTTGGCTCCCAGATACTATTATTGTCTGACTTGGCCGAGAGGCTGATCAATCGCGGCCAGCACATACTGCTCCAGACTGATTCAATCCGCAGACACATTGGGACACTTCGCGACCAAAGCGTGGAAGGCAAGCTCGTCGATCAATTTCTGGAAATATCCAAATCAGAAGAATTCTGGCTCGACATTGTCTCGCCGCGGCTCTACTCGCTCCTGTTCTCGCAAGGTCCATTGAGAAGCATTGAGGTCGGCAACGATCGACTTGAGATGATATCAAAGCTATTCAAGGATCTGATTGATTTCAAATCGCCATATACCGCCACGCATACCTCGGGGGTAGCCGCATGCGCCGAGATGATCTCCAAGCTCTATGGATGCAACGAGTCTGAAATTCAGAGTCTGCGAATTGCGAGCAATCTCCATGATCTTGGCAAGCTGGCCGTGCCGACCAGCATACTCAATAAGCCGGGCGGCTTGACGCGGGAAGAATTTGCCATCATCAAATCCCACACATATTATTCGTATAACATAATCAATTCCATAGGCGGGCTTCACCAGATTGCAGAAGAGGCTGCGTTCCATCATGAGAGGCTGGATGGTAGCGGATATCCCTTTCATATCACTGGGGAGCGAATGTCAGTGGGAGCGAGGATTATAGCCATCGCCGATATATTTACCGCCTTGATCGAGGTTCGCCCATATCGGGAAGGAATGGGAAAAGCCGGAATGAGCAGGATAATGAGTCAGATGGCAAAGAATGGCTTCATTGATTACAGCCTTGTATCGCTGCTCTTCGATGAGTACGATTCATTGCGCGCGTATGTCGCCAATACTCAGATAGCTGCAAAGGAATTTTACTCGACACGAGTAGACAATATGAATATAGACAATTGAATCGTCTGGCCGACCTTGTATGCACCTTGCATCCCTACCCCAGGTCAGCCTTCTTGACGATATAAAAAATAATGTATGTAAGGGCGATGAAGAAGGCAAACGCAGTGGAAAACAGCAATGCCGCCGGATCGGCAAGTGATTGCGATATTACACGAACGGTCTGAACAGGCTGCATGACAAGATCCCAGCTATCGAATCGAGAGAACCTGCCAATGTGGATGCCAAAGCCGGACAGGAGGATAGCTGGCACCATCATGGACCAGCCAGCCACGCGGCCAAACATGGTACGCATGGCACCGTGCATGATGTACATTGAAACCAGTCCAATATAGTGACACACGAAGGCGAACGCCGCATTCATCACGATGTCGTACCACAGCAGGTCAGCCTGTGACAGCCATGGCAGCGCTACAGCGCCCAGATTGGCTCGCCTGACAACATGGATAAAATCGGTGAACACGTATGGCGCGTTTGGATAGAAAACCAGCCACACCACAAATGAACCAACGGCGAAAATCCTTGATCGTTTGGCGGTGGTCTGCCGCGATGTCAGCATAGTGCCATAGCGTGCGATGAGTACCGGCACCGTAGCGAGCACCAGGTTCCAGATCAGGTAGCTCTGCGAGAAGCGCCCAGTCAATCCGTACCGTACAAGCACCAACACGAGGCATGACAGTGTTGAAAGCGCGACGACCAGGAGCACGCTTGCTCCTGGCTTACCTGACGTTTCGTCCATGGGCCACCAATTGCCAGCCGGGCTGATTCAGCCCGGCTGGTTGTTCCTACAGTTCCAATGACCTGGCAGCGACGAGCCGCTCGACCATATCCACAAACTCCGCAACCTTCATCGCTGGCATCTGACGCCCGTCACGCACGCGAACAGCGACGGTGCCCTCATCCCGTTCCTTGGCGCCGACAACGAGCATATATGGGACCTTCTGCCCCTGCGCGTCACGGATCTTGGCGTTCATCCGCTCGTCCGACAGCATGCCCCTGGCACGAAGCCCGGCCTTCTTGAGTTCGGCCACGACCTGCGCAGCATACTCGCTGAAGTCAGCTCCAACAGGAATGACGGCCGCTTGCTCCGGCGCCAGCCATATCGGGAAGGCTCCCGCGGTATGCTCGAGATACACACCAAAGAAGCGCTCGATCGAACCCAGCAGGGCTCGGTGCACCATGTACGGGCGCTTCTTCTGGCCATCGGAATCGATGTACGTCATGTCGAAGCGCTCGGGCTCGTTGAAGTCGAACTGTATGGTTGTAAGCTGCCACTCGCGGCCTATTGCGTCCTTGACCTTGAGGTCAATCTTGGGGCCATAGAACGCGCCGCCGCCTTCGTCCATCTCGTAGGCCAAGCCTTCCTTGTCAACTGCCTTGCGCAGACTCTCGAGCGCCGTGTCCCACATCGCTGGCTCGCCAACCGCGCCATCACCAGCGGGCCTTGTCGCAAGGTATGCCTTGATATCCTTGAAACCAAGTGTCTTGTGCATGAACAGGGAGAACCTCAGGACCTCGGCTATCTCGTCCCCGATCTGCTCGGGGGTGCAGATGATGTGGGCGTCATCCTGGGTGAAGCCCCGGACGCGCATCAGTCCGTGCAGGGTTCCCGAGCGCTCGTAGCGATACACGGTGCCAAGCTCGGCCCAGCGCATCGGCAGCTCGCGGTACGAGTGGACGCTGTTGTTGTATATCATGATGTGGAACGGACAGTTCATCGGCTTGATGTAGTAGTCATCCTCGTCCACTTTCATGGGCGAATACATGCCTTCTTTATAAAAGCCAAGGTGGCCAGAGGTCTCCCACAGCCAGCTTTTGCCGATATGCGGAGTAAAGAGAATCTCGTAGCCGTTCTTGTAGTGCTCGTCGCGCCACCAGTTCTCAAGCTCCACGCGGAAACGGCCACCCTTGGGATGCCAGTAAATCAGGCCGGGGCCAGCCTCCTCATGGGTGCTGAACAGGTCCAGCTCCTTGCCGAGCTTGCGGTTGTCGCGTCTCTCCGCTTCCTCGAGCATCTTGAGATGGGCTTCCAGCTCGGCCTTGCTCACGAAGGCGTACGCGTATATGCGGGTAAGCATGGGGCGCTTCTCATCGCCACGCCAATAGGCACCGGCAACCGAACGCAGCTTGAACGCATCGGGCCGGAGGTCACGGGTCGAGTCGACATGGGGACCTCGACACAGGTCCTTGAATGCGCCCTGTTCATAGATGGTTATGGTCCCATCTTCAAGCCCGTTGATCAGCTCAAGCTTGAATGGTTCCTCGGAAAACATTTCGAGCGCTTGCGCCTTACTGACCTCGACCCGCTTGAACGGCACATTGGCCGAGATGATGCGGCGCATCTCCTTCTCGATGGCGGGAAGGTCATCTGGTTGGATCGGGGTTGGCAACTGGAAATCGTAGTAGAATCCGTCATCGATGGCCGGACCTATGGCCACCTTGGTGCCCGGGTACAGCTTGACGACGGCCTCGGCCATTACATGGGAAAGGGAATGGCGGATGGTGGAGACGGGAAAACTCATACGGTACTCCTCGACACGGGGGACATCATGACGAGGCGCGCCCATACGCCCCGCCGGAGGGTCTCCCGGCGCTCTGAAGCGTAAGGACGAATCCCGTTCAGCCCCCGCACGTTGCCGTGCATCGAGAACCGCCCGTCACCGACGACGTCGGCGTCAGGCACGCGGAATCCGCGGTACCACCTTACTTCGGCCACCATCTTGCGACAGAGGCCGCTCTCTGAATGCTGTGACGGGCGCACCCGGCTCCCATTACTTGCCGTATCTCGCGGCGTTCACGAAAGCGGCTCCGGAGTGGTTTTCGTCGGTATCGCGTCGGGCGCCTTCCAGCCACGGGCGGCCTTCTCTATTGGCGCGATGACCCGCCTACTCTTCTCCATCAAAGCCTGTAGCGTATAATATGGTGCCCAGCTCGCGATTTAGTCAAGCGGCGCGGAGTGCAGATATCGTGTGTGCCACGGAGATAATTACAGTACGACAAGGCGGTATGGCCAGAAATTTCTTGACACCCACCGGGGCGGGCCGTAGGATCATCCCACCACGGCAGCGGGATAGGCTCCCATGAAAGAGGAACAATGGCTATCGGTTACATAATGGAGAATGATGATGAGAATCGGCGGCTTGAAATCAAGACCAAGGTCGCGGTCGTCAAGCAGTTTGCCCAGGCTGCGGGGCTGACTTCAGGCATGCGGGTCGTCGACGCCGGATGCGGTCCAGGCCTTACGACATCCGCGCTCTCGGCTGTTGTCGGTGATACCGGCAAAGCCGTTGGTTTCGACATATCCGAACAACGAATCACGAGGGCGCGCGAGCGCCACGAGGATGACAGGACATCATTCTTTGTCCGCGACTTCCTGGAGCCGATTGAAGGCATAGGCAGCTTCGATTTTGCCTGGACCCGCTTTACGCTGGAGTACTACAAGGCACAGAGCTTTGACATAGTCTCCACTATTGCCAGGACCCTTGATGCGGGTGGAATCCTCTGCCTTGTCGATCTTGATTACAACTGCCTCAGCCATTATGGCATGAGCCAGCGCCTCGAAAATGCGTTCACCTCCGCGGTACGACAGCTGGAGGCCAAGGCCAATTTCGATCCTTACGCCGGGCGAAAACTGTATTCCCATCTATACCGACTCGGTTACGACGATATACGGGTGGAAGCCGGGGCACACCACCTCATATACGGGGAACTATCCGAGGCTGACGAGTTCAACTGGGGCAAGAAGATAGAGGTCCTGGCGCGAAAACTGACCATTGACCTTCCCGGATATGCCAACCCTGATGAGTTCCATGATGATTTCATGGACTTCTTCCATGATCCTGGGAGATTTACCTACACACCTGTGATCAGCGCATGGGGACGCAAGCCACGGCAATGACAGGATTATGTCGCCCGGTCAATTGAGATTCTGCGGCACCAGCATGGCGTTCACCGGCGCTTCGTCATGGATTCTGCGAAGTGATCTGATCAGCGCCTGTATGACGACAGCGTCCAGGTGGTGATCGGCCTCGCCCTGTAGCATCTCAATCGCCGCTTCAGGCGGTAGCGGCTCATGGTAGTGACGCTTGGCACTAATGGCCTCGAAGAAATCAGCTACCGCGAGTATCCGTGCCCCCAATGGAATTTCTGAACCCTTGAGTCCCCTGGGATACCCCGTTCCATCGAGTCTTTCATGGTGGGAACCGGCGATGAACGGGACCTGCTGGTAGGCTCCAGCGAAGTTTATGCGGCTGAGTATGTCCTGGGTCTTGACGGCATGGGTCTTGATTTCTTCCCGTTCCTTGCCAGTAAGCGGCCCGCTCTTCTTGAGGATCGAGTCCTTGATGCCTATCTTGCCATAATCATGAAGCTGGGCCGCGACGCGAATCACCTCGGTCAGCTCCGTGGACAAGTGCATCTCCTTGCATATCGCTACGGCGTATTCTGTAACACGCTCGGAATGGCCAGCGGTCAGCGCGTCGCGGGCGTCAATGCTGGCGGCGAGGGTCCTGAGTATCGATCTGAACTGCTGCTCCCGCTCCTCGACGAACATGGCGCTATTGAGGGTAATGCCGATTTCTGGCGCTATGCTCATGAGCAGGTTTAGATCACTCTCCAGCAACGGACGCTTACTCTTGAAATTGTCGACGGCCAGTACGCCCAGACACTGGTCTTCGTACAGTATCGGACAGCAGACAAATGACTTCGAGCCCATCTTCCTTAAAAGATCCAGGCTGTGCGTCGACAGCCGCTTCTCTATGGCTTCTATGTCGTTTATCAGGAAGGGTCTGTGCTCCCTGTAGCATAGCACGAATATGCCCCTGGATTCCGGCTTGTACAGACTGAAGCGAGCTCCCCTGAGTTCCTTGTACAGCTCTTCCGAATAGCCGAACCCCGCCCTGAATTCAAGCTCACGTTCGCGCTCATCGGCTATCAGAATCATGCCCCGATCGTAGTCTCCATGTTCCTTGAAGATCCGCATCACCAGCTGCATCGTGCCATCCATGTCCTTTGACGCACTGAGCGCGTGTCCGATCTCCTTTCCCATCAGTGCATTGCGGTACACGCGCTCGAAGTCCTCGAAACTGCGTTCCGTTGTTGACCTCAGGTATGCTATCGCCGAATCAAGCTCGTGCTTCAGGAAATTCTCCTTGAGCAAGGACAGCAACAGGATTATCACGGTGGCAACCAAGGCGCTTATGAGCATGATGTGGAGGCCAAGAATAAAATGTATGCATGCCAGAGCCACGATGGCGAAGGCTGAGAAGACGAGGCGAGCTATCCGGAACACTGCGGCCTTGGATGCGCTCCAGGTGATGTGATACTTGCATACGGCGTCTCCCCTGAAGACACATTCAGGGTGCTCTATCCGTGGTTTGCGCCCATTGAAGCCAGCGACTATCGCTTCGAAGTAACCTATCCTGTTCTCGCATTGATAGGGTTTCTCCGATACACCTTCGCGCGGCCGCACCGTCAGTACTATCTCGTTATCGTGGATTCTCACTGACTCAAAACTCGTTGACCTGGTCAGCCTGCCCGCCAACTTGCCTATGGCCTCGAATGCCTTTACCGGTCCCGCCAGGCCAAGTACATAGCGCGACATCCATCCAAGCCCTTCCGGTGAGGCGCTGTACTGCCCAGCCTCGCGCGCGATGCTTGTGACCCCTGTAGCCTTCGTCAAGTACTCGTGAAAAAGATCAACCTGACGCTGGCTGAACCAGTGGCCTTCGTCCTCGACCTGGTATGGTTCCATCCTCGCATAATTGAGCAAATCTGCGATGTCGATGTAGGCGTATCTTCGCTTGATCAGTTCCAGGTAGTTCGAGATGATCTTGCTGTTATAGAGCAACGGCTCTTCAATCGGGTTGTCGGGATTAGGCGTCTTGATCACGGCATGTCCTTCTGAATGTTGAACGAACGGAATCGAAATAGGCATCAGCAAAACTGGTGTCCAATATCCACAAGGTATATTTCTTGTCACATGGGATTGCATGTGTGTCCAGATAGTCTTCAGGAAAGACGAGAATCGGTGGCTCATCCGAGCCATAATTGTCCATCAACGCGTGGATAGCTGAAAAAAGCATAGAGGGATGCAGCAACTCGGACTCAAGAACCAGAGCGTGAATGCAGTTGGTCAGGTTTGATAGATTAAGCCCGATGTCGCTGACCGTAAGCAAAAGAACAGCCAATACCTTGCCGTTGAGCTTCAAGGTAAATACCTGACGCTCCCGCTTGAAACCCTGACGCACATATTCCGCAGATAGCTCCGAGTCAATCCCGCTGACCATTCCAAGATCAAGGGCGTCGAGCATCAGACCGCCGGAAATGGATTCGTACCAACGAGCCAACTCTGCCAGATCGTCTTGCCGTGCCGGAAAGAGCTGAAAGGGCTCGCTATCAGTTTCTGTGAATGCTGACGGCCACAGATATCCGAAGGTGTCGAGAGACGAGCCTTTAGGGTTTGCCACATCCTGGGCAACATTGCCAAAGACCTTGGCCGGGAAGTGGTTCTCCCGGCGATAGTAGCTCATCAGATAGTCCATATGGGCACTGGGATGCAAGTGCACATCGTTTGTGAAACGGCCCATCTCGTCGAGCACCATGACGCCGGCCAGGCTGTTGCCAGTCCTGGACGCGGCGTGATGATGAATGATCCATGAGTTGGAATAGGCGCGAAGCATTGACATGTGGCCATATATCTGCCCCTTGTCAAGGAAGAAAAAGTGTCTGGCTATGGAGGGGCTTTCGAGATAGAGCCGACGGTACGTTTTCTTGAATTCTTCCTTGCGTGCTTGCAGGGAAAGGTACTTGGATGGATAGATGAATCCAGACTCGAAAAAAAATCTCCACAGCTCATCCATCTCGATGCTCGAGCACACGCGCAGTTTCTCGTCGACACTCTGGTGGATCAAGGCGGTGAGGCGTACCTGATCTACGGGCTGCATATCCAGAAAGACAATGCCGCACCGCACCGATGGGCGGCCATTGTCCGTCCTGACGACATTGCGGTACAGGACCTGGGCCCTGCAACCAAGCACCAGGTTGTTGGCAATCTCGACTATGATCTCGGGAATGATCAGGCCTGGAACGAGCACCGAGCTTTCCAGGAATTCCTCGACGCACAACCCAGTCCCCGATATGTTTTCCGTCTTCAGAAAGACCCGCTTGCCGGTGAGTGGATGGTCGAAACGGATCGTTGCCGCGGGTACCAGAACATATCTTTCGCTGCGATGCACCCTTGGCCTGTATCGTCTGACATTGCTGAAATCGGGAGTCAGTACGATCAGCCAGTTCGAACCCAGCTTGTCAATCCGTGTAACAAGGCATTCACCTGAGAACAGGAGCGTCCCGCGCCGTGATAGCATGACTGTTACATGGCTATCCGGATTTACCCATCGGAGCGTGTCGGGTGCCTGTTCTTCCATCCTGACCTTGAACGAGACAGGATTAAAATCCTCGAGCAACCCCTCATAGCGCATGCCAGCCTGAATGATGCCTGCCTGTATATCCAGACATGCGTTGCGGTTCATCGATCGAAGACTGCTCTCATAGCCCGACAAGGGGATCTTGAATGATGCGCCTTTTGAGTCGAGGCTAAGCAGGTCCGCCTTTACGCTTATGTGGCTGCGGCCGTCGCTGAGTATCAGGCTATCGCAATCGAACGCGCTGAATCTTTCCAACGGAATCACGGCATCTACCCAGCTGCATACGAGCGTATCATCTGAACACGGCAACGGGCGAGCCTGAAAGAACACAAGGTTGCCCCGTTCCCTGTGCTTGAAGCTCACAAAGATAGTGCCTTCACGAAAATTGACAAAATTGAGTAGATTGAGCAGGTCGCTGCGCTTTATGCGTTTGCCCTCGATAGGCTTGGTCAGCGAAACAGCATCCTTAAGCTGCGAGTGAGGCTCACCGGGAATCGCGGAACTCGGACTACCGTCATGCATGGCTGTGGTTTCAGGATCTATGGACTGGCGGGACAGCCCCGCCCGACGGCAAGCCCGTAACGGATATGACCCGGTCCGGGCGCAAAGCATAGCTCATATTCATTATGGTCCCCACTCTATCCCCACTCATCTCATGGTAACACGCAATCCGATGATGCGCCCGCACCTGCCGCGCTGTCAATGAAAAAGCGTCGCGCTGGGGCCAACTGGAGCCGGTCGGGCCGGCGTCCATGTTCTCCAGGAGGCGGCCAGTGGTTTAGTCAGGCTGCCGACAGTCTGGTCGAGCGACTGGCGAGAGGCGAACACGGGCACCGGGCTTCGCTATGCGGCGCTGTTTTCGGCCAGGCGGCGTCGGGCGGTTGCCTGGAATGGCATGACGAGCACGAGGTTGAAGGTAGCGGAGTACAGAATGGTAAGAATGGCCACCGCCAGGTTGGGACCGAGTCTGGCGGGGTCAGTCAGATTGCGCAGCACTTCGACAAGGCCGGTCGCCGAGGCAAGGATACCGAACATCCAGAAGGCGCGTCCGAGATCCTTGAAGAACGCGACGGCGAGCCGCAGTTCGCGGTCAGTTGCGGCAGCCGAGCCCGGCGCCCTGAAGGCTGCCAGCATGCCGGCCAGACCATAGACGAACGCCATGTACACGAGAGGCAGGACTGGCACGAGCGCGAATGATGCCGCGTCGATGTGGACCCATGCATTGGAGCCTATGAAAACCAGCAGACTGGCATAGGTCGCGACGACGACGAGGATTGGAAGAACGATACGCTTGATCATGATGACCTCCATTGCAGGAACGTGATTGAAGAGGGTCAGCGCCCCGCCGAGCGGAGCGAATCGCCGGCCAGGATGATGAACAAAGTGAAACGCGTGCCCGTGTCACCTGGCAGTGTCCGGGCAAGTTCGGTGGCGAGCGGCCGCGGCAAGACGGTGCCGGGCCGGCCTGAAAGAGCTGCGATCAGGCATGCGGCCGCCAAGGCGCAGGCCGGCGCCAGGTACTGCGCGATGTCCCGCGCTCCTGACCGCATCGGCCCGGGCTGCGGCTTGCGCTGCAACGTGGAGATGGCATCGAGGGCCAGTCCGATTTCCAGGTCGGTCGGAAGTGGCTGCGGTGTTGCCCTTATTTCCCGATCGAAGGCCGCGCGTGCGTGTGCATCAAGGGTCATGGCCTGTCCTCCCCAGTCGCGGCGCGAATGCTCGCGCGGATGGCGCTGATGCGCCAGCGCACGGTTCCAGCCGGCATGCCCAGTGTCTGGCCAATATCGGATGCGTTGATACCCTCATAGAAGCGTAGCATGGCGATCCGCCTGTCAAGTTCCGGCAGGTCCGCGATAGCCGCGCGGCACCGCTCGGCCAGGTCGCGGTCGGCCGATTCGGCCGCATGGTCACCAGGGGCTGGCGGATCCATCGCCTCGGCGATCGGCGAGTCTGCGCCGACCGGCACCGAGACTCTGGCGGCGCGCCGTGCCGCGTCAGAGAAGCGATTGGCGGCTATGCGATACACCCATGGCGATAACGGCCGACGCGGGTCGTACGATGGCAGCGCGCCGAACGCCGCGATGAGGGCATCGGCGATGGCGTCATGGCGATCAGCTTCGGCCAGGCCGCGGTACGCGGAGGCGAACACTGAGAGCCGGCGGTAATACCCCGCCCAGAGCGCGCTGAACGCGGACCTGGCGGAGTCCCCACCGGCGATCGCCATTTCCCGCAGGTCGGCAGCGCGCAAGTCCGCGACGTTCGAGGTACTGGCGACTGAAGATATGCCATCGGGCTCACGCATACACCATATACTACGGCGGAAAAGGCGCCGGTGTTGGGAAAATTCACGAACAGGTCACGGAACCGTCGAGCTCTCTGGATCGCCACGCATCCGCGTCCCGCTCCTTGTTTTTATTGGCTCCAATGTATATTTTAGGGTACGGTGGCAACAGAAAACGATATTGAGGGCGGTGTCCTGTTTGACGAGGACACCGATACGAAAGAACCGGATGAATACCGGGTTATACTCCTGAACGACGACTACACGACCATGGAATTTGTCGTTGCCGTGATCATGTCTGTCTTTCACAGGGAATTGTTGGACGCTACGCGCATCATGCTCGACGTCCATCGCAAAGGGAAAGGCGTCGTAGGCACGTATACCTACGATATTGCCGCCACGAAGATCAATCGTGTGCACGAGATGGCGAGGGAGAACGGCTTCCCGCTCAAGTGCATCATGGAGAAGGCCTAAAGCAGTATGAAGGTTAGCCAGCAGGTTCAAGCGATATTCAACGCCGCGTACAACGAAGCCAAGCTCAGGGGACACGAGTACCTGACGCCCGAGCATATCCTGTACGCATCGCTGTCCTTTGAGCAGGTCAGGACGATCCTGACGGCCTGCGACGCGGACATCGATCACATTCAGCTCGGCATGGAAGCCTACTTCGAGCAGAAAATTCCGGCTGTCAAGAACCAGGAGCCTATCCAGACTGCGGGATTCCAGAGCGTCATCGAGCGGGCCGTGCTGCAGTCGCAGGGAGCGGGCAAGGCAGAGGTAGGCATCCCCGAGATTCTGGTATCGCTCTTTGACGAGGAGCGCAACTACTCCGCGTACTACCTGCGAAAGGCGGGCGTGAACCGTCTGCACCTCCTCGAGGTGATTTCGCACGGGTTTGATGTTGATCTGAGCGACGCCCCACCTGACAGCGCCTCGAGCGAAGAGGCCGGTGCCGCGGATGCCGGACCATTCTCGGGGCCCGATGAAGATGACGAGGATGAGGAAGCCAGCGGTCGTCAGAAGGCACGCACAACGGTGCGCGCGGGGGCCCTGGACAGATTTACCACGGACCTGACCAAGGCCGCGCGGGAAGGCAAGCTAGAGCCGGTGATAGGCCGTGAGGCCGAAATAGAGCGAAGCATCCAGGTGCTGTGCAGAAGGCTCAAGAACAATCCTATTCATGTGGGCGACGCGGGTGTCGGCAAGACGGCGATAACCGAAGGGCTGGCGCAGCGTATCGTCGATGGCAAGGTGCCGCCGCGGCTGCGTGACTATACGATATATTCGCTTGACATGGGATCAATAATCGCAGGCACCAAGTTCCGCGGCGACTTTGAGGAACGAATCAAGCGTATCATCGATGAGCTGCTCAAGAAGGAAAAGGTGATACTGTTCATCGACGAGATCCACACGATAGTCGGCGCTGGTGCCGTCTCAGGTGGCTCGATGGACGCCTCCAACCTCTTGAAGCCAGCCCTGACAAGCGGCAAGTTGCGCTGCATCGGCTCGACGACATACGATGAGTACAACAAATTCTTTGACAAGGACCGTGCGCTGTCTCGTCGCTTCCAGAAGATAGACATCGTGGAGCCGACCGTTGGCGAGGCTGTTGAAATACTCAAGGGCCTGCGCTCGAAGTACGAGGAATACCACAATGTGACGTACAGCGACGAAGCGATAGAGCTGGCCGCCAAGCTGTCGGCGCAGTTCATCACCGAGCGCCGCCTTCCCGACAAGGCCATTGACGTTATAGACGAGGCTGGCGCGTGGGCGCGCATACAAGCTTACAAGATAGCCAGGGTGGCATCCGAGGCCACGGCCGCGGCTGGAACCGATGTGGCGCAGGCCGATGCAGCCGCCACCGACGGAGCAGAGGCCGATAACGAGGCGTCCCGCACGCTGGCCATAGGCCGCCCCGAGATAGAGACTGTCGTAGCCAGGATAGCGCGCATACCGGAGAAGAGCGTTACGCAGGGTGAACGTGACCGGCTGGCCACGCTTGAGACTGATCTGAAGGCGAGTGTCTTTGGCCAGGATTCAGCCGTGGAAGCGGTAGCCAAGGCCGTCAAGCGCGGCCGTGCAGGCTTCAGGGCAGCAGACAAGCCGGTGGCCAATTTCCTGTTCGTGGGTCCGACCGGCGTCGGCAAGACCGAACTGGCGCGCAGGCTGGCCGACACGCTGGGTGTAGCCTTGCATCGCTTCGACATGAGCGAATACCAGGAGAAGCACACGGTCAGCCGGTTGATAGGTTCGCCACCAGGATACGTTGGCTATGAGGAAGGCGGCCTCCTTACCGACGCGATACGCAAGACGCCGCATGCCGTGGTGCTGCTCGACGAGATAGAGAAGGCCCACCCCGATGTGTACAACATCCTGCTGTCCATAATGGATTACGCGACGCTGACGGACAATCAGGGGCGCAAGGCTGACTTCCGCAATGTGGTGTTGATCATGACAAGCAATGCCGGCGCGCGGGAGATTGGCAAGCCCATGATTGGCTTCGGCGAGCGCGCCTTTACCGAGGCGGCGATAGACGACGCGGTGCAGAAGGCCTTTACGCCCGAGTTCCGCAACAGGCTGGACGCCGTCGTGCGGTTTGGCAGGCTGCCCCAGGACATAATCGAGAGAATCGTTGTAAAGGCGCTCGATGACTTCCGTGTCCAGCTCGTGGAGAAGAAGGTAAGCCTGGAGACCACTGAGGCTTGTGTAAAACGGCTAGCGGAGCTGGGCTACAGCGACGAGTTCGGCGCGCGAAATGTAAACCGTGTTGTAGAGGACAAGGTCAAGACCTGGTTCGTCGACGAGGTGCTGTTCGGCCGGCTCAAGGACGGCGGAGCGGTCCGGGCCGATGTCCAGAATGGCGAGATCGTCATGAACATAGTCTAAGCGCGCGTCATGGCGGGTACATCACAAAAACACATGAAGCGAGCCAGCCCTCGATTTCCATGGCTCGAAGAGGATGAGTGGTTCTCGTTCCCTGCCGCGGAAGGCGCATCATCAGACGGGGTATTGTGCATAGGGGGCAATCTGTCTCCTGGCATGCTGCTCTCCGCCTACCAGCAGGGTGCGTTCCCGTGGTTCAATGATGATGACCCAATACTATGGTGGAATCCCGATCCGCGCTTCGTGCTTATCCCGACAGAGCTGCACGTCTCGAAAACAATGCGCAAGGTCATCAAGAAGCGGCACTTCGCGCTCAGCATCGATACCGACTTTGCAGCGGTGATTCGCGCCTGCGCTGGCACTCCGCGGTCAGGCCAGGGCGGCACGTGGATAACCGACGAGATGATCAAAGCGTACGAGCGCATGCACGAGCTGGGCTGGGCACATTCGGTGGAAGCACGGCTTGACGGGCGCCTTGTCGGCGGCCTGTACGGCATTTCCATAGGCACGGCCTTTTTCGGCGAGTCGATGTTCAGTCTGGAACCGGACGCGTCAAAGGCCGCCTTCATTCCGCTTGTGTGGCGCCTCATCGACGAAGGCTTCACCCTGATAGATAGCCAGGTGCGTACTGACCACATCGCCTCGATGGGCGGCAAGAGCATCGACAGGGCATCGTACCTGTCGATGCTTTCCGCGGCAATCACGGCGCCGACTCGGCGCGGCTCATGGGCCGAGGCCTTTCCCGGCTTTCCCGACTCGGCCGGTCATAGAAGCCTATGCGAGCATGACCAATCCGGAGTATCCTCGGACTAGCCGCACCGGCGGTCTGGAGCGACATTCACGACATGAGAACCCTGTACATACAGTTACCCAGACAGGATACATCGGGCGAAGGTGCCCGGGACAACGTTCCCCTGATGGCCGCCAGGCTCATCGCGTTTGCCGAGGCCCGCGGGGTGCTCAGGCGCGACGAGAATCTGCTGCTTGACCAGAATACCGCCGATCATGGCGGCGACGCGGCGGTCGTAGCGGCGGCGCTTGCCGCAAAGCCCGAGCTAGTCGTATTTACGCTCTTTGACTGGAACCTTGATCGCAGCATCTGGCTTGCGAGGCGCATGCGCGCCATCATGCCCGCGACTCACTTCGTGGCGGGCGGTCCGGAGGTCGTGCATGGTCAGTCAATCCACAGGGCGCAAGCCTTTGACGCGCTTATGGAAGGTGAATGGGAGCTGCCCTTCCTGGACCTGCTGCATGACCTCGCGGCACGGTCGCTGAAGCCGCGGTACAAGCCCAACACGCTGCTTGACCTGGAAAGCCTGCCCGATCCATATCTTGCCGGCATCCTGAAACCGTCGCGTGACAAACCAGTGTTGCTGGAGATAGGTCGCGGAGCGCTCATGGCGCCACTGTTCAGGAATGTCGCGCCTGGTGGACCGCGTTACTTCCTCCGGGACGCCGCTCCGCGCCTGCTCAGGCTAGCCTCCGATGCCGGCGCCGACGAGGCGCGGTTCATAGGTCCCCGCATCGATGAGCGGCCGGACTGGAAGGCGCACATCAAGGCTCTGGCTGTGGCGAACGAGACCGGCGTCGGAATACGGGCCAGACTCGACCCTGCCAGCATCGATGACGACACGGCCAAGCTCCTTGCCGACGCCGCGTTCATGGGAATATCCGCCGACCTCGGGAGCGTCAATGGCAAGGCGCTTGAAAAAGTGGGCATGATCCTCAACAAGGATGGTTTCGAACGCGGCTCAAAGCTGCTGTGGACGCAAGGCATCGTGGTCAAGCCGGATGTATACCTGGGGCTGCCATACGATACGTACGAGACCACGGTGGACACCTTTGACTTTCTGGGAATGGTGGGCATGGGTCAGGACGCTGAACTCAAGCCAATGCCGCTGGCTCCCGGATCGGAGATGCGCGCCAAAAGCGGAGCGTTCGGCATCAAGGAATTTCTTGAGCGGCCGCCGTACTGGGTTGTCGAGACAGACTGGATGGATGAAGACGACTTCCTGGACTCGGTCGCGGACTTCGAGGAGAGCTTCGATGTGGCGTGGGGAGCTCCAGTCGCTCCCAACTTCAAGCCGGAGCGCGGTGGTTACATAGCGTTTGCCGACATGCGGATGCCTGCGGCCCTCGACACGCTCCTCGTGTCACCGGAACGGATAGCCTCGTCGATCACCCTGTTGCTCGATGCCGACGACACCGAGTCCATAAACCGCGTTGTAAGGGCAGCCAAGGACATGCGCAAGGAGAACCAGTACACCCTGTGGCAGTTTGTGCTGTATTCCGACGCCGGCATTCCCAAAGAATCGATGGTTGCGCCGCTGGTCGACGCGTTCGCGATGCCCGAGCACTACTTTGAGCTTTCCAGGCTGTACTCGCTGGATCCGCAACCGGAATTTCAGGTCAGGCTGTTCTTCGCGACCACGTCGGAGGCACTCGCTCTGGTTTCGCTCCGCGACAGGCAGGACCTGGAGACAGTATTCGTGCTGGGCGATTCGATGCCAGGAGCCAAACTGACCGAGGCATTGCCCTTTCTGGCTTTCGACAGGGAGTCCGCCTCGTTCGAGCTGCTCTATGACGTCATGAGCGCATGGCGCGCCTACCCCGAACTCCTTGTCGAGGCGGCACGCCCTCTCTTTCGACGCTCAGTATGATGCCTTGAGATCCACGCGATGCGCGGCGTCTCCGGTCTGTATCCATCTCGCGACGTTCTCGACGGTCTGGGCCGTGTTCATGTCCACCGCCTCGTATGTTGAACCCGCGACATGGGGTGACAGCATGACATTCGGCAATTCGTGTATCGGGAAGTGCGATGGCGCGCCTTGGATCGAGCCATCCTTGGGATACTGGTACCACACATCGATACCTGCGCCCGAGAGCGTGCCATCCTTGAGCGCGGCATAGAGCGCGGCCTCGTCGACGACATCGCCTCGCCCCACATTGACCAGAAAGGCGCCGCGCATGGCCTTGAGTTCCACCGCCCCGACGAGGCCCTTGGTCGCATCGGTCAGCGGCAGCGTTATGAATACGATATCGGCACCCGAGACGGCTTCGTGTAGGTCGGTAGTCACCGAGTCAAAGTACTGTGGAGCAGGAGCGCCACTGCGACGACGGTATCCGGTCACGGTGCACTCGAAGGCCTTGAGCAGCTTGGCCAGCATCTCGCCTATCGCTCCGACGCCCAGAATCGTGCAGCGCTTGTGGAAAATCGAGTGCCAGAAGTCCTCCCGGCCCTTGTTGACCCAGAATCCGTGCCACTTCAGGTTACGGAGGTCGTTGTGGTACTCGATAATGCGTCCGAAACCGGCAAGGGCGAGGGCCAAGGCCCGTTCCGCCACGCTCTCGGCATTGCCGTGGCAGTTGAAGACCGACACGCCGCGCTGGATCAATAGATCAGCCGGTAGATGGTTGACGCCGACAAATGGCACAAAGACTGCCTTGAGCCCCGGTGCGGCCTCGTATATTGATCGGTCCAGTATGTTTGCGACCACGGCATCCAGCGTGCCAAAGGCCGCGAGACTCGCATCGACGCCTCTTATGATTTCGATGCCAGGGCCGACATCGCGCTGGAGCCCGTCTACCGCCTTTGTCCAGACATCGTTCATGGGAACGCAAAATCCTATCCGCACAGTCGTCTCCTTGTCATCGCCATTGATAGCATGTGGAACCATCCAGTATCATTGATTGTTGTAGCACAGAAATGTATCTGGGCAGGCATCATGCTACAATCAAGGTAACAGAGTTTTATGCATGCTTCAAGCATTGATCCTGAAATCCGTATGACAAGGAAATATTTATGAAGAACAGGCGATCCACTCATTCCATGTTTGAATCCGGGGCGTTACGGCTCATCCTGGCTGGCGCCATAGCCTGGGCGGCCATAGCGCTGGGGTCATGCGTTTCGACACCACAGCCCGTGCAGTCAGCCGAACCCCAAGCCAGTGTTGCGACGGTGGAGCCGGACATAGCCGACCTGATAGAGCGTGGCGATACCGCCGGGCTGCAGGCGCTGTTCAAGGGCCGCGACCTTGTCGGCAAGCCCGGGACCGATGGCCGGTATCCCCTGCATGCTGCCGTACTCAAAAACTCCAGCGATATGGTCGCGATACTGCTGGCCATGGGAGCGGCCCCCGATCCGATCGACAACGATGGCAAGACACCGCTGCGGTATGCCGTTGATTTGGGCGATGCGGCCTCCGCAAAGGCGCTGGTCTCAAGGGGTGCGTCATTCTTCATCACCGACAAGGCCGGCGTCAGTCCACTCGACGCCGCGATAGCCAAAGGTTTCACGGCATCACTGGTCGACCAGGCTTCGATCGGCCTCAAGGGGCCACATGGTGAGACGGCCCTGCATGTCGCGGTGGACAGGCTATCCATCGACTCAGTCAAGATACTCTTGGTCCTTGATCCAGACCTTGCTGCGCGCGATGATTCGGGCAGGACACCGCTGGACTCGGCCTTCATGCATCCGGGCAGCCAGGACAGCGCCGCCATCGCCGAGTTGCTGGTCGCGCGCAACGCGCCGACATCGTTCGATGATTTCTCCTACTTCATACGCGCGGTCAGGGATACCAATTACGCCAGGGCCAGGTTTGCCGATGGTGCTACCGTATTGCACGAGGCCGTGCGCTATGACCATCGAGGCTACCTGTCATTTTTCCTGGACCGGGGCGTGCCTGTCGACGCCAAGAACGCCTCAGGGTCAACGGCCCTGCACGACGCGGTGCGGCTGGGCCGCGTGGAAGCTGCCAAAATACTGCTCGCCAAGGGAGCCGATCCAAACGCCAGGGATGGTGTGGACAATACACCACTTCATCTGGCGCTTCCTGCCACAAACGGTTCTGAAGCCGCCGGGCTGTTGCTGGCCTCGGGAGCCAATCCGGCCCTCAAGGACAAAGCCGGCAACACCGCCCTGCACCTGGCCATCATGCTCGGGTATCCACAAGCCATGATAGAGACACTGCTGACCAAGGGCGTCGCGATCGACGCGGCTAACGCGGATGGTGATACGGCGCTGGCCATGGCCGTTCGTCGCAAGAACACGGCACTGGTCTCGCTGCTCGCGGGCAAAGGTGCCAGCATGTTCGTAAAGAATGTGCACGGCGACACCCCCCTGTCGATAGCTCTATCCGATGGCCCGGACTCGACGCGAGCCATAGTCGCGGCATCGCCGAAGGACGCCCGCGATGACTCGGGAGACTCGCCGTACCACATAGCCTGCAGGCTCAAGGCCATGCCGGAGACCATAGCCGTCCTGCATGAGCTTGGCCTTGATCCATCGGCCAGGAACAATGAAGGTGACACCGCGCTGCATCTGGCGGCGAGGATGAATGTCGGCACCCAAGGCGAGGCGCTGCTCAAGGCCGGTGCCGATCCGTTCTCGGCCAATACCATCGGAGCCACGCCGCTTTCGCTGGCGCTGTCTGCGCAGGGCGGTCCCCTGTCCTGGTTCTTCTCATCCGATGTGCTCGGCGCCACCGATGCCGCGGGCAATGGCCCGCTACACTACGCGGCGATGGCAGGCATGGCCGACGGCGCCGCCTTCATCGTCTCCCGCGGCGTATCGGTCGACGTCAAGAACTCCGATGGCCAGACCCCGCTGATGCTCGCGCTCAAGAAGGACTCGACCGGCACCGTCAATACGCTCTTGATGCTTGGCGCAGATCCTCGTGCCCGCGACGCTTCGGGAGCCACCACCCTCCACCTTGCCGTCTACTGGAATGCCACTGAATGTCTGCGCCTCCTGGCGCGGTCATCGCCAGACATCGACCCGCGCGATTATACCGGCAAGACGCCATTGCGCGATGCCATAGACAAGGCCAACGCGGCGGCGGCGGCATATCTCCTGGAGCGCGGCGCCAACCCGCTCGCACGTGACAACTCTGGCAAGACACCGTTCCATGCGGCCGCCAGGCAGATCGATGACCGTTTTGTAAGCGCGCTGGCGCTCAAGTCAAAGCGTGTCGACGTACGGGATGACGGCGGCATCACGCCGCTATTGGAGGCCGTCTATGCCGAGAACGCAAAGACTGTCCGCGCTCTTGTCCTGCTTGGCGCTTCCATACACGCGCGTGACTCGACAGGAGAGAGCCCGCTTGGTTACGCCATCAAGAAGGGTGGCCCGATGCTCAAGGCCATGCTCGACGATCGCTCGGCGCGGAGTACGGACGCGGATGGCAAGTCGGTGCTGCGGGTGATTCTGGATGTCAAACCAACGATGGAAAGCATCGAGGTGGCACTGGCGGCTGGCGCCCTGCCCGATGATCGCGACTCCCGCGGACGCTCACCTCTGCACGCGGCCCTTGCCGGCGGCTTCTATGACATAGCGTCACGGTTGATAGCCGCAGGCGCAGATCCGTTTGTCAGGGATACGGATGGCACAACGCCGGCCACATTGGCGCTTTCCGCTGGCGACGCGGCGATCACCTCGATGTTTGGCACGAACCCGAACGCCGCGGACTTCCTGGGAGAGACAGCCTTGCACTATGCGGCCGCCGCCGGGCTGGAGAAGGCTGCGCAAACCCTGCTGGCCCTTGGAGCCGATCCATCCATGCGCGATGCGGCTGGCGAGACAGCCGGTGAAGTGGCCGCACGGCGCGGGTACAAGACCCTTGCGACGCTGCTGGGAGCACACTGACAACCTAAAAGAACGCCGCGCTCCGGGCGACAACCCCGAGAGCGCGGCGCTTCCTGTCAGAATAATTGCTAGGATATTTCCTGATATTCGTCCAGCCGGCGCAGGTCACGGAGTTTGAGTATGGCCTTCTCCTGGATCTGTCGCACACGCTCCCTTGTGATGCCGAGCAGCTTGCCAGTCTCTTCGAGCGTCAGCGGCCCCTCGCCATTGAGGCCGAACCGCAGGGTGATGATAGTTATTTCGCGCTGGTTCAGGCTGCGCAGTACATCGCCTATCGTTTCCTGCAATGTCTTGCCGAAGACATCCTCGAATGGCTCTATGGCGTTGTCGTCCTTGATCAGATCAGACAGGTGAGTAACGCTGTCTTCATCGACGGTCGTATCAAGTGAGGCGGTCTCCTGGGACAGCTTCATGATTTCCTTGACCTTCTTTGATTCCATGCCCAGCTTGCCGGCCAATTCGTCCGGATTCGGATCACGCCCCAGATCCTGGGTCATCTGCTTGGCCACGAAGTAGCACTTCTTGATGGTATTGAGCATGTGGATCGGTATCCGTATGACCCGCCCCTTGTCAGCGAGGCTCTTGATTATGGCCTGCCTGATCCACCACGTTCCGTAGGTGGAGAACCGGCACCCTCTGGTATAGTCGAAGCGTTCAACGGCCTCGATAAGGCCTATGTTGCCCTCATCGATGATGTCCAGAAGGGACAGGCCTCGGTGCTGATAGTTCTTGGCTATCGACACGACAAGGCGCAGGTTGCTTGAAATCATGCGGTGTTTGCATGCGAGCAGCTCGGCCTCGTGCCTGTCCCGTTCAGAGCGATTGAGGGTGTAGTCGGGAGCCTCAGATTCGGCCATTGAATCAAACGCGGCAATGGTGTTGCGCGTCTTCTGGATCTTCTCCCCGAGTTCAATCTCTTCCTCGGCGGTGAGGAGGGAATAGCGGGATATCTGCTTCAGATACAGCGCGAGCGGGTCGGCCTCGTGCGATTCTGGCTGACGCCTCGCTTTCTTCTGGACGGGTATGGCCCTGGTCTTCCTGGCTCGCTTGATCGGGATCGGTTTGGGGGCGACAACTTCTTGCATTATGTTCTCCCTCAGGGGCACGCGGGCCCAATTCAGGACGATAAAAAAAAATACCGGTCGCGAAACGATAGTGTACTGCATACTCGCCAAAAATCAATGAATATCCGCAATTTTTGTCGAGCCACTGATCGTATGACTATTGCTGCTCCTTCACCTATTTCTGGGTACCGTATCAGGGTCAACGGTTTCGGCGCCTTTGAACACAAAGAAATATACGGATGGATTGGGCTCGGAGGCAACCGTGCCAATCGATGCGCCAACGCGTACGACATCTCCGACCCGCACAGACAGGGCGCTGGCTCCCCCATACACATAGACGAGCCCGTCGCTGGCCTGAATGAACGCCACCTGCCCGAAGCCTCTGAAGGGTCCAGCTGATATCACGGTGCCTGATCGTATTGTCTGGATGGCCACGGACGGTTCAGTCACTATGGAGACGCCCTTGAGCTTGCCTTGCAGGTACGCGACCTGCCCCTTGGCCGGCCACAGCCTGGCGCTGGTCACGGCGGCCCCCGCTGCCGGTTTGGGCACCACCGCGACGGAATCGGATATTGCCACGGGGCCGAAAGTTGAGGCTGGCGTTGAAGCTGGAGCCGTCGATGGAATCTTGAGCCTCTGCCCGAGCCTTATGGTCGTCGAGGTGATGGAGCTCGCCTTGAGGATGGCTTCCACCGAGACACCGTGAGCCTTGGCGATGCCATACAGGGTGTCACCCTTCTTGACGACATAGTCGACGATTACCGGATTGGTGGTGCTTGTCGTGGTAGAGCCGGTCGGTGCCGCGACGGTCGATTGGCCCGGAATGGTAAGTGTCATGCCCACAGAGAGTCTCGATGGATCGGCGATGGCGTTGGCCTTCATCAGAAGATCGACCGCGACATCGTATCGCCTGGCTATCGCGTACAGCGTCTCACCCTTCTGCACCGTATGGGTCAGAGGATCGGCGGCGGCGGCCCTGGTCGCTACCATGAGTGTCATTGCCATGACCAGCAATACGGTTCGTGCAAGGTTCTGTCGTGCGCTCATACAATCTGATTGTCGGCCTCCGACGGCCACCTCATGAGCGCGATTGGGGATTTGGCAGGGGGCGAAAACCAGTACTATGTTGAATGCTCGAGAAACAGCCTGATGCTGACCGCGATCAAGCCTTGGCGGCAAATAGCCAGCCACTCGCCTCGTCAAGAATCCTGGAAAGGATGACGATGTGCACCTCGCCCTTGGCGCGTTCGGCCTCTCGGGCCCATTTCGCGACATCAAACGTGTGCGACAATCTGGTCCTGACAGCCTCGGCCGAATCGACCTGAGCCTGCCGATCACCCGGCTTCGCTGCGACCGCGCACAGGGAGCCCAGTATGTAGGCTGACATAAGCGCCAGCACAGGGTCCTTGGCCGATACGGTGGACTGCACACGAGGAGTGGCCTCGTCAAAGCGTTCGCGCATGACCAGGACAAATCCGTAATAAAACAGCAGCCACTGGGCGTTGTCCACCCCGCGACCGTCGACAAACTCGGCCAGAAAGGCTTCGGTCGCCTCCGCGTCGTTCTTGAGCATCCTCGCGGCGCCAAACAGCACGGCATCGCGACGTAGCGCCGTCGGCTTGCCGACACGCAGAGCCGATTCCAGTCGTTCTATTGTGGCCATGTCACCGCGCAGCAACGAGGTGTTCACGAGCAGCCGTATCATCCGCCGGTCGTATCGACGCCTCACAAGCACTCGATCGACGAGCAGCGCGCCTAGTGACTCCCAGTCTTCGGACTCCAGCAGCGAGAAGAGGCGCCAGTTCAGCACGAAGAATATGTTGAAACCTACCAGTACGGCGGCGAAAACCATGAACAATGGCCAATTCTTGAGCCAGAATGGAGTGGAATACTCGGCACCAAGCAGAAAAAAGGGCATCAGAAATATAAAAGCAAACGAGAAGATCAGTATTGCGTTGAAAAGTATGAATATTGTTTTAAACTTCATGCCGAATGTCTCCAATAATACATACATAGGGTGGCGTGAACTACCGCGGAAGCATAGAATATCATATGAGAGGGGTCAATGGGCATGAACGCCATCCCATTCAAGGAACTTGTACCGGACACCTATTACAGCTCGCCGGTCTTCCTTGATGAAACATATATACTCCTGACTCCGGAAACACCGGTGACCGCGGCCTTGATAAACAGGCTCGCCGAATGGGAGATCAGGGAACTCTATTCCGATGGCTACCTGATCAACGACGACGCTATTGCGCCGGATGCTGTCGAGGAGGAAGCGGACTCGGAGAATCACCCCATCACGTCCCAGACGGCCGGTGACAAGGAAAACCTGGACAAGGTCAACATATTTTACGAGCAGTTCTTGAAGTATGTCGACACCGTGTACACGCGATACGTAACCAAGAGCGAGATAAGCCTCAAGGAGCTGTCTGACAGGATAAAGACGCTGTGCGATGTGATTCTGGAGGACAAACGATATGTGCTGCGTGTCCTGGGCAACGCATCGACATCGTCAAACTATCTCGTCAACCATTCGGCCCGTTCCACCATCCTTGCCATCGTGCTTGGTGGTCACCTCAAGTTGCCACAACACCGGTTGATAGAACTGGGGGTTGCCTCGGTGCTGCACGAAATAGGCATGGTACGGCTGCCGCCCCAGCTCTACATGGCCGGCCGCAAGCTATCAGACCAGGAGCGCAAGTCGATAACGGCCCACCCGATACTGGGCTACAACATACTCAAGGAAAAGCAGTTTCCGCTCTCGATATGCCTGGCCGCGCTCGAGCACCACGAACGGATGAACGGGTCTGGCTATCCCCGGTCGCTGACAGGTGACAAGATATCGCTGTACGCCAGGATCATAGCCGTCGCATGCTCCTACGATGCCGTTACCGCATCAAGACCGTACAAGGAAGCGCGCGAAGGCTACGCCGGCATGGTCGATATCCTCAAAAACGACGGCAAACAGTACGACGATGTCGTCATAAAGTCACTTGTCTATTCGCTCTCCGTCTATCCTGTCGGCTCCTATGTGCTCTTGACCAATTCCCGGGTCGCCCAGGTTATCGATGTAAACCCGGACAATCCACGGTATCCCATTGTGCTCGTTCTAGGCTCCAGAACCCCCGACGGCAAGGAGACTATCATCCAGACGTCGGAGACCGGCGTCAGGATCCTCAAGCCAGTCCACAGAGCGGACGCGGAGAAGATCGGCCAGGACAAGGCCTGATTCGACCTTGCCGCTCTGACCAGTATCAGGTATCCTCATTGTCGACACGGCATCATCAAGACCGGGCCGTCAAGGAGTGATCGATGGACTATTCCCCTCTGCAGAAGTCACGATATGCGTACCAGCCCAAGTTGCCCGCTGTCCTGCGTGGCGGCCCCGCTGCCATAGCGATGGAACTGGGCAAGCCCACCGAATCACTTGCCGATCATGAGGCCGTACGGGCCCTGTTCCCACAGAGCTATGGCAAACCCCTGGCTCATTTCTCCAAAGGCACCGGGAGCGCTTCGAGGGTGCGCCTCGCGGTTGGCGTCATCCTGTCAGGCGGACCGGCGCCGGGCGGCCACAACGTAATAGCCGGGCTATTCGACGGCCTTGCCGCGGGAAATTCCGAATCCGTGCTTATAGGCTTCAAGGGCGGACCTGGCGGTCTCGTCGACAACAAGTTCGTCATCCTGGATGCCGCAACAATCGATCAGTATCGCAATACCGGTGGATTCGATATCATCGGCTCTGGCCGTACCAAGATAGAGAGCCCGGAGCAGTTCGCCGCGAGCGCCGCCAATGCCCGGGCCCATAAGCTCGACGCGCTTGTCGTCATAGGCGGAGACGATTCCAACACGAACGCCGCCTTGCTCGCCGAATATTTCCTGAAGGAAGCCGTGCCGTGCAGGGTAATAGGCGTACCCAAGACGATAGACGGCGATCTCAAGAACGAATACATCGAGGCCTCATTCGGCTTTGATACTGCGACGAAGACATATGCCGAGCTTGTCGGCAACATAGAGCGCGATGCCGCAAGCTCCCGCAAATACTGGCACTTCATCAAGCTGATGGGCCGGTCTGCCAGCCACATTGCGCTGGAATGCGCCCTGCAGTGTCGGCCCAACGTCGCGTTTGTATCAGAGGAAATAGAGACCAAGGGCATGACCCTGGCGCAGGTTACCGAAATACTATGCTCATCGATCGTGGCCCGTGCCGCCAAAGGTCTGAACTTCGGCGTCGTGCTGATACCGGAAGGGCTCATAGAGTTCATACCGGACTTCAAAACGCTCATAGCCCAACTCAACGACCTGATGGCCGCCAAGGGCGACGAATTCAAGGCGCGCAAGGACGACGCGGCCAAGGTGGATTTCGTGCAGACATCGCTTGCCGGAGCGGCTGCTTCGCTCTATGCCAGCCTGCCAGGGGACATCAAGAAGCAGCTCATTATGGACAGGGATCCGCACGGCAATGTGCAGGTGTCACGCATCGATACCGAGAAGTTGTTGATAGCCATGGTGGAGAGGCGGCTCGCCGCACTCAAAGCCGCGGGGGGCTATCAGGGTGCGTTCAGTGCGCTGGCGCATTTCTTCGGCTATGAGGGACGCTGCGCCTTTCCGTCCAATTTTGATGCGGACTATTGCTATGCCTTGGGCTACACCGCCTTCATGTTGGTGGCCAATGGGCTGTCCGGGTATCTGTCGTCGGTACGCAACCTCTCGGCGCCAGCGGCGGAGTGGATAGCGGGCGGCGTTCCACTGACCATGATGATGAACATGGAACGCAGGCACGGGGCGGACAAGCCGGTCATCAGGAAGGCCCTGGTCGAGCTGGATGGGGCGCCGTTCAAGGCATTCGCCGCGGCGCGCGACGCCTGGGCCCTGGATACAGCCTACCGTTTCCCCGGCGCCATCCAGTACTATGGGCCAACCGAGGTCTGCGACCGTCCGACCGAGACGCTGCTGCTCGAACACCCGACCAGGCCCTGAGAGCCGCGAAGTGGGTATATTCCGCACCGTCGCAATGTTCAGGTTCATTGGCAGGATATTCGGCGGCCGCTCGGCTCGGCCCGAACCGGGTTCCTCGCCGCAGGAACGGTGGCTGGCGGACTTCTCGTCTATCGAGGCCAGCCGTTTTGAGCCGGTGGACGAGGAGCGCTACGCCTCCTCCGTCGATTCCAGCGCGCTTGTTCTGGCTTTGCGCAAGGACAACCTGTTCGCATGGACCGACGCTGGTTCATATCGTTATTCCGACGCATCGATAACCGCGCGCTTTGAACTCGGCCAGTCCGATGCCAAGCGATCGGCAGGCCTCATAATCCGCAAGGCCGACGACAATTCCTTTGTCTATATACTGGTTTCTAGCGACGCCGAGATCAGGCTCGATGTCGTCTTCAACGGCGAGCCAAGGACACTCGTGCCGTGGGTCGCGTGCCCATGGGCGGCCGGTTCAATGGAGTTCGTACTCGATGTCGTTGCGCGCGGCTCAAGGTTCACCGCGATGCTCAATGGCAAGTTCGCGCTGGAGGCGGAGGACGATGGGCTGGATTCCGGCGGCATCGCGTTCGCGGCACAGAGCTATGCCAAGCCAGCGACATGCAGGCTCGTATCATTACGGGTGGAATCACGGCCGATGGAGGTGGAGGTCGACTACCTGCGCTTCTCGCGCGTCGTCGCCGCGGATGCCGACCAGCGAAGGCGCCTGGCCGAGGGCCTGTCGGTGCTTGGTTCCTATGTGCCGGCGATAGTCCAGTTGCGCAAGATCGCGGCACGCGGCGAAGCCCTGGCGCGCGACCGCTTCATGGTAGCCGAATGCCTCGTACGTCTGGCTATGCTCGACGACGCCGCGGCCGAAATAGACGCATGCCTGTCGCTCGAACCCACCATGGAAGAAGCCATCGAGGAGCGATACAACCTCCTGTACCTTCGCGGCCGCTACGCCGAACTCAAGGAAGCGCTGGAGTCCGCCCCGGGACGTGTCGCGGCGAGCCCGCGGCTGGCAAACCTGCTGGGGCACGCGTACTACAACGAGGGATCCTGGCGCAAGGCAGCGGACGCATACGGGAGGGCGGCGTCAAACGATAGCGCCATGCCCATATACGCGCACAACACCGCGATGGCACTGGAGAAATGCGGCGACCTGCCAGCCGCTTCAGGTGCCTGGCTCGCGGCTGCCAAAGGCTTCTATGCACAGCAGGCCTGGGATGACGCAGAGGACTGCTCGAGACGCTTGCGTGAGCTTGGCTTTGACAAGGCAACACTTGATTCAATAGACGCCTTGGTCGCCTATGGCCGCGGCGACACCCAGCAGTCATGGTCAATACTGTCAAGGCTGGCGAAGAAGGGCTTTCCTGAAGCCGCCGCTGCCTATGTCTACGGTGTACTGCTGACCGGGAGGAACAAGCGCATTGAATCGATCAAGGCCTTCAGACGCGCGGTCGAGCTTGAACCGAGCATGCCTATATACCGGTACCGCCTGGCCGAGTCACTCTGGCTATCAGGCCAGCCATGCCAGACGGAACTGGCTGCCGCCCTCGAGGCCGCGCCTCTCGATGGCTGGACCATGAATCTGGCTGGACAGGTGGCTCTGCAGGACGGCGACGTGCAAGGAGCTGCGGACTCATTCAGGCAAGCCACGCAGGCCCTGCCCGACGAATACGTGCCTGCGGTCAATCTGTCGGAGGCGCTTCAGAGACTCGGCGAGCCACTGCAGGCCAAAGACATCCTCGGTACGTGGCCTTCGCGATCAGCTGCCGCCGCCAACCAGCTCGGCACCATACTGGCGACCGTCGGCGACATTGAAGCCGCATCCGAAGCTTACCGGAACGCGTGCGCGCTCAACAGCAGGGAGCCATTCGTGGCTGATTATCATACCAACCTCGCGGCGGCACTCATCCAGCTGGAGGATTATGCGGAGGCCGAGAACGCTCTCCGTACGGTGCTGGAGCTCGGCGACGACCCGCGGGCGATGATGCTTATGGGAGACGTCTGCTCCGCATACGGCGACGCTGCCAGAACAGAGCTGTCATATCGTTCGGCGCTTGAACTCGAGCCCGACAATGCCCTTGTCATCGACAGGTTGGCCCGCCATTACCTGTCAAGGCGCCAGCATACCCTGGCCCGGCAGTTGGCTGAGCGGCTCCAGCCGCTTGACCACTATGCGTCCGATGCCATCATCGCGGCCATCCGCGCCGCGACCACCGAGACCATCAGCTGCGCGTCGTGCGGTCTATCCTGGGACGTGCCAAGACCGACGCCGGTGGTTCCCAGATCCAGACTCCGCGGAGAGCCGCCCGATGATTCCCCTGCCGGCTCGTGCCCTGACTGCGGCAAGACCTTCTGCGTAGCCTGCCGCAAGGACGACTTGCGCGATGGTAGATTCACATGCCCGGATTGTGGGGTAACGCTTAACCTGAACGACGACCGCGTCCGCTGGATAGTACTTGACCGCATCAGGTCGTCAGCGGACTGACTGCCCCGCACCAGCCAGTAGTCATGCCTCCTGCCGCAATCCCGACACAAACGAGTCGAAGGCATCACGCTCACTGGCTGCCACGGGAATGGTCATGATCGACTGGTCCGCGGCGAACAGCTCGTGCCAGGCATGGAGCTCCTCGTCCTCTCGCTTGACCAGGGAATATCCAGCATCGCGCGGGATATAGCGTACTACCATGCTGTAACAGGCGGTTCGCCGCAGCCGCACTATCGATTCCTCGGACAGCACATAGAGCATAGCCTGGGTACCAACGAGCAGATACGGACTGATGATCCGCCGCCTGAGGAGCCTGCGCGTGATCGCGGTCGCGGGATGGTACAGATAGTCAATGGGCACCCGACCGCCAAGCACGGCCTGCGACCGGTTATAATACTTGTAGTCCAGCTTGAACATCGGTTCCAGCAAGTCTGCCATCGGTGTGCTGCCCCTATCAAAGGCCGCCTCGTGGGAGTCGCGGAAGGCCAGTATGAATGGCTCGTATAGCGTATATCCTACCGAGTTGTACCAGATGACATGGTGTGTTCTGCCGTGGTACAAGGCCAGCCATGAGAGAAGCAGGTTCCTGCCACTCTCGACCGCCGAAATCGACTCGAGCGACATGACCGCAGGTTTTGAAGCCGGATCGTCGGCATTGATGATGGCGAGCCTGCCCTCACCCAGACAGACCAGCGACGCGGGGGAATGACCATATTCACCGCTCGAGGCCGGAGAGCGGACGCAATACGGAAAATACTTGAAAAGATTGTGGAGCACCAGCCTGCAGGCGACGGGAACCTCTTCTTCGGCTCGAATGACCCTGGACCAAGTCTCCACGGCTCCATCACGAGACATGGTTATAGCGCTGATGCATGCGTGCCTCCAGGTTGCAGGGCAAGGCTAAACCTTGCGCGCACATCGGTCAATCGGGCTGAAAAGCGCAACCCTATGTGCATTCTTGCGCCTAGTGACATTGTTTGTCGTTTCATGCTAAGCTGTACGGGCATTAGTATTCCCTCGTCTTATCGGGTTTTTTACGGCATTGAGAGGGAGCCGTTCCGGATGGTGCGAATTTCGCCCATCATGGGACTGTACCCGGCGCTCAGTCCGTCGCGTCTCGACACCACGTCGATGCCCGCACCCATCGAGTTCCGATCATCCTAGAGCATATTCTTCTCAGACAGGGAATGGTCAATGTACGCATCCAGCTACTCTCACTCAGACTCACGCAATCCCCGGCCAGCGCCAGGTCGCGCCGCGGGCTCCCGGGCACCGGGCAACCGCGACGCTGACCGTCGCGATGGTCCGCGTCGCGAGCATTCTATGACCCATGGCTCACGCGGCCCATCATCGCACTCATCAAAGGGAGTTCGGGCCAAGCAGTTCATCCATCCATCACGCTTCATCCAGGAAGCGCGCATAACGGAAAAAGTCGCCTACAACGCTGTAAACACCTTCGAGGACTTCGCGGTCCACCAGAAGATTCTGGACAACATCAAGATCAAGGGCTTTACCGCCCCTTCGGCAATTCAGGACCAGACAATACCGCTTGTCATGCAAGGGAAGGACGTCGTCGGCATAGCCAACACCGGCACCGGCAAGACCGGCGCCTTCGCGATTCCTATGATCCACGACTTGATAACGCACATGGACCACCGGGCCATCATCATGGCGCCAACCCGCGAGCTGGCCGAGCAGATAATGGAGGAGTGCTTCAGCTTTGGCAAGAGCTGCGGACTGCGCAGTGCCCTGCTCATCGGCGGCGCATCGATGCACCTGCAACGTCGCGACCTGCGCTACAATCCGCGTGTCGTCGTCGGAACGCCGGGCCGCATCAAGGATCACATCCAGCAAGGCACGCTGCCTCTGTCCATGTTCAATTTCGTGGTGCTCGACGAAGTCGACCGCATGCTGGACATGGGCTTCATCAACGACATCAGCGACATCCTGTCCAGGGTATCGCCGCAGCGCCAGTCGCTGTTCTTCAGCGCGACCATGGAACCCAAGGTTGCCAAGCTGATAGAGCGCTTCGCCAGGAACCCGGTAACAGTCTCCACAAAAGAAGGCGCCACGGTCGACAGCGTCAGTCAGAATGTCGTCTACTACGCGGGAAGCAACGACAAGATTGACAAACTGCACGACGTGCTGATAGGCACGGAATGTTCAAAGACAATCATATTCGATGACACCAAGCGCGCCGTCGAGCGGCTCGGCCACGAGCTCAAGTCACGCGGCTTCAAGGTGGACGAGATTCATGGCGACAAGACGCAGGCCCAACGGTCCAGGGCGATCAAGCGGCTCAAGAGCGACGAGATTGACATTCTGGTGGCCACCGATGTCGCCGCCCGTGGTCTTGATGTAACCGACATTACCCATGTCATAAACTATTCGACGCCCAATACCTGGGATGACTATGTGCATCGCATCGGCCGAACCGGCCGCGCAGGCAAGGGCGGCTTCGCGCTGACGTTCCTCCCCCGCTCCTGATATAAAAGAAACCCGCGCGGCTGCCCGCGCGGGTTTCTTCTCATAAACGCCTGCTACTTCTTGATGCGATCCTTCAGGTCGGTCATCGTATAGCCATACTGGTCTTTCATATCACGCAGAGGCTTGTCGACAGGAATGTCGGCGGGCAAGCCAAGCTTGGCTATTATGGCCTGATTGCTTGTCTTGAGAGCCGCGCTCAGGTCGGCGATGCTCATCGTTCCCTCAAGAGCAAAGTCCGCCGGCACCATGAATGCCTCGGAAGCAGGTGCTGCAGGCGCAAATGCTGCCGGGCTGGACGCTGCAGGGGTCGCGGGCGTCAGGTCGCCCTTCTCACCGGCATACGGCACACCTATGATTTTGGCCACGGCCACACGTACTGCATCGGCCTCGAATGATTCTACACCGATGAGCCTGCCGGTATCCTTGAGCATCGTGTCTGCCGGCACCTTCGCGCCGTCAACGCCAACTTCCCGATACAGCCGTTCCAGGTCCATGCCGAATGATTCAGCGACCGCACCCCAGGTAGACGATCCCTTGATATCGGCTACATCAAGCGAGCCTTCGGATGAGAGCTGGTTCAGAGTCGGGGCGGTGAAGTGCAGCATTCCGGCGGCCTGCCCTATCGCGGCGGCTCCCAGGTATATGCCGAACCCAATGGCGACGATGATACCGACTTTGACCGCCTTGCCACCGAGCGTGGTGACCAGCGAGTTCTTCTTTGTCGGACATGTCGTGACGCATTCCATGCAGGCTATGCATTCAGGTGAGTTGACCGCACCGGCACGGGACACGTCGATGTTCATCGGGCAGACGCGATCGCACTTCGAGCACGAAATACAGGTAGACTCGACACGCTTGATCCTGAAGAGCGGTATGCGGCCGAGTATCGCGTTCACGGCGCCCAGCGGGCACAGATACTTGCAGAAGGCACGCTCGTACAGCATCGACAGCAGAAGAATAAGCACCAGAATGACGAAGCCAACCGCGAATTCCGCCCACACGGCTGCCAGGCCGGCCGAAAGGTGCCCAAAGGCGGCTAGTGGGTCGTATGGCCGTATGATCAGCTCGCTCGTCATCCAGGTGCCATAGATGATGCCCGCGAGCACTACGTACTTGAGCCAGCGCAGCACCGAGTCAAGCTTTTTGGGCACGGCAAAGTGCCTGCCGAATATCTTCTTGCCAAGCCAGCCAAATATGCCCTGCAAGGCGCCAAAGGCGCACATCCAGCCGCAGAAGAACCGCGAAAGCACGATACCGAGCGCGACAATGCCGCCAAAGAGCACCACGGTGCCTGGCTCTATCTTCTTGATGAGCTCGCCGCCGGCGACATATTTCATCAAGGTCTCCAGACCGCCGAATGGGTCAAGAGCGTCGATCGATGGAATGCCCTGTACTCTCTGATGCAGGATGGTCAGAATAATCAAGCCGCCCAGAACAATGCCAAGGGTCACACGCCTGAGTATCTGGATCTTCGACATTCGCGCAGCCATGCGGGCCTCCTCGTTTTCCGTGTGGTATCAGTATAGTGTATGGAGCAGAATCCGCCAGTCGCTCTATCGCGGAAAATCCCCGAACAAGAAGAATGTCTTGATGAAATTCGGTTTGATCTGCCCGAAAGAATCCGAGAAGCTCTTCTCATCACCGCTTGCCAGGGCGGCCTTGGTGTTGCGCATGATGGTATCGATGACCTGCCACTGGGACGCATAGGCGGTCGTAGCCGAACCGGACAATGACATCGCCGGCAACAGACCTTCCATGGCCTTGACCTTGTTCCATCGGGCAATCAGCAGATCCAGATCCGCCGCGACGCTCATGTTCTCGGCCGCCGTCATGTCGACCAGTTTCTTGGCTGGCTTGCCATTGATCAGGTCCTCCATCGAATTGTGGAACAGCGTCAGGTAGTCGCCGAAATACGGTATGTGCTGACGTGAGCGGGAAGCCAGGAGCACCATCCTGACGGCTTCCAGCGCCTCGTGGGCGGCAGGGCCATCGGAATTGTCGAGAATGGCTGCATGAGCCTTGGCGACAGCCGCGCCGACCATACGAAGGTCATCGACCCATTCGGCATCGAGGCCCGGCTGGGCGACATAGCGGCCCCTGAAATCATTCCAGGCAACCTCGAATGCGGCAAAAGCCACCTTGGCCTTTGCCTGCTGGTCAGGCTGTCCGGTCAGCCCCAATGCCGCTATATACTTCTTGTCCAGCGCTGACATGGCCGAAATGAGGTCAGCCGGCGCGGCAAACGCGCTGGTAGCCACAAGGGCCACCAGTGCAAAGGCGATCGTCCTGGTTTTCATCATTGCTCCGAACCAGCGCCGGGCTGTGATTCAAGCTCGGCCTTCATCGACCGGAAGGTCTCCGTGTCAATTTCGCCGCGGGCAAAGCGCTCGGTGAGTATAAGCATGCCCTGCTGGCTGGCGCTGGCCTGTTCGACAGCAGCGTTCGTGCCCCTGCGCCTCAGGGCCACCACTGCAAAGATAACCAGTCCGATGACTATCGCCGCCATCACGATGCCCCCCCACGGAAAGCCAAAACCGTAGCCGGGATGCGCCCAGCCGCCATTGAAACCACGATACATGTGCTGCCTCCATAAGAATTCAGATATATGCACTATTATATATGCAATAAGCGTGCCAATTGCAGAATGAGGTTGCGGAGGCCGTTTCGAGCCTGGTAAGCGCATCAAAGCCAGGACAATCGAGAACAAAATGCCCTGCCACGGGAAATTTTTGCCCATGGGTTGACGAGCAGGTGGTGTATGTCATCATTCTTGACGCTTCACCGCGAATGCCTGAGAATTACTGCATAGGACAGGGGGCTCCATGAGAATCAGGATGATGCCAATGGCGGCGCTCGTTCTGGCGCTTGTCGGCGTGGCATCATGCGCGCCCAAACCGATAGCCATAGGCTTTGTCGGGCCGCTTACGGGCTCATCGGCGCCCATAGGGCTAGGCGTGCGCAACGGTTTCCTGATGGCGTTTAGTGTGGGACCGGGAGCAGCTACTGGCAGCATCCCACCGTACACGCTGATCGTGAAGGACGACCATAGCGATCCCGATGCGTGCCTGTCTGCCCTCGTGGAACTGAAGGCCGCGGGATGCTCTGTAGCCATCCTGGGTACCACGAGTCAGGCCGCGACCAAGGCTCTACCCTAGGCCCATCGGCACGCCATGCTTATAATCTCTCCTACCATCTCCACCCCAAATCCCGCGGGCGACAATACGCTCTTTGTCCGCATCAACATGGGTTCGGATCACTACGGAAAGGCCCTGGCCGATATGGCACTGCGGCGCTTCGGCAAGAAACGGGTAGCCATCGCCGGGGACCTGATCAATTCGGATTATGTTAAATCCGTCGTGGATTCCTTCTCGGCCACCTACACCTCCTCCGGAGGGACCGTTTCCTTCACAAGGCTCTTCAACTCCAGGACCGACAAGCCCGCCGATGGCATTGTACAGGCACTCCGCGACAACCGCAGTGATGGCCTTCTAATCGTAGCGGCGAGTATGGAGGTCGTGCTGATAGCTAAGGAGCTCGACAGAGCGGGGGCGTCGACGCGGATATTCCTCCCGCCCTGGCCTCTGACCCTCGACCTGCTGCACAATGGAGGAAAGGCGGTTGAAGGAGCAGTCGCGGTGTCGATCGCGGATCTAGAGTCTCGCTCTTCCGTCGGAAAACGGTTCGTGCAGGACTATATGGCTGAATATGGGGAATCTCCCAGTTTTACCGCGATGTTCGGGTACGAGGCCGCCATGATGCTGCGCACCACGCTGGCAACGGGAATCAGGCCATTGCCCCGGTTGATACGGGACAAGATCCTCTCGATACGGGTATTCGATGGGTTACAGGGTGCCATCCGTTTCGATGCTGAAGGCAACGCCGAACGTGATCTATTCAGGTATGTCATAGAACATGGTGCCTACAAGAGCATCGATTAGATGAAAAGGTCCGTGACCCTTTCGCGCTACCTTGCAGGCATCATCGTGCTTTTTGCGATATTGTTCATGGCTGCGAGTTTTGCAAGCCTGTGGACGCTCAGCTTCACAATGCAGGACTCGTTCGCCAAAATGAATGCGCTGAGCGCCACGCTCGTCGCGAGCAGGCTCGACGAATTCTTTGCCCAAGTCCGTGATTCGACACACCACATAGCATCGATGGCCAACAGACAGGATATATATCCACAGAAACACCTGCAGGAATACCTGAATGACAGCTTGCAGGACTTCCCGTTTCTTGACCGCATAGAGATACTCGGGCAGGATGGCCGAATCGTCGCCCTGGCACCCGCAGACCCTGACAGCATCGGGATATCGCGGGAAGGAGAGGATATATACGAATCGGTCAAGAAGGCTGGTGGCGCATATTGGTCCGATTCATACATTTCACTACAGGGCAATATGCCAGCCGTCACCTACGGAATCAGCGTGGGCTCCAACGTCATCCTGGTCGGCCTGAATCTGAGGTGGCTACGCGACTTCACATCGAACGCGCTGATGATTCCTGATCACCTGTTCGAGATTCGCCTGACCGATGGCAACGGCATACTCCTCTATCATCCCGATATGCTACATGTTCTGCGACGAGAGCGACAGACCGACTTTACCCGGATTCGCGAATATAGAGATTCAGCCCAGTCCATCCAGGTCATGGAGGGCCCCATATCGTGGCTGGTCTCCACAAAGACCCTGCGCGGACCGGATTGGCATGTATTGGTGATGTATCCACAGGAAGCATTCTACGCCTCGCTGCGGCGCACATTGCTGGACATGCTCGGACTATCCGTTTTTATCGCGGTCATAGGCGCCGTTTTCTGGCGGCAGAGGCTTCGCAGGGTATGGAGCGCGTTCAGGGCCATTTCAGGAGAGGCCAGCCGCATATCGCAGGGTGATTATGGCAAACTCAGGGATTTTGGCGATGGCTTCGCCGAGTTTGAGGAAGTCGGTCAGAGTCTGGACCGGATGGTAGGCGCAATAGGTGAACGCGAAGGAACGCTCAGAGATCGCGAGCGAGGATTCAGAGAGGTACTTGAATCGATAGAGCTGGTAGCCATAACGGTCGACCATGATGGCTTTATCAAGTATGCAAACCCGTACGCGCTGAAGATCCTGGGCTATCTGTCAGAGGAGATTCTTGACCTGTCATTCAAATCCCATCTGTGCGCACCAGGAGAGCACTGCCCATTCGAGAACGTCCTTCTGGGCGGCCAGTCGTCCACGCTGGTCAGGTCCGCCATACTGGCGAAGAATGGCGAACAACGAATCATAGACTGGAGCGTCGTACGTAACCTGGATTCCGGTGGAAGGCTTTCCGGGGCAACCGGGATAGGCCACGACACCACCGAAATGATACAGGCAAGAGAGAGAATAGAGAAATCGCTCAACGAGAAGGACATCCTGCTGCGCGAGGTGCATCATCGTGTAAAGAACAACTTGCAGGTGGTTGCCAGTCTGCTGTCACTGCAGCAGAGCGGGACCGATGATCCCTACGCGCTGGATGCCCTCCTTGAAGCAGGGTCACGCATCCATTCGATAGCGCTGGTTCACGAACTCCTGTACAGCGCCAATGATTTTAGCGGGCTGGATTTCAAGACCTACGCGGAATCCCTCGCGAGCCACCTGCTCGCCAGTAAGGTCGATCAGCCCATCCAGTACAGGTTCAACTTCGGAGGGTTCAAGCTGAGCCTCGTGGAAGCAGTGCCCTGCGGACTCATCCTGAACGAAGCGGTTACAAACAGCATGAAGCATGCGTTCCCATCTGGATGGAAAGGGATACCACAGATAGTAATTTCAGGGAAGCTTCAGGCAGAAGGATTGGTGAGGATCACAATTCGTGACAACGGAGTCGGTTTTGATACGGCGGCCGGATCCACTGCCGGTAGACATCTGGGCATGACCATCATGCAGGTACTCGCAGAACAGATCAACGGCACCCTTAAGACGCGCTCCGACGGAGGCGCAGTAGTGGAGTTGGCGTTCAGGCCAGGCCAGGCCACAACCTGAGAACCCGGCCGCCGCGAAACCTCCGGACTGCCCGTCTAGTCCTTCGTGTGCCTTGCATCTTGCTTGTCGATGGTCCGAGTCCCACGCAAGGCGTCGACGGAAGCCGTCAACTCTTCAAGCGCCTTGGCATTGGCGTTGAGCCGGTATTCGACAGTATTGAGCACCCAGAATACAAAGTGGTTGAATTTCTGGTTAGCGTGAATCATCCACAGCATCTTGATCGAAATCAGGAAGACCCCGATCTCGATGGACACAGTCGTCGGTAGCGGGTGAAAGAACAGCTCTATCCCGAAAAATCCCAGCACCATGACTATGAAGAATACATTTATAACCGTATCAGCCTTGGAGTATTGCACTCCGCCGATCTGGCCCATGAGTTGCCGGATTCGGGCCCGCTCGCGGTGAAATTCCGCGATTTCATCATTGATTGACTCATCATTTTCCGCATCGGAGTCATGCGCGCCTCTCTTTGAGGCCGATTCCGTTCCTGCTGCCATGGTACTACGCTCCTTCAACATACAGCTTGACCGGTTTTCCGCGCCTGTCAACCCGAAATTCCAGGTACCTCTTTGACAGGAATCAGTCTCGGACGCGGCGCCGCGTGCCTCCGAACACATGTACCAGAAGCCCGGACAGGACCAGCGCTGACGCGATGCCGTCCGACAGGGCAAAATGCTCTTGCAGCACCAGCGCGCCAGCACTGACACCAAAAATCGGCACCAGGAGCGAGAACGGGGCTATACGGCTGGCGCCATGGCGCATGATAAGCTGGTTCCAGACTCCATAGCCAAAGAGCGTTGACATGATCACGAGGTAGGCTATGGCTCCTAGCGACGCGAAACCCAGATGCGCTAGCGAGCTGCAGATCGCGGCAGGCCCCTCCAAAGCAAGCGAGAGCCCGATAAGCGGCAGCGGAGAGAACAGGCTTGACCACACCATCAGGGCAAGGCCGTCTGTTTTTGGCATGATCCTGGCAACAATATTGGCGGCTGCCCAGAAGAACGAAGCGAGCAGTAGCATCGCCGTCAGCGCCATGGAGAGCGTGCCCGTGTTGCCCGACACGGCGACTATGGCAAGACCCAGGGCCGCCAGGGCCATGCCCACCACATTGTGAGCGTGCATGTGCTCCTTTAGAAACGCCACGGCAAGCAGAGCCGTAAAGAATGCCTGGGACTGCAGTATTATGGAACTGAGGCCTGCGGGAGCGCCGAGCTTGATCGCGGTGAAGAGCAGACCGAACTCGCCTATGCCCAACAAGAGGCCGTAAGCGGCCAAGTACCCCATTGGCACCCTGGGGCGCTTCACGAACAATACCGCCGGAAACGCGGAGAGGATAAATCGTATCGCAGCGAGGAGCAGGGGCGGAACTCCGGAGACCCCAACCTTGATAGCTATGAAGTTCAATCCCCATATCACCGAAACCAGCAAGGCTCCGATGAGGGCGCTGGCTGGGAGATGCTGCTGGTCTTGCGTGCTGTTCATTGAAGGATTATACAACCTTGGTGAGGGGTGGGCAACGCGATCATCAACGCCATCAGGCTTCTGGTTGCCTTGGAGCCACGTTGTCCGTACCTTGGACATACGAGGTGTGCCATGAATGAGAACAACAGACTCCCGGCGATCTATATACCGCATGGTGGTGGCCCATGGCATGTCATGAAGGAGTCCTTTGGAAATGAATCAGGCTATGACGGGCTGGAGGCTTATCTCGTTGAGCTCGGCGCCCGCTACAAGCACACGATAGCGTCGATTCTTGTGATATCGGCACACTGGGAAGAAGCCAGACCAACCATTCACGATGGCAAGAATCCAGGCATGCTCTACGACTATGGCGGCTTTCCCGCACACACCTACAGCCTGAAATGGCCAGCACCGGGCGATCCAGCTCTGGCCGCGCGCGCAAACCGACTATTGCAGGAAGCAGGTTTCGAGACCAGGACGGAATCGGAGCGCGGCTACGATCACGGCACCTTTGTGCCGATGATGGTGGCCTTTCCCGAGGCTAGCATTCCAGTGGCCCAGTTATCATTGGTGACGGGACTCGATCCCGCCACCCACTTTGCTATGGGCAGGGCACTGGAGCCCCTCCGTGATGAAGGCGTGCTTATCATCGGTAGCGGCATGAGCTACCACAACATGCGTGGCTTCATGTCGGGCGACCCGCACGCGCTGGCCGCCTCGAAGCGCTTTGACGACTGGCTCGCGGAAACGGTAGCCATGACCGACCCGGAACAGCGTCGGCATGCTTTGGTGCACTGGAAGCAGGCTCCCGAGGCTTTGGCTTGCCATCCTCGCAGCGAACACCTGGTGCCGCTGTTCATCGCCGCGGGCGCCGCCGGATCGGACGCCGGCCGGCGCGACTACTCGGGCATGCTGTTGGGCGTACACGTCGCGAGCCATGTGTTCGGCGATAGTTGAAAATGTCTACTGAGGATAAATCGAACCAGGGAAACAGCCTGTCTGTGGACTATTCGCGACAGCCCGGCGATACGGTGCTATGATAACCAAACATGATTCATGCACCGACTCGCGTTCTGATCATCGTTATCGGCCTGGCTTTTTCCCCCCTCTATGCTGCACCTGTACCTATAGCTACTGCACCAGATACTGGTGAGAAAGCCAGTCGCCCCAGGGTGGCTCTGGTACTCGAAGGCGGTGCCGCGCTGGGTTTGGCCCACATCGGAGTCATCGAAGTAATCGAGGAACTCGGCATACCGGTAGACATTGTGGTCGGAACAAGCATGGGTGCGATTGTTGGAGGGCTATACGCCACTGGATATGATGCCCAGAGCCTGCAACAGATTGTCGCAGATATCGATTGGCAGGATTTGTTCTCCGAGAATAGCGCATCGCGAGACGATCCCTATCCTATCAAGAGAGATCGCTCCAGGTATTTCGCCTCTGTGGGCTTCGATGGGTCAGGAGTCAAGGGTAGCGGTGGATTATTGAGCGGCAAGAAGATACTGACCTACATGGACTGTCTGACATTGGCAATTCCATCTCCGGTGGATTTTGACACACTCTCCCGCCGCTTCCGCGCTGTTGCCGCTGATATTTCTGCCCGCGAGTCAGTGGTGATACGGGATGGTTCGCTTTCCGATGCGATGCGGGCAAGCATGAGCATCCCCGGAGTCTTTGCTCCTTTCCGAATTGATGATCGCTATTTGATGGATGGCGGCATCGTAGACAACCTGCCTGTCGACATCGCACGGTCAATGGGTGCGGACATCATCATAGCAGTAGATCTGCTCGGTGGCTTCGCCTCAAGCAGGGACATCATGGACAGGACGCCTCTGGAGTACTTGACTCGGGTGATGGATATCATGGTCCGCTCCAATGTCCTGGAACAGTTGCCCGGAGCCGATTGCATAATAGAGGTTGATCTGCGTGATTTCACCGCCATGGACTTCTCCAAGAGTGACATGATAATTGCCCAGGGTATGATGGCTGCGAGAGACAGTATCGCGGCATTGGAACGCGTGCGTGACAGCCTTGGCGCAGATTTCGAGACACAGGTCATGGCACCGTCTTATGAACCATTTTCGTCATTGCTTGTTCTTGGCGGGGCAGCGCAGGATCAGTCCGCAGCCAGACTCCGGCTATCACCGATGATCGATAAGGAATATGGCGGCGCCGACATGATTGCGAATATCATGCGCCTGTATCGCGAACGCTCGTTGGATAGTCTGCGCGTCCGTCGCACTGGATCCGAAGGCACAATGCTTGAGGTATCGCTGGAACCGCGGGGATCCCCGAGCAATACGATGCGTCTCGGAATAAACTACGCTGGTACCTATTCAAGCAGGGTTTCGAGCCGGATGATTGTTACGCCGAGCATCCAGCTGAAGGACTGGCCCTTGCCAGGATCGGGTCTTTCAATGAACCTTGAGTTGATGAATACCCTGAGAATGGAGGCGTCCATTGACCACACTTGGGCTACGGACTTCTTTCTGGGCGCCGACATGGTGTTCCGCCATGATTTCGAAACACTATCAGCTCCAACGGTCAGTACAGCAAGCGTAGATTATATCTTCTACAGAACCACCGCGAGCATGACTGCCCAAGCCGGCTTTCTGCCATTTCCAGGGGCCCTCGTATCGATAGGCCTGTCTCGTGACTGGAATCTGGATACATTGGGCCTGGATTTCCTGGCGGATCTCCTGGCCAACAACGTGACAACAGTGCGAGTAGATGCATCGATCCTCAGAACATCTCCGGCGATTTTCACTACAACGGGTATCGCCATGGATTTGAATTTCACTCAGGGGATACAGGCACTCGGCGCCGCTTCGGTTTTTGGTACCGTCGAAACCAAGGGAGCAATCTATCTGCCCATGGGAACGTTCACGACAAGCGGGCTACTCTGGAAAGCCGGCGCCGATTTGAGCGGCACGACAGATGGCTGGAATTCGGCCCCACTGGCCTACAAGCCCACCTTGGCCGACCGACGTCTGTTTCCAGCGCTCCTGACAGTTGATGAACAGATTGGAGCATATGTCGCCGGAGTAGGGATTGAGTTGAAAATTCTGACGGCTCAATTATCGCGGATACTTGGTTTGCCAACATATGCCGTAGCCCGCATGGCATCGGGCGGCGTCATCAGGAACACCGGTATATTCGAAAATGACGCGCCTGCCCACTATTGGAGTGCTGACGTTGGCGCGGGCGTTCGGTTCTCCGACGGATTCGGACTGCTGTTTCGTTGCGGCGGAGCGGGAAGATTTGATGGAAGCGTGACTCCATATTTCGCAGTGGACGTCGGAGCTCTTGGTTACGAACTCTACTAGCAGCTCACAGCGAAGGCACTGAGCTCCGCCTGGATTCATCCCGGGCAGAGCTCATGCCTTCCAATGTATCAGAAGCTCAGCTTCGCCCCGGCATAGACTCCATCGTTTTCATCGTACTGGCCGAAGTCGCCTGAGTCGCCCAGGAAGATATAGGCACCCGCGAAGACTTCCAGCCCGTCCGACACATCCAGCGTCACCTTGGGCTTGATAAGCGCGTCGGGCGCCGCGAGGCCCACATAGGAGAATACTTCCACCGTCAGCGTGTCCCGCAGGAAGGTCTTGGCGACGACGAATGTCGCGGTGTTCTTTACCGCATCGTCGACCAGATCGTCCTCGTGATCGAGAATGATGTCCTGGATGAACTGCACGCCGAAGTTGTAGCCGGCCACCGAGAAGTCACTGCCCACCAGGTACTGGATCTCGTTCTTCTCGGCATAGCCGTCGGGGTAAACCATGGGGTTGCCCTGGAAGCGCTTGTTACCATAGAAGGCACCTTCGGACCGCAGTATGAATGGGCCAAGGGCTCCGGATACCGCATAGCCGCCGGCGGCAAGCTGGTAGTATTCCGGTTTGACAGTGAGGGGCCCAAGGCTCACCACCTTGTATGCCGGCGTATCATTCCAGAACCAGCCGCCCATAAGCGAGACATCGAATGACGAGCCCATCCAGGAGTACCTGGCGAAGTATTCACTGTTTCCCAGATTGAAGCCAGGAAGAGTTCCAGACTGAATCGTCGGCGTTGTCGCAAACGGCATGGTCGGTGCCCATATTCCTGTGGCGCTCGGCGTTACCGATGGAGTGAACCACGGCAGCCAGGCCAGTTCCAGTCCATGCGTACCGGCATGCAGGTTGATTTTCGCACCTGTCACCGCCAGCCGCAATTCCTCAAAATCGGGTATCAGGAACTGCGAAAGGTCCTTGGGCGATACGATGTCGGTTATGAAAACCCCATCGCCCTTGCCCCAGATTATCTGTTGCTTGCCTACGCGAACGTCGAGCAGATCGCCGCGCATGTCAATGTAAGCTTCCCGCAACTCGACCGGCAGCACGGCTCCGTCCCGCTCGTACAGTACCGGGTTGGCGTAGAACCCGGCAGCCCCGAGCGTGTACGACAGCCTCAGGTCCAGCACATTCTCGGCAATGAAGTAGTCGCCGCCGTCAACCAACGCTCCGACCTTGCTTCGTACATAGCCATTGATGGCGGCACCGTCATCGGCCGCCGCGGACATGACCGCCAGAGCAGCCAGAGCAGCCAGAGCGATAATCGCAACGATTCTGATGGACTTCTTCATCATAGCCCCCTGGTCATGGCCAGTTCGGAGAATGAGCCATCGGCGATACCGGTGTTGATCTTGACATCGGTGAACTCCATCCGGGTGCTGGTACCTTTCTGTACGTTGTGCATCTCCGTCTTCTTGATTATCCACACCCCGGAGATGAACTCCACGGATGAAACGCGCAGGGTCTTCTGGAGCGCGCCGCGCTTGTCATAGTAGTCACGCTTGACGCCAACTGACTTTTCCTTTGAAACCCAGGTGACTGTCCTGGAGTACAGGTCCGCCGGGTTCTTCGGAACGCTTTCCACCACCCAGCATGGATCTCCGTCGATTGTCTCAGTGCCGGTCAGCATATGGTTATCCGCCGATGGGTGGCGGTCTCCCAGATCGTCATAGGTAAAGTCTGAGCCCATGAAGTAGTCGCCACGGCCTTCCGACGATATGCGCTTGACGCGCTTGAGCGCGGGCAGATATATCCACTGGTCGTCGCTCTTCCCGGCTTCGGCGTAGCTCCAGTTCATGAATGATGTGCCGCGCACGTCCGCTGGACTCTGGAAGACCATCAGCTTCTTGTCGACGGCGCCAAACGTCCCCAGTATCTGCTTGATGGAACGAACCCGCTCCTTGCCCTTCGCGTCGACCAACGTCATGGTCAGGAGGCCGCTCATGTCCTTGCCCTGCGGCCGATCGTACACGGCCTGCATTACGGATAGCCCTGTGGGTTCGGCGGTTGCGGCCGTCACCGCTGTCAGCGCAAGAGCTGCGAGCAGTATCAGTGCGTTGCGATAGTACTTCATGTATGGTTCTCCTTGATCGATACGTATGATTTCCTCAAGATGAGGAACATGATCGTGACCGTGGCCACGAACGATGTGAGCATGTTGAGCGAGACGAGTGCGCCGACCTGGCGGTTGGGCGGGAATACCGAGAACAGCAAAACAAGAAAGCCGGCTATTACGATGGTCGCGTTGAGCAGCACCGCCCGACCGGTGTGGCTCATCGCGAAATGGGCCGCGTCAGTCGCGTCCCCGGTCTCCTTGAGGCGCTCATGGTAGCGGTCGATGAAGTGAATCGCATAGTCTACTCCTATGCCGACGGCTATGCTGGAGATAAGCGCTGTCGAGGTGGTCAGCGGGATTTTCAGAAGCCCCATGATGCCGAAATTGACAGCTATGCTGATGGCGACCGGAATCGAACCGATGAGGCCAAGCCGTATGCTCTTGAACATGAAGGCGACGAGCAGGAAGACGACCAGCACGGATATGCCCAGGCTGCTTATCTGACCATTCAGAATGAGGCCCGCGAATACCAGGCTCTTGTAGCCAGAGCCGGCATAACGTATCCGAATGCCATGTTCGGCAAAACGGGCGGCCGTCGAGTCGAAATACGCGACGACCCTGGCAATGGTCTGGGAGTCATCACTCTTCATCTGTACCGTCAGGTTGGCGCCATGGTAGTCGGAATCAACGACCTTCCAGAGATTGGCTGGATCGCCCGACATCTCGTACAGGAGCAGATACTGGGCCACCATGTCCGCGCTCTCGGGTATGCTGTCAAACTCGGCGCGATCCTCGTGCATTACCTTGTTCATCCGACGCAGGTAGTTGGTGATCGATATGGCATCGCCGACCTTGTCCAGCGACAATGCGCCATGCTGAACCTCGTCGAGCAGCGTCAGGACCGCTGGATCCTTGAATACATCTGGGTCAGCGGCGTCCAGTATGACATTGAGCGTCGAGGTACCGCCGAAGCGCGCGTTCATGAAGGCGTCGGTCCTGACGATATCGCTGGATTTTTCGAAGTTCGCCAGGAAGCTCGTGTTGATCCAGACGCGGGATATTCCAAACAGCGACAGGGCAACGACCAGCACGGATATCGTCACGACAGGAACCGGATGGGCGGTTACCGCATCGGCGAAGCGAGCGCCAAAGGACCGAGCAGTACCGGTTTCAGGCTTCAGCGACGAATCAGCGTCGGCTCGCTTGCGTCCGGTTCCAAAAAGCATGATGCCGACCGGTATGAGCAGCATCGTCAGCATAAGCGACGACAGCACCCCAAATGCGGAGAACAGGCCGAAATACTTGACCGGAAAGACCTGTGATGTCAGGAGCGACACAAACCCGGCCATGGTCGTGAGTCCGGCGAACAGGACTGGACTCCATATGACATCGATTACGTTGTCCACAACATCAGCTTTGCTGGCTCCAGGATGCTCACGCACGTAGAAATCTATCTGATTGTACAGATGGATGCCGTAGGCCACACCGATGGCAATGAGCATGACCGGTATCATGATCGTCACGGTGTAGATGGGAACGCCGAGGCCCACCATCAGGCCAAAGCTCCAGAGCGTACTCATGAGCACGACAAGAAGCGCTATAATCATCCGTATGACGCTCCTGAGCACGATGAAAAGCGCCAACGCGATCACGAGTATCACGAGCGGCCCCATCCTGGCCATGTCCTTGGGTCCGAGTATGGCCATCGTACCTTCGACGATCGGCCGCCCCGCGACATGCAGTGTCTCCGGACCGCTGAATGAGGCTGCCAATTCCTGGATCCTGTGGTACAGATCGTTGGAGAACGTGCCCTTGGCCAGATCAACCTTGATCAGGGTGGTCTTCTCGTCGGCCGACACGAGTCGACCGTTGATCATATCGTTGCCGCGAACCCGGTCACGTATGGCGTCACAGGCGGCGGCATCGGCTGGCGCGTCACTGTAGAACTTGCGCACATCCAGTCCGTCCGCCGTTCCCAGGATATTGTCGGCCGTGTGCAGCGAGGTTACATCCGCGGCCTCTATCTCGTCGAAGGCTACCAGCGCGTCCTCTATCTGCATGATCTTGGACAGAGTACCCGGATTGTAGACCGAGTCAGGGTGCTCGACCGCTATCAGGATGGCATCGCGTATATTGAACCGCTCATCGGCCTCATCGCTGAATATGAATGCCGGATGGGTCCGTGGCATGTACGCGTCCAGGTTCGTCTCCATGCGCATATGCGCCTTGATCACGAAGCCGGACACCAGAGTCAGCACGACGGCGACTCCGATGACGTACAGGGGTCGGCGCGCGGCCCACTTGAAGAATCTTCTCATCAAAACCTCCTAAAGCCCCAGGTATGTTATCGATAACTCACAGTTGCTACAAAAGCCAATGGAACATGGCCGAGTACCCAGATCAAGCCCGCGCGAACAGACGCAGCGTCGATCCGACGAGCCGCGCGGTATGCTCTTCCAGAGAGAATTGATAGCCGGCAAGCCGCCAGGATGAAACAAGCTGTCTGAAGCCACCGACCAGCAATAATGAAGCCATGGGCAGGTCAAGGTCGGCGCGCATCATGCCGGTCTTCACGCCGACCGCAAGCGCCTCCTGTATCCTGTGCCTGGTGTCGTCTATGATCGCGGCGACGCGCTCCGACAGCTCCTTGTCATTGCGGAACAGATCCTCGGAAAACAGAATGACGGTCATAGCGGGTTCACGCGTGAACAGCCGGGCGTGTCCGATGAAGAACACCAGAATATCCGATTCGGCGTTACGCACTCCTGACGTGGATGGCCTGGATAGCGTAGAGCGTGCCGCGGTTATGGTGTCCACCACGGCGGACAGAATCTGAAACTTGGACGTGAAGTGACGATACAGGGCCGGCTCTGTAATGCCTATGGCCGCGGCTATCTTCTTCATCGTCAGTTCCTGGATGCCATCCTCCGAGATAAGGCGAAGGGCCGTACCCACAATTTCATCCTGCCTGTCGCTCATGCTTCCTCCGGCATCCAAGTGAGTGATCGATTACTAGCATACTGAGCCTGGAGTCGCCAGTCAAGCGCTTGTTGTCGACGAATGCGCGCAGTACGAGCTGCGTAGCTCCGTGTCGGGGCTCAATTGTACGCGGTACGGGTCTTCTCATCGGCAAGCGTCGGCGCCAGACGCTGTTTCCACCCGGGCGCCAGCCAGGTGCCGAGCTTCTCGTGCAGGGCATAATACTTGGTGGGTATGGGATGCGTTCCGAGCACAACCTTGACGCCGTAGCGTTCAGCCAGAAATTTGGTGAAGTAGTCTATGCTCGGACATGGTGGGTACCCGACCAGCAAGCCGGTGGCCAGATGGATGACGGTGGCGCCATTCTTGACCATTTCTTCACCGGCATACTCGATATTGCCGCCAGGACAGCCGCCGCAACTGGTGTAGCCCACCAGCTCAACCTGCTGGCCGCGATATGTGGAAAAGGCGCCTTCGCGGGCTCTGAGCGAACGCAGGCACTTGCCTCCGGCGCAATTTCTATACCTGTCACAGATGATTATACCAACGCGGACAGTCTCATCCATCGTGGGCCTCCTGGAACGCCAGCCTAGCCCCGGCCGCCGTATTTGTCAAATGCCCGTTTGCTCTGACGCATGGCACCGCTCACCAGGCGACGGTGGCCTTGAGTATTGGACCATAGTGGAACAGGTAGAACGACGGTGATGCATCCACATGGTCACTGTCCACCGGTCCTTTGGGCGTGACGCACGTCACCGTCTGGCCGCCAACCTCGAAGCCAAGGCCAAGGCCAAGCCGAACAGGGCCAAGGTCGCCGACCCACTGCGCGCCAAGGATAAGGTCATAGTCGACAAGCATCGCTATCTGGGTGGCGCTCCACAGCGGCAAATCATCCGCCGCTTCAATCCAGCCGCGCGCCTCGTCGCTGATGTACGCGAGCCCGACTCCAGCTCGGTCCTGGGTAGCCATCCAGACGGTCAGGCCCTGCATGTCGGCAAAGGTGCCGCTCCGCGCAAAGGCCTCATGGAGGGTATCCAGGCCAAAGAGGGCCGAGTAGATGTGAAAGGCCATATCGGGCTGATAGGCGGTGCTGTAGGGAGTTGCCCACCAGACCGAGTCCTCGGCGGTACTGTATGTCAGGATGGTAAACTGCACCGGCAGCCGGTACGACGTATACCCGGCGCCAAAGTAGTCTATGCCGCCTGTTCGCCTGTAATAGAGGAGGTCGACGCTAACGAAGGGATTGTCGAATGGGTACTCGGTCGGCATGCCTGCATGATCTGCGCCGCTCCAGATGGCCGTGCCGCGCAGCTCGGAGGTCTGGACGCGCAGGGTAAATCCGTCGTAGTTGATGTAGCCCATGAAGCGGTCAAGCCGGCCTATAAGGTTGTTGTCAACATCGATATTGAGGCCGACCTTCAGGCGCAGCTTCTTGAAGAACAGCTCGCCCTCGTAGGTGGTGCACGCGGTCTGGTCCATGTCGACTGTCAGCTGGTTGAGGCGGGGGGTGTCATAGCCAAATAGCGCATCGGCAAGGGCATCAAAGTCGCCGGAACCCCAGGTATCGATCGGCACAATCGAGAAGCTGCCGGCGGTTGACAGCCAGGATGCAATGGCATGCTCGGCTGCGGGCAGCGGCTGCGCGCCAATCGACACCACAGCCGCGAGAGCAAGCACGGGCATAATGCAGAGAACGGTGGGCCGTTTCATGTGAATCAGTATACCACGCTTTGCACATTGATACGCGCCGGTTCGCTCGCACCACGCAGCGCGTTGACCGCTCCGATCGGTACTATTATATTCGTCCGTATGATTGACAGTTCATACGAAAATCTTATTGTGTGGTTTCTATACTTTTCGGTGACGGCGGCGATGGGCTGGGTCATCGAATCGACATTCCGCAGCATCACCGAGCACCATTGGGTCAACTCCGGCTTCCTGTCCGGCCCCTTCATACCGATATATGGCTTTGGCGCCCTGACGCTTGCCGCACTGGCCCGGGTTCTGGCGAGCGCCCACTGGGCGTTCTTCTGGCCGGTCCTCGTCGTCACCCCGACCATGGTGGAATATGTGTCATCGTACCTGCTTGAGAAGGCCTTTGGCCTCAGGTTGTGGGATTATTCAAAGGAACCGCTGAACCTCCGCGGGCGGATATGCCTCATGTTCTCAGTGTTCTGGGCGATTCTGACCATGCTGACGATCCGCTTCGTCGAGCCATTTATTCTGGCCCACATCAGGGCCCTTGGCGAATATACGCGGGTCTACCTGTCAGGTGCTCTTTCCATGTACTTTGTGATGGACACGATTGGCTCAAGCAAGGCGCTTATCAACTTCAAGGCGTTTGTAGTGGACCTTCGCGCCCTGGTCGAGCGTGGTGGATCGTTCCTGCCATCACTGGAGCTTGACACCAAACGCCTGCCCCGCGAAATACGGCACATATTGAAGCCGCTCAAATCCTTCCCGACACTGGTAGCCGAGTTGCGTCCATCGCTTGACGCAATACCAGGATGGATCACATCAAAACTTGAATCGATAATCGGAGGCAGACATTTCGGGAAGTAGTTTCGAGCGGGCGCCCAAGGAACAGCGGATCCTCAAGCGCGACGAGCAGTTCAATCGCCTCGCCCGTAAGCTTGTGACATCGCCTGAATATGATACGCTCCGCAACCTTTGCCATCACGATGCAAGCCTGGCAGACCATTCCGTGGCAGTCGCCTACTATGCGTTTGTCATTGCCAGGATGCTTGGCTTTCGGCGCAACCTTTCCGAACTGGCCCGCGGCGCTCTCCTGCATGATTTTTTTCACTACGACTGGCGCGTCTCCAAGCCGCGTTCCGGCGGTTTACATGGCTTCGACCATCCGCGCGAGGCGCTCGAGAATGCCGAAGCCACCTATGGCCCGCTATCGCGCCTCGAGCGCGACATTGTGCTGCGTCACATGTGGCCGCTTACCCCCATCCCGCCGCGGTATCCCGAGAGCCTCATCGTCTGCATGGTAGACAAGGCGGTATCGATCGCCGAGTCATGGAGATCAATCATGAGCGGCAAGGGCCTGGGCGTTCTCTGAGCAGGGTCTTTGGAATGCCACTCTCGGCTTTTCCAACACCGTGTTCGTCATCAGGAACGCGCGACCGGTGCCGCCCAGCCAGTCTTTTCAGCGCATCCCGAGAAGGTTCCCCAAGAACGGCCCCAGCGCGGCGTTGATGGCGCCGGCACCAAGAATCGCCCAGAGCGCGTTTATTTTGGTAAAGGCTGCTATCACGAATGCCCCGAGCGTAAATGTCAGCATTATAGGATCAAACGAGACTGGCCTCAGGACCCAGAGTGTCATCAGTATCATCGCGAGGCTGCCTGTTCGAAGCGCCTCATTCAGCGGATCCTTCTTGATGGCAACCTTGTTGGCCAGGAGCGTTGTCATCACTATAGCGAAAACCGGGAACGCCACAACCGAGAGCGTGGCCGCGATGGCCATCAGGAAACCGCCATGGCTCCAGCCAATCATCGTGGCGGCATTCAGCGCTATAGGGCCAGGCGTAGACTGGGCTATGGCGATAAGGGCGCGGAATTGGGCCTCATCGACCCACAGCGGCACAACGGCGTTCTTGATGATGCCTACGACTGACCACCCACCGCCAAAGGCTATAATGCCGATCTTGAAGAAGGTCCATATTACATTCAGCGCTTCCACAGGCCCTCCACGACGTACAAGGCAATGATGCCGCACAGCAGGATGGGCAGGCTCATCGACGGGAAGAGTATAAGCAGCATGGTCAGCGCGACCACTTCGACAATGCGCGGGGTCGACCAGCTTCGCCGCTTGGCCGTTCGCCACACCATCGCGGCGACGAGTCCTGGAACGACGGCACCGGCGCCGGCGAGAAACCGTTTGACCGCGGGCAGCGAACCATACTTTGTCAGCAGGCTACTGACCAGAATGATTGACAGAAAGGGTGGCAACACCACACCAAAGAACGCAGCCACCGCGCCCCAGAACCCGCAGAGCTTGATGGAGGATAGCATTGCGGTGGACAATGCGCTAGGCCCAGGGTACGCCTGGGCGCGGGCGAAGATGTCCCAGAAATCGTCTTCGGTCAGCCAGCCGCGCTTCTGGAGGCTCGCTCCAATGACCGGCACGATGGCGTACCCGCCACCGAGCGTCACCGTATTGATCCAGGCGAATACCCAGAACAAGCGCCACGGTGTGGCCGGCGGCGGCGGAATGGCCGCGCCGTCGGGGACAGAGCTGTCCGGTTTGTCGCCTGAGGTTTCGGCGGACATCGCTATGCGCGCCCTTCCGGATTGGCCGCAGACGCGATGCCGCTCTTCGCCGTGGCCAGTTCCACCTCTGACGCGATATGGTCGGCGTCTTTCTGCACGGCTTGTGGCAACGCGCTCCACCGGATGGAGCGGGCCTGGGCCACTTCCTTGCGCCACGAAAGGCTGGCCAGGAGCGGCAACCCCAGGTGAGCGGCGGCGCCGGCACTGCCATCATCAAAGAGCTGCACCACTTCGCCGCATCCGGGGCATACCAGCGTCCGCATGTTCTCCACGATGCCAATGACCTTGGCATTGAGCATGCCAGCCATCTTCACTTGCTTGGAGACGATCATCGAAACATAGTCCTGTGGTGTGGCGACAACAACGATCCCGGCAAACGGTATGTTCTGGAAGGCAGTCAGGGCTATATCCGAGGTTCCGGGCGGAAAGTCGACTATCAGGTAGTCGAGGTCACCCCACTCGGTGTCACCCCAGAACTGCTCTATGGCCTTGGCCAGCAAGGGACCACGCCATATTACCGGCTCGTCCTCATGTTCGTTGAACAGGTTTATGGATAGTGCCTTGATGCCCTCTTCGTTGACTATGGGAATCAGGCGCTCGCCATCTGACTCGGCGCGGAAGCTATCGATGCCGAGCAGCCGCGGTATGCTGGGGCCGGTGATGTCGGCATCGAGAATGCCGATAGAACGGCCGCGCGCAGCCAAGGCCTGTGCCAGCAGCACGGCCACAGTCGATTTGCCGACGCCGCCCTTGCCGCTCGCTACGCCTATGACCCGTTTGATCCTTGGATTTATCTTCTTTTCGGGAACCAGATTCATCAAAAACTCCTCGAATACGACTGGATATGATGGTGAAACGGATTGTTCGCCAGAATGTTTATGATCATACGCCCAAAATAAAAAATCAAGCGCCGTCGCGCCGATTGGCACGCCGACAATTATAGGCAAGTACGCCCCGGGCGGCAAGCTCCATGGAGTCGAGTCTTGCCATTTCAGGCCTTGGTCCATACGATGGCGAGGCTGACGGCATGGCCTTTGCACGCGATGTTCGATATTGTGTATATTGGAACAGCAAGGCGAGGTACGCAACGGTGAATATACTTGAACTCAGAGCCATAACGCTTGCCAAGGAAGGCAAGGTACTGCTCGATTCGCTGGATATGGAAATATGGGAAGGCCATGTACACGCCATCATCGGCCCGAACGGCGCTGGCAAGTCTACCCTCGCCAACACCATCATGGGCCTTTCGGGATACCGCGACATAGCCGGAGACATCATATTCGACGGCTCCTCGATAAAGACGCTGGGCGTGGATGAACGGGCGCGCCTGGGCCTGACGCTGGTGTTTCAGGAACCGGCCAGATTCGAGGGACTGGGCGTGGCTCAATTCATCCTGGCCGGTGCCAAGGACAAGTCGAAGAAGACGCTTGACACGGCACTGGAGATGGTCGGGCTTGATCCGGCACGGTACTCATCCAGGGCGGTGGACAAGACCCTGTCTGGCGGCGAGCGCAAAAGGATAGAGCTCGCATCGATCCAGGCCATGAAGCCGCGGCTGGTGATGATGGACGAGCCGGACAGCGGCGTCGATATAGACTCGGTACCATATATTTTCGAGATCATCAAGGAGCTGAAACGTGAAGGCTCGACGGTCATACTGATAACGCACAGCCCCCAGGTGCTGAAGCAAGCCGACCATGCCTTCCTCCTCTGCGGCGGCAGGCTCGTCGACAAGGGGCCGATGGATGCCATGTTCGACTACTTCAACGGCAAATGCATACCGTGCAGGCATATCGGCAAGCCCGCAAAAGAAATAAAGCTGTAAAGGCGCGTACCATGGCAGAAGAACTAACGCAGGCACAGAAGGACGAGTTGATAGGCGAGCTCCTTTCCAGCATCAACGAGCACAAATATGGCCCGGATATAGCGCATGTGGAGATACACGGCAATGAAGTCCTGGGAACACATCTAGTCGATGGGCTCGAGGTCACATCGAAGACCATAGCCAATGGCGTGGAAGTCTTTATCCGTGTCCGGAAGAATACCGCCATCAAGAATCCGGTGCATTTCTGTTTTGGTGTGCTGCCCGATACCGGCACTCAGAACATCGTTTCCCATACGGTCATAGAGGCTGGCGCCAGCGCCCACTTCATGGCCCACTGCACGTTCCCGAATGCGGTCAAGGTCAGGCATGTGATGGACGCCGACATGGAAATCCAGGAGGGCGCGACCCTGAGCTACCTCGAACGCCATGTCCACGGTCCGGAAGGCGGCGTCACCATCGTTCCAAAGACACGGGTCATTCTGCGCGATCACGCCAGGTTCTCTACGGAGTTTGAGCTGATAAAGGGAGCCGCTGGCGAGATTGAGCTGGACTACGAGGCGGAGTGCCAGGTCGATGCTGTCGTCGACATGAAGACGCGCATATTCGGCCGTGGTTCCGACAGGATCCATGTCCGCGAGGCGGCGATGTTGCGGGGAGCGTCATCGGTAGCGGTGCTGACAAGCCACATAGCGCTCAAAGACAATGCCAACGCCATCATAGACAGCGAGATAGTCGCTGACGCGCCATACGCGCGGGGCCATGTCGACTGCAAGGAAATTGTCCAGGGCCAGGCCAGGGCCCGCGCGGTGCCGATAGTCCAGGTCAACGATCACCGAGCGCACGTCACGCACGAGGCGGCCATAGGCTCCGTCGACTCGAAGCAACTTGAAACGCTCCTGAGCCGTGGCATGACAGAGGATGCCGCCACCGACCTCATAATCCAGGGGCTGCTCCGCTAGAAGATGGCCTATCCATCCGCACAATTCTTGACAATTGTTTCTAAACATTGCAACATTGAAGCATGGACGAACGAACACGCAAGCGTCTGCAGTTCCGCGCCGACATATTCAAGGCACTCGCCCACCCCATGCGCATACTGATGCTCGAGAAGCTCAAGGAGCGTCCGCGTTGCGTCTGCGAGCTGGCTGCGGAGATCGGCCTGGACAAGTCGGTAGCGTCAAAGCACCTGAGCCAGCTCAAGAGCGTCGGCTTGATAGAAGACTCGAAACGCGGAACGCTGGTCGAATACAGGCTCGTGGCCGCGTGCGTCCTTGAGACGGCCAACTGCGCTGAACAGACCATACTCATGGCCAGACGAAAACAGCTCGATGCTATCGATGGCTGATCATGTGCTTCACCCCGTATATGCTGTCGGACCTGTCTGCCGCGCGGCACCTGGCGATAGAAACGCTGTTGCTCGAGGCGGATGCTGACTTCGACCCCATACTGCTTCTGTACGTCAACGATCGGTCGGTCATCGTGGGCAGGAACCAGAATCCATGGCGCGAAGTGGCTTCCGGTTGCACGGCGCCAGTGTTCCGCCGCATCTCCGGCGGCGGCACGGTTTTCCATGATGCCGGCAACCTGAACTGGTCACTGATTGTGCCACGCACCGCTCACGATCACGATGCCGAACTCGCGATGATGGCCGAAGCAATTTCCAGCTGCGGCGTGCCGGTAGTGCCCGGGGAGCGTGGCGGCCTGTACTGCGCCGCTTCCACCGGCCATGCCGGCTCAAAGGTATCTGGCACGGCCCGCCGCATCGGATCGAAACTGGTTCTGCACCACGGAACGCTGCTTGTATCGATGAATTTGGCCGACATGGATGCCTGCCTTGGAGGCGCAAGCGGCATCGATGACAACGCGGTTGCCTCGGTGCCTGCGCGTGTCATCAACCTGGCCGACATACAGCCCGGCGTTTCAATCGATTCGGTGGTCGGCGATATATGCCGGCACGTGGCTGGCGCGCGGCCGCTTTCGTTTCCCGCGGCGATGATACCGCAACAGCTGCTGGAGACCGAAATGCAGAGGCTGGAATCGTACGACTGGGTCTACGGGTCAACGCCGCCATTCTCGCATACGGTGCGGACTGAGCGCCATACGGCACGAATCGCTGTAGGCGCGGGCCTCGTGCAGAGTATCGACGTCGTCCCGGAGGCGACCGCCGCGGCAGTGCTTGCCGGGGCTCGCTACTCGGCCGGGCTGGTGGATACGTTGCTGCGAATCCTGTCGGCCATTGAGAGTGGGACAAACGAAGAGTAATCGGTATACTGCAACAAGCGCCGTTCACGTCGCCACAATCAGGCCTGGAACGGTTATGCATCTTACTGAAGGAGCCATGACGATGGATGAGCGCACTTTTGATATGGTTATTCTTGGAGCAGGACCGGGCGGTTATGTCGCGGCCATCAGGGCGTCCCAGTTGGGACTGAGCGTGGCCATCGTTGAGAAGGATCTGCCTGGAGGCGTCTGCCTGAATATCGGTTGCATTCCGTCAAAAGCGCTGATCCATCAGGCCAGTGTATTCCATGACGGGACCGCCCTCCTCAAGAAAACCGGCGCCACGTTCGACTTGTCCGGCTTTGACTACGACAAGGTATGGAAGGCATCGCGACTTGCCGCTGACCGCCTCTCCAAAGGGGTGCAATACCTCCTCAAGAAGAACAAGGTTGAATACATGCACGGCACCGGCACGCTACTCGATCCCAGAACCATAGTCGTCGATACCGGAACCTCCACCGAGACGCTCCATGGGCGAGCCATAGTCATCGCGACAGGATCGCGTCCGCGCTCGATACCCGGCTTTGCCGTCGACGAAACGTCGATTCTATCCTCGACGGGACTGTTGATGTCCAATCACCTGCCAAAGTCGATTGTGATACTGGGAGCCGGAGCCATAGGCATGGAATTCGCCTTTGTGCTCTCATCCTTCGGGGTCGCTGTTACCGTCGTCGAGCTCCTGTCCCAGGTGCTGCCACTCGAAGATGAAGAGACAGCCAAGGTCGTCGAGAAATCGTTCGGCTCGCGTGGAGTCACCATCCATACCGCGGCCAAGGCGGAGAAAGTCGAGAAAACTAAGTCGGGCTGCGCCGTTCATGTCCAGCTCAAGGATGGCACCGCCTCAGTCATCGAGGCCGAACAGGTACTGGTATCGATAGGCAGGGCTCCGAACACAGAGAACATCGGGCTCGAGACCCTCGGCGTCAAACTGAATCGCGGCTACATCGAGACTGGCGACTACTACGAGACCGCGGCGGCTGGCGTCTACGCGATCGGGGACATAACGATTCAACCCCAGCTGGCCCATGTCGCCTCAAAGGCCGGCGAGATAGTCGCCGAGCATGTGGCCCACCTGCTCAAGGGCAGCCCCGAAGCGGAAGAATCGCGCATCAACCCGAATACGATACCGAGCGCCGTGTATTGCGAGCCTGAAGTCGCCTCCTTTGGCTTGTCGGAGAAGAAGGCCAAGGAACTGGCTGTCACGCATGAGGTGGCGCGATTCCCGTACCGCGGCATCGGCAAGGCAGTGGCGACCGAGGCGCCGGATGGTCAGGTCAAGATAGTGTTTTCGCCTGAGAGCGGCGCGATACTCGGAGCGGCGATCGTCGGCATTGGCGCCACCGATACCATCCACGAGCTGTTGCTGGCCTCACGCGCCGAACTGACGCTCGATGATGTCGCCGAGATGATCCACGCCCACCCCACGTTGTCTGAAGGGATCATGGAGGCCGCCAAGGCAGGGCTCGGCAAGGCCATCCACATCTAGAGACGGGCGGGCGGCCGCGGCATCAGCGCACGGTTGTTATGACTTGCTGGCCATCAGCGCCAGACAGTCATAGACCATGCGGCCGCCCTGGTACGTGACGGAGCCGCGACGGACGATGCGCCAGACCCCATTCTGTATGGCGCCATCGGCCTCGAGCCGCTCCGGAACATTGGCCGCGCCTTCTATCATCGTCAGTAGCTCCTGGTTCTGGGTCAGCGCCAGCGTCTTGAGGCCTGGGCCCGCCACTATCGACACCGGCTCAATGATCAGGTGCGAGAGGTCACTGACCGGCTGGGTCGCCATCGCCGACTTGGCCTGTAGCCGTATCATTCTGGCGCGCGCGTCAGGCCCGACCGTCTCCTTGCTTGCGGCAATCAGGTCGAGCAGGTAGTTTCGCACGTCGTTCAGCTCGCGTATCGAGGATAGTTTCTCGATGGCGGGCGACGACTTCAGGACCTTGGCCATTACCGAGATTTCACGCAGGTAATGGTTGCGCTGGTTTGAAGGTACCAGGTACATCGCGATGATCGATATTGGAAGGCCGTCCGGCGCCCCATACTGAATGCCGGTCGGGCTCCAGCCAACGACGCACATCAGGTCTTCCTCGAAATCCACCCTGGCATGCGGGCAAGCCCAGCCCTTGCCAAGTGCGGTGTTGGTGGCCTCCTCGCGGGCCACCACATTGCCGACTACATCGGTTCCGGTTGGTATCTGCGGAAATGCCTCTATGATGTGTGCCAGAAATTGCAGAGCGTGGCTCTTGTCATTCTCTGGCAACTCGAAGAGCCGGCCTTCCTGCAGCGCGTCAAGTATGGTATCCATGGTCAGACTCCTTCAAATCGTTTGAGGAACCAGCGCTTGACCTTGTGGGTCAGCGTTGCGTACGTAAACAGGAATCCCGCGATCCACAGCCAGTACACCGGCGGAAGCGCCACGAGGCCAAGCGATGAGGCGAGCGGCGAGTATGGCAACCAGATGCCCAGGCACATGACGGCTAGCGTGGTCAGCGTCATGGGCGCTGATGCGTGGCTCTGGAAGAACGGTATCTTCCTCGTCCTGATGATGTGGACTATAAGGGTCTGGGTCAGCAACGATTCGACGAACCAGCCAGTCTGGAACAGCCGCACCAAACCTTCCCTGTGCATGACAGAGAGCGCGGGGTCTGTCGATGCGCTGACCTTGAAGAAGAACCACATCAAGGCAAACGTCGCGTAGTCGAATATCGAACTCATCGGGCCAACGAATATCATGAAGCGCTTGATGTTCGATATGTCCCATTGTACTGGCTTGGCTATCTGATCCTGATCGACGTTATCCATCGGGATGCCTGTCTGTGAAAAGTCATACAACAGGTTGTTGGTCAGGATCTGCAGCGGTTGCATCGGCAGGAACGGCAACAGGTAGCTGGCGCCAAGCACGCTGAACATGTTGCCAAAATTGGAGCTTGCGCCCATGCGGATGTACTTGATGATGTTGGCGAATATCTTGCGCCCTTCCATGATGCCTTCTTCCAGCACCAGGAGGCTCTTCTCCAGCAACACGATATCGGCCGCTTCCTTGGCCACATCGACGGCTGAATCCACCGATATGCCGACATCGGCAGCCTTCAGGGCCATCGCGTCGTTGATGCCGTCGCCCATATACCCGACGACATTGCCCTGCGATCGCAATTCCCTGACAATATCCTGCTTCTGCCCCGGAGAAAGCTTGACGAAGACATCGCATGAGCGCACCCGCTCGGAGAATTGCGCTGGTTCCAGCGCCGCCAGTTCGGCTCCGGTCATCGACCTCTTGAACTCGATGCCTACATCCCTGCACACCTTCTCGGTGACGAGGCCATTGTCGCCGGTCAGAACCTTGACTTGGACACCGGCGTTGCCCAGGAGCCGTATTGCTTCGAGCGCCGATTCCTTGGGAGGGTCCATGAACGCTATGTATCCCAGCAGCACGAGCTGGCTCTCGTCCTCGACCGTGAAGACACTCCTGGATTTGGCAAATTCCCGGTACGCTATGCCGAGGACCCTGAAGCCCTCCCGATTAAGCTTCTCTACTTCTTCAAAGAGGTCGGCCCGTATCATGTCTATAAGCGGGTATATCTCCTCGTCGATCTGGTAATGGGTGCAGCAGCTGTATATTTCCTCTACAGCGCCCTTGCATATCAGGACATTGTCGCCCTCGTATTCGACGACGACCGACATGCGGCGGCGCTGAAAATCGAACGGTAGCTCATCGACCAGCCTGCATTCGTCCACGTTCAGATCGACATGCTCTATGACCGCGCGATCGAGCAGGTTCTTGAGTCCCGTCTGGAAATAGCTATTGAGATATGCGTAGTTCAGGACCTCGTCACTCTTGTTGCCTATGATGTCCACATGGTGTTCGAGCACGACCCGGTCCTGGGTCAGGGTGCCAGTCTTGTCGGTACACAGAATATTGATGGCGCCAAGGTTCTGGATCGATGGCAGTTTCTTGACTATGACCTTCTTGCCGGCCATCGCGAGCGCGCCCTTGGCGAGGTTGACCGTCACGATCATCGGCAGCATCTCGGGGGTCAGGCCAACCGCCACCGACAGGGCAAACAGCAGGGCCTCGAGCCACTGGCCCTTGGTCAGGCCGACAATCAGGAACACCGCGCTGACGAGCACCAGCATGAACCGGATCATAAGCCAGGTGAAGGCGCGGATGCCCTTGTCAAAGCTTGTCTCGGCGCGCTTCTCGCTGAGCTTTTTTGAGACGGCGCCGAACAGTGTCCGCGTGCCGGTATTGATGACGACGGCGCGCGCTGTGCCGCTGGTCACGCTGGTGCCCATGAAGCACGCGTTGGTCAGGGCCAGAGCCGACTGGCGAGGCGCCGTATCGACCGCCGCTGTCTTCTCGACCGGCATGGACTCGCCAGTCAATGCCGATTCGCTCACAAAGAAGTCCTTGGCAAAAATCAGCCTGACATCGGCGGGCACGATTGAGCCAGCCTGCAGCACGACAACGTCGCCAGGCACAAGCTCGGCCATCTTGATCTCGGTCTCGACGCCGTCGCGCAACACATAGGAACGGGACTGAACCCGCTTGCCCAGTGCCTCGACCTCGTGGTTTGACCGCTGGTCAAGGATGAAGGACAGGCCAACGCTGAGGAGAATCATGGAGCCGACGATGACTGATGAAACCGTCTGCCCCATCAGCGCCGAGACCGTCGCGATTATCAGCAACTGCAGAACCAAGGGACTCCTGAAGCGCTCGAACAGGTCCGCGGCCAGGCTCTTGTGCATGGCTTTAGAGAATTCGTTGGGGCCAAAGGAAGACAGGCGCTTGTCCGCTTCCTTCTCATCGAGGCCCAGTGGTTTCGATTCAATTCTGGTGTACATGTCGGCGACCGGACATGTGCAGAATTCGACAAGACGCTTCTCATCGACGCTGGAAGCCGCCCGCGCGTTGACGAATGGCTTGGCTTCAGCTATGGAGGCGTTTTTGCGATGCGCTGACTTTACCCAGGGGAACAGGGGCATGACTCACCTCGTGCAATGCCGCGAACCCGCAAGCCAGAGGTGAATGGTGGGCAGAATTCAGGTGTTGCGCCTGCCTGATTCGTCACCGGCTACAAGGGTTCTGGGTTCTGGAAATGGATCTTCTGGCTCAGTACGCTGATCATCATCATTGGTGGTTATACAACTATGACTTCCGTCAGGATTATCCATGACATTCCCCCCTTTCACCGGTAATCAGAACCGCCACGCGGCTTCGTACTCAGTATGTACCACAATGCCCGGCGTTTCAAGCGGATTATCAAGGCCGCGGCTGAATTTCAGACATCAGTTCCCTGATTGCAGACGCTGAAGACGCGTATCGTCTATCCTGCCAAGCAGGCGCAGAAGGCCATCCAGTATGGTCAGCGGATGTGGCGGGCACCCAGGGATGAACAGATCAACAGGGAACATGGAAAGCGCCCCATCGTTGGCTTCCGGATGCCCGCTATATGGCCCCCCGGAAATGGCGCAAGCACCCACGACGATGACAATCTTGGGGTCCGGCACCGCGTCATAAGCCTTCCTGAGCGCCAGTTCCATGTTCCCCGTTACCGGTCCCGTGATAAGGAGGCCATCGGCATGGCGGGGCGAGGCAACAAACTGTATGCCAAAACGGCCCAGATCCCAGCCAATGGTGCCAAGCACGTTGACATCGGCCTCGCAGGCGTTGCAGCCTCCGGCACTGACCTGTCTGAGCTTCAATGAACGCCCGAACAACCGCTTCATCGAGGCGTCGAGCTCTTGAGCCAGGCTCATCGTTGTGTCCTTGTCAGAGAGTATCAGGTCTTCACGCGAGCGGACCGACAGGCGATAATCATTCTGGAAACTGATGGCATGTTCCGGGCAAGCCCGCTCGCAATCGGTACAGAAGAGGCATTTGCCCAAGTCTATGGAAAGCATGTCGCCACCGCTGATGGCACCGACTGGGCAGGTGTCGACGCATACGGTGCATCCGGCCTTGCACTTACCGGTCTGGAAGACCGGGCGACCACGAAAACGGTCAGGCAATTCAGGCGGTTTGCCCTTGGGAAATTGAATGGTCCTGTATCCTTGCCGCATACGGGCATACAATGCTTTGAACACGCTGTTCCTCCACGCCTGTTACGGTATCGATGCGGGCATACGCGCTATAGATCGTGCCCGCAATACGATAGGTTGAAACTCTTGTTGCATACCGGAAAATCGGATATCTCTTGATCGCGCATGGCGTACGCCAGGCCAAACCAGTTGTGGAACGAAGGATCGACGACCTTGTACCGCGAGAACCGGCCATTGGCGTCAGTCAAAGCGACGTGGCACAACTCTCCGCGCCAGCCTTCAACAAGGCTCACCGCAAGGCTGTCCGCTGCGAGCTGGCCTGGAACGCCTGTCACGACGGGGCTACCCGCAGGAAGACTCTGCACCTGTTCCCTTATGAAGGTGATCGATCGCTGAACTTCCATCCAGCGCACATAGGCGCGGGCAAACACATCGCCCGTGTCATAGGTAGAGACGGGAATCTGCGCCAATCGATATATGCCCGATGGCTGGTAATACCTGGCGTCGCGGGACAAACCGGAGGCACGGGCAGCCGGGCCTACCATGCCAAGCTCTTGGGCCACGGCCTTGGGAAGTTTGCCTGTTCCCTCGAACCTGGCCATAACCGACTGGGTCTCCCAGAGCAGGTCGATGGCTATGGTAGTTTCCTTCTCCGATACGGCAAGCCGACGCAACAGCTCTTTCTGGCGCGCGGCATCCATGTCAAAGCCAAGTCCTCCCGGCAGCACGATGCCGCGCCCGAAACGGTTGCCGCAGAGCAAGGCCGTCATGTTCAGGAAGTCGCCGCGTATGCGCCCGCAGAAGCTGGCCGTGGGCAGATAGCCGACATCGCCGGACAGGGCTCCTAGATCACCCACATGGTTGGCAAGGCGCTCCAGCTCAAGCATGATCGCGCTTATCACCTGCGCGGGCGCGTTCTTCTTGCGGCCTGTCAGCGATTCAACCACCTGGGTATAGGCGCTGGCATGGGCTATGGTTGAATCGCCGGCAAGGGTCTCCGCATAGTGCAGCGACCGGCTGTCCGGCCCGCCAGACAGCGCTCGCTCTATGCCACGATGCTGGTAGCCCAGCGCTATCTCCAGGTGGAACACCTGTTCACCATGGCACTGGAAGCGGAAATGCCCAGGCTCGATGATGCCCGCGTGTATCGGTCCGACGGCCACTTCGTGTACCTGTTCGCCTTCGACACGGTAGAAATCGCCCACTCCCGGAAGAATCGTTTCTGTCGCGCTGCGGCCCCACGCATCACGCCCGGTCCACGAGTGCTGGTACCGGACGGGCTTGAACCATGGATGCCCTTCCGGGACTATGCCGAACTGCTCGGCCAGCTCCCGTTCGAAGAGGTGCACCTGCTGGCACCGTGGAGTCAGCGACGGGTATGCGCCATCCGCCATCTCGGTTCGGCCGACACAGAGCCGGCTCCGCCTGTCATCGGCGAGCACCGCGTACACGGCGATCTTGTCCTCCGTGCCCTGTCCGGCGCCAAACATCGACACGACACGTTTGCCGTCGGCAACGCCGTCGACGATCACCTGCTCGAAATCATCCACCGGCATGGTAGCTATCTCATCTAGCCGGACCAGGTTGGTGCCAGGCACCTGTGTAAACTCGTTCTTTTCCAGCCTCATGGTCTGCTCCCCAAAAACCGTACCGCGTCATCAAGGAGAGCTCGGAGCGGGTCCGGAATCGAGACGCCGAGCAGCAGGACCAGCGCCATCAGGGCGACGACTGGAGCCGTGGTGTGCCAGGCATCCCGATACCGGGTAGGCGGCAGCTCCGCTGGAACGCGGCCCTGCACCACCTTGAGCACGGTCTGCCCCATGCCTATGAACACGACGAGCAGGAATACCAGGAAAAGGCCGGCGACCAGGTATTTGCCGGCAGAGAAGGCACCATTGAGTATAGAAAATTCGCTTACAAACGGGCCAAAGGGAGGCGAGCCGGTTATCGCTATGAAGCCGGCAAGAAACAGCCCGGCTGACAATGGGAGGCGCCTCATGGCTCCTTGCACCACATCGGTGCTCTTGCTGTTGTAGGAACGATGTATATTGCCTGCAGAAAGGAACAGCACGCCCTTGGTGAGGCCGTTGGTCATGATGTGCAACATGGTGCCGAACAGGGCAGGCGCCCCGATGCCAAGGCCAATCATCAGAATGCCCATATGCTCTACACTGGAATAGGCAAGCATTCTCTTGAAATCGCGCTGGCCCACCATGAACAGCCCTGCTACAGCCATAGACAGCAGTCCCATGAACAGCAGGATGCGCTGAATGAATATCGCTTCTCCGGCGGCCAGCGTTATATGGTAGACCCGAAGGAAAGCGAGGAAGGCGCAACTGGTGACGCCGCCGGCAAGTATGGCGCCGATGACCCCGGGTGCCTCCCCATAGGCATCCGGCTTCCAGGTATGCATAGGGGCAAGCCCCATCTTTGTTCCATACCCGATGAGCAGCAGTATGACAGCGGCGTGCAGCCAGGTTTTTGAGAGTCCGGGCGCCGTGACCAGGAGTTCCTCGTACTGCAGCGACGGCGCGAGTCCCGCCGCCATCGCCGAATACGCGAGGAAGAACGTGCCCAACAGGGCCAGCGCAATGCCGACCGATCCGACAAGCAGATATTTCCATGTCGCTTCGATGCTGAGCTTGGAGTGATTGAAGTAGATGAGCGGCGCGGTAGACAGCGTCGTGGCCTCGATTGCAACCCACATCAATCCAAGATGATGCGACCACGTCACGAGGCCGATGACACCCAGGAATATCAGCAGGCAGGCCACGAACACACGGTTTGACCGTTCGGCCCGATACTGCAGATATCCGACAGAATAAAATGCGCTGAACAGGTACAAAATGCTTACGACAAGCAGCACTATCACGCCTGGCGGGTCCAGCACCAGCCAGGCATTGGTAACCCGCATATCGGGGCGCTGGAGCACCAGCACCGTCAGGGCCAGATGCGCAACGCCGGCAACCGGCAATACCCATGGGCGCCACCGATTCGATGGAATGAGCGCCGCTATGCCGGCCAGTACCAGCGGGAAAAGGATCAGTATGAAGGCCACGACTCACTCCTCCCTGAGCGATACCAGGCGGCGGGTATCCATCGATGAAAAAGCCTGATTGATGTGGTTTGTAATGATGGAGACGACGAAGATACCAACGAACAGGTCCAGGAGCACGCCCATCTCCACGACCAATGGTATGGCTTCGACCAGCAACATTCCAAAGATGTATATGCCGTTTTCAAGGACCAGGTAGCCCAACACCTGCGATATCGCCTTGTACCTGGTAATCAACAGGATGAAGCCAGTGCAGATCGTCGCCAGCGATGTCGGGATGATCAGCGATTCTGCCGGGATGCCCGTCGGGGCCAGGCGCGAAGAAACAAGCAAGATGGTTCCGGTGACTATGGCGCCCAGCACAATCGACGGCACAAACCCGATGAGCGGCTCGGCCTCCCGCTTGATCTGGGCGGCGCGCAGTGATCGCGTCATCATCAAAGGAATTGCCAGTCCCTTGAGCAGTATGGCTGCGGCGGACGCGAGCACAACAGGAAGCGTAAGATCGGTATGCAGCAGCAATGGGACCAGCCCCAGCAACGCTCCCTGCGTGCCGACGATGCGTATGACCGTCTGGATGCGGCTGTTGCCCAGCGCAAAGAGATTCAAAATCATGACGATCACCAGGATCGCGTTCAGCATTTCGATAATGAGCATCGCCATCACCTCACCAACAGAATGAAGCCGGATCCGCACAACAGGAGTGCGCCAATAAGCAGGCTGGGTACATGCCGCATGCGGAGCCTGGCCATGATCGATTCTATGACGCCAACCGCCACGCTCAATCCCACCAGCTCGACGAGCAGCAGTATCCAGTTCAGCCACGCCATGCTCGTCTGGAACGGCACAGCCAGGTGCAACACCATGGAGCCAAGCTCGAACAGCTTCATCGCCGCACCGTACAGCACGAGACCAAGGAGAGGGCCGCTGTGGTCAAGCACCATCACCTCATGGATCATGGTCAGTTCGAGGTGGGTGTTGGGATCGTCAACCGGAATACGGCAACCCTCCGCCAGCATGATGATGAACAGCCCTATCGCTATGAGCACGAACGGAGCGATGAGGGATGCCGAAATGCCAGCGGCTGGTCCATGCAGCATCGCGTTGAGCGACAATGAGCCGGAATCCTTTGCCAGCACCAGCAGAGCAAAAAACAGGGCGGGCTCCGACAGCAGGGCGAATGTTACCTCTCGGGCGGCTCCCATGCCCTCGAAGGCTGAACCGGTATCCAGAGCCGCCGCTGTCGTGAAGAAGCGCGACAGGCCAAACAGGTACGCGAACAGTATCATGTCGCCCACGAATGACAGGGGCGCGTTGAATGGCCCCAGTGGCAGAAGAAGGCCCGCAGCCAGCACCGACGCCAGACTGACGATGGGACCAGCCCAGAATATCCATGTAGTCGTCGTGCTTATTACCAGGGACTTGCGCAGGAGTTTGCCTATGTCGTAATACGCCTGCAGCAGGGGCACGCCCTTCCGTCCAGCGAAGAATGCTTTGGTCTTGTTTATGACCCCCAGCATCAAGGGCGGAAAGACAAGCAGGAGCACAATATGTATCGACGTTTCGATCATGGTCTGACTCCCATCGATCCGAATATGAAGAGCAGCGCTGTTATCACGACGATGTACAGCAGATACAGGTTGAGCTTGCCCTGCTGCATGAATCGGATTCGCGGCAATTGCAGGCCAAGAAACGAGAAGACTGGCACCACAGCCTTGTCCAGGACCGTATCAGGTACCTGCGATTCGAATGCTGTCGCAGTCGGCATCGCTCCTGATATCAGCGGCGGAGCGGTGCGGGGCCGAAGCAGCACGGAAAAGAGGCCGACGATCGATTGCCCCAAGGACGAACCGGTATATTGCATACGGGCAGACGGACGGGCATAGCCGCAATCCCAGGTTGGTCCCCTTCTGACGTTCTTTCCGCGCAGCATGATCCTGGATACCAGGACCATCATCGCTATCAGCGCCACAAGCCCCACACCCGCAAGGCCTAGCCAGCGTACGGGCGCGAGCACCAGCAAAGCCTGCCCGCTCGCCGTAGCTGGCATCCACCCATATGCCGCCCGCTCGACCGCGGGAATGAACAAGGCCGGGACCAGGCCTATGGCCAGGCAGGTGATGGCGAGCGCTATCATCGGGCCGGTCATCATGACCGAGAGAGCATGCCCGCGGTGCTCTGCGTCTGGACCTGAGCGGCGCGGCGAACCCAGGAACACCGTGCCGAGCAGCTTGACGAACGTCGCCACGGCAAGGGAGCCAATCATGGCCAGGAACACCGCGGCCGTAGCCGCCACCGGAAAACCAGGGCCGCCATCCAGGCCAAGCGTGCCGAACAAGCCCAGGTAGATAAGCCACTCGCTGACGAACCCGTTCAGTGGTGGCAGCGCGCTGATGGCGACCGCCCCGACCGCGAACAGGGCAGCCAGGAGCGGCAGGCTCCGAGCCAATCCGCCCATGCGGTCTATTTCACGCGTGCCCTGGGCATGGATGATGGCTCCCGCGTTGAGGAACAACAGCGACTTGAAGAGGCCATGATTCCAGACATGCAGCAGCGCGCCACCCATGCCGAGCAGCATCCAGTCAACCCGCCCCATCGCCCGGCCGAGCAAGGCCAGCCCGATGCCCATCATGATGATGCCTATGTTCTCGATGCTGCTATATGCCAGCATCCGCTTTATGTCGTTCTGGCTGATCGCGAACGCTATGCCGGCCAGACCAGTCACCGCTCCGACTATCAGCGTGGTCGATCCCCACCATGTGGATGGCAACGGCAGCAAGGCGGTCATGCGTATGATGCCATAGACGCCCATCTTGAGCATGACACCGGACATCACCGCGGAGACATGGCTAGGGGCATTTGCGTGGGCTCCGGGCAGCCAGACATGCAGCGGCATGATCCCCGCCTTGAAGCCGAACCCGACCAGAGCCAGCACGAATATGATGCCCGCGACGGCCTGGGGCATCGCCGGGGCCAGTTCAAACTGAAATGAACCGGAAGCGCTCTTCCAGAGCGCGAACATTGCCAGGAGGCAGAGCGTGCCTACATGGGTGGCTATCAGGTACACCCATCCAGCGTTCCTCACCTCGGGGTTGTCATCCTCTGCCGTTGCCGCGAAGAACGCAGCCATCGCCATCACTTCCCAGACTATCATGAACAGGAAGCCATTGCGGGCCACCACCACCAACGCCATCGATCCCGCCAGTATGCCATAGAAGAGCCCCAGCTTCCTGCCATTGCCCGAATGTTCACCCTGTTTCCAGTATTCGAGCCCATAGATTGAGCCTAGCGCGGGGACGACAAAGATGAGCACCAGGAAGAATGCGCTCAGAGCGTCGATACCGATGGCCCCCTGCCCCTGCGGCAGGAACCACGGCAGCCGAAGGCCGCCCGCGGCGGACGCGCCGACAAGCGCCGGCACAGAACCCAGCAGACCCATTATGCTGCCCGTCAGGACCAGCACGGTGGTTGTTCTCTGGCCAAGAAGCGAGCGGGCAGGCAACATCAGGGCTGGCACGCCGCTGACACAGAGCAGGACGGCGGCGGCCACCACGAATTCCAGAGTGGTCATGTTTGTTTCCTTGAAACGTCAGAGCGAATCATAACGTGCCTATATATATCATTATTTCCTTGAATGGAATCAGCGTACCAAGGAGGAGCACCAAGGCCAGCACGATAAAAAGCACATAGTGTTGTGTCAAGCCTTGCTGAAAGCGGTGGAACCAGCGGAACCGGCCTTGCAGGCGCGTGGCCGAAGGTATGAGCCACCCATCAAGAACGCCGTCCGCCACATGGCTGTGCATCGATGCCGATACTGGAAAGGCACCATCCAGCTGCGGTTGATGGATATCCGGCCTCAGTATGGCATTGAAGAGCCGCACGATGCTCTGCGCGAATGAAGAAGCCGTGTACTGCATCCTGCTGGTCGGGCTGGCGTAGCCGCAATCCCAGGTCGGCGCTCTCCTACTGGCCCGGGACAATGATGCCAGAATGGATGCCGCGACGGCTATGAAGCCAAGGAGCAGAACAGACATAGTGAACAGCGCGCCCAGTGGGACAAGCGTTGCCAAAGGTCCCGCCGTACTGGCAACGCCTGGACTCATCACGGCGCTGGCATGATCAAGAGCCGGAAGGACCAGGCCAGGAGCCAGTCCTATTGTCAGGCACGCGCCAGCGAGAACGAGCATGGGCAGTCGCATGGTCCATGGCGATTCGACCGCCTGCGCTGCCCGCATCGTCCGGGGGTTTCCCAGAAACACGACACCGAACACCTTGATGAAGCATGCGACAGCCAGGGCACCTATCATCGCCAGGGCCGGCGCCGCAAACGCGACAGCCGCCCCGCCCGAGCCCGCGACCGTCAGGGATCGCATCAGACCCAGATATATCAAGAATTCACTTATAAAGCCGTTCAGTGGTGGCAGACCGCAAATCGCCACGGCTCCGACCAGGAACAGGGCTACGGTCCACGGCATCGCCCGTGCCAGACCTCCGAGCGCATCAATCTGTCTCGTGCCAGCGCTACGCAGTACTGAACCCGCCCCGAGAAAAAGCAACGATTTGAACAGGCTGTGATTCCAGACATGGAGGAGGGAGCCGGCCATGCCGAGGGCAAACCATACGGGATGACCAAGCGAACGGCCGAGCATCGCCACGCCCAGCCCCATGAGGATGATGCCGATGTTCTCTATGCTGTGGTAGGCAAGCAGGCGCTTGAGGTCATGCTGGCCCAGTGCGTATATGACGCCCAAAAGCCCACTGGCGACACCGAGCACAAGGATCAACACTCCCCAGAACGCCGGGCCAGCCGGCATCAGCATCAGCACGCGCATGATGCCATAGATGCCCATCTTGATCATCACACCCGAAAGCAGGGCCGATACATGACTGGGTGCGTTGGAGTGAGCGCCAGGGAGCCAGAAATGAAGCGGCATTATGCCAGCCTTCATGCCAAAGCCAAGCAGGCTCAACAAGAAGAGCAGGTTCATCACTCCAGCCGATACCGCACCCGCTGTCAGAGGCACAAACGCGAACGACCCCGTGGCCCAGCGCCAGGTTGAAAAGAGCCCAAACAACGACAATGTCCCCACATGCGTTGCAATCAGGTAGACGAAGCCGGCTTTGCGGGTTTCCCGATGTTCATTCTCGGCACTGATCAGGAAGAACGCCGACAGTGCCATGGTCTCCCAGCCGAAAAGGAAGGCCATCGCATGCCTGCTTGTCACCAGCAGTGCCATGCCGGCGACTATGAACCCCCAGAATACCTGCACCGAATGGCCGCTGCGCGGCTTCTCCCTTTGGGACCAGTAGCCAAGACCATAGACAGGCCCCAGCCCGCCTATCAGGAAGACCGGCACCAGAAAGAACGCGGAGAGGGCATCGAGTCCTATGAATGAATTCCCTACCGATGGCCAGGGAAAGGGTGCGGCGATGATGAACGCGCCAGACAGGCCGGAAAAGGCACCAAACAGGCCAATCACGGCGCCAACGCTCGTCAGCGACACCTGGACCCGCTGGCTCAGCCTTGCGAGCCTCGACATGAAGAGGCTGGGGAGACCACTGACAGCGAAAATGATAATACCGACCGTGATTGCATTCAGTGGCATCTAGTCTTCCTCGCGGCAGCCATCATGACCCAGACTTTTCCGATGCCTGGGCTGGCTGGGACACACGAGCCTCGACACCGGCAGCGATGGCAAGTATTTCCTCGGCGGTAGCCTGTCGATGCAGAGCATCCCTGAAGTCAGAATCACGCAATACCAGCCCAAGTCGCGACAACAGATGCAGGTGCATCTGCACTGTCGGGCTTATCAGGGTAAAAAGGATATTCACCGGCTGGCCGTCAACCGCCTTGAAATCAATGGCGTTTTCAAGAAAGCATAGCGTCGCCGATGGAGTGGCAATATGCAGGACGACCGGATTGCGCACATGCGGAATCGCTATGCCGCCACCTATGCCCGTCGAACCAAGCGTCTCCCGAGCCAGAAGAACGCTGTACAGAAAGTCCTTGTCCACTGCCTCAGGAAGTCTCGCCGCGTCCACAACCGATCTGAGCACGGACGCCTGATCCGAGCCACCCACGTTGTATAGGACACCTCCAACCGCAAGTGCCTGGGCTATTCCGGGCATTGCGATGGCATCATCGTCATCAATGAACATGTTTGCGTTGAATCTAATCCGGCGTGTTGTGGCCCACTCGAGCAGATCGGCCCGATTGAAACGGTATTCTTCATTGATGCGGAAATATGGAATGCTGTCCTGTCTGATCCATTGATAGATGGTATTCTCATCGGTATCTATGAGGCTGGCGACATCCTTGACCGATAACTGCATTTTCAGCTCCCGTCTGCGTACATGAATTTTTGCTAGTTTCACGAAGCTTGTTGCGACTCAATTTTAGGTACCATCAATTGTGGTGGCAACCCCTGACGCTACCGCCCGTCATATAGTCAGTGGCATCGTAACAAGCTTCGAGGAACTACTCAGACATCACCCTCCGGATCACGCCCTCACAATCGGCGGGGCACATGAATCGTGGTACTGGATACAAAGGATGCGCCTCATGCAGGGCCCTCTCGACGATAAGCGGGATGTCCGCTTCCCGAATCTGCTCGAGCTTGTCAGGAATGCCCATGTGCTGGTTGAGGCTCCGTATGGCGGCGATGAAGACGTCCGCCTTTTCCGCTGTACTCTGCCCGGGGCTGGACACACCGGCTATGTCAGCAAGGCGCGCCAAGGGTTCATATACCGATTCACCATAGAAGTCAAGAACATAGGGCAGGATGACAGCATTGGCCAGGCCGTGGGGCACACCATACAATCCACCCAGACAGTGTGCTATGGCGTGGACATAGCCGATATAGGCCCGCGTAAAGGCGATGCCGGCATGGAACGACGCGCACAGCATGTTCGAGCGTGCCTCAAGGTTCTTGCCATCATCCCAGGCGATCTCGATGTTGGCAAATATCAATTCCACAGCCCGTTCGGCCTGTCCTGCGGTGTTCTTCGTGTTGCTCTGTCCAATATAGGCCTCTACCGCATGAGTCAACGCATCCATGCCTGTGGTCGCAGTAATATATGGCGGAAGGCTCACAGTCAGTTCCGGATCAAGCACAGCGTAATCAGGCAGCAGCTTGGGATCATTTATGGCGTATTTCTCGTGCGTTGACGGATCGGTTATCACTGCGACTACAGTTGTCTCGGAACCGGTACCCGCAGTCGTGGGCACGGCGAACAGGGTGGCTGGTCGATGCGAGACCTTGAGCAACCCGCGCATGCGCGGAATGCTCTTGCCCGGATTCGTGGCGCGCGCCGCGCAGCCCTTGGCACAGTCCATAGCGGAGCCACCACCGAATGCTATAACAGCCTCGCACCGATTATCGTTGTATAGCTGGAGAGCATCCTCAATATTCTGGATGGTCGGATTAGCCTGGGTTCCATCAAAGAGCGTGTATGAGACAGCCTGCTCGTCGAGGCTCTCAAACAGGCAATCCAGAAGGTGTGCCGCCATCAGGCCCTTGTCCGTCACCACCAAGACCTTGGTGAACCCTTTTGACTTGATGAAGGCGGCTAGCCGCTTGAGGCTACCCGCACCTTCCAGGAGTTCGGGCGGATCAAATGACAGAAAAATGGCAGCCAGACGCATCACGGCTTGATAGCTTCTGAACCACGCGGTCTGCAGTGACATCGGGCACTCCTTGGCTGTGTTGCCTGGCGCTGCATGGCCGCGCTGGCATTGCCATTACACCCTACGCCGATGACCTGGAGACGTCAAGCTGGAATCCTGTTCATGATGTCAATGCAAGCGCTTCTGCAAGTGATGAGATCAATTGTTCCTGGGTGAATGGTTTTGATATGGAACCCGAGATGCCAAAATGACCATTGAAATTTTTTATGGAATCCGCCTCGGTGGAGACGCGGCCCGACATCAGAATAATTGGAATATTGGGCCATCTGCGGTTCAGCTCAAGCGATAGCTCCAGCCCGTTTTTATCAGGGAGTATGACATCGACCAGGACGGCACTGAAGCGGTTGCTGGCCAACATCGACAGGCCATCCTCGGCGGATGCGGCGCTCATCGCCTTGTACCCGGCCCGCTCGAGCATCATCGTGGCCACTTCACGGATGCTCCATTCATCATCGATTATCAGGACTGTGTCCATATCATGAGCCTCTTTATTTAATGCTCGAGCAAGCGTGTACGATGGTTACCCATGATCCGCTCAGTTGGTTGCAGGATTTCAAAGGCTATACTATATGTCTACCTGTGCTGCCGGGCAAGTGTTTTCTACGGTAGCTCGCGGCTGGAGGCTGACGTTGCCTTGACGGCGGACCGGAGCGCCGTTATCATGCGGTGCACAATTGCCGGGGTTTTCCCCGGCTTCCGCCGGGGTTTTCCCCGGCTTCCGCCGGGGTGGTGGAATCGGTAGACACCAGGGACTTAAAATCCCTTACGCCGCAAGGCGTGTGCGAGTTCAAGTCTCGTCCCCGGCATCATACCATTTCCGTGCGACTCAGGAACGCCGACCGGTTATTTCATCTATTGCGGAGCGCACATCACGGCCCGGTCGCGGGCTTTCGTGACGTGGCGCCTCGTGACGGGGTGCTTCCCGGCGAGGTTCACTGGGACGAGGAGCCGGACCACGCTGCGGTGCGTCGCGACGCGGGCCTGAACCACGGCCAGCAGGGGCCGTCGCCGGACGCGATGGCTCCCTCGGTGCGGATGCGCCGCGCGGAGCCGCACCTGGCCTTGGTGCAGATGGACGGCCGCGCCCCTGTGACTGCCCACGGCCTCGCATGCGATCCTTGGATCGAGCCTCGAACATCGCGTCACGCAGATCCTCCTCGGTAGGAGCCGGATGGACTCCCGCGAAAGGATGCTGCTTGACGACCGGGATACCGGTTCCAAGAAGATGCTCCACCTGCTTGAGCAGGCGCTTTTCTTCGGTATCGCAGAAGGACACAGCCGCGCCACTGGCGCCTGCGCGCGCAGTCCGGCCTATTCGATGCACGTAGGTTTCCGGCTCGGTCGGCATGTCAAAGTTGAACACGTGGGAAATATCGTCCACATCGATGCCACGCGCGGCCAGGTCAGTTGCGACGAGAACCGGCGTCTCTCCCGCCCTGAACGCCTCCATGGTCTTGGTCCGGTTGCCCTGGCCCTTGTTGGCATGAATGACCCCGGCTGGAATACCTGCAAGGTGCAGGCTCTTGGCTATGCGGTCGGCGCCATGCTTGGTGCGAGAAAACACAACGGCCCTCGAAACCCCAAGTTCCTTGATGAGGTGGACCAGCAGGTCACGCTTGCATCCCTTTTCCACGTAATAGAGGCTCTGGGATATCAGCTCGATCGTAGGCTTTTCCGGCTCAATAGCAACGCGAACGGGGTTGTTGAGCAGGCTTCTGGCAAGTGATTCAATCTCGGTGGGCATGGTCGCAGAAAACAGCAGCGTCTGTCGTTTCGGCGGCAACAGGGCTATGATCTTGCGTACATCATGGATGAACCCCATGTCGAGCATGCGGTCCGCTTCGTCGAATACGACTATCTCCACGGCGGACAGATCGATGGCGCCATCCCCTATCAGATCGAGCAACCGACCGGGCGTGGCGACCAGCACATCGACACCGCGATCCATCGCACGGACCTGTGGCACCTTGCCGACGCCGCCATATACGCAGGCGCGCTTTATTTCGGTCTTTCGGCCATACGCGCCAAAGCTGACGTCAATCTGGATGGCTAGTTCCCGTGTCGGGGCGACGACCAAGGCCCTGGCCTTGTGTGGCTGGCGCTTGACCGGCGACAGCGTCAGCCGCTGTATCGTCGGCAGCGCGAATGCCGCCGTCTTGCCGGTGCCCGTCTGTGCGCAGCCGAGCAAGTCGCGGCCGGCTATGAGACTCGGTATGGTTTCAATCTGGATAGGGGTTGGTGATTCGTAGCCTTCGTGGCGCAATGCCTCGAGGCACGCGGGCATGAGGCCGAGCGATTCGAACGAAGTGGTTTGCATGAAAATCCTTGGTGCGAGAAGGAAGGTTAGGCCTGCCGGGCACTTGGGTATGTGTCCGGGGCCGTTCCGCGTACATTCCATCAAGGCGCCGCGGATATTCTCGTCTGGATGAATATAGCAGAATATTCCGCGAAAGAATAGTATGCGGCCCTTACTTGACAGTCATATTGAAGACACCATCCCAGTCATCTGGTGGCGGATTGCGTTCGAACACTTCGACCCGCCTGAGGAAGACCGCGCTTGCTTCATCGTCATACGTATCGCGCACCCCACTGAACAGCTTCCGGGCGGCCTCCCAGCGCATGGCGCGATACGCCTTGAGGCCAGCCTCGAATCCATCCTTGACATGACGGACACGTACAGGCGCATCCTCCTTCTGCTGCAGCAGCTCGAAGATGCGCACCGGCACGCGCTTGCCCTTTACCGTCATCAGGTCAATTTCCCGGCACAGGAACATATCCTTGACCTGCTCGTAGACAGCCTCGGTTATAAGCGACTTGGTACCATAGGTCTTGTTTGCGCCTTCAAGCCTGGCGGCGAGATTGACCGTATCGCCTATGCTGGTAAAGTCCATCCGGTCGCGAGCGCCCACGGAGCCGAACACGACGGGCCCTGAATTGATGCCGATGCCAATGGATATGATGGCACCGGATTCGCTCCGGGCTTTCGCTTGTGCTTCAGCCATCGCCTTGCGGATGTCCATGCCCGCCCGGCACGCCCGTATCTCCTTGTCTGGACCATCGAACGAGGCCATGATCTCGTCACCCACAAACTTGTCAACGTCACCACCGTTGGCGATAATGGCAGAGGTCTGCAGATCTAAATAGTGGTTAAGCATAGACACGACATTTTCAGGCGACAGGCCTTCGCAAATGGTCGTAAAGCCACGGATATCAGTGAACAGGAATGCCAGTTCACGGAGCTCCGTCATAGGGGCATTGCGTGCGGAATGCTTGAGCGTCGAGGCCGAGATATAGGGAACCACACCTCGTATGACCGTGGCCATGTTTCCTATTTCCACCGACAGGCGCTTGATCTCGTCCTTTGTCGTAACGCGATCGGTATACTGCAGATTGTCGGAGGTGATGCGCTCGTCACCCTTGACCATCGATGCCAGTCGCGCCGCCAGTGAGTTTACGCTCATGCTCAGGAACAGGATAGGAAAGACTATGCCGCGACCAAACAGGAACGTGGCAAAGACCGAAGCATACACGAACAGCAAGGCTATGATCGTCGCCTTTACCTTGGTCAGATAGTAAGGGCCATATATTGTCTGTCTGTCATAGACCACTGAAGTGAAGCCCAGATTGACACCTGACAATAGCACAGGCGCCCTGAACTCTATGGTCTTGGCACCCATTATCATCGATTCGCTTAGCTTGACCGCAGCCGCCTGGGTCGGATCGAGCAGCTCTCCGATCCTGGTCGGGTCAGTCGATGACCGAATTGCATAGCTACCCGTCTTGGGGTCTCGCCGGTAGCTCGAGACGCTGGAGAACGGGAACGACGAGTTCTCATTCTTCTTTGATTCTATCGCCAGGTATTCGTCAAGTGCTATCCTGTCACCTATACTTGTCTTGACAATGCTGGCGGTCCTGTCTGCAAGTGCCCTGCCATTGTCCATGATCGCGCGTAGCAAGGTCGTGCCAAAATCCTGGAGCAGGGATGTCGCGAGCACTATGACCACAAGCAGGATCAGGCCGGTGAAGGCCATGGTCATACGTCCCTGGATACCACGCGCCCGCCCAAGGCCCTTGGGTTCGGTCTCTTCTGTGGTACGACGGAACTCGGCATATTCACGAAAGCCGGCGTCGCGTTCGCTCAGAACCTTGATCAGCTTCATTAGGGAATGCGCGTTCCAGACTAGTGATACGAGCCCCGTCAGCCACGTCCACCAGGGAATGGCCGCAAAGTAACCAGGACGTGTCGCATAGGTCATTGCATGCGCCGATATGATCAGCAGTACCGCCGCTGAAGAGACAACGTGCATTACCATCGACAGTGGACGTTCCGGATCGGCTACGATACCCAGCGAGTCGACGAAGAACCAGGACGCCAGTTTCCAGAGGACTAACAGCGCGACAAGCACTCCGGCAACCACGGATGGCAGACCGGCTCCCAGCGCGGTAGGCACGGTCGGACCGACCCGCGCCAGAATTGGCACGACGAGCCAGAGCATGACCAGAGCGGTCCATGCCCACTCTGGAACAAAGGATTGAAGACGGCGCTGGTCCAGGTGCTGGGGCATGGTACGACCTCCGGTGATGCGGTTCAGTATTGATCGAGTAGCTTCTGCTTGGCCCTTGCCTTGTCCAGGTACGCGGCGGCATCTTCGTATGAGGCATCAACGGCTATCACCGACTCAAAGGCTGTCGCGGCATCGTCGAAGCGCTCATCTCTATAGGCCTTGATGCCTATGGCATAGAGATTGGCCATCGATTCAGCCATCTTCTTGCGCCTGAGTTCAAGCGCCTGGCGCTTGGAAGCGTCGACTGGGCCAGATGCCAGTGACGACAACAGACGCTGGGCATGAACCAGATCATCCTTTGCAATGTACGTGTCGAGATTCTTGAGCCCGTCATTGAACGTGGCGCCACGGTCGGAGGCAGCCACCGAGGCGGCTATGCGCTTCTCCAACGCGATGGCCTCACTGCCCCGTCGCACAGCCAGCGCCGACTTGACTCTGGCATCCGCCTTGGGCCACTCCTTGCGCTTCTCGTGGTAGCGTGCCCACGATAGATACAGGCGGTACTCGGCGCTCTGGACTGGGCCCGTAAAGCTGCCACCGCTGATTCGATCGAGTTCCTTTGCGGCCAGAAGCTGCGTCCGCGCATCGTCAAATTCCGAGTTTTTGACCAGTGCATCGATCCCATCCACTCGGTGCCCCACTATGGTTGCCACTTCGGACTTGAGCTCACGATAGAGCTGGGCGCCTTCCAGGTCACCTGGATCCACTGTGTTGATCTTGAGCGCGATCCTGAACGCATCGATCGAGGACTTCTCGCGCGTCGCAACCTTGGCATCCTTGGACACGGCTGCCATAGTCGCCCTGATCTCGGCTATTCTGCCGGCAATGAATGATGTACGCAACCCCGCGGTCGCCTTGACCAGCCTGATGGTCGATTCATCCTGCGGATAAATAGTAGTCGCCCTGCGGACAGCGAGCAGCAGCGCGTACTCATCGTCAACGCTTCTCGATGGCTTCTTGAGCAGGGCATCGGCGTCCTTGACCGCCGCGGAGAATCGGCCAGCGCGGTAGTCCTCCACCAGCGCCAGGTAGCGTGCCGCTTCGGTATTTGACGGATCATAGCGCAAGGCAACCTCGAAGTACCGCTGCACCTTGCCGGAAGCGGAAAGATCACCGGCGCCAACAAGGTCTGTTCGATAGGCGTCGATGCCGGCGGAAGTCACCGCCCTTGACTGATACTGGCCGTCCACATCGAACGCCAGCACAAACGGGTCGCCTATCGACGCGCACGATGACAGCAAGAGGGCAACTCCTGCATATACAAGACTCACTCTTCTCATGTCATTCTCCGAAACACTTGTTGATGTACCTGTATAGTATCCAGAAATCAACCAAGAATCCATGACTATCGTGCATATGACTGGGCAGCCGCGTATGGATAAAAAAATAGCCAGAACCGTGATGGCCCTGGCTTGATACTGGACTGGAATCGGCCTATTTCTTGAACTTGACCTTGCCCTCGGCAAGAGCCATCTTGTACGCCGCCTGGAGTTCCAGGGCGTAGTGCGGGAAGTCAGAGTACGTGGCTCCGGTCACCGCGTCGGCGACGGCGTATACAACATCATCGGCCGCGGTATAGTCCGCTGTCTTCGCGGCGGCGTCGACTGCCTTGTCTTCCTTCAAGGAAAGCTTGGCCTTCCTCATCGTGAAGGTGGTGTAATCGGCGGTCGGGTTGGCCATGAAAAACGCGATCGTGGCCTTGTTGTTGTATCGATAGCCGATGCTCGACGCGTTGAGTTCCATGTAGGTGGCACGGGGATCGGCCTTGTTCATGTTGCCGTAATGGACGGTCTGGGAAGCAGGCTTGCCTACCGTAACCTTGAGTCCATCGATGGTAACGTTGACGAGGGTATCTTCACGGGCGGCCTTGGCGTAGGCGGCGGCGCGGATCGGGTTGCCCATCAGTCCGCGGAAGTCGCGCTCGTAGTGACCATTCGGGCGAGTGAAGCCGGTCTTTCCAGGGGTAAACTGCGACCAGGTCTCGAGTCCATCCTTCTGGTTGAAGATATAGAACATGTAGCCCTTGATAGCGGGATCGGCCACGCCTGTATTGGCCAGAGGATCTGGCACGCGGACGATGGCGCCGTCGACAATGGCCTTGCCATCGGCTGAATTGGACTCTGCCCAGCCATCCGGTCCCTGCCACTCAGCCATGCTGGCGCTGGTGACCTTGGTGCCCTTTACGGTGACGGTGGCTTCACCGATGTAACCACCCTGATGCGCTACAAAATAGACGGTCGCGGTCTGTGCAAAGGCCGCGGAAGCGCAGAGTAGCGCCAAGACCACTACTGAAATCTTCTTCATGTAATTCCTCCTGTGACACTGAGGCTAAGAATCCGCCTCACGTCTGGTTCTGAATATATAGAACCATGAATATCTATATCCTTGGTTCTATAGCATATTACTCATGTATTAGAGGTTGTTGTCAAGTGGAAGTTGAGCATTTCACAGAGGTTCCCGGGCTTGGCTCAGCGCATCAGTCTGGAGATCGCTCGTAGCGGATGCGCATTCAGAATTTCCAGCATGGCCTCCGCCTGCCTGAAGCTGAACCTGCCCTTCCCGAGCAATACCAGAGCCCGAACCGGCATTTCCAGAATGGCCATAGGCAACGCGCTGTCCTCGATGCGCCGGGAACGCTTCGATTCATGCGCGAGCATCAGCTCCAGCAGGTGAACCACCAGCCTGCCAAGTAGCCTTGAACGCAGGGCCAGGATTGGCATATCAAGATCGAACTCCGAACCATCCGCCTTCGACACCGAGGGTCGCCCCATCAACGCTTCGAACGCCGCATCTGAAACCGTATCGGCACCTGCGACAGCGACACGGTAATACACCGCCAGCTGGCTCTGTAAGCCAGGATCGATAATCGGCTCAAACGCGGATTGGACATCGATAGGTGCCGCAAGCCGGATATCGCTCGATGAAGAGCCGATCCTGATGTCGTAAATTCCTGGCTCGACCTGCCAGGCGCCGCTCCTGACATCGAAGAAGGCAAAACTGCGCGCGTCGAGCCTGAACGAAACAAGAACCGATTTGCCGGGCTCCATGTTGACTTTCTCGAAACCCTTGAGCTCCTGTTCGGGTCGATACACCGTGCTGGCCCTGGCGTGGACATACAGCTGCACGACCTCGCTACCGGCGCGCGCGCCTGCATTGCGTATCGAGCACTGCACCGACAGCGTATCGCCTGCATCCATGTGATCCGCGGAGAGCCGCAGGTGATCATATTCGAAACTGGTATACGACAGCCCGTGCCCGAATGGAAACAAGACCGGAACATGGGCAGAGTCGTAGTATCGATAGCCCACATAGAGGCCCTCACGATACTCGACTGTCTGGGCAGAGCCAGGGAAATAGTGGTATGCGGGGGTATCATCAAGCCGGAGCGGAAAAGTTTCCGCCAGCTTGCCGGAAGGCGTCACGTCCCCGAACAGAAGCCGCGCAATCGCTGCACCGCCCGCCTGGCCGCCAAGGTAGCTTTCGAGCACCGCGTCGACATCATCTATCCACGGCATTTCAAGCGGCCCGCCATTGCTCAGCACCACGGCAATCCGGCGGCCAGCATGCCGTGTCGCGGCTGCGAGCCGCGACAGGAGATGCTCCTGGTTCGTTGGCAGCCGCAAGTCGACACGATCAAACCCTTCAGACTCGCGAGCTGCAGGCAGGCCGGCAAAGAACAATACGACATCGCTTGCGGCCGCAATACGGAGGGCTTCACTTTCGAGCACGGCATCAATGTCAGTCCGCTCCGGATCAAAGCCCGGCGCAAACCGTGACTCCGCGCGTTCTGCAATATGCTCGTATGCCGCATCGAGCCTGGTGGGATGCACCAGGGAGCTGCCAGCTCCCTGGTACCGGGGCTCCCTGGCAAAGGCACCGATGATTGCGACGCTCAGTTCGCGTGACAGAGGCAGCGTGTCTGCGTCATTCTTGAGCAAGACACTCGATTGCTCGGCGGCCCATTGCGCGATCATGTGGTGGGTATCCGGGTCGTAATGCCAGTCGGCCACGAGCGCGGCCCGAGCCTTGTCGACAAGCTGGATGTAGCGGGCAATAGTTCGATCGATGACTGACTCATCCAGTCGGCCAGAAGCAACTGCGTCACGTATCACCGCATCCCAGGCGCCTTCATTGCCTGGCATCTCCAGGTCCAGGCCAGCCTCGAGACCCAGCACCCTGTCGTTTGTGGCTCCCCAATCGCTTATGACAGCGCCTTCAAAACCCCATTCACTTCGCAGCACGGTGTCGAGCAGCCAGGCATTATCGCTGGTATGGATGCCATTCAATTTATTGTAGGAGCACATGACTGTCCAAGGGTGAGCCTGCCGTACGGCTATCTCGAAGCCTGCCAGATATATCTCCATCAGCGTACGTGTGTCGACGACAGCGTCGACGACCATGCGGAACGATTCCTGATTGTTTACTGCGAAGTGTTTAAGGCTTGTGCCAATGCCCTGGCTCTGCACACCATCGATGAAACTCGCCGCCATGGTGCCGGCTAGATAGGGGTCTTCTGAATAATATTCGAAGTTGCGGCCGCAGAGCGGGCTTCGCTTGATATTGATGCCGGGGCCAAGCAGCACGGAAACATGCTCGGCGCGACACTCCCGGGCCAGAGCCACACCAACGTGGTGCAGCACGGTCCTGTCCCAGGAGCTGGCGAGCGTGACGGCCGAAGGAAAGCATGTTGCCGGCACGCTGTCACCCAAACCAAGCTGATCCGCCGGCCCTGTCTGTTTCCGAAGCCCATGCGGACCATCGGCAACCATGATGCCGGCAATGCCAAGGCGCGGTATCGGTCGAAGGTGCCAATAATCGAGTCCGCTCAGCGACGAAATTTTCTCGTCAAGGCTCAATGCCGTGATCTTTTGCCTGATCGAGTCATCCACTGCCTGCCGCCTTTCAGCAAGAACAATCGTGCATACAAAAAACCCCGACCTCAAGGGCCGGGGTTCCATAGTTGCGGCGTAGAGGACTTGACTTGCGCTCCTCGACATCCTGTCTCGGATCAAGTCCGCTTCGAGGTTTAAATAAATACAGCGGCCGCCGGTTGAAGGGCAGCCGCTGTCTTGGGTTGCGGCGAAGAGGACTTGAACCTCCATGCCTTTCGGCACCAGCACCTCAAGCTGGCGTGTCTGCCAATTCCACCATCGCCGCGGGCAGATCGACGAGCCACGCAAGCGTCGCTCGACCGGACGTTTATACACGAAATAAATTAACGGTGTCAAGCGCACGCTGACGGTGGCGGATCGGTTGAAAAAAGCACATCCATGAATGCTGTAGCATCAGCGACCGCCAGCAATCGGGATCTGATATCGTCGTCGCTCAGCACGCGGGCCAGCCGTGAGAGAAGCCGCAGGTGCAGGGCGGCCGAGTCCTTGGGGCCGACTATCAGGAAGACAAGCCTGGCCGCCGTGCCATCGGGAGCGCCAAAGTCGATTGGCTGCGCAAGCCGGATTGCCGCCATGCGCGTTTCAGCTACCGCGTCGGTCTGCGCGTGCGGTATGGCACATTCACTGCCTATACCCGTTGGAGCCAAGGCCTCGCGCTCAAGCACCGCCCGCAACAGCCCGGCGCCATCGTGGGTAATGCCTGACTCTGCCATCATATCGACGAGGGCGGAAAGCGCGGCATCCTTGCTGATAGCGGCGACATCGACCGCGACACAGCCAGCATCAAGCACGGATCGAAGGCTCGGCATGATCAGGCCTCCTCGCTTGGTCGGGCCGGACCGGCGAACCAGTCGACTGGTACGGTGAACATGATGCCCGCACCTGGCTTTGACAGCCCGCCAACCACCTCGTCGATCAATGGCTTGAGCCGTTCAAGCGTGGCATCATCGTGCAGAACGGAAAGGATGGTCTTGTTACGCGGTTTGTTGCCCTGCATAAAGTCCTTGAAGTCCGCAAAAAGCGGCACTTCGTACGCCAGGAATCTCCCCATGCCCTCTGAATCGAGTATGGTCGCACCCGCTACCCCGGCTTCGACATAGGCTTCCAGCACGCCTTCCAGGTATTCTTCATTATTGAGCACGAATACGAGCAACTTCACAGGCCGCCTCCATCATGACAGTATCAGCAAGCAGGATACCAGATGGAACCGTTTTCAGGTATCACAAACCAGCCTCAATGAATCAATATGCGCTCGATTTTGGTGCAATGTCCCGCATCATCGATGTCGAACAGCGCTCCGGACACGACCGAGTCGCCTTCAGCGACTTCCATTTTTATAGGCATCTGGCTCAGATTTCGCCTCAGACATCCATCGATCTTGACGCCGATCACCGAGTCAACGGGACCGGACATGCCAAGATCGCCAATGTACCCGGTGCCACGCGGCAGGATGCGCTCATCTGCGGTCTGGACGTGGGTATGCGTCCCCGCGAATGCCGCGACGCGTCCGTCCAGGTAAAGCGACAGGGCTTCCTTCTCCGCGAATGACTCAGCGTGGAAATCGACTATCACAATCGCGCCAGGCTCAAGGTCCGCCAGCAGCGCATCGGCACAGGTAAACGGAGAATCGATAGGGCTCATACCCTCGCGTCCCTGCAGGTTGATGACGACCAGGCGCCTGCCATCGATCAAGAGCTCCGCTATGCCATGTCCCGGCGCCCGCGCCGGATAGTTTGCCGGCCTCAATATGCGGCTGTCACTCTGAAGCAACTCCGTCGACCCCTTCTTCTCCCAGATATGGTTGCCGCTTGTTATGATGTGAACTCCAGCGGAAAAGAGCGAATCCGCTGTTTCCCTGGTCAAGCCGAAGCCACCCGCAGCGTTCTCGCCATTGGCCACAACCAGGGCCGCACCGCTGGCATGGGCAAGCCCCGGCAGACGCGTTCGCAGCGCGGACAGGCCTGCGTCTCCAATGACGTCGCCCAGCATCAGTATCCTGTAAGCCATCGCTATACATCTTTCCGCGGCACAAGCCGCCAATTCTCAAAAAGCGGGGCCGCCCCGAAGGACGGCCCGAATCGTTCCGCGTACTCTCAAGAGCGAAGCTATGTCAGCGAGCGTACTCTACGATGCGCGTTTCACGGATGATCGTAACCTTGATGCGACCAGGATAGCGCATGTCGGTCTCTATCTTCTTGGCTATGGACTTGCACAGCTCCTTGGCATCCTCGTCAGAAACCTTCTCGTTGTTGACGATGATGCGCAACTCGCGGCCTGCCTGTATGGCATAAGCCTTGTCGACGCCAGAGAAACTCTCGGCGATGTTCTCCAGGTTCTCGAGGCGCTTTACATAGTTGTCAAGCGTCTCTCGCCTGGCGCCAGGTCTGGCCGCCGAAATAGCATCCGCTATCTGGCACAGGACGCTCTCAAGGCATATGGGCTCGACGTCGGCGTGGTGCGAACCGATAGCGTTGACGACGCGTGGATCCTCACCAAGTTTTCGGGCCAGCTCCATGCCAACCTCGGCATGGTTCTGATCAGAGTCTGTCTCGATGCCCTTGCCGATATCGTGGAGCAGAGCGCCGCGCTTGGCGAGGTCGCGATTGGCGCCAATTTCCGCTGCGAGCATGCCGGCTATGACCGCCACTTCCTTGGAATGCGACAGCACGTTCTGACCATAGCTTGTCCTGAAGTGCAGGCGACCAAGGGCGCGTATCAATTCCGGATTCATGTTGTGCAGGCCAAGATCAAAGACGACCTTCTCGCCTTCTTCGAAAATCTTCTGCGATATTTCGCGGCTGACCTTCTGGACCACTTCCTCGATGCGTGCGGGGTGTATCCGCCCATCCTGGATAAGGCGCTCAAGTGATACTCGTGCAATCTCGCGGCGAACCGGGTCAAAGCATGAAATGACCACTGCTTCCGGCGTATCATCGATTATCACATCGACGCCGGTCAGCGTCTCGAGGGTGCGTATATTCCGTCCCTCGCGGCCTATGATGCGGCCCTTCATCTCATCGCCCGGCAGCGCGACGCTGGTCACGGTTACTTCGGCGGTGACATCGGCGGCGAGCCGCTGCATCGTGGTAACCAGGATATCCCGTGTACGCTTCTCGGCACCAGTCTGTGCTTCCTGCTCGATCTTGTTCAGCAAGACCTGCGCGTCATGGCGAGCCTCGTTTTCGAGGCCCTGTATTATGAGGCGTTTGGCTTCTTCAGGGCTCAGACCCGATATTCGTTCGAGTTCCTTGCGGTAGCGCTCTTCCTGACCGGACAGGAAATCCTCTTTCTCGGAAATAACCTTGGTGCGTTCATCCAAGGCTTCTTCCTGCTTCTCGAGGGTCTCTACCTTCTTGTCTAGGTTTTCTTCTTTCTGGACGAGCCTGCGCTCGTATCGCTGGATCTCTGCTCTTCGTTCGCGGGTATCCCGCTCTTGCTGGTTTCTCTCCCTGATGAGCTGATCTTTGGCCTCAAGCAGTATTTCCCGCTTCTGCGCCTCAGCCTGTTTTACCGCTTCTTGCGTTATACGCGCCGCTTTTTGCTCGGCGGCCGTAAGTTGAAATCTGGCATAAAGCCAGCGGATCATCCATCCCAGGAAAAGCCCGGCAAGAGGAAGGGCTACATACAGTATAGCCATCGTGTCCTCCTGCTTTCTTGTATAGACGGTTCATTATAGTGAATGGTGGCCCTTTGTCAAGAAAACATGAAATTTTGGTATTTTCGCTGCCCGCTTATCGCCGTTGACGGCTGACATTGGGCGTATTATAGTCGCTCTGTGCTCATTCCGCCCTGTCCTGGAGCGGATGACAGGTTCGCTTCTGCGAACCGATTTCTGCCGGTTTTTTCAAGCCGGTGCGACGGAGACCGTGCCATGTCAAAGAAGATCTATGTCGGGAACATGAACTATGCCACGACGGAGGACTCTCTCCGGGAGCTGTTCGGTCAATTTGGCACGGTTGATTCTGTGGCCGTCATCATGGACAGGGCTACGGGACGCGCAAAAGGCTTTGGCTTCGTTGAAATGTCATCCGATGATGCCGCGCAGGCCGCCATCCAGAAACTCGATGGCCAGGAGTTCGAAGGACGCAAGCTTCGCGTCAATGAAGCCCAGGAGAAGCCCAGGGATTCCGCTCCCCGACACTACTGAAAATCCAGATCCGGGAACGGATCGAGTCCAAGCGCGGAGGCGACAGACACGATCCGTTCCGGCACGGGCGCCTTGAATATCGACACCTCATCGCTCCCCGGAAGCCTGATCCGTAGCTCGTATGCATGGAGCATCAGCGTGGCAGCCGGGAATCGCCTGTCAGGCCTGCCATATATCGGATCTCCCAGAATCGGGCATCCCAGGTCGCGACAATGGACGCGCAACTGGTGCGTCCGCCCGGTTTTTGGCCTGAGCGCCACCACCGCGTAGCCCGCCGCCTCTGCAAGCACCCGCCATTCGCTTATGGCTCGCTTGCCGGTGCCTTCAGGAGCCGATGCGAAACGCTTGCGATCCCGCGGGTCACGTGCCAACCATGTATCGATGCGGCCGTGTGGCTCGGCCGGGCGCCGTTGGGTTATGGCAATGTATATCTTTATGGTCGTCCGGTCGCGGAACTGCGCGGCAAGCGCTTCCTGAGCGGCGACGCTCTTTGCGGCAATGATGACACCAGATGTGTCCTTGTCCAACCTATGGACGATTCCAGCCCGCGGCGGCGCACCGTCCGTGCCGATGCGGCCAAGCAGGGCGTTGGCGAGCGTGCCGCTCCAGTTGCTGTGGGCGGGATGGACCACCATGCCCTGGGCCTTGTCCACAACGATAACCTGGTCATCATCATACAGCACCACCAGAGCTATGTCCTCAGGCATGGAGGCTGAGGTTCGATCCGCCTCATCGAGCAAGTGTACGACGAAGCGGTCACCCGGCTTGAGTGGCCGCGATGGCTTTGCGTCCCGGCCATTGACCATGGCCGAGACGAAACGCGCCTTGAACTGGCTACGGCTCAAGAGGCCCATGTCATCCGCCACATACCGGTCGAGCCGCGCCGCTCCGGATTCCCCGACTATACCTTCCAACTGAGCCATAGGCTGATCTCCTCGGTTTTCCGCTTTACCCCACCGGCATCGCACTCTATACTTGGCCTTTGCAGTATAGCCTGACACGATGGAACAAGGGGAGCGGCGCACACATGTGGAAACAGTATGACCTTCCCAAGAGCGAAGGCACCAGAATACACCGCGCAGGCAAGACAGTCCTGTATGTCGCCGTCGAGGTGGCGGGTGAAGGTGAGGTGCTCGCGGCATTGGTCTCGTATGCCAACGCATCGATTGCGACGACGCGCCGGAAGACCAAGGATGTTCTGGCTGTGCCACCGCTCGACGATCCCGCGTGGTCGCGCTACTACATGGGCGCGTCATCGACTTATGACATAGTTCCGGGGTATCCCGATATACCCGTTTGCATCAAGCTCAGGGAGCCGTTCTTCTTGCCGCCGTCCGCCGATCTGCGAGGCTGGATATTCTCGCATGTCGAGGCTCGCATTGTCGTGGGTGGTTCAACCGTCGCGTCGTATCCACTGACGCGGCCATTCAAGACGCTGTATGGAATCCCCGAGGCGGGCATAATCTGCAGACACGATGAGGCGGATTTTCTGGCTTCGAACGAGCCGGTCATCGATACGCTGAATGAGGATCCGGGACTCGTCGCTCACCCGGTCAGGCTCAGAAATACATCTTCCGAACCGGTTCTTGTCGACGAGCTGTGCATCTATGGCGAGCAACTGTCAATCCTGGGTGATGGGTCAAGGATGCAGAGCGAGCGGCTCTTGTTCATATTCAGTGGATCGGGCGTCAGGATGAGTCTTGAGGGACAGACCGAGCTACCCGCGGGCTGGACACAGATTGCCAAACCCCGTGTTTCAGGAGAGGAGCGCTTTATCGTACGTTCCATCGAGCTCTTCAGAGCCATGACAAGGATGTAGTAATGGACGCAACGACAGTGGTGGCGGATACATCGAACGCCGTACAAGCCACACCTCATACGCTTAAACTGCTCGATATGGACGAAATCTTTGGCAAGATATTCAACCTGGAGTCCGCGACCAAGGCTATCCGGATAGCGCTGATGGTCCTTATCGGCCTGATCGTTGTCGGCATCATTGTCACACTCATCAAGAAGCTGTCGGGCAAACGGATGGATTCCAGGACGGGTGGATTCATTGTAAAGACAGTACAATACGCAGGATTCGCACTGATACTGATCAACGCCTTCAAAATCGCAAACATCGATCTGTCAGCCTTGCTCGGTGCTGCCGGCATCGCCGGCATTGCGCTGGGTTTCGCTGCTCAGACTTCAGTATCCAATTTCATAAGCGGAATATTCCTGATGTACGAGAAGACATTCGCGGAAGGCGACATAGTTACCGTAGACGACACGACAGGCGTCGTCCATTCCATAGACGCGCTTTCGGTCAAGCTCAGGACTTTTGACAATAGATTCGTACGCATTCCCAACGAGACATTGATAAAAACCAATGTCATCAATGTGACGCGATTCCCGCTGCGCAGGTTGAACATCAAGCTGACCGTCACCTATGACACCGATATCGAGCGCGCGCGGCAAATCCTGATGGAGACAGCCGCGGCTAACCCGGGCGTTCTCCGAAAGCCGGACCCATTCTTCATGGTGCAGTCCTTTGGGGCTAATGGCATCGACCTATTCCTGGGTGTCTGGTTCGCGAACTCCGACTGGGAACAGGCCAACAATGGCATGTACCTGGAGATCAAGAAGAGCTTCGACGCGGCCGGCATCGAATTCGCGTATCCGACCATGACCATCTATCCAAAGAAATCATAGCTGGAAGGCGGGCATTTGACCCTGTGGCCCGGTTGTGAGTATGGTTCATATGGTTCATCGAAGCTTGCATCTCGGTATCTAGCGCCACCGCCCCTTGTATGGCTGGTCGTGGGCAACCGCTCCTGGCGGTGTCGAAAATCGAAAGATGCAAGCTTCGATGAACTAATAAGGAGTTGCAATGAACCATGAGAATGAGCTGGCAAAGGTCAGCCTCTTTTCAAAGCTTGAGCCCAGATTCATCAAGGGCATGGCACAGATATGCACCGAACGCGACTTTGCGGCCGGCGATGTGCTTATGAAGCAGGGAGAAGACGGCATCGGCCTGTTCATAATCCTGTCAGGCAAGGTCAAAATCGAAAAAACAGACACGTCAGGCAGGCAGGTAGAGCTCGCATCAAACGGTCCCGGCGACGTGATGGGTGAACTGGCCGTACTCGACGGCGCCAAGCGCACGGCTACGGTCACCGCGACCGAGCCGACAAAGTGCCTCGTGCTGGCATCCTGGGAGTTCACCTCGTTCATGAAAGCGCATCCAGAGGTTGCCATGCAGATATTGCCCATCGTTGTCGCCCGTTTCCGCCAGACCAACGACGCGCTGATAGGCGTCTCGGGCATCCGGGTCTGATATACTGGCTCCTGGCGCGGCCTTCCCGGTCAGGAGCTTGTCCACACGTAGCGGCACAGGACCACGTCGGGATCAAGCGCGGCGGCGCCTCCATCGACGATAATGTCAGCGGAGGCAAAGTCGCCCATGTCATCAGTGCCGGCGGCCGGCAAAGCTATGCATGTCATGCCCGCGGCGTGCGCGGCGGCGACACCGTGACGCGAGTCTTCGATGACCAGGCACGACGCTGGATCCACCTGGGCGCGCCGCGCCGTCTCCAGAAACACATCGGGTTCGGGCTTGCCTCGAGAAACTTCGGATGCCGAGACACGAAGCCGGAACAGCTCATCAAGACCCGAAGACCGCAACATCAAATCGATGACGGAGGGCGACGACCCCGAGGCGACTGCTACAACAACGCCACGCTCGACGAGCCGGCGCGCAAGCGTTACGACACCGGCAAAGGGTTTGACACGCGAAGGCGCGTAGTCCAGAAAGGCCTCATCCTTGAGCCGGACCCGCTCCGGGAGCGGCAACGCGTTGAGAAGGCTATCGGGAAACATGTGCTCCAGCACCAGCATCATCTCGATGGCACCGCGCCCCGTAAATGTGGCATTCATGGCCTCATCGTAGTCGATACCGTACTCTGCAAGAAAAGCCCGATCACTCTCGAAATACGCCGGCTCGGAATCAAGCAGCGTCCCGTCCAGATCGAACAACACCGCCGCGATATGCGGCTCAGGCCTCGGCATTGTCAGCTCCATGGGGACAAAATTCCTGATTCGCCTGCCGCCCCGCCCTGGTCGGTGGATCGTAGTACTCGACATTCCATAGGAATAAACCGTGCGCCGGAGCGGTGACGCCAGCCTTGCTCCTGTCCCGGGAGTCAAGCAATTTTTGCATGGCGGTATCATCGGCTCCCTGGGCGTCAAGTTCCACAAGCGTGCCGACTATTGACCTGACCATGCGCCACAGAAACGCGTTGGCCGCTATGTCGAATACCAGGCCATCACCCTCGGCATAGAATACGGCGTGATGCAGATAGCGGAAGTGGCTGAGACTCGGATCCTGGGCCGACGCGAACGTGCTGCAATCGAGCTCGCCATGAAGGCACGAAGCCAGCCTGTTGAGCCGCGCTATGTCCGGCCGCTTGAACAGACGCCAGGCATAGCGGTCGAGGTGTGGCATCTGGTTTGGTCCAACCCGAATATGGTACTTGTAGCGCCTGGACCGGGCGCCAAACCTGGCGTGGAAATCGGGCGGTGCGTCTTCCGCCCTGACTATCCTCACATCGCGGGGCATGAGCCGGTTGAGCGCCGGCTCGAACCGGCCAGCGGGTATACTCGCTATATCCGTCGCAAAATGCGCCACCTGCCCGACCGCGTGTACCCCCGAATCGGTCCGCCCCGCGCCGATTATAGGCACTGGATGCCCATGCATCTTCTCAAGGGCTGATTCTATTGTCTCCTGGACCGTCCTGGTGCCTGCCTGACGTTGCCAGCCGCAGAAATCGGTTCCATCGTACGATATAACAAGCTTGATGACACGATCACTCATCCTCGTCATCGCTCTCCTGCAGTTCAGCCTTCAGGCGCTCGTACAGGTCATGGGCCTTGTCAAGCAGAGGGCCTGGCTTGGCCTTGTTCTTCTTGCCAAAACCAAACATCCGCGCTATTGAGTACTTCGAGGCTGTCAGGTTCTCCCTGCGCTTCTGTACGTTGTCCGTGGGGCCATACTTGAGTTCGAGCATTGCCGCCATGTACAGCACGCCCTCGTGGCCATAGTTCTTGTCGGTATCAGGACCCAGATTGCGCTGGATCGAATATGGCTCCTTGCCGCTCTGCTCCAGTTCAAGCGCGAGCCGGTACCAGTACCGGGCCTTGTGGTAGAATATGCCGGCCACATAGTCCCAGTTCTCGTTCGAGGAGCCGGCGTGCAGGGCGTTACATAGCCATGCCGCGCGTATCGAGGCAATCGCGCACTTGATGGTAGGGGAAAATTCCTTGGAAAATCCATCATAGCAGAGCATCACCAGGTAGTAGCTCGCTGCACCCGCCATGACACCGCGTGGTGACTGATAGTCGAGCGGCGAAAAGATCTTCTGCACCTGGTCAATCCGCGCCTCTATCGAGTCGCGCAGGACCGATTCGAACTTGGTCCCGGCGGACATGAAATCCGACCTGAAGGCCGCATAGAAGCACGACGGGCAGACATCGATCTCATATATGAGCGGATGCACATCGCCAAAACTATGCAGCGGCTTGTACGTCCGGTGCAGTTCATCGGTCAGATCGGACGCGTTGACGCGCCCCGAAAACAGCTCTTCCCGGTGAAAGCTGGCATCACAGATCGGACACCTGATCGGTTCCTTGACATAGAATGTTACCTTGCGGTCCTTGTCTGGCTTCGCGGCGGTCTGAATCTTCTGCATCTATGCCTCCAGCACTACCATCGCGATGGCGTTGTCGCTTTCATGGGTCAACGACAGATGGATAGTAGAACATCCAAGCGCCTTGAACTTCTCCAGAGCCGTACCATACAGATGCATGTCCGGTTTTCCGTTGTGATTATTGAGTATGCGTATGTCGGCAAGCCGGATGCCGCGCAATCCGGTGCCTATGGCCTTGCCAAAGGCCTCCTTCGCGGCAAAACGGGCGGCCAGCGACAGGGCCGCCCCGTGCCCACGCGACAGTGCCGACGACAGCTCGTCGGGATGAAAGAAGCGCTCGGGCAACCCGGCGACCGAGAGCCAGTGCGCTATCCTCTTGACGTGAACCACGTCGACTCCGATGCCGAGTATCATGGCAACACCAGTGGTCGCGACGCGGCGGACGCCCGCTCGACGGTAACGGTGATGGTCATAGGCGACCATGACTGCACGTCGAATCCCTCTGGAAATCTTGGCACAACCGCGACCGTGTAGACACCGGGCCGTTCAATGTTCGACAAGTCTGCCTCGAGCACGCCCGCCTGCGGAGTAAACGCCTCGAGCTCCGCGCTAGACGAGGCCACGCTGGCAGATCCCGTCGGCGGAGGCGTCTTGACCGCCAGGGTATCCCGCAATCCTGCAAACGCTATTTCAAGTTCCTGATATGACCGGAACACCAGGGCCTTCTTGACCTCGGCGCTGAATTCGAAGTTGTCGGCGGTAAGGAAGGTAACCAACGGATCCTTGGCCGCAAGCCGCACCTTGACGGTAAAGCCCTCCGATCGGCCCGTCAGCTCGATTGGCTCCGTCACCGCGTCGGTCAGCTTGTCCATGACGCTGGCCGGGCCCGCGGCCTCCAACTGGGCGGGCACCAGCCTGAAGCCCGCGAGTTCGTAGCCAGGCTCAAGGTATCCGCGAAAGGTTGGCACTACCTGGATCTGCTTGATGACGCGCGGCTCAATGGATATGGCCACATCCGATGGGTCGACGCTGATCTCCAGCGGATCGATGCCAAGCGCGCTACCCCGCTTCTCGACGCGGACAGGCACGCGCCAGGTACCGGCGCTCGTGTAGCTGCGAAGGTCGAGTGTGGCCTTCAGGTCATCTTCCAGAATGGCATAGATCGCATTGGATTCGCCGCGGAGTACAAGCCTGATTGTACGCGGGTACTGGCTGGCCGGCACGAATCCTTCATTGGTCACCACGACCAGCGGCACCGAAAGCGGCCGCTCCTCGAGCCTGTTCATCTGGTAAAAGAAGAACAGGGCTATAGCCCCGGCTAGCGAAAGCACCTTGGCCGGCCAGTCGGCCAGGAATCGATCGATACGCGAGTTATTCATCGACCGCTCCTTCATCCATCGACGGCTGGCCAGAGTAGTCGAGCAACTGCCCAAGACGCTTGCGCAGGGCGGTCAGGCTCAGGTTGTAGAAGAGCCTCGCGTCATAGGCGAGCGATATGGCACCTGTCTCTTCGGACACGACCAGGACGACGGCATCGGCGCCTTCGGTCAGCCCCAGCGCTGCCCGATGCCTTGTTCCGAAGCTCCGCTTGATATCGCGCTGCTCCGATAGCGGCAGGAAGCATCCAGCCGCGACGATGCGGCCTTCCTTGATGATAAGCGCACCATCATGGAGCGGCGTATCGTACTCGAATATGGAGAGTATGAGGGCCGAGCTCACTTCGCCGTCTATCTTGGTGCCGCGCTCGACGATATCATCGAGGGCTACGTACCGCACAAACGCGAGCAGGGCACCGCGGCGCTTCTCCGCCAGTATTTCCGCCGCGTGCAGGATGGCATCGAGCTGGGTTGACCGCGGCCCCTGCCCTCGCCTGAATAGGCCGCCCTGCCCCAATTTGATGAATATTTTGCGCAGCTCTGGCTGAAAAATGATCGCAAGCGCTATCACCAGCCCAGGAGCAAGCAGGTTAAGTATCCACGACAGGGTATCCAGGCGCAGGAAGAACGCGCCGGCATAGACAACCACGAGCAACGCGGCACCCTTGGCCAGCTGGATAGCCTGGGTCTTGATCAGGAGCCGGTACGTTCCGTATATCAGGTACGCGATGATGACAATGTCGAGGGTGGGGCGCGCCCAGCGGCTGACCGTTATCAAAAACTCTGTCATCGTCGTGGCTCCATACCGGCGTTAGCCGCGTCGAAAACAGCCAGGGCTTCGACCGTCTCGGCGACATCGTGAACCCTGAATATCACCGCGCCATGCGCCCTCGCGGCGCAGGCCGCACCGAGGCTGCCGGCCAGACGACCCTCGGGCTGTTCGCCGGTGATCATTCCAATAAAGGATTTGCGCGAAAGCCCCACGAGCACGGGATACCCCGAGTCCAGCAGCGCATCAAGCGAGGCAATCAAGGCCAGGTTGTCTTCCAGCCGTTTGCCGAAACCGATGCCGGGATCGAGTACAATCTGTCCCGGATCAATGCCGGCAAGGCGGGCGTTCGCAGCGGCTTTGACTAAAAATTCCCTGACCTCGGCTACGCAATCATCGTAGTATGGCGATGCCTGCATGCTGGCAGGAATACCTTTCTTGTGCATCAGCACAACCGGAACTCCATATCGGGCGCACAACGGGGCCAGGAGCGGATCGTCGCCAAGTGCCGCGACATCGTTGATGATGTCAGCCCCGGAACGCAGGGCGGCTTCCGCGACTGAGGCCTTGCGGGTATCGACCGAAATGGGAATATCCCATCGCGCCCGTATCGCCTCGATGACCGGAACGACCCTGGCCAGCTCTTCATCGGCGGCGACATAGGCCGCACCAGGCTTGGTGCTCTCGCCACCCACATCGATGATGCCGGCTCCAGCAAGCACCATGCCGGCGATAGCATCCAACGCTCCGGGCACATCAGCGAACCGGCTGCCCGCATAGAACGAATCCGGCGTAGCGTTGACGATACCCATGACAACGGCTTTTCCGTCAAGCGCCAGGGACCGGCCCCGCGGCAATTTAAGGGAGCGTTCAGGTGGCGTGGCCGGCATCAGGCGCCACTCCCCGTGTTTCTGACATCTCTGGCAGAGGCAGCCGAGGCCGCCCTGTCGATGCCGGCCATCCGAGCCAGAGCAAGCCTCGCTAGCGACGCTCCGTCCAGTCCCGCCCGGGCCAGAAGCTCCGCACGGCTGCCCTGCGACAATGGACGCTCGTCAAAACCAACGGCAAAGGCACAGGTCTGGCTGGCTGAGCCTGACGAAGCCAGCGAAACCGCAGCGGCGAGGTCTGCCGCTACGCTGCCGGTCAGTACACCTTCCTCTGCAATGACAACGAGCCGATACGAGCAGACACGCTCGACGAAGGCATCCTGATCAAGTGGCTTGATGAACCTGAGATGGTACACATCGGCACCGATTCCCGCGGAGGCGCATAGAGCCGAAGCGCGCAACGCCTCGTCGACCAATGCCCCGGATGACACGAACAGCACCGGCGCGCCGCTCTCCGATCGCCTGACAAAGACTCCTGCCCCTGACTCCAGGGGCTCCGCGTATGCGGGTCGTTCCGGCGGGCAGACCGACTTGGGATACCGAATCATCGTCGGCCCCTGATGCTCGATGGCCCATCGCAGTGAGGCAGCGACCTCGGCCGCGCTCGCCGGAGCAAGAATGGTCAGTCCCGGCACCGATCGATAGGCCTGTATGTCGTAGAGGCCCTGATGCGTCTCGCCGTCGTCCGGTACCGCGCCGGCTCTATCCACAGCGAATATGACAGACCTGTCCCCAAGCGCGACGTCGTGGTGCACCTGGTCCACCGCCCGCTGCATGAATGTCGAGTATATGGCGACAACGGGCCTGAGCCCACCGGCCGCCAGGCCCGCCGCGAACGTGACCGCGTGCTCCTCGGCAATGCCCACGTCGAAAAGACGACGAGGATATCGCCGCTGGAACTCCGACAGGCCAGTGCCGGATGACATGGCCGCGGTCACCGCTACGATTCGCCTGTCCGTGGCGGCGGCCTCAAGCATCGCGGCTCCGAAAGCCTCGGTAAACGTAATGCGCTTCGGTGCCGGCGCCGCCGCCGGATCGAGCGGATCGGACGACAGCAGCGCCGATTGCGGCTGCGTGGCCGGAGACAGGCCGTGGAACGCGGCGGGATTCTGCTCCGCGGCATCGTGTCCCTTGCCCTTCCTGGTCACCACATGGACGACCACCGGCTTCCGTATGGCCCGCGCCTGACCGAGCACATCGCTGAGCAACTCGATATTGTGCCCATCTATCGGGCCCGCGTACTCGAAACCCAGATCGGCAAAAAGGCTTTCCTTGAAGAATATGGCCTTTACGGCTCGTTTCAGCCTCAGCACCAGCGGATGCATCCGTGGCCCCAGAAAGGGCACACCGAGTATGATGCGGTCGAGCAGGCTCCTGATACGCTGGTACCGCGTAGTGGTGGACAATCGGGACAAATAACTGGAGACAGCGCCCACGTTTCTGGATATTGACATCGCATTGTCGTTAAGCACGATGATGAGCGGCAGGCCCAGCTGCCCCGCATGACTCATGGCCTCGTAGGCCATGCCGCCAGTCAAGGCTCCATCACCTATCACCGCTATCACGGCGTCGCGCCTTTCGAGCGCCTCATTGGCGGCCAGGATGCCCAAGGCTGCGGAAATGGAGGTGGATGCGTGTCCAGCCTCGAACGCGTCGTGAACACTCTCACTGTGTTTTGGAAACCCTGAAATGCCATCGGAGCGCCTGACCCGGCTGAAATCGTCCCGCCGGCCCGTCAGTATCTTGTGCGTGTAGCACTGGTGACCCACATCCCAGACAATTGAGTCGGCCGGGGTCGTAAATACGCGATGCAGCGCGAGTGTCAGCTCCACGACACCGAGGTTCGATGCCAGATGCCCGCCATTGACGGTGACGGTCGAGATTATGAGTCCGCGAATCTCCGCCGCCAGACGGTATAACTCGGGTATCGAGAGGCATTTTATGTCGGAAGGCCCATTGATGCGTTCCAGGATAGACATGGCTCCTAGTTTATCACGCTCTGGCCATAGGGACTATACCTGGCACGCATCGAACTGGCATAGTGAGGTCATGGATTTGTTGACGCTCAACCTGCACCGGCCGTTGCGCTGGAGTTCATGGCAGTCCCGGGAGGCGGGTATAGGAACCGTGCAGCAGGCGCTCGCGGCGGCTCTGGCCGCGCCCGAGGACGCCGAGATCGTGCTTGTCTGGGACTGGCAGGCCGTCATCGAGGACGCTTCGAGCGAAGGTCCGAAGGCCCGGGCACCCATCGCGGCCCCCTCGCTCATCGCCGCGGCCAACCTGCTGCTGCCCTCCGCGGCGCCAACGGCTGACCAGTCAACGGGCATGGAGCTGGTAGCGGGCCGCTACCTGTTCGTCCAGACCAGACCGTCTGGCGCGCCAGAGACAGCGGCGGCGGAGCTTCCCGGCCTGCTCGAGTGGTTTGCGCGCGAGGCATGGTGGTCGCGATCAGCCTGCGATGGCCCGCTGGTGCTTCGCCTGGTCCATGAGGACAAGGACACGGCACTGCAGCTGATCCGCCATCTGAGCGCCGTGCCCGCCTGATCCGCAGCTGGTAGCCCTACTCCAATACCGCGCGGATTCGCCTGACACCGGAGGAAGAACTCTGCTCCTTCTGTATGACGAAACGCCCCAGCACCCCGGTTCTCTCGACATGGGGGCCGCCGCATACTTCCTTTGAAAAGTCGCCGATGGCATAGACCTTGACGACCGACTCGTACTTTTCGCCGAAGAGGGCCATGGCGCCGGAAGCCTTGGCCTCCTCGAGCGGCATCATCGTCATCGTCACTGGCAGGTCGCGGGCTATCTGCTCGTTGACTATGGACTGAACGCGGGCGATTTCCTCGGGGGTCATCGGACTCGGGTGCGAGAAGTCAAAGCGCATGCGCTCGGCCGTGATGTTGGAGCCCTTCTGGGCAACATGGTCTCCCAGAACCATCCGCAACGCCTTCTGCAGGAGGTGCGTCGCTGTGTGGTACCTGGTCGTCTGCTCGGACTGATCGGCCAGGCCGCCCTTGAATGTCTGTTCCGATCCGGCGCGTGACAATTCCTGGTGCTTCTTGAAGGCCTCGTCGAATTCATCCCGGTTGACCGTCATGCCGCTCTCGGAAGCCAGCTCAAGAGTCAATTCAATCGGGAACCCATAGGTGTCGTACAGCTTGAAGGCCAGGCGGCCGGACATGATCTTCTGGGGATTCTTGAGCAGGTTGGGCAGCATCTTTTCGAACTCGTGCTCGCCCTTCTGCAGCGTCTCGAGGAACTTGGCTTCCTCTCCGGCAAGCTCCATCATCACACGCTCGCGATTCTGTATCAGCTCCGGATACGCCGCGCCGAAACGCTCTATTACCACTTCAGCCGGCTTCTGCAGGAACGAGCCTTCTATGCCAAGCTTGCGGCCGTGACGGACGGCGCGCCGTATCAGCCGGCGCAGCACGTAGCCAGCACCAACGTTGCTCGGCGATACGCCCTTGGGGTCACCGATTATGAAGGTGGAGGCGCGGACATGGTCAGCGATGATGCGGACCGACGCGTCCCTGGCCGGGTCGGAACCATAGCTGTATCCTGACACGGATTCGATGGCGGCTATCACCGGCTGGAATATCTCGGTCTGGTAGACGCTTGTCTTGCCATTGAGGACGGTGACCGTACGCTCGAGGCCCATGCCCGTGTCGACGTTCTGGGCCGGCAACTTGACCAGGGTCTTCTCGTCGACCCTGTTGTATTCCATGAAGACATTGTTCCATATCTCCATCCAGTTGGCCGAATCGGTGCCCTTGTTGGAGCCGGCCGGCGGCATGCCTTCACCGACCCAGTAGAATATCTCCGTGTCGGGGCCGCATGGCCCGGTCGGGCCGGCCGCCCACCAGTTGTCGCCGGCGGGCAGATAAGCGATCCTGTCATCGGGCACACCAACCGACTTCCAGTGGGTCGCCGATTCTTCGTCCCGCGGCGCGTTGGCATCGCCCATGAAGACGGTCACCGACAGCTTGCGCGGATCAAGCGCGAGCCATTTCGCGTCAGTCAGGAATTCCCATGAGAATGCTATGGATTCCTTCTTGAAGTAGTCGCCAAGCGACCAGTTGCCGAGCATCTCGAAGCATGTCAGGTGGCTGGGATCGCCGACCTCGTCTATGTCGCCGGTACGCACGCACTTCTGGTAGTCGACCAGCCGCTTGCCCGCTGGATGCGGTTCGCCCAGCAGGTACGGCACCAATGGATGCATGCCGGCGGTGGTAAACAGCACGGTCGGGTCGTTTTCGGGTAACAGCGACTTGCCTGATATGGCCGCATGGTCCTTGGATCTGAAAAAATCAAGATATTTGTTGCGCAGTTGATCTGGGGTTATCATGGCGAGGATAGTAATAGGCGGGAGCCATTTGGGTCAATGCTCGAGGCGACGACTCGTACCCGAGGCGACGACTCGTACCCGAGGCGACTATTCTTCGTCTGGATGTCTGGCGCGAATTTCGAGCAGGCGAGGCAGCACATCAAAGAAGGCGTCGACGAATTCGGGATCGAACTTGGTCCCCGACATCGCGCGTATCTCCTTGAGAACGGCGTCCTGGTCCCAGGCTTCTTTGTAGACACGCTTTGACATCAGTGCGTCAAAGACATCGGCAATGGCTACGATCCGGCCCCATACGGGAATCTCGAGGCCCTTGCGGCGCACCGGCTGGCCGTCAGCGTCAGCCTTGAGTATGCGCCCCGATACGGGATCGATCCAGCCAGGGTAGCCGGTGCCATCCCAATTCTCATGGTGCGTCAGCGAGACGTCGGCCGCTATTGTATCAAAATCGGACTGCGGGTCATCAAAGAGACGTGCGCCCGATATCGTATGCGTCTGCATGATGACATATTCTTCCGGGGTGAACCGGGCTGGCTTCTTGAGTATCAGGTCTGATATGGCTACCTTTCCCACATCGTGGAGCATGGCGGCCAGTTTCAGTAGATCCTTGTTCTTTTCTATCAGTTCCTTGTCGACGCCCTGCTTGTATGCCCAGCGCTCGTACATCTCGGTGGCATACCCGGCCACGCGGTTGACGTGCGCGCCCGTTTCCTTGGGATCTCGAAGCTCTGCCATCCTGATCATCCGGATTATCATCGACCGCGTCAGGTAGGCGCGCTGCAACGCCACGGTCGCGTTGGCGGCAAAGTGGGTAACAAGCAGCTCGTCTTCCTTGGAGAAGGCCCGAACCTTGCCATCGTCTCCCATGGCATTGATGATCTGGATGACGCCGAGCACCACGTTGTTCTGGGACTTCAGCGGCAGGGTCAGCATCGACGTCGTCTTGTAATTGACCTTGGCGTCGTAGGCGGTGTTGTAGCTGTAGGGTAACAAAGGCGAAAGATCGTATACGTCGGGAATGTTTACCAACTCGCCTGTCATCGCTACGTAACCGGATATGGTCTTATCGTCTATGCCTACGCTGAAGTGCGGGTAGGCCTGTTTCTCTCCGGGCGGGAGGCTCTTCTGCTTGGTATCGTTGTGGGCAAACTTGATGCTTATCTGGTCGCCTTCCTTGACATAGATGGAGCCGGCATCGGCGTGCACAACCCGTCTCGCCTCGAGGAGTACCCGTTCCAGCAGAATGTCATAGTCTCGGATCTTGTTGAGCTCGGAATCGATCCTTACAATTTCCTGGAATTCGTCGATTTCCGGCACCATCAAATTTCCTCCAACATCCGAGCGAGTTTCAGGAGACGACCACCTCCTGAACACATCCATCTAGTATATTGTATCGGCCACGGCACCACTAATCATAGCGCAAAATTGTCAGAATTGACAGTGAAAGGCTACATGGCGATACTGGCTGCGATCGGGAGGAAAGCGATGATTCATGCTATTGGCAAGGATATCCCGGAGATAGGCCCACATGTCTTCATCGCCTGGAATGCCGAGGTCGCCGGAGACGTGGTTCTCGGGCAAGACGCTTCGGTATGGTTTGGCACGACCGTGCGCGCCGATGTGGCCGGCATACGGATAGGCGACGGCTCGAACCTGCAGGATGGGGTGGTCGTGCACGTCAATACCAACCAGCCATGCGTTGTGGGCCGCGACGTGACCGTCGGGCATCGGGCGCTGCTGCATGGGTGCACGGTCGGTGATGGTAGCCTGATAGGCATGGGTGCGATCCTGCTCAATGGCTCCGAAGTGGGTCCTGGTTCGATAGTCGCCGCTGGTTCGCTGGTGACGCAGGGCAAACGATTCCCGGCACGCTCCATGCTGATGGGCAGCCCGGCCAGGCTTGTCAGGCAAGTCAGCGATGCCGAAGTAGAGCACAATCTCGTAAACGCCAGGGAATATGTGCGGCTGGCTGCCCAGGCTCGGGACTATCGTCCTATGGATTGATCATCGTCGCCGGCGCTGAACGGGCTTGCGCAGGCAGCCGTCTGGCGTTACGCTGATGCTTGATGGATACGACAGAAACGGAACACGACAGTCCTGCCGGAAACGGAGTCTCCGCCTTCGGCAAGCGAGTATTCTTTCTCAATCCGCAACCGGTGATTCTGGAAGTGGCATCGATCCTGGCCGATGCCGAGTTCGAGGTATACACGACCAGGGACCATGGCCGGCTGGCCCGCTACCTGCGCAAGGATCCTGACTGCCTGACATTTGTCAATATCGACGAGGGCGACGATGAGGGCGTCTGGCGTACCTGGATCAAATCGATACGTGATGACAAGGCCACGAATCATGTGGCCTTCGGCGTCGTCACTACCCTCGATGATGAAGACAAGAAATCAGCCTACCTGATGAATCTTGGTGTCGAGTGCGGCTTCATCGTCGTCAAGATGGGGGCGGCGAAGACAGCGGAGATACTATTGCGCACGCTTGAGGCCAACGAAGCGCGCGGCCGCAGGAAGTACGTCCGCGCGATGTGCCCGCCCGATGCCGCCGAGTTCAACTGCACAACGGACGCGGGCGTGCTCGGAGGCATGATACGAGACCTCAGCTCCGTCGGCATGTCCGCGTCGTTCACCGGTGGCATCTCCGTCAGGACGGGAACCCGGCTCAAAGACATGCAACTGATAATGCGCGGAATCAGGGTCATCGTCACCGGCGTCGTCATAGGCAGTCACGACGCGGCTGGCCTAGGCACCATAGTGGTCATCATGTTCGAGCCGGCCAGCCTGACAGATGACAAGCGCAACAAGCTGCGAGCATTCATACGCAAGACCCTGCAGGCCGCGATGGATCACCAGCTGTCGCTGGTCTAGTCATGACGAGCGAGGCTTGCGGCTGGGCCGCCCTCCGCCCGAGTCTCCAAATCCAGCGCCATGGGGCCGGTATGGGCGCGGCTTGTCGTACGAGCCCCGCGGACCATAGGATCGCCTCGGGCCGCCGGGTCCAGCCTTGGGAGCCGCTATGCGCACGGGTGGAGCGCCGCGTTGGCGTCTGGCCTCCGCTATGGCTTTTTCTGCCGCTTCGAATGGCACGCTCGCGAACGAGAACCGCTCGAGCACCTCGATGTCGTCAACCATTCTGTCGGGCAACCCGGTCAGGCGTTTGACTATCTCGGCGATATCCTTTGGCCAGACGCCATCCTTTTTTCCAAGCCCGACGTAGAGCCGCGCCTTCGCGGCGGAATCCACAGACACATCGCGAACCTCGCCATAGCGCCGCGGATCCAGGTCACCGGAATACGCGGCGGCGGCAAGAGCGGCAAGTGCGTCACGCGCGGGAAGATCCTCGAGTAGCTCGTCTGCAAGCGAGTAAAAGGCGGCGACAGATGGGTCCGGAACCTTGCCCGTGGCTTGCTTTGCCTGGTCTCCGGCGACTCCGGACGATCCATCATCGGCCTCATTTGCGACCACGTCTTCGTCGGTGCCGAACGACAGCCCCAGGATGTCTCGGGCGGCGCCCGAGGTCTTTACCTTGATCCGAGCACGCTTGGCTTCAATTACCTCGGCTACCGATGGAACCTCGCCCTTGTGGAGCCCGTCCCCCGAGGCGCGCCTGAGGGCAAACAACCGGCGGTATTCTTCCGGCGTCACGAAGGTGATGGCGGTGCCCTTGTTGCCAGCGCGACCGGTGCGTCCGATGCGATGGGTATATGATTCAGGATCGAATGGTAGATTGAAGTTGACCACGTGCGTCAGGCGCTCCACATCGATGCCACGGGCCGCGACATCGGTAGCGACGAGAATAAGCGTCTTCTTGTCGCGGAAGCGTGCCAGCGTCCGTTCACGCATGTCCTGTGACACATCGCCGTGCAGGGCCTCTGCCGCGTAGCCGCGTTCTGACAAGGCTCTGGCAACGGCATCAGTCTCTATCTTTGTGTGGCAGAACACCAGCCCGTAGAACTCGTCCTCTGCGTCGACTATGCGGCACAGTGCCTCGAGCTTGTCGCGCTCGCGGACCTCGAGCCAAATCTGATCGGTCAGGCCGGCCTGCACCGGATTGGTCGTATCTTCCACGACCTCGAAGGTGCCAAGGTGCTTCTTCGCGATGTGCATGATTGGCTGCGGCATCGTGGCAGAGAACATAACGACGCGGCGAGCAGGATTGGACGCCTCCATGACCTTCTCGATGTCCTCGATGAAGCCCATGTCGAGCATCTCGTCGCCCTCATCGAGCACGAGCCACTCCAGGCCTGACAGGTCCAGGGTCTTGCGGTCGATATGATCGATGACGCGGCCTGGTGTGCCCACGACGATGTCGACGCCGCGTGACAGCCGCCTGAGCTGTTCGCTCATCGAAGCGCCACCATAGACCGTGGCGATGCGCGGCACCGGCCCGGGAGAGAAGCTGGCTATCTCACCTGAAACCTGCACTGCGAGCTCACGGGTAGGTACGAGTATCAATGCCCGAACCTTTGGACCAGGCGTGTTCAGCTTCTCTATGAGAGGCAGGCCGAAAGCGGCCGTCTTGCCGGTGCCGGTACGCGCGCGCGCCACCAGATGGGCATTGCCGTTGAGCAGGCGCGGTATTGCGAGCGCCTGGATGGGAGTCGGTTCCTCGAACCCCTTGCGGGTCAGAGCCTCGAGCACAGCGGCGGAAAAGCCGAAATCGGCGAAGGTAGGAGAAGGCATCGGTATCCTTAGTTGGTTGAACGTACTGTCTCGGGGAAACGTTGCGACGATGGAAAGCCGGTCCCGCGGGATTGCACCACTATATCGCGCCAACGCCGCGATAGTCCAGCCCGCAGTCAAAGAAGGCTCACAGAGGCCACGATACGCGCCGAAACTAGAGTATGGCGCCATGAGCGCCTATCGGAGGATCATCATGAAGACTTTTGCTATCAAGAGCGCGGACTGCGCGCCTTCGGTGCTCGAGCTCGTCAATGAGATGGAAGACGGCTTTGTAGTACGCATTGTACGGCACCGTGATGACTGGGAGGATGTCAGCGAGGAGTTCATGACCCGGGAGCTGTTCGATACCTGCGTGCGTACCGGCTACATCTATGAGAAGTCAGCATAGCATCGGTACGCCCGGCCGACAATTCTAACCTGACTTTAACTTTTCCAATGGACCAAAGCATGATATCGTGAGCGCACCATGGGCCGCCGCTCTGAACGGCGGCCCGGTTCCAGGAGGACGCGTGCACGATCCAGATGCCTTGTACAAGCTCCCGCGGTCGCGGGATGGGCGCAAATTGCTGAACCGCTGGTATGGCGAGTCCCGCTTCGCCGAGCAGGTTGCCCGGTGGGAGCACCTGGCGGAAACCACCTTCGCACGATTCGACCTGCCCGATGCCACCTTCGTATCCAGCCCTGGACGCACGGAGCTGGGCGGCAATCATACCGATCACAACGACGGACGGGTCCTGTGCGCCGCGGTACACCTGGACGCGCTGGCGTGCGTCGCTCCCCGCGATGACCACATGGTCGAGTTGTATTCCGAAGGCTGGAACGAGCCGTTCCGCGTCGATCTGACCGACCTGGAACCTCACCCTGAAGAGCATGGCACCCCCGAATCACTGATACGCGGGGTCGCCGCGGCCACGGTGAGACGAGGTGGCACTATAGGGGGCTTCTCCGGATGCATGACTTCCGCGGTGCCAGCCGGTTCCGGCCTGTCAAGTTCGGCCGCGGTCGAGGTGCTGTTCGGCCAGATCCAGAACGCCCTGTACAACAACAACAAGATTGCCCCTGTCGACATTGCACTAGCCGGCAAGGAGGCAGAAAACCTCTATTTCGGCAAACCATGCGGGTTGATGGACCAGATGGCCTGCGCCCTCGGCGGCATATCCGCGATTGACTTTGGCCGGCCAGACAAGCCGCGCTGGTCCCGGGTCAGCTTCGATTTCGAGAAGGCAGGCTACATGCTGGCTATAGTCAACGCCGGGGGCAGTCATGCCGACCTCACCACCGAGTATGCGGCCATACCGCGGGAGATGCACGCGGTGGCCGAAATTTTCGGCCTGCCAAGCCTGCGCAAGTTGACGATGGACAAGTTGATACGCAAGTCGACGGAGATACGCGACAAGGCAGGTGACCGGGCGCTGCTCAGGGCCATGCACTTCATAGCGGAGAACGAGCGGGCCGACGAGATGGCCTCTGCCCTCGAAGCGGGCAAGCTCAAGCGATACCTGAAGCTGGTCAAGCGTTCGGGCGACTCGTCATGGCGCCTCCTGCAGAACGTCACGACGCATGGCTCGTCAACCGACCAGAGCCTGGCTGTCGCCCTGGAACTGTCCAGATTCTTCATTGGCAAGGATGGGGCGGTCAGGGTGCACGGAGGCGGCTTTGCCGGAACAATCCAGGCGTATATCAGCGTCGACCAGGCGGAGGCCTACGCCGATTTCATGGATTCGCGATTTGGCGCGAAAGCTACTACACTCGTCCATATCCGGCCCGATGGGGCTACAGAGGTGTCGCCATGACCGATAAAAAACCAGGCTTCAACAAGTACGTCGGACTTACCTTCCTTATTGGCTTTGGCTTCTTCACAATGGGCCTGATGGACATCCTGTACGATACCTACGTGCCGATATTCCTTGGCACATATATCCAGAAAAACGTGATAGTCGGGACGCTGATGACCCTGGACAATATCCTGGCTGTCTTCCTTATACCAATCGTGTCGCTCTGGTCGGACAACACGCGGACCAGGATAGGCAGACGGATGCCGTTCATCATCGTGCTGTTGCCCCTGTCCGCGCTGTTCTTCGGGATGATCCCCTACGCCACCGCTCGATCCCTGGGCGCTCTGCTCTTGATCATCTTTGGGCTCAACATAGTCAAGCAGGCCTCGCGCGGGCCCGTCGTGGCGCTGATGCCAGACACTATTCCCGGCGAGTACCGTTCAGAGGCCAATGGCATCATCAACACGATGGGTGCCCTTGGAGCCATCATCAGTACCGTAGGCCTGGCCAGGCTGATGGATCTTGACATCGTGCTGCCCTTCCTGGGAAGGACCAAAGACAGCCTGCCCTTCCCCATCGCCGGCGTGTTTGTAATCATCGCGACGCTTCTGGTGTTTGCGTTCGTGCGGGAGAAGGACCAGACCGATACGGCCCAGGAGCCGCGCGTGCCATTGATGCAGTCGCTCAGGGCGATAGCGGGCGAACAGGACAAGAGCGCGTTGTGGATTCTGATAGCCCTGTTCTTCTGGTTCCTCGGCTATCAGGGCATCCTGCCATTCGTCGGCAAGCTATGCAAGGAAGTCTTCATGATAACGTCGAATGGCAAGGCCGCCCTGCCCGCATCGGCGGTAGCCATCGCCCAGACCGTGTTCGCCATTCCGTCGGGATACCTGGCGCACCGGATAGGGCGCCGCAAGGCGATCAGGGGCTCGCTGCTCGTACTGACCATAGTGCTCGCGCTGGGCGCACTCATATCCAGCCCGCTGGCGGAATCGCTTGGTTCGTCGATGCGCTTCAACGTGCTCCTGGCCATCATGTTCGTCTATGGCATATTCTGGATAACCATCATAACCAACTCGTTTCCCATGCTCTGGCAGATGGCTACCTTCGGGACCATAGGCGTGTATACCGGCCTGTACTACACCTTCAGCCAGACCGCCGCCATATCATCGCCACCGATAACCGGCGCGCTTATCGACATGGTCGGGTATCCTGGGATATTCGTGTTTGCCGCGCTCTGCATGCTCGTGGCCCGGTTCTTCATGGGCAAGGTGCAGAAGGGCGAGCCAAGCGAGAAACCAGCGATCCAGGAGGCTTGAGGCAGGCGGATCGGCGAGTCTATCGGTCGAACAGGGTCACGTCGCCGTCTTCGGAGCGCCTGATCCTGTCGAGGTAGAGTTCTTCCTCGCGCTCAACCTGGCTGATCATCGTGCCGCCTATCCGCTTGAGCAACACCTTGCCCGTCTGGGCAAAGAACAGGATCTTGCGGGGCAGCAGGCCGCCAGTATCGTTTGCGACTATCGATATGTTCTCCTTGGCTAGATACGCCAGGGCGAGATCGACATTACCCTTTGGCACTTTTGTTGGACCATTGACAAGCTTGAGTACGGAAGCGCCACCAAAGATCTTGGCGACTATGTCTATCTTTCTTGAACCCCGCTTGAACAATTCGTTGTACAGGACTTCCATCGCGTACATGCCATACTTGGCGTTCTTGCTCCTGGTTACATCGCGATTGTCCAGATCGCCAGGAAGCATGAAGTGGTTGATTCCGCCAAGCCTCAGGCGGGTGTCCCAGAGCGATACCGAGACGCAAGATCCGAGCACCGTCGCGATGATTATATCGTCACTGGAGACCAGGAATTCACCGGGATGGATGGTCACGACGTTCTGCTCGAAGTTGCTCAATTTATGCTCGAACATCGGATGCTCCCCGAATCAACTCCTGGAGGTCTGAGCCAAGCATCGTCAAAACAGCGTCACATCACCGCTTCCGGCGCTTGAGTCATCGACTCCAGCATCCATCTGGACGATTCTTGCCGCCGTCTGCTTGTGAGCGAAAATGGTAAACCTGTCGACTATGGCCTTGAGCCGCTCGCTGTGGATTGATGATGCGGCGACTTGTGCGCCATCCGCGTACGTCTCGTCGGCATGCGCGGCCAGCTCGCACCGCATCGCATCGAGTTCGGCGGCCAGCGAGTCCACTCGAGCGACCGCTTCGCCCGCTTCCCGCACAGCGGAAAAGAACGTTTCAGGAAACGGTCTGAAGTCGGCTTCCGCTTCGCACAGGCGTTCCCTGGATGCTGACATCCTGACAAATTCGCCGGACAGGTTGCCGATCTCCGACCTCAGCGTTTCAAGCTTGCCCTCGGAGCCCTCAAGATAGTCTGACATACCGGTAGCCAGGGCCTTGCCGAAGGACCGTGTCACGATGCCGGCTTCGCCCACATCGATGGCAAGCCGTTCCGTCAGCTCCATCATGCCGGTCACGGTCGTCGATACAATGGCCAGGGCCTTGTTTCGGGCAGTCTCTATGCGGGAGGCCATAACGATAGTGCTGAAACGGGTCAGGATTCCATACATATCCTTGAAGCGCTCGTCCAGAAAGCGGACTCCGTCGGCAATTGCCGAAGCCTCGCCTATGGCTGCTTCCTTGGCTACCAGGTATGCGCGGGCGTTTGCATCGAACTCATCTCCGGCGTTGTCGGCGCACGAGGATTGCAGCGTCCTGCCGCGCCTTGATTCCACCGACGCGACGATGGCATCCACACCCTGCATGGCTTCGCGGAACCTCTCGATGCTGGAGCAAACCTGTCGACCGACATCCTCGAGCAGGGTCGCAGACAACCTGGTTATCTCGGCCAGGAACGCCCGCTCCTCGGCTGGATCTATGGCCTCCTGGGCGACGGCCGCCTGATCGTCAGGCTCTGCGGCATGCAGCGACAACCTGACGTGATCGAGTGACTGCCTGATGATGTCCTGGAGCTGGACCTCCTGCATGATGGCAGCAACAGGCTGCCTGACTCGTGAGGCCTCGTCACCAAGCGCCCTGATCGCCTTTGCGGTCTCATCGACCTCGGAGCCCAATGCCGTGAAGCCGCTCTCCAGGGCTTGCCTTGCGGATTGGAAGAACATTGACTGGGTTGTAGCGAGTGAGGCCAGAGTGGCCTGCAATGTGGCAAGCCGCTCGAGCAACGATGAACCAGCGGAAGACAGATCGTCGGCATGTTTTATGGTGCGGCCGGAGAGTCGTTTCAGTTCATCGGTTATGACAGAAAATGCCCGTCCGGCCGTTCCGGATTTCAGCGCGGCGGTCATAGCATTGAGGGAGACGAGCTCCATCTCCTCGGAATCGGCCCTGATGCGGTCGATGATGTCGTCGAGCCTCGAGAGGCTGGCAATGGCATCCTCGACACCGCCCATGAATGTGTGCTCGGCGTGCGCGGCCTTCTCGAAGAATCGTGTCGCGTCTTCTATGAACTCGCGCGACCGGCGCAGGGCGGCCTCGGCGGATATGCCGCCCCGATGCTCATCGAGTATGCGCCTGATAGTCAGCTCGGCGTCGTTCGCGCTTGAGTCGACACCGGCCTTGATGGTCTGGAAAACCGCTCCAAGGCGCAGATATATCGACTCTGTTTCGTGCTCGATCTCGTCGATTCTGCGTACAAGCGCAGGTACGGACGACGCTACTCTTTCTATCATTATGCCTACTATAGAGAATCACCGTCAAAGCCGCAAGGACAGAAACGGGCCACCCGATGGTGGCCCGCCTCGCGACTGGACAAATCCAGTACGCCTCTCAGTGTTCCTCGACAACCGCGACAGGCAGGATCGACTTTTCGGTGGCGGCATCAAAGTAGCGTGCCTTTTCCATAACCGGCGCGAATCCTACGGTGTCCCCGACCTTGAACGTGTGGTGAGGCGGCACCTTTGATACGAGCTGGTTGGTTGTGGTCTTGCCCCATAGGTGAATCTCGGCGCCAAGCGGCTCGACCACGATGATGGTCGTCTTCAGGCTGCCGTTTGACTCGGCATAGGGCAGATCCTCGGGCCTGAGCCCCAGAATCACGTCTTTGCCCACATATGGCTTGAGCAGGGCGACCTGGGCTTCGGTCGGGTTCAGGCGACAGGAGCCTTCATCAAGGATGATTCGGCCACCCTCTTCAAGCACCTTGACGTTCAGGAAATTCATGGGCGGCGACCCTATGAAGCCGGCCACGAACTTGTTGATAGGATGATTGTACAGATACAGCGGCGAACCAATCTGCTGGATCAGGCCATCCTTCATCACGACTATCTTGTCTCCCATGGTCATGGCCTCGACCTGGTCATGGGTAACGTATATCATCGTGGCTTTCAGCCTGTTGTGCAGGTCGATTATTTCGGCACGCATCTGCACGCGGAGCTTGGCATCGAGGTTTGACAGGGGCTCGTCGAACAGGAAGACCTTGGGGTTTCGCACGATGGCTCGACCGACCGCGACACGCTGCCTCTGACCGCCGGATAGTTGCTTTGGCTTGCGGTCCAGGTACTTTTCGATATCCAGGATCCTCGCAGCCTCGCGCACACGCTGGTCAATCTCTGTCTTCGGCAGCTTGCGGATCTTGAGACCGAATGCCATGTTGTCGTACACGCTCATGTGTGGATAGAGCGCGTAGTTCTGGAACACCATCGCGATGTTCCTGTCTTTGGGCGGGACGTCATTGACGACCTGGCCGTCGATGCTGATCTCTCCGGAGCTTATCTCCTCGAGTCCTGCGATCATACGAAGCGTTGTCGACTTGCCACAGCCCGAGGGACCGACAAATACGACAAACTCCCTGTCTTCGATGACAATGTTGGCGGAATCAACCGCTTTGACATCACCGTCATAGACTTTGGTGACATCCTTGATGATTACTTTGGCCATGGGCCCTCCAATGGTGGGGTTATCTTATGGCGCAAAGTGTAGGGGAGAAATCCGGGCTTGTCAAACAAAACCTGGAACCCGGGATCAAGTCCGGAATGGAACGACGCCGCTGGCGACCAGCGAGCGCCTCCACGCGTCCATCAGCACTCCGAACGCAACGCCAACATTCAGGCTGCCCTTGGCTCCGAGCATGGGTATGCTGACAGTCCGCGCGCAGTGCGCCATCGCCTCGGGTGAGACGCCCAGCTCCTCGGAGCCGACAACGACGATGCCGTGCTCAGGAAATTCAAATGAATCGATAGACACGCCGCGCAGTTCAAGCGCAATGACCTCGCCATTTCCGCGGAGCGCCTCGAGGCCATCGCGCCGCCAGGACACAACCGACGTGGCGCCCATCGCCGAACGGGCGGCTCGCGGATGGCCAGGATCGGCCGTGAAGCCGGACAGCACGAGCTCGGCCACGCCGAAGGCGTCTGCGCTCCTGAATATCGAGCCGACATTGAATGGTGAACGCAGATCCTCGAGGTATGCGCGGACGCCCGGGAAGATGCGGCGCGCCTCGGCGGAGAGGGCAAGGCCAAGCGGCGCCCTGAAGTCCCAGTCTGCCGGCGATACGCCTGCATGCGCCTCAAGCCCGCGCATGAACGTGTTGATCAACCGAACGCTGGCTTCCGCGGAGTCAAGCGCATCCGGCGATGCTGCCTCCATGGCCAGGGCACGCAATGCGGGCGGCAAGGTCTCGTCAATCGATAAAGCCGCGCCGAGTTCGGCGACCCAAGCTCCCTTGGTGGGATCACCGCTCCGGTACGCCACCTCGATCAGCGCCAGAGTCTGCGCGGCCTTGCGTGCCCGGTGAACCGGGCTCAGGGTCATCAGCTTGCGAACTGCAATCATCGCGTCAGTAAACAGTCTTTATAAAATCGAAGACATCGTCGACCGTCATCGTGCGTGGCAGGAAGTTCATGAAGTCAAAGCGGCGAGCCGATTCAGCTGTCTCCACCAGGTTCTCAAGAGCCAGATCAAAGTCCTTGAGTCGGCTTGGGATCTTGAGCAAGCCAAGCCGTGTCCGCAGCGACTCTATGGCGCGGGCGGCCGCTCCCGCGGCACCCTCCGCGGGATCCACCTCGCAGAGTAGCGGCGCCAGGGAAGCTATCTTGTCCGGCCTTGCCTGCGCGAGCGTCTCGAGCAGATAGGGGACCATCACCGCGGCGATGTTCGCCTTGGGCACGCCCCAGCGCGCATTGATGGCGTACGAAACGGCGGTTCCGAGTCCCGGTGCCGATGATGCGAGTCCAAGGCCGGCCAGGAAACAGGCCCGTACGGCGTCCATCCGGGCCTGCGGGTCCTCGGGCCTCTTGATGGTCACATCCAGAGCGTGGATGTAGAGGCCAACGGCCTCCCGAAGCGCCATGTCCGACAAGAATCCATCGCGGGCCGAAGCAAAGCCCTCTATCGCCGACATCAGGCCATCGAGCAGGGCGGCAGAGGCCGACTTGGCGGAGAGCCCGGTCAACGTGTTGGGATCGAGCACGACAGCCGTCTCGACACCACGGCGGGCCTGCAGGAACACGGCTCCGCCAGTCCTGGCGTCAGTCAGCACGAGTCCGCCTGATAGCAGGAACGGATCCCGGTAGCTCGTGGGTACCAGCGCCAGAGGCAATGGTTGCCTGACCGGAGCGTCCCCGTCCATCCAGCGGTCCATGGTGCCCACGCCAGGCGTCAGCGCGGCGACCGCTTTTGCGATGTGCAGCGTCCTGATGCCACCGATACCAATGATGAGGGGAGCCCGGGAACCGCGAGCGAGCGCTACAGCATCCTCGACCGAGGCCGATGATGGCCGCTCGCCTATGTCGTCGAACGATATCAGCTGGATGCCGCGTCCTTCGAGTACCGCCACAAGGCGTTCTGAAATCTTGGCCTCGGCCAGTCCCGGGTCGGTCACCAACAGGGCCCGATCCGGCCCTCCTTCGAACAGCAGCGGCAACTTGTAGAGCGCATCCTGCCCGATGAAGCAATCCGCAGGTACATGAAACCTGAAATCAGCCATGCCTCGTCCTCCCGTGCACTTCATCTTGAACCAGGCGCCCGCTGCAATAAAAAGGACGGAGGTATGTGCCTCCGCCCTCGAAAAAACCAGGTATTCTACAGTTACAGGAGCTGGTCGAGTATGCGATCGGCAGTAGCGTTCAGGATGGTATCGTTGATGTAGTTGGGATCATCAATCTTGGCCTTGAGTTCGGCGACGCGATCCATTCTGATATCCGGCGCTGCCTTGGCCAGTTCCATGGCCTTGAACAGCTCCGCCTTCTCGACGGCCTCATTGGACAGGTTTACTGAATCGTCCCTCGAATTTCTGGCGATGTGAGTAACGCCTGAGGGTTTCTTGGGCTGGATCGGATCCAGCGGGTTAAGCCTGTCTATAGTCATCGGTGGCCCCTGCCTTTCACATGTTCAATATCGGCAACACCCAGTGGTAAGTTTACCCTTTTTTGGCGCCGGATACAAGTAGCGCAATCTCGCCTTTCACTTCAGGCCGAGCACCCAGAATATCCCGTACTTCGGCAGCGGTTCCAACCAGGAATTCCTCATGGATCTTGGTCATCTCGCGGCCGACGCACAATCGGCGCTCAGCATCTATATCGGCAATATCGGTCAGGAGTCTTACGATGCGGTGGGGTGATTCGTAGAGCATGAAGGCCTCGTCGCGGCTCATTAGTTCAGCTACGCGGGAGCGCCGCCTGCCAGGCTTGGGGGACGGAAATCCGTCGAAAGCCACCGTCTTGTAGAAGATGCCAGCGGCTGAAACCAAGGCCGCAAACGCGCTGGGCCCGGGAATCGGTACCACATCGTGTCCGGCTTCCCTCGCCTTCGCGGCCGCCAGGATTCCCGGGTCGGAAAGGCAGGGCGTTCCGGCGTCAGAGCAATAGGCCACGTTCTTGCCTTGCTCCAGCAGCGCTACGATACGCGCAGACCCTTTTGCTTCATCATACGCATAGCAAGCGATCAAGGGCTTCTTGATGCCCAGGTGGTTGAGCAGCTGAAGCGTGTGCCGGGTATCCTCGCAGGCTATGGAATCGACTTCTCCCAGCACTCTGACCGCCCGGAGCGTTATATCTTCGAGGTTTCCTATCGGCGTAGCGACCATGAACAATGTTGCCATGGACCGTAGTATCGCTGGCGCAACGCCCGACGTCAACGGCATGCTATACTGCGGTGATGGATGATCTCGTATTCGCTACCGTACTCGCCTCTATCGGCGCCGTATTGCTCTGGCTCTTCTGGTTGGTCATCTATCGACCATATGCCCAGCGCAAGGAACGGGAAAACCCGCGATTCGTACCGGACGGCCAGGGCATCGTGCGCGAAAAAGGCGTCGGCATCCGTTCCTGCCCCGTCTGCGGCGAGAAGCTGGCTCCCGGCATGCTGGTCAAATCAAAAGTGTTCCAGCGCAAGGGTCCAGACAAGGTGATGCAGATATTTGGCTGCCCCTACTGCTGGCCCGAGAATACGGCCCATGCCAGAATCTGCCCGGTATGCGAAAAGGTCATTCCGCGTGGCGGCTATCTGATAGCGCGCTACTTTGAGCGGCCAGGCCGCCGCCATGTCCATGTCCTGGGTTGTTCAGGGTGCAGGCGCGGATAGGGATCTATCCAGACAGGCCAGGAATTCGTCCCCGATAGGGCGGTTCCCGGTGGTGTGGCCCAGGCTACGGTCAGGCCTGTTGGCGCCATGAAAATCGCTGCCAGCGCTGATCCGATACCCGAACTCGCGTGCCATCCGGTCAAGCCGCTCGCACTCTACAAGACGGGCGGTCGGGTGCCAGGCTTCGATGCCATCGATGCCGAACTCCTTCCAGGCGCCAAAGAGCGTGCGCATCTTGGTCCAGCTTACAAACAGGGACATCGGATGTGCGATGAAGGCCAAGCCGCCCGATCCGTGAACCATATCAATGGCGTCTTTCAGTTCCATGCACGCCTTGCGGAGGTAGTGACTCCGGCCCTTGGCCAGATACTTGTCAAAGGCTTCCTGCTTGCTCTTGACGACGCGCTTTGACACGAGCAGCTCGGCGATGTGCGGCCGCCCTATCATGCCGAGTCCGACCCGTTCGCGCAATTCATCGTAATCCAGCTGGACGCCATCGGCCCTGAACAGCTCCAGTACTGCGCGGTTGCGATCCTCCCTGGATCGCGCCAGTGCCAGCGCGGCCTCATGGAATGGCTCCTGTATGGCTGAAAAATCGAGGCCCAGGAGATGAAACTCGCCGGGCTCAAAGGCAATCTCTATCTCGATGCCGCGAATGAAACGGAGTCCTCCGGCATCGGCTGCGGCTTGCGCCTCGTCTAGACCATCGAATGAGTCATGATCTGTCAGCGCGAGGGCGGAAAGACCCTCCGTGATGGCCCTGTCTATCAAGGCCGTTGGTGTCAGTGCTCCATCGCTGGCGCTGGAGTGGGTGTGCAAGTCTATCATTTGCGTACATTCTGACGCTTTGGCAGTACTTTGCATAGCGCGCGCTCTGGTGGCTTGAACGAGTGCAATAATCAGTATTCTCAGGTACACTGGTATTGATGTTCACGAATTCAAGCCACAGAGATGACGAGTCCGGACAGCCTCGCGCAGACGCCTACCGGGATCGACATCCGTGGTATGCACTGGATCACGCCGCGCTCATCTACCCGGCTCTGCTGTCAGACACCATGAGCGCATCGTACAGGATCCAGGCGACCCTGGACGCCCCGATAGAGGTTCCGCTTCTGCAGGCAGCACTGGATGCTATACGTCCCCGTTTCCCCTATTTTCAGATAGAACTGCGCAAAGGCTTCTTCTGGTTCTTCTTTGAAAGAAATACGGTACGCAATGCCGTGATAGGCGATTCAAGATTCCCCATGCAGAAGTCCGCGGTTGGCGCGCAGGGTGGCTATCTGTATAGGGTGCGGGCTCACGCCAACCATATTGCGCTGGAGGTGTGCCACATCCTGACTGACGGCTATGGAGCGCTTATATTCTTTCGCACGCTGCTGGCCGAGTATTATCGTCTGCAGGGCATATGCACTGCCTATGACGCGACGGTCTTTGACCCGCGTGGCACCCCCGAACCAACCGAATGGGAAGATTCATTCTCTCGCTACGCCGATCCTGGGGCTCCGAAGCCGCACCGGGGACCAAGGGCATGGCACCTGCCCGGGATGCCTCTGCCATTGCACACGATGCGCATAACCACCGGAGTGCTATCGCTGTCAGCCACACTGTCCAAGGCCAAGGAATATGGCGCCACACTGACAGTCTTCCTGGCCGCTGTTTTCCTTGCGGCACTGCAGGATGTCCAGGATGCCGATCCAGCCAGTCAGGGCCGCAGGCACAGACGCACGATACGGTTGCAGTTGCCGGCGAACCTTCGCGGCTTCTTCCCGTCGTCGACGCTCCGCAACTTCAGTCTGTTTGCGTTGCCTGAAATAGACACCAGGCTTGGGCACTACGGGCTCGAGGAGATAATCACCAGGATCAGGGCGATCATGGCGCTGTCATTTGACGCGAAAGAACTCAAGCGCACCATAACCAGGAATGTGATGACAGCCAAGCATCCGGTAATACGCGTCATACCCTTGCCCATAAAGAACATCCTGATGCGTATGATATACAGAACGCATGGAGAGAACATGTATACGAGCCTCTCGACCAATGTCGGACCCGCGCGCATGCCTTCGTCATTTGCCGACAGGATCAAGAGGATCGATGTCGTGTTGCCCTCGACGCCAGGCTTGAAGACCGTGGCCGGCACGGTGAGTCATGGGGATGCCCTGTCGATAACCTTCGGCAGCGTCATCGAACGCAACGACCTGGAGCGCCTGTTCTTCAGGCGGCTCGTCAGGACCGGACTGAGAGTCAAGGTCGAGTCAAACCATTCCGGCAGGGACATCAAGGAGCCAAATCATGCCATATTGCAGTAAGTGCGGGGTGGAAGTCGAAGAGTCGGCGGCAACATGCCCGCTATGCAGCGCTCCCATCCAGCACCTTGGCGGAGACACCATACGAGACGAAAGTTCAACGTATCCACAGCATATCATCGATCCCGACGATGCCTACCGCCTGTCCAAGTCTGAACGGCGCAGGATGGGCGTAGAACTGCTGACGCTTGTCGCGGGGCTCGCCACGGCTGCGCTGCTCCTGGTCGACATGTTTCCAGACGGCGCGATCGGGTGGTCCATGTATGCCATCGGATCGGTAGCCGAGCTCTGGCTGCTGTCAATCCTGCCCCTGATGCTGGCGGAGAAACCCAGGCTGATGGTCGTGCTGATGCTGGCGGCCATACTGGCCTATCTGTGCTTCATCGATTCTATCGATGGTTCGATGAGCTGGTCACTCGGTTTTGGCGCGCCGATATTGATGGTTACTTTCATAGCGGTGTATCTGACGACGGTTGCGGTACGGAGCCGCGCGATCAAGGGCATTAATCTGTTCGGGATCGGCGCACTGGGGCTGGCGGGCTACCTGGTCGCGCTGGAGTCCATCATCAGATTGGCACTCCACATCAGCGCGCGTCCCTACTGGTCGGTCGTCACGGCGCTCGTGCTGGTTCCGATCGCGATATTCCTGTTCTATCTACATGGCCGCGTGCTACGCGGTGCAGATCTGCGCAAAATCTTCAGGCTCTAGCGGGCAGCCGAAGGACATGCCTTCGGCCGCCAGAACTCGCCGCTTACTTCTTGGCTTCGGGTGGCTCGATGTCCAGAAGCTCAACCTCGAATATCAGCATCGTGTTGGGGGCAATCGCGCCCTGTGAACCCTGCTCGCCGTATGCGAGCGCGGATGGAATGTAGAACTTGTACTTGGATCCCACGTTCATCAGCTGGATGCCTTCGACCCATCCGGGTATGACCATGCCGACAGGGAAAACGGCCGGCTGGCCCGACTTGATCGAGCTGTCAAATTCCTTGCCATCGATGAAGGTGCCGACATAATCGACCTTCACGGTATCGGTTTCCTTGGGCTTGGGGCCGGTGCCCTGCTTGATCACTTCGTACTGCAGTCCGCTCGCGGTCGTCGTGACGCCGGTCTTCTTGCCGTTCTCGGCCAGGAATTTGGTCTCCTGCGCCATATTCTCTTCACCCTTCTTCTGCATGGCAGCCAGGATGGATTCCTGGATTATCTTCTGGGCGTCTTCCATCGTGATCCGTGGCTTGTCCTTTTCGACAAAGTCCTTGATGCCCGCTACGAACTGGGTATAGTCGATCTGGACATTGGTATCCTTGAGGCTGGCACCAACGGCGACGCCAAAGGCATAGCTGATGTCGGCTTTTGAGGTTGCGGCTGCGCCCGCGGCATCCTTGGCGGGGGCGGCAGCCTTGGTGCCACAGGAAACCACAACCAGCGCGAGGGCGGCGACAACCAGCGCGGTCGCCGCGAAATTCATCTTCTTCATGATACTTCCGATAAGAGACGGATCAAGGCGCCAGGCGCCCGTGGCCCATAGAGAGCCTCTGATCAGAATATAGACATTCAGATGGAAGGGCAAGGAGCCATTCCGGACTCTCTACATCTTGCGCAACTGGGTAACAACGGCCCTGAAGTCCTTTGGATAGGGGGCCTCTATAATCATGATGTCCCCTGAGGCGGGGTGCTTGAACTCGATGCTAAAAAGGTGTAGCGCTGTCCGCGTTATCATCGGTCGTTCGCTGGCCTCATCGCCCTTCCACCGTCGCTTTATCTTGGACAGGAACAACGGCTTGCCATCACCATATAGAGGGTCGCACGCGATGGGATACCCCAGGGCCGCCAGATGGATGCGCACCTGGTGTGCCCGGTTGGTCAGCGGCCGGGCCTCCACTATGCCCATCCTGGCGTGCACACCAAGCACGACAAACTCGGTCGAAGCAGGCTTGCCCGCCCCATCGATGATGGTACGATGCATCCTGTCTCCGTCCGGAGTCAGCGCAAAATCGCACACGGTCTGGGTCCAGGAAGGCCGACCAGTGACTATCGCGTGATATCTGCGCAGCACCGTCCGCTCCTCGAAGTCAGCCGCGAGCGCGCGATACGCATCGTCGTGCCTTGCGTAGAGCAACACGCCGCTCGTGTCTATGTCCAGATGATGGACAGGAATCAGCCGACCATATTCCATCTCCAGCTCGCGCGACACGATGAGCGCGTCCGGATCATAGCGGTCCGCGGCTGAAAGAAGGCCCGCTGGCTTATTGACGGCAAGAATCGAGGCATCGGCATGCAGAACCGTTATTTCTTCGTTCATGGAGCAGGATTATACAGCTCCGGGCACGATCATGGAACAGGTGAACGCGTTTTTGCTGATTTCACACCGCATTTCCCACTTGCCGCCGATGGCTGTGTTTTAGTATGTTCATAGTCGCGAATCATATCGATTCGTTTCAAAGTACGTACGCCTTCCCGTCCAACAAGGCATCTGCACTATCGAAAGCAGGCCCGGGACGGGGCGGAACACCCACGAAAGAAAGGGAGATACAAGAACATGGCGAAGCAACTACTTTTCAGCGAAGATGCCCGGAGGAGACTCCTTGCCGGCGTAGAGCAGATCTCACGCGCGGTCAAGGTGACACTTGGTCCAAAAGGACGCAACGTTCTGCTCGACAAGAAATTCGGCGCCCCGACCGTGACCAAGGACGGCGTTTCGGTAGCCAAGGAAGTGGAACTCGAAGATCCGTATGAAAACATGGGCGCCCAGCTCCTCAAGGAAGTGGCGACCAAGACCAATGACGTCGCTGGAGACGGAACCACTACGGCCACCGTGCTCGCCTATTCGATGGTCAAGGAAGGCCTCAAGGCCGTCGCCGCCGGCATCGACCCGATGGCCATCAAGCGTGGCATGGATGCAGCTGTCCTGGCCGCCATCGAGGAGATCAAGAAGAACTCCAAGGATATCAAGGAGAAGGACGAGATAGCACACGTCGCCTCCGTATCCGCCAACAACGATATGGAAATCGGCGCCCAGATAGCCGATGCCATGGAGAAGGTCGGCAAGGACGGAGTCATAACCGTGGAAGAGTCCAAGACCATGGACACCACGATCGACTTTGTTGAAGGTATGCAGTTCGACCGCGGCTACCTCTCCCCCTACTTCGTGACCAACCGCGACACGATGACCAGCGTGTTCGAGAATCCGTACATCCTCATCCACGACAAGAAGATATCGTCGATGAAGGACCTCCTCCCGATACTCGAGAAAATCGCGCAGACCGGCAAGCCACTCGTCATCATCGCCGAGGATGTCGATGGTGAGGCACTTGCGACCCTCGTGGTCAACCACCTTCGCGGCACCATCAATGTCTGCGGCGTAAAGGCCCCAGGCTTTGGCGACCGCCGCAAGTCGATGCTCGAGGATATCGCCATCCTGACCGGCGGCGAAGTCGTGTCCGAGGAACTCGGCATGAAGCTCGAGAACACCGAGATGGCGCAACTCGGAACCGCCAAGACCGTGAAGATCGACAAGGACAACACAACGATCATCAATGGCGCCGGCAAGCAGAAGGACATCGACGACCGCAAGGGGCAGATCAAGGCCCAGATCGACGAGACGACAAGCGACTACGACCGCGAGAAGCTCCAGGAACGCCTGGCCAAGCTTGCCGGCGGTGTTGCCGTGATCAACGTCGGCGCCGCGACCGAAGTCGAGATGAAGGAAAAGAAGCACCGCGTCGAAGACGCCCTGTCGGCCACCCGCGCCGCCATCGAAGAAGGCATCGTGCCCGGCGGTGGACTCGCGCTTATCCAGGCTGCGATAGCCCTGGACAAGAATGGCTCGGACAAGCTGTCCGATGACGCCAAGGTTGGCTACAAGATAGTCAAGCGCGCCCTTGAGGAGCCTATCCGCCAGATCGCCGAGAACGCTGGCGTCGACGGAGCCGTGGTCGCGGATCGCGCCAAGAGCGAGAAGAAGGGCATCGGATTCGATGCCGCGAAGATGGAATGGGTGGACATGGTCAAGGCCGGCATCATCGATCCGGCCAAGGTAACCCGTTCAGCCCTGCAGAACGCCTCCAGCGTGGCCAGCCTGATGCTGACCACCGAGTGCGCCATCACCGATCTGCCTGAACCCAAGTCAGCCGGCGCCGCCGGTGGCATGGGCGGTGGCGGCATGGGTGGCATGGGCGGAATGGGCGGCATGGATTACTAAATCCGGCGCTGATAATCGCTGAAGTGGCCGCGCCCGCAGGGGCGCGGCCTTTTTGTTGATGCTGCCGCCCATGTTGCTCGCGGGCCGCGCCAGAGGCGCGGGCGCACAGCGCCCATACGGGCGGCTGGCGCCGCGCGCGCCTCTGGCGCGCACGTCAATACCATTCCCTGCAGCACGCGGAGCGAAGCGACGCATGGACTACTAAGCTCAAGCGCTGATTTAGCCTGAACGGCCGCGCTCTGCAAGGAGCGCGGTCTTTTTGTTGATGCTGCCGCCTATGACGCCCATGCGGCAGACCGGCCGCGCCGCTACCGCGGCGCGGGCGCGAAGCGCTTCCAGCGGGCGGCTGGCGCAGCGCGCTTGAGAGCGCGCACGTCAATACAATTCCTTGCAGCACGCGGCGCCCGAAGGGCGACGCTTGGGCGGAATGGATTACTAAGCTCAAGCGCTGATATGGCCTGAAAGGCCGCACCTGCAAGGGTGCGGCTTTTTGTTGAGGGCGTATCATGGAGGGCCTGACCATAAGGACTAATTTCTGCTATGATATTCGCGACCAGGGAGTGAACCACATGAGACAATACAACACCGACAAAGCCACGAGTGAATTCGCGTCGCTTTTTGAAAGCACTCTTACCAAAACAGAGCGGTTGCAGCCCGGACAAATGATTGAAACGTGCATAGTCTCCATTTCGAAGGACTCTATCTTTCTGCAATTGAGCGGCAAGAGCGAAGGCGTGCTGGAACGGGCGGAACTGGCGGACCAGGATGGGAACCTCTCAGTCAAGGAAGGCGATACGGTCAAGGTCTTCTTCCTTAATTCAAAGAACGGGGAAATGAATTTTACCACCAGGATCAGCGGGGAAAAGGCTGGTCCGGCGATGCTGGAAACTGCATATAGGAACGGAATCCCCGTCGAGGGCGTCGTCGAAAAGGAAATCAAAGGCGGATACGAGGTCAAGATAGGTGAATCGCGGGCCTTCTGTCCCTTTTCCCAGATGGGACAAAGGCGGGCCCAAGACGCGGAGACTTACGTTGGAAAGCATCTCATCTTCAAGATCCAGGAATACAAGGAAAACGGCCGCAATATCCTGGTTTCCAACAGGGCAATACATGAAGAAGCCCATAAAGAAAGAATCGAAGCTCTGAAAGAGACTCTAAGGGAAGGCATGCTCATCAAGGGGTCGATTCGGTCGATTCAGGAATTTGGGGCTTTCGTTGACATTGATGGAATTCAGGCGCTGCTTCCTATTTCAGAAATCAGCAGGGCCCGCGTCGAGGATATCAACGCGGTATTGGCCATCGGACAGGAAATCGAAGCTGCAATCATCAAGATTGACTGGAAAAGCGAGCGGATTTCGCTAAGCATGAAGAATTTGCAGGCGGATCCCTGGGATCACGCGCTCGAAGAATACCCCACAGATTCCAAGCATACCGGCAAGGTCGTACGTGTTACCGATTTTGGCGCGTTCGTTTCGCTGGAAAACGGTCTTGATGGTCTTATCCATGTCTCCGAGATGAGGAGCGAAGGCAAGTACGGCAATTCGGGAGTCAACGTAAAGCCTGGGCAGATTCTTACGGTAAAGATCCTGGGCGTCGACATCGCAGGCAGGAGAATTTCCTTGAAACAGGCTTCCTCCCTCGAGGAAGATGAAACGGCCAGGAAGTATCTGGAAAGCGGGTCAGAAAGCGACACCTACAATCCCTTTGCAGCTCTGCTCAAGAAGTAATCGACCCTTGGTTCGGCCACCTGATTTCAAGCAGTCACCCGGGTCACGCCTTCCCTTCCTGCCGGGGCCGATCAACCAGGGTCAGTCCCTGATCAGGGCATCCTGAACAACGAATAAAAATTTACAATATAGGTAATTGCTTGCCATAATGGATCGCAAGAGTACACGGAAATCAAGGATATGCGAAAAAGGGGCGTGCACTTCGAGGTACGGTGTGTATAGAGTCTCGACAGGACAGGCAGACTTCGACAACTTCGCGATTTCATTCGACAGGAGGCTCCGTCCTGACAATCGCTGCGCGATACTTGCAGACATCATTCACTGGGATAAATATGAGAATATGAGAGAATTGTTCTCATTGGTCCGAAGCTTTGGGCAACCAGCGAGACGAGCATCACGCTGGTATTCTTCATGATGAGCCCGGACACATGCACCGTGGAAAGCTCTGGCTTCATTTTGTTTCCATTCTTTCATGTTGCAAAAGAGTATTGAAATACTTGAATTACTGTCACTGATACGCATGGTATGGGCAGCATAGGGTTGTTCAGGAAGACCTATCTGCGGGGTTACGGAAGGATTGCGGCGACCGTACTCGCCCACGCCTTCATTGCGGCTGGGTCTCGCCTGTCCAGAGGCATATCCTTGGAAACCCCAAAGAGAAAACGAACGGGTCCCGGCAAATTCGCTGCAACCCGGCCGGGGAATATCATAGAGGTCTCCGCTCCCATAGCCTTGGCGGCCCTGGCGGTTCCTTTCTCGATCGCCTTGTTGAAACCGCGTGCAGCCTTGCCATACATATACGATACCGTGAATAGCGCCGTCGGCTTGCCGTCAAGTTCACGGGCACAGGTGGCGATGAAGGCTGTCAATTCAGGCACCGGCCGCATGCCGTTAATGGGAGCACCGAGCACCACGGCATCGTAATCACCTGGATCGATGATCTCAGCCAATGGCTTCACATCTACCTTGTGACCCGCCGCGGAAATAGCCTGCCCCAGTATTTCGGCATACTCTCCGGTGGTACCGGTCTTCGTCCAATAGCCTATCAACACTGCAGCCATGACAGCCTCCATTCCCTGAGGATAGCATGTTGAATTCCATTATGGAACGCAAGCATCAAGAATGTCGTCCGTCCCAGAAAGGCGTTCCAAGATTGGCCATCCATCAGCTGTTGAGATCCGGCCCCAGGTATAGACCGCGAAGAGCACCAAGAATGGTATTTGCCGCCGCTTCAGGAGCAAGACCTCTCTCGACAGCCATGTGGCCGAGAACCCCCTCGCGCTCCAATGTCGAGAGTCCGTGGACGGTTGACCATACGAGGGTAGCGACCATATATGGTGGCAGTCCAAGCGAGAGGATCCCTTCAGCCTGGCACGCAGCCACGCGAGCTTCGAGAACCCCGAAGGCATCGTAGTCAGCGGATGGAGGGCTTCTGCCGATGCTTGCGTCCTTCATAACCGCCAATATGCCTTGGTTGGAGAAGATCAGCTCAAGAAGCTCGGGTCGACGACGACCGAAGTCAAGGTAAGCCGAGCCTTGGGCAAGGAGCTTGTCCAGCGAGGAGCCAGGGCAGCCTGCGTCTGCCTCTCTCAGGGCCGCGGTCAGCTCGAGAAAGCCTTGGGCAGTGAGCGCTCCAAGAAGGCCATCGCGTCCTTCGAAGTGCCGATACGGCGCTGTCCTGCTTACCCCAGCCCTTCCAGCGACGGCTCTGAGCGAAAAATTCCTGACGCCCATCTGAGCAAGCTCCAGGCGAGCAGTCTCGAGGAGACGCGCCTTGAGTTCCGGGTGATGGTAGCTGTCTGTTTCTGCTGACATGGTTCATTTTCGCTCTGCATGTTGACATTGTCAACATGTCGCGCTACCCTTCATGTAGACAATGTCAACATAGGTGTCCATTAGGAACCTATGATCTCACTTCGCTCGAAGGAGGAAGCATGAAGGTATTGATCATGAATGGGGACGATGGGACAGGTGCGCACGGCCTCGATCCCTGGCTGAGCCGCTTCGGAGTACGCTTGTTGGGAAAAGGCCACACGATCCAGGAACTGCGACTCCGGGATTTGGGAATCAAACGCTGTCTTGGCTGCTGGAACTGCTGGTGGACAAGCCCGGGAGTATGCATTCACAAGGATGGCATGTCAGACGTACTCAAAGAAATTATCGCCGCCGATCTGGTTTTCTGGGGAATACCCCTCGTGCTCGGAGCTCAGTCATCCTTGGCAAAGCACTGCCAGGACAGGATGATACCGCTGGTTCACCCATATATAACCCTCGTGAAGGGTGAGTGCCACCACAGAGCCCGCTATGCCCACTATCCCCGCCACGCACTGGCTCTTGCATCTGGTTCCGGCGATACCACAGAGGATTTGGATCTTGCCGCACTGCTGTTCTCCCGCTTCGCACTCAATTTGAAGAGTGGAGTCGACTACTGGACAACGACGGCCACCGGGCCAGAGGAGGCCGCCGATGCAGCTATTGGCGCTTAATGCCTCGCCACGAGGCAAGGGATCCAATTCGAATGTGATCCTCGGATGGGTAATCGAAGGCTGGGTGAGCGCCGGAGGCGGTCTGGTGTCCCGAATCGATCTCACTGATGGTCATGATATGACGCTTGGCCGTATAGCCGAGGCAGAAACCATTCTTATAGCCATGCCCCTGTACACGGACTTCATTCCGGGTATCCTCAAGGAAGTATTCGACAGCTTGTCCCTTCTTCCCAAGGAAGCGCTGGAGGGCAAGAGGCTCGCCTGTGTTGTCCATTCCGGGTTTCCTGAATCGATCCAATCGGAGAGCTGTGCAACCTGGCTCGGCAGGGCAGCACTGCGCCTGGGCTTCGACTACGCCGGATGTCTGATCAAGGCGGGGAGCGAAGGTTACCGCATCATGCCCACCCGGATGACGGCCAGAACTGCAGAACGATTTCGCGAAGCTGGCCGTGCCCTGGCCGTCAGCGGGGTATTCCCGGAAGAAATCAAGGCAAACCTGGCTCATCCTAGAACATGGAACAGCAGAACACAGTTTGTTTTCAGGATCATGGCGCTGGTTGGTCTATCGAACCTCTACTGGGACAGCCAGTTGCGTAAGCATCGAGCGTTCAGGCACCGCTTCGATGCCCCTTATGGCCCGCCAGCCTGAAAGACACCGGCTCCAGGCTTGCCTGGAGCCACAAAATCGTCATTTCAGTTGTTCCAGAATCTGAAGCATCCAAAAATTCATTCGATTTTCAGCAAATTTCTTCTTTCTCTATACTATACTATGTAATCATTAATGCTTTCTGTGGGAAAGGACTCCCAAGATGCAAAAAAGTATGGAGGTTCATGACCTCGTGCGCTCGATGGGCGCGGCAGAGACGGAAGGGACGCCTCAGGATCTGTCAGGTCTGCTGGACAGGCTGACCACAACCTCAACACAGGAGCCGACCACAGATGCGGCCGAGCGCAAGGACAACGCCTCGGACCCCGAGGCCTCGATCTTTTCTCAGTTGCTCGAGCGGATAGTCCAGAGCTATTCGATCAGACTTGAGGAAGAAGGCGAGGAATCAGAAGTCAGCCTGGAGATACTCCTTGACGGGGTTCAGGATTCCGTGCTGATAACGTCACCCGCCGGTATCATCCTGCAAGCAAACCATGCATTCTATGCGACATTCGGATACGCGAAGAGCGAGCTGATAGGGCTGGCCATATTCGAGCTGCTGCCCGATACCTATCGTGGCGCCTTTCATGAACGACTGGCCGAGTTCTCGATTCGGTCGAGCGCCCAGCGCGGCATCACTCCAGGGGATATTCTGGCCTTCCGGGCTAAGCGACACGATGGCGGTATTGTCTCGATGGACTGCCTGCTGTCTTCGATACAGCTCAGAGGAGAGCCGGCGGTCCTGATGCTGATCAGGGACCTCTCATTCGACCACTCGCTCTTCTTGCAGCTCAAGGAGAGCAAAGAGCATTACGTCGCGCTGTCCGAGACCATCACCGAGGCAATTTTCAGGCTGGACAGTGATTTCAGGATCATTTTTGCCAATTCCGGTATCAAGAACACCTTTGGCTGGGAGCGCGATGAGGTTGTAGGCAAGCCGTTCAGCCTCCTGTTCCCGCCAGAGGTCTTTGCGATATACGAGCCCGAATTCAAGAAGTACTTCTATGTTGATGATCAGGACCGCGTCGCTTTGGGGCTCAAGCGAACCTTCGAGTTCCTCGGAACTACCAAACATCGCGGCGTCGCCCCGATGGAGATGTCCTTTGGCAACTCAAAGGACTACATGGGGCGCACACTTACCTGTGTCGTCAGGGATATTTCGCAACGCAAGACACTGGAACGCAAGCTGAGGCATCTGGCATACCATGATAAGCTGACAGGCTTGGGCAACCGTGAACTCTTCAACGAAGACATGACAACGCTGTTGCAGTCGATCGCGAATGACCAAAGCAAGCGTTCGTGTCTTCTTTTCCTCGACCTTGATGGCTTCAAGCATGTCAACGATACGCTCGGACACGACGCTGGGGATGAGCTGCTCATCGAGACGGCGCGGCGCATCCGGGTATGCCTGCGCGAGCATGATTTCCCGTACCGTTTTGGCGGCGATGAGTTCGTCGTTGTGCTCTCCGGCATCAAGGATCCATCCGATGGCATCGCCGTATCGGAGCGGATACTGTCGAGTGTCTCCGAACCATTCATCCTGCGCTCCAAGACCAAGGTTGCCGGGAGTCGCGTCAATGTCGGTGTATCGATCGGTGTGGCGCTGATACCGGAACACGGACAGTCACTGGAAGAGGTCACCAAGAGCGCAGACATTGCCATGTATTGCTCAAAAGAGGATGGAAGGAATCGCTACACGATCTTCGACCCAACCATTTCGGCCAAGGCGATGGAACGCTGGAATATCGAGCAGGAAATGAAGTCGGCGCTTGGCAGTGGCGGATTCAAGCTGTTCTACCAGCCCATCGTCGGTGTCGATGGCATCGTGCGTGGCATGGAAGCACTGATACGCTGGCGGCGGGCCGATGGTGATCAAGTACCGCCATCGGTCTTCATACCGATAGCGGAGCAGAACGGGCTTATCATAGCCTTGGGCGATTGGGTGCTCAGGCGTGCCTGCTACGATACCAAGCGGCTGCATGACCGTGGCCATGACCACATCTATGTCTCCGTCAATGTATCCAGCATACAGTTCGAACAGCCTAATTACATAGACAACCTTGAAAGCATAGTCAGAAATTCGGGGCTGTCACCATCGCGTCTCAAGCTCGAGATTACCGAATCCGCCATCATGCACAACACCAGGGATGCGATCGAGCGCATAAAGGAAATAAAACAGCGGCTGCCAGGCATAGCATTCATGGTTGATGATTTCGGCACCGGCTATTCTTCGTTGGCCTACTTGTCGCGGCTACCCATAGACGCGCTGAAGATAGACATATCGTTCGTGATGCATCTAGCCGAGTTGCAGAACGAGAAGGTCGTGAATGCCATCATCAATCTGGGCCATAGTCTCGATCTCGATATCGTGGCCGAAGGCATAGAGACCGAGGAGCAATGGACCTACTTTGAAGAGCGAAAATGCGGGGCGCTGCAGGGATACTTCTTCATGAAGGCCGCCGATATCGATGATGTCTGCGACCTCATCAACCGTGGACCGATCAAACGTGAAGTCGCACTGCAACAAGCCATATTGGCACCGCCGGCGATACTGATATCAAAGGCATCGATGAGTGCCATAGGCCTCGCTGGCAAGACCATGCTGGCAGAAAGCCGGCGCATTGGTTCATAGTCTACTCATTGCAACCGACAGGAGGATGGTATGGATATTGGTGTACAGGGACTGCGCGCGCTTGTGACGGGCGGCTCGAAGGGCCTGGGGCTGGCAACGGCGACAGTGCTCGCCAAAGAAGGCGCGACGGTGACGATCAATGCCCGCGACGCGCCCCGACTCAGAGCCGCGGCAGACTCGATAGGCGGGTTTGCCACCGCCGGGGATCTGCATGACCCGGAAGCGCCAGCCGCTATTGTCGCGGAGGCAGCCAGGCTGATGGGCGGGCTTGACCTCCTCGTGTGCAACGCGGGCGGACCGCCTGCCGGTCCGTTCGAGTCGTTCGGGGAACAAGCCTGGGCCAACGCCGTCGACCTGTCATTCATGAGCGCGGTCAGGCTGGTCAAGGCTGCCTTGCCATACCTGAGAAAATCCCGCCATGCAAGTGTCCTCTTCGTCGCTTCCTATTCTGTAAAGCAACCGATACCAGGCCTGGTCCTTTCAAATGCCGTACGCGCCGCGACGGTGGGCCTGTCAAAGTCGCTGGCCCTCGAGCTCGGCGCTGAAGGCATTCGCTTCAACTCGATCCTGCCGGGATGGACGGAGACAGAACGGGTCGGCGATCTCCTCGGTGCGCGCGCCAAAGCCAATGGCACGACCGTCGATGAAGAAATGGCCAAGCAGATGCAGGATTGCCCACTGGGAAGGATGGCCACGCCACAGGAGTTCGCGAACGCCGCGACATTCCTCCTGTCACCGGCCGCGTCCTACATAACCGGCGTCGCGCTGACCGTCGACGGCGGCATGTACAAAGGCACGCTGTAGCGAAAGCGCCCGGTGGCATGTCCCTCAATGCCTATCCCTCTCCAGAGCTGGCGCCACGTCCGCATCGAGCCAGGCCAGAGCCGAACGCAACTGGCTCTCACTGAAAGCCAGAGCCAGGTCGAATACATCGAATCCGGCTGTATCATGACCCCGGCTTTCGCCCAGGCGGCCGAGCGCGTCTGAGACGAGGACCCGCTGGTCAGCGAACATTCCGGCTATCGAGTCTGGAGCCATACGCCTGGCGAAGAACAGGCGCGATAGGAATTCCAGTCGAAGCACACGCGGGCTGCACACGGTGGGCTCGGCCAGCCATGCGTCAAACAGCCTTCGTCCGCCAGCGGTTGGTGACAGGACCCGGCGTGAGGCGGCTGAACCCTTCTCCGGTGCTGAACTCTCGATGAGCCCATGGTATTCGAGCCGCTTCAGGGTCGCGTACATCTGGCTCTCGCTCAAGCGCCACAGGCCCGCGAGGGTCTCGCTGAAGCGCCTGTATAGCTCGTAGCCATGCGTGGGCTCCTCAACCAGGAAGCCTAGCGGAACGAACTCGGGGCGTAAATCGCCAAAGTGCCTTGTCATCGATCCACGTGCAGTTCTATCCATTACCATACCGTAGGAGGCAGCCGCGGTACCTGTCAAGCCGCCACGATTGCGCCCCATCCGCTCGGAATAAGCGCCGACAGGGGCTGTTTGGCTTCCAGCGCACGGGAAGAAATGACGATCTGCAGTACCGAGAAAGTCGCCCGAATATCTACCAGACTCGGCACACCAGGTTCGACAAGGACTGCACTCGCTGCCCTATCCCGATTGACGGCTTGAAGGGGCTGTGTTACAACAGTCTATGATTACTCATCGAATGAGTATAAAGAGGAGCCCCCTATGAAGAGAACCAAATTCCTGGCCGTTATCGCGCTTGCCATGCTCGCCTGTACCTTCCCAGTCGCCGCGCAGAAACAGGAGGTCGTGCTGTCGGCGGCCGCCAGCCTTACGGATGTGCTGACTGCGCTCAAGCCGGAGGCGGAGCACTATACCGGCGCGTCGCTTATCTTGAATTTCGGAGCCTCCGGTACGCTGAGAGCCCAGATCGAACAAGGGGCGCCGGCCGACGTATTCTTTTCCGCGGCGACATCGCACATGAATACACTCGAGAAATCCGGCCTCATCGTGGCGGCAACGCGCAGGGACATGCTGTCCAATGCCATGGTTCTTGTAGGCGACGGAACGCGCAAGAACCCGGTATCACGCGAGGAGCTGGCCGCAGTCCTCTCCCAGGCCAGGATCCTTGCCATCGGCAACCCTGATTCGGTGCCAGCCGGCGCGTACGCCGTCGAGGCACTCAAGTCGCTGGGGCTCTACGGCCTCGTCGAGAAGAAACTGGTCCTGGGCGGCAACGTGCGGCAGGTGCTGCAGTATGTAGAATCCGGTTCGGCTCCGCTGGGCATCGTGTTCCTGACGGACGCGGCATCCGTATCCAGGACCAGCCCCTTGGTCAGGCTCTACCAGTTCCCGGATTCACTTCTGGCGAATCCTGTTGTGTACCCGATAGCCGTCGTCACCGCGTCCAAACATGCCGATGCGGCGGCTAGACTGATAGAGTTCCTGGGTACCGACACCGCGAGAAAAGCCTTCGCCGAGGCGGGTTTCGCCATCCCATGATGCCGGGTCCGCTCCAGCCCGTCGTCTTCTCGCTCGGCGTCGCGACGATGGCGACGCTGGTGACGCTGGCAGTCGGGCTTGCTATGGCCCGGCTGCTTACCTACAGGCATATACACTTCCAGGGTTTCTGGGAGACATTGATCATGCTTCCGATGGTTTTCCCGCCTACGATAACCGGCTACCTTCTCCTTCTGATGTTGGGAAAGCGCGGGCCGGTCGGAGCCCTCCTGTCCGGTATCGGCGTGCAAGTAGTATTCACCCGGATGGCCGCGGTTATCGCCGCGGTCGTCGTATCGCTGCCGCTGATGTACCAGAACTGCAAGGCCGCGTTGTCGAGCGTGGATCAACGTCTCATCGACGCGGCGCGGACGCTGGGCATTGATGAGGGCCGCCTCTGGCGGCGCGTTACCATTCCACTGGCGGCTCCGGGCATCCTCAGCGGTGTGGCGTTGTCATTCGCGAGGGCGCTGGGCGAATTCGGGGCAACACTGATGATAGCGGGAAACATCCCCGGAAGAACCCAGACCATTCCCTTGGCCCTGTACAGCGCCGTCGAGGGAAGCCGCAGCACAGAAGCCAACGTGTACCTTGGCATAACGGTCGCGCTGTCGTTTGTTGTCATCGGACTGGTCGGAATAGGCGAGCGCCGAGCCAGGACGCTCCGGGGAAAGGGACGAATCACCCGCCATAATGACGCACGCCCGCTGTTTTTCACCATGGGTGGGGCTTCCCGATGATAGACGCATGCTTCGAAAAGCGGCTGCCCCTCTTTACCCTCCGGGCCGAGTTCACAGTTGATACGGTGACTGCCATACTCTGGGGAGAGTCTGGCGCGGGCAAGACAAGCATCCTGGATTGCATCGCTGGGCTCGTCCGCCCTGATGGCGGCCACATATCGCTTAATGGAACGACCGTATACTCGTCGGAGCTGGGCATCGATCTTCCTCCCCAGGAACGCCGCGTTGGGTACGTCTTTCAGGATTACGCGCTGTTCCCGCATCTGAACGCTGAGGAGAACGTCGCACTGGCCTTGCCGGCACATGAACGGAGCCGCGCCATGGAGTACCTGGAACGGTTTGGCATAGCCCACCTGCGCAAGAGCCGCCCTCCGATGCTTTCCGGTGGCGAGCGCCAACGTCTCGCGCTGGCACGCGCTCTGGCTACCAAACCTCGGGTGCTATTGCTCGACGAACCTTTCAGCGCCCTGGACAAGAGCACCAAGGAAGCCACATACCGCGAGTTTCTGTCCCTTCGCGACGAACTCCGGATGAGCGTCATTCTTGTCACCCATTCCCGGCTCGAAGCGGAGACACTCGGCCACAGCATAATCGAATTGCGCGATGGCCAGACGGTACCGATGGTAGACTATGAACCTGCCAGTCTCGAGAATATAGGAGCGCACCAATGCATGCCAGCGAACTGATCAAGCGTCTTTCGGAGACTTCTCGTGCGGCCGCTCTGGTCGTCGTCATCGATATAAAGGGTTCAGCGCCGCGTCATCCTGGCTCAAAGATGCTTGTCTTTGCCGATGGCAGCTCGATGGGAACCATAGGTGGTGGGTTTGTCGAGGCCAGCGCGATGGGAAGCGCCTTCGCTCGCCTGGCGAGCGGGACATCCGGTCGCATCGTCGTCGAGATGCTAGGCGAGCAGGCCGAGGGCAACGCCCCGATATGCGGCGGTACCGCGTCCCTGGCCATATTCATTGTCAACGACAGGGCCGCGTATGCCGCAGCATCGGAGCAACTGGATAAAGGAAGGCGCGTCGTTCTCGTTTGTTCAATCGATGGCGAGCGGATGGGCGGGCCTGTCGCCGTTGTCGATGCCGAAGGGCATGTGATCTACGGCCCGGAAGTCCCGATTGATGACGCCGCGTTGACAACCGCCCTCGATTCCGGCTTCCCGGCCATATCCCAAGCAGACGGACTTCTATACGACGCCATAGTGCCCCAGGACAGACTGCTCATACTCGGCGGAGGGCACGTGGGCCAGGCACTGGCGCGCCTCGGCGCTGAGCTGGAGTTCCGCGTATGCGTCGGCGATTCCCGCCAGGAGTTCGTCGATCCTGGCCGCTTTCCCGCCGGAACCGAGACGAGGCTCGGTGAATTCGCGGGCATAGTCGCCGCGTATCCATTCGGAGCCTCCACCTACGTCGTCGTCGTCAGCCCCAGCCACTCCAGTGACCTTGAATGCGTGCGCGCCATCCTGAAGCGGGAGTACCGCTACGCTGGGTTCATAGGCTCGAGGCGCAAGACCAGAATGATACTGGACCAGGCCATAGCCGACGGCTTTCCCTCAGAGAAGGTCACCGCCCTCAGAGGACCGATCGGCGCGGATATAGGCGCTGAAACCCCGGCCGAGATAGCCGTGGCCATATTCGCCGAAATCATAGCGGTTCGAAGGGACTCGCCGGCGATCATGGCCATGGACAAGGATCGGGTCAGGCGCAGGGCCTGAATTCTCAGCGTATAAAGCCAGCACGCTGTTGAAATACTCGATGCGTTTCACTAGCCTAGTATGTAGCTCTATTGAAACAGGAGGCACGCTATGCCCGATTTTGGACAGCCATTCAGCGGTTTGAAGCACGATCGACTATTGACCCACGAAGAATTGGTCAGAGCCATTCGGTTCATGGTGTCCGCAGAATATGAAGCCATCCAGCTGTATCAACAGCTGGCCGAATCCACCGACAACAGCCTGGCGCAGAATGTACTGTACGATATCGCCAATGAGGAAAAGGTTCACGCCGGCGAGTTCCTCCGTCTGCTCAAGGCTCTGGATCCAAAAGAAGAAGGCTTCTACGAAACGGGCGCCAAGGAAGTTGAGGAAGAATTTCTGGGCGGGTCGGCACCTACGGCTTCAGCAGACAGTGGCCTTGGCATCGGTAGCCTGAAGAAGTAGGCAGGGAGAAGACTCATGAATAATCTACGGCGAGAACTTGCGCCAATCAGTACTGAAGCGTGGTCAACCATAGACACGACTGCCCGGGAAACCCTGGTAGCCACCCTTTCTGGACGGAAGTTCGTGGACATTGACGGCCCACACGGCATCCAGCATGCCTGCGTGGCCCTGGGCCGTCTGGCAACACCCCCGAAGCAGGACCCCGGCGCGGTTATGTATGGAGTTCACCAGGTACTGCCGCTTGTCGAATCGCGCACCAGCTTTGTCCTGAATACGTGGGAACTCGACAACATCGGCCGTGGCGCATCGGACCCGGATCTCGATGTCCTGACAAACGCCTGCCGCAAGAGCGCGCTGTTTGAGGAAAATGCCATCTTCGAAGGCTTCGCACCGGGAAACATTGCCGGTCTCGCAAGCCTTGTACATGGGAAGGAAATAGCGCTGAGCCTCGAAACGGAGAAACTGATCGATACCGTATCGGAAGCGCAAACACGGATGCTCAAGGAAGGCATTCCCGGTCCCGCCAACCTGGTTGTCTCGGCACCGATCTGGAAGTATCTGGCCAGAAGCGCGCCGGGCGGCACGCTCCGCTCCATAATCGAACAGCAGATCGAAGGCAAGGTCATCTATTCCGAGTCGGTGAAGGATGCCCTGCTTGTTGCAGGCCGCGGCGGCGATCTGGCGCTGACCATCGGCCAGGATCTGGCTATAGGCTACCACAGCCATACGACGACTGAGATCAATCTGTTCCTGACGGAATCATTCACGTTCCGTGTGATGAATCCTCAGGCAGTAGTCGGCTTCAAGCTGAAGTAACCTGGAACGGCTCCTGCGCCAGGAGCCTGTCGGACTTATGAACGCACGCGTAAATTTTAAGGCAAATACAAGGGAATGAAGATCAATGAAGTGCTTTTTGACCGGACTCGGCGCTCTGCGGCGCAAAATCGGCTCGTCAAGCGGGCCATACACGAAGTATGGCCCTCAATCCTCACCAATTTTTCACTCGCAGATCGCCTTCGCCCGATCAAAATCCTAAGTCCGACAGGCTCCTAGTATTGCCCCCTCGCCGTATAGTGCGTGTGGAGCAGTTCGTGGGCCAGGTGGCTGTTCGGAGTGCCGAAGAATTCCGCGTAAATCCTCTTGATTGATGGATTGTCGTGGGATTTTCTGAACTCGCTGTCAGCGTCCTCCTCATAAATCGCCTTGGCCCGGGCAATTCGAATCTCGGGGGTGCTTGGCAGGGGCTGGCCGCCTCCGCCGAGGCAACCACCAGGGCAAGTCATTATCTCGATGAAGTGCGCATCAATCGTTCCGTCCCTGACGGCGGTCATCACCTTCTTGGCGTTGGCCGTTCCATGCGCCACAAGAACCTTCAGTTCGACGCCTTCAAGGAATGACCACTCCTTCTGTGCGCCATCGATCCTGACGCTTGCCTGCCTAACGCCATCCATGCCGCGCACCGGGATGATGTCGAGATCCTTGAAGGGGACTTCGCGACCGGTTACTACCTCGTACGCCGTCCGCAACGCCGCTTCCATCACACCGCCCGAGGCGGCGAATATAGTCGCCGCGCCGGTGGATTCGCCCAGCGGGTCATCGAAGGCGGCATCCTTCATGTCATGCAGGTCGACGCCGGCCTGCTTTATCATGACGGCAAGTTCACGTGTAGTAAGCACATAATCCACGTCTTGACGGCCTTCGCTCTCCATCTCCGGACGGATCGCCTCGAATTTCTTGGCGGTGCATGGCATGACCGAAACGCAAACGATATCCTCGGGATCGATGTTCATCTTTCTGGCCCAGAACGATTTAGTCACGGCTCCGAACATCTGTTGCGGCGATTTACATGTCGACACATTAGGAAGCAGCTCCGGAAAGAAATGCTCCTGGAACTTGATCCAGCCAGGTGAACATGAGGTGGTCATCGGCAGCGCGGGCTTCCCCGCCCCTGTCAGGGCACTCCTGAGCCGTCCGAGCAACTCGAATCCTTCTTCCATGATCGTGAGGTCGGCCGCGAACTGCGTATCAAAAACATGATCGAAACCCATGGTTCTGAGGGCAGCCACCATCTTGCCGGTAACGCGGGTGCCGGGCGGGTATCCGAATGCCTCGCCTAGAGCAGCCCTGATCGCCGGAGCTGTCTGCACGACCACGACCTTCCTGGGATCGTCTATCGCCTTCCACACATCTTCGATGCAGTATTTCTCGGAGAGGGCGCCGGTCGGACAGTGGGCTACGCACTGGCCGCAATTGATACATACGACCTCGCCTATCGGCTTGTTGAAGGCCGAACCCACGATCGTGCTGTCTCCCTTGTACAGGTTGGCTACGGCGTAAACGCCCTGCATCTCATCGCATGCGCGTACGCAGCGCTGGCACAGGACGCACTTGTTGTTGTCACGAATGAAAACGGGTGAGGAATCGTCCTGCGGAATGGTGCGCTCCCGCCGCTCCTTCCATCGAAGGTCGGTAAGCCCGAATTCATTGGCCAGGCTCTGGAGTTCGCAATTCAGATTCTTGGGGCACACCGTGCAATCGGTGTAGTGGTTGGCAAGCAGCAGTTCGACTATGGTCTTGCGGGACTTGCGGACTCTGTCTGTCGTTGTCGAAATCTCCATGCCTTCAGTCACCGGAGTGCTGCAGGCCGCCTGCAACGTCTTTGATCCCTTGACGTCGACGACGCAGATGCGGCATATGCCCCTCGTCTGGAGGTCGGGATGATGACACAGGGTCGGAATGTGTATTCCCTCGCGCTTGCATACATCGAGTATTGTCATGCTCTCGAGCGCCTTGTACGAGGCGCCATTGATCGTAACCTTCAGCTCCGCCATGGTTCGCCCTCCCCCGCAGAGAGAATTTCATCCTTGAATTTCGACGCTATTGTCCTGAATGAATTCGGCACCGACTGCCCGAAGCCGCATTTGGAGGCCAGGCTCATCGTCGTCGACAGTTCCAGGAGGTCATTGATTGTTTTTGATGAACCCTTGCCACGTTCGAATTTTTCTATGCCCTCCAGCATGCGCGAACAGCCCTCGCGGCACGGTACGCATTGACCGCATGACTCTTCCTGGAAAAACTCAACGAAGTTCTTGAGTACCTTGAACATGCTCCGTGACCTGTTGAAGATGATTATCGAACCTCCCGTAGGAATTCCTTCGAAGCATATAGGTTTGTCGAAATCGTCCTTGCACGCGCAGAAACCAGAGGCGCCGCCGATCTGCACTGCCTTTGTATCCGGATCGGCGTCTATTTCCTTCAGCAACTCCCTGATGGTTATGCCGAACTCGAACTCATATATTCCAGGCCTGCCGCAATCTCCCGAAACGGAAAACAGCTTTGATCCCGTTGACTTCTCCGTACCGAATTGCTGGAACCATTCGGCGCCATTAAGCAGTATGTGGGGAATGAACGAGAGCGTCTCCACATTGTTGACGACAGTCGGCTGTCCAAGGAAGCCCTCCTCTGCCGGATACGGCGGCTTGTTCCGAGGTTCACCGCGCTTGCTCTCGAGCGACTCGATAAGCGCTGTTTCCTCACCGCATACATACGATCCCGAGCCGAGCCGTATATCCACATCGAAGCAAAAACCTTGCTCACGGCAAATATCATCGCCTATCAGGTTCTGGCTCTTGAGCTCGTCAATCTTCTTATATAAATCCTTGACGAGGTACTTATACTCGCCCCTGAGATAGATGAACCCTTTCGACGCCCCTATCGCGTACGCGCCTATGACCATGCCTTCTATCACCTTTGCAGTCTGCTTCTCCAGAATATTCTTGTCCTTGAAGGTACCCGGTTCACCTTCGTCGGCGTTGCAGACCATATATTTGGCATCACCAGCATGCCTTCGCGCGGTGTCCCACTTGAGTCCGGTCGGGAATCCCGCCCCGCCTCGGCCCCCGAGTTTTGATTTCGTGACGAGCTCTATCACGTCTGCCGGAGTCATGCCAAGAGCCACCTTCAGGGCCGATCCAGGCTGGAAATCGGAAAATACGACATCTATCTTTCTGGCCATCGCCGCCCTCCTACCGATAGCTTCGCACGATATCGACTGCCTTCGACGGCGTAAGGTCAGCGTACAGATCATCGTTGACCATCATCGAAGGGCCTCGATCGCACATCCCCATGCAATTCGCATAATCCAGCGTGTACTTCCTGTCATGAGTCGTTTCACCCATGTGAATACCCAACTCCGACTCGAGCGCGCGAAGGACGCTGGCCTTGTCCCTGAGTTCGCATGATATGGTGCGGCATATGCGAATTACATACTTGCCTTTTTCCTGCGTATTGAGGAAATGATAGAACGACGCTACGGAATACACCTCTGTCTGGGAGATCCCGAAACGCCTGGCTACCTCGTTGATGGTTTCCTCTCCCAGGTATCCGAACGTGGTCTGCAGGTCCTGCAGCACCGGCAGTACCGATTCGCGCTTGGTACCACGCAGTTCGGTGAGTTCATCGAGCTTCCTGAGGAGTGTTTCCCTGAGCATTGGTGCCCTCCTTCGACTGGCCGTCGGGGTATTCGGGTTGGGGCGGAAGTACACCATGATGCCGGCAATGGCTGCGACAGGCACGCCATCGAACCGCTGACCTGAGCCTCGTCCGGCAAAGGCAAAGTTATAACCTTGTCGACCAGAACTATCGTACCACAGTCATGGGATGTCAAATAGCTCTTTCTTGGCGAGCGAATGTGGATATTCTCGAAGATGTCCAGCAATAAAGGTCCGCAATACGATTAGTTTCTATTGACAGTAACATCTATGCCCTGTATTATTCTGGTACGTTCCTATTAGGAGAAACATCATGCAGGACTACTTCAAGACCTTTCCGGACTCGCACGGCAATTTCGGGCAGTATGGTGGCAGCTTCCTGCCACCGGCGATTCAATCAGAGATGGAGAAAATTACCGACGCATACTATTCGATAAGCAAGTCGTACGAATTCATTTCCGAGTTGCGGAGCATCCGTACGCATTTCCAGGGCAGACCTACGCCGGTGTACTTCGCCAAGCGCCTGTCAGACCAGTACGGCGGGCGCATATACCTGAAGCGCGAAGACCTGAACCACACGGGCGCACACAAGCTCAATCACTGCATGGGCGAGGCGCTCCTGGCAAAGTACCTGGGCAAGAAGAAACTGATAGCGGAGACGGGCGCAGGACAGCATGGCGTTGCGCTGGCCACGGCGGCGGCCTACTTCGGACTCGAGTGCGAGATACACATGGGCGAGGTTGACATCAAGAAGGAGCATCCAAACGTCATACGGATGAAGATCCTTGGCGCCACCGTGGTTCCAGTCACCCGGGGACTCAAGACGCTCAAGGAAGCCGTGGACTCCGCATTCGAGGCGTACATGGTCGACCCCGAGTCAAGCATCTATTGCATAGGTTCTGTGGTAGGGCCGCACCCATTCCCGATGATGGTGCGTGAGTTTCAGCGCGTCGTGGGCATCGAGGCCAAGGAGCAATTCTTCGAGATGACGGGCGAAGAGCCCGACAACGTGATGGCCTGCGTAGGAGGCGGCTCGAACGCCATAGGCATATTCTCCGCATTCATCGAGGACGATAACGTCGCCCTGTACGGCATCGAGCCTATGGGTCGCGGGCCGAATATCGGTGACAACGCGGCTACAATCACATACGGCAAACCAGGCATGATACACGGCTTCAAGTGCATGCTGCTGCAGGACCAGAAAGGCGAACCATCGCCCGTGTACTCTATCGCCAGCGGACTTGACTACCCTGGTGTAGGCCCGGAACACTCGATGCTCCATGACATCAAGCGGGTGCAGTACACATCCGTCACCGATGACGAGGCGATCGACTCATTCTACGAACTGAGCAAGAAGGAAGGCATAATCCCCGCGCTCGAGAGCGCCCACGCGGTTGCCTATGCGTGCAAGCACGCCAAGGCAAACCCCAGGCAATCGATACTGGTCAACCTGAGCGGGCGCGGAGACAAGGACATAGACTTTATTTACGACACGTACGGAGCGCGGTAAAGCAACAAAGCCATGATGCCGGGTGCACTCCATGGCGTCATGGCTACCGCGCCCGCATGATTTTCTGGAGCTTAAAATGAACGCGGGTCCGGTTCCTGAACGCGTTCAACCATGCAAGGCAGTCAACAAATCATCAAGTGAAACGGTTGCTGCCGTCGTAACCCGGTCGCTCATGGCAAAAGGCAGGATAAGCCGCTTGCCATGTATCATGGCACCGCAACTGTATACGACGTTTGGCACATAGCCTTCCCTGCCGGCTTCGTCAGGTGCTACAAGCGGCTCCTTAAGTCTGCCAAGGACTTTGCCTGGATCATCAAGATCCAGGAGAGCCGCCCCGATGCAATACTTTCGCATAGGACCGACACCGTGCGTCAGCACCAGCCATCCGGCGTCGGTTTCAAGAGGCGACCCGCAATTGCCTATCTTCACCGATTCCCACAATTCAGCCGGACGCATAAGGACTCTGGATTCATCCCAGTGGTATCGATGCTCTGAATACATGATGAAAAGGTTCTCATCATCCTGTCGGGAAAGCATAGCATACTGCCCGCCAATCCGCCGCGGGAACAACGCCATGCCCTTGTTGCGCACCGACGTGCCGTTCAGAGTCCGAATGCGGAAAGAAACGAAGTCACGCGTCTCGATGATCTGTGGAAGTATCGCGTGCCCATTGTAGGCAGTATAAGTAGCGTAGTACATGATCGATCCATCATCTTCGGTGAAGCGGACGAAACGCGCATCCTCTATGCCATTGCTTTCGTTGGCAGAGATGGGGAATATGGCTCGTTCGCCAGGTGAAGATTCAGGTGGAAAATGGATTTGGTAGTTTGAATCGGCAATCCACTGAACGCGCTGGAGTGTCTCGCCGAGATCCTGCGGGACAGGCTTGTGCTCGCGCCGGCAACGCCGGACACAACGGGTCAATTCGCTCTTGGTAAAATCATCATCGAGTTCGGCCAGAAGGGCAACGCTATGTTCGTTTTCGCATCCCATGGTACGCAGGGTAATCATGAAACTTGCCTTGTTGTAGCCTGGATCAGGGTCGACTTCCGGAGTGCTGACGAAGCGCGAAACCGGGTCGAGCGTCATGGTACCTTCAGGATCGAGGAGCCCCGTGCGGAACTCGATCGACGAAATATGGCCCTCCCCGGTCGCCCGCAGACTCATCATGAAGCGGATGCTGCCTTCGGACACGCCCATCTGGTTTGGATGCGCAACGATCGAAGGATTGAAGAGCGCGGCCGATTCAAGCGAATACTCCCCCGAGAAGAGCGCACCCAGAAGCAACTTGCGGTCCCGTGACAGGGATCTGGGCCTGGCGATCTGGGACGCGACCATGTCGTAGTTTGAAAGGAGACGCGATTCCATCCCGTGATGCCTCGAGGCAAATTCGTTCAGGATAATCTCCAGCTCGATCGCCATCCTGTCATCGCTCAGGGAGAGCACGCGAGAAATGATTGCCGCAGCGCGATGTTCGCCGGATGGGATGAACGGTCGCAGCATGACGCGGTCGCTTTGTGGAACGATCGAAATGTCCTGGCGAAGAACAGGTACGACGCTCATGGCAGGACACCGGAAAGAGGAGGTACCACGTGTTGCGCAAGATTCATCTCCGCCAGCGAAAGGTGGAAGGCCAGGGTTGATTCGGCTCCCTGGTTTTCGTTGACTCTGTCTTTGTGCAATCCATCACTGCAACCTCCGCTTCCAGAATCGTACAATGGCAAGCCGAGGTCGTTGCGCCCGAGAAACCACTCGAAGGCGCGCTTGGCTTCCTGGAACCATGTCGCGTCGCCGGTGATTCGGAACGCTTCAAGGCATGCGGATACCATGGCCTGAGCTTCGACGGGTTGCTGGTCGAAATCGGCGCGCGCGCCTCCCTTTTGGTAGAATCCGTTACTGCCTATTGGCCTGAAGTTGCCGGCTTGTGTTCTCTGCAGGGATGCGAGCCAGCGAAGGGACGACAATCCTATATCGATCGCTTCCGGCCGATGACACTCAACCCCATACAGGAACAGCGCCTGGCAGAGCCTCGGGTTGTCATAGGTGGCGACCGGTTCGAACCAGGGCCATTCATCCGTGGCAAACGCTTTCCAAAGCCGCATGAGCTTGCCGCCAAGCACTTCCATCGCCGCAATTATTCTTGCATCCTCCGGGAAGCGCTGCAAGAACTCATGCAGACCGAGCATGGTAAATGCCCATGCGCGCGGAGATGAGAATGATTCCGCAACCGATAATCCCAGGTAAAACAGGCGGGCCGAAAGCTTGCGGTGTCCGTCGTTATGCGAGCGCCCTGCACCTGTGCCCAGGGCCCACAGGGCCCTCGCGTGGCTGTCTTCGCTTCCTGAAGCTTCCAGCCACTCACGGCCGTAACTCATGAAGTTACGGAAATGGAGGGTCGATTGGTTGAACGCCGCGGCAAGGAAGGCCAGATAGCTCGTCGCGAGCCTATCGAGGTTTTCTTCCGCTGGCACCCCGCTTATCTCATCGAGAAGACAGCAGAGTATGAAGGCACGCGCATTGTCGTCGGTGCAATAGCCCTCCTCGAAATTCGGCACATTGAACATCGCATGCTGAAAGATGCCGGTTCGATCGCTCATGCGTATGACATGGTCAAGCCGCAATGACGGCAACTCGTATGGCCGGCTTGCCAATGTCCATGCCGCAAATGCCCTTCGAGGAGAAGCCTTCCTGTCGGCCCGCGCATGCTGGAATGATTCGATGTATTGTGTCGCCGCCGCAGGCCATATCATCTGCCTACCCAGCGACCAGGATTGCTCGCGTGTCCTTGCCAACAGCGCCGCGTCTTCGAGATATGCGCAGACGCCCTGCGCTATCGCATGGGCATCCCGGAACGGTACCAGTGTACCGTGACCATCGGCGAGCAATTCCTGTGCATGCCAGTATGGCGTTGAGACTACGGCCTTGCCCGCGCCGAACACATACGCAAGCGTTCCGGAGGTTATTTGTGCTTCATTTAGATATGGAGTCAGGTAGATGTCGGTCGCCCCGATGAACTCCTTGAGATCATCGATTGATACGAAGCGGTTGTAGAAGATGACATGATCCTTGACGCCCAGATCCTCTGCAAGCCGTTCGAGCCCAAGGCGGTATGCCTCGCCTTCGTGTGCCACGAGGTGGGGATGGGTAGCACCCAATATAAGGTAGACCACGTCGGGTTGTCTGGCAACAATCTCGGGCAATGCCTTGATGGCATACTCGATCCCCTTGCCGGGCCCCAGCAGGCCGAACGTCAGGAGGACTTTGCGACCATCGACACCGAATTGGGTCTTGTAGACGCTGGAATCAAGAAAGGGCATGTCCGGGATTCCATGGGCGATGATATCCACCTTGGTATCGGGCACACCATACGTGTCCCGCAGGATCTCCGCGCCCTTTCTGGCCATCACCACCAGGCGGTCACTTCGAGCGACAAGTTCCTTCATCACTGTCCGCTGTGCCGGATTGGGCGAGCTCAGAATCGTATGCAATGTGGTGACAACAGGCATGCGGACTTCTTTGAGCAGCGAAACGATGTGACTACCTGCGGGCCCGCCGTAGATGCCAAACTCATGCTGTATGCACAGGACATCGGCGTTATTGAAATTGAGGAAATCAGCGGCACGCCGGTACGAGTCAATATCCTTCTCATCCAGCTCAAAGCGGACACGGGGTGGGTAGTCATAGGCTTCGGGGCGATCATTGACGGCACATGCAAAGCAATTTGAAGAAGGTGAAGATAGCGCTATGGCCTCGCACAGGTCATGGGTAAAAGTCGCGATGCCGCAGAGACGGGGGAGGAATCCCCCCAGAAATGCAATACGTTCCGGAAGGGCTGAGTACATTGGGCTTTGCCTGCTTGGTTCAGGAGTGGGTGATAGCTCAAGTATCGACCATTCTTACCTTGCCTGTCGATAGCAAGTGCAGAGAGCTCCCTGTCCTACTTCTTCTTGTCCTTCTTCCGGTCCTTCTTGCCATTCTTCCTTTTCCCGCCCTTCTTCATGGGTTCGACCTCGGCAGTAATCACATCACTGGATTCTCCCTCTGGCAGATCCTCATGGTGCGGGTAGACCCGCGGTATCCATTTCTGGCTGTCTATGGGAGGCCGCACATACTTTCCCGCCTTCTGACGGGGAGGCAGCTCTATGGGTTCTGGCGTCAGGTCCTTGTAGGGAATGCGGGCGAGCAGGTGCGCTATCACATTGAGTCGGGCACAATACTTGTCGTCGGCGTCGACGACGTGCCATGGGTTGTCAAAGGTATCGGAAAACTCGAACATGGCATCCTTGGCCCTTGAATAGTCGACCCACTTGCTCCTCGCAGCCATGTCCATGGGAGACAGCTTCCAGCGCTTGGCGGGATCCTCGAGCCTGTCGATGAATCTCTGCTCCTGGGCCTCGTCGCTGACGCTGAACCAGTACTTGATGAGGATTATGCCCGCCCGGCCCAGCATGCGTTCGAACTCGGGCACAGTCCGCGCGAATTCATTGTATTCGTCATCGGTGCAGAAACCCATCACCTTCTCGACACCGGCGCGGTTGTACCAGCTGCGGTCAAAGAAGACCATCTCGCCGCCCGAGGGTAGCTGCGCAACATAACGCTGGAAGTACCACTGGGTCTTCTCCTTCTCGGTTGGAGCGGCCAGAGCGACAATGCGGGCGAAGCGGGGATTGAGGCCCGCGGTGATGGCCTTGATGACTCCCCCCTTGCCGGCGGCGTCTCGGCCCTCGAATATCACGACGACGCGGAGCCCCTTGGCCTTGACCCACTCCTGGAGCTTGACCAGTTCTATTGTCAACCTGTCGAGTTCGTCCAGATACTCACTCTTGCCGATGGCACTCTTGTCTCCCATGCTATCCTCCCGCGATCCGACTCCTGATCAGTCAATTGTAGTCCAGATAGAGCACGAAAGCGACATCAATTCAGCGGTTATATCTTGAACCGACCAATCTCGGCTTCCATTCCCTGGATGCTGTCGCGGGTCCTCACGGCGACATCGGCTACCTCCTGCGCCGATTTGCCTATCTCCTGGGCGCCCATCGTCATCTCATCCATGCTGCCCGCGATGTTCTGCGACACCTCGGTAAGCTCGCGCATCGCCTCGAGAACCTGCGCGTTTCCAGCCGTCATCTCGCGCGCTCCAGCATGCACCTCGCTCGTGACACCGTTCATGTCGCCGAGCGCCTCCAATATCTGGCGTGAACCAAGCTTCTGCTCGAGCATGGCTCGTTCTATCTCGCCGACGAGGGCGCTGACCGACTCGATGCCGTCGGCGACTTCTCCGAAGGCCACCCCCGATTCCTCGGAGGCGCCCACGATCGACTCAATCGTGCCCTTGATCTTGCCGAGTTCGGCGCCAATGGTGCGCGATTGTTCTGCCGATGTTTCGGCAAGATGCCTGATCTCATCCGCAACCACGGAGAACCCCTTGCCCGCCTCACCTGCGTGGGCCGCTTCGATGGCGGCATTCATCGCGAGCAGGTTGGTCTGCGAGGCGATCTGGGATATGGCGGTATTCGCTTCCATAAGCAATTCTGACTGGCCTGATATTTCCTTGGCCTGAGCGTCGACCGCGGCCTGCTTTTCCCGGCCCCGCCCGGATGACTCGCGCAGCTCCTCGAATCTCTTGGCCATCTTCTCTACTGATGTCGTCACCGAGCCGATGTTCCCAATCATCTCCTCGATGGAGGAGGAGGCCTGGGCCACTCCCGCCGCCTGCGTGGCGACGAGCCTGTCGAGCGACTCGATATTCTTGGCAACTTCCTCGACCGCGCTCGAGCTGTTGTCAACGCTGCCCATCTGGTGCACGGTCTGCCTGCGAACACCGTCCACATTGGCCAGGATCTCCGAGGTAGCGCTCGATGACTCGCTCGATGTCGCGGCCAGACTGTCACCGATGGCGGCCAGTTCACTCTGGGAGTGCTTGAGATTGGTGACGATTCCGCGCAGCTTGGCTACGAACCGATTGAAGTCCTTTACCAGATCACCTATCTCGTCATTGCGATGCAGGGCTATGGAGGTGGTGAGGTCGGCATCCCCCTCGGCTATATCGCGTATGGCTCGACCGGCGGCCTTGAGCGGCTGTAGTGTTGCCCCGAGGAAGAACCAGAGTACAAAACCGAGTATCATGAGCGCGGATGCGCTCATGAGGGCAACCGTTATGGTCAAGCCGCGCACCGCATCGAGCATGACACGTATGGGGATCGTTGTGCCAAGGCTCCAGGAACCGGTGCTGTCGCCGAGGCGAACCGACGTAAAGAGCACGTATGCCTTGTCCCCGCTTTTCGATGTTATGAGCGTGGAATATGCCGACCCGGAAGCAATCGCCTTGCGGATGTCAGCCGATGTCAAGCTGCCGAATCCGTCTTCAAGGCTCTTACCTACATACGATTGATCGTAATGTGCCAGGAAGGTGCCGTTTCCGGAGACAAGGAAGGCATGACCCTCTTCGAATGGTCTAATGGCACTGACTGCCTTCTGGAAGAGATCGAGACCGAGATCCACTCCCGCCACACCGATTATCTTTCCGCGGCTCTCTATTGGGGCAGCAACGGAGATGACCTGCGTCGATTTGTTCCCTATGGTGCGCGTTGTCGGTTCGCCAAAGAAGATCTTGCCAGTGGACATGGGAACGGTATAGTACGCACCCTCTGGTTCGGCAGCTTGCTCATCGAGGGCTGTCGTCAGAATGGGCTCGCCGTTTTGTCGGCTCCAATACGGATCGAAGCGAGCCTCCAGTCCATCGTAGACGTTCGGTGCGAATATGACCCAGGCCGAGAAGATGCTGGCGTGTTTCTCGAGAAAGCGGCTGACTAGATCTGTCGCCGCATCGCGGGGAACCGCCGCCTCCCTGAGGCTCAGCAAGCTTGCGGACAGACTGGAGGCAATAGTCTGGGCCACTTCAAGCTGTTGCTCTATATCACCCGCATAACTGCGCGCAAGATAATTGGTGGAATAGTACGACAAGGTCGTCAACGCGGTACCCGACTTTATGCCCACCAGCGTTACGAGGCTTCCAAGGCCGAGCAGCTGCACCATTCCCAGGACAAGGAGCATCTTGCCCCGCAATCCCAACCTCATCATAACGCTCCTTTCCTATGCGCCGATCGATCGCACCGTTGCGATCCGCGATAATATTATTATATGATGGTGCCACTGCCTTTGTAAGGGCGTTCGCTATAACTATTGACAGTAATGGACCAGAGCATCTCGGCCCATCGGCTCGCATCATCGGCATTTCCATGGTAGGATATTCAAAAGGAGTACTACCATGGATATCGCTACGCTCGAACCCCAGGATGTCTGGAAGCATTTTCTGACCATTTGCTCCATCCCCCACCCATCACACCACGAAGAAGCACTGGCCAGCGCCCTCGTTACCTGGGCTCAGGGCAAGGGCCTGTCAACTCATACAGACGCCGCACACAATGTCGTCATCAGAAAATCCGCCAGCCCGGGCAAAGAACGAGCTCCTGGCATAATTCTGCAGGCCCACCTGGACATGGTGCCGCAGGCAGCCAGCTCTCTGGGTCATGACTTTGCCAAAGACCCTATCAGGCCACGCATCGATCCCGCCGACCCCGCCTGGATCACCGCTACCGGTACTACGCTCGGCGCCGACAACGGCATCGGCGTCGCGATGGCTCTGGCCATCCTAGAGGACAGCAGCATTGTGCACGGCCCGCTCGAGTGCCTCTTTACGACAGACGAGGAAGATGGCATGAGCGGTGCGCGCGCCGTCGAACCCGGAGTGCTCTCCGGAAAAATTCTGCTCAATCTGGATGGCGAGGATGATAACGAGCTGACCATAGGCTGCGCCGGTTCTATACGGACATCTGCGGAGCTGTCTCACCCGACCGAACCTGTCGGTATCGGCCAGTCCTGGTTCGAGGTCACCGTAGGCGGACTACTTGGGGGGCATTCCGGCGTCGATATAGACAAGGGACGAGCCAACGCCACACTCGTGCTCTCGCGCGTGATCACAGCGAGCGGTATCCCATGTTCGCTTGCCTCTATGTCAGGCGGTACCGCGGCCAACGCTATCCCTCGGGAAGCCCGGGCCATCATCGGTATTGGCACCGGTGAGGAGAAAGCGTTCCGCTCGGCGATAGAGAAGGAAGCCACCGCAATCAAGGCCGAACTCGCCGCCACCGACCCCGGACTCGTGGTGCACATCGCAGCGGCGGCAAAGCCGACACGCCGGATACTCGGTCGGGCGGGCGCGGGATCGCTACTCTCGGTCCTGTTGGGCATGCCCAACGGTCTCATCGCGATGGAACCAGACATGCCCGACCTCATTCGCACCTCGCTGAATCTCGGCACGCTGTCAGGCGAGGTAACGGGCGATGTGTTCACCCTCAAGACAATGACCCTGGTCAGGAGTTCCTCCGATGCCGACAAGGAAGCCCTGGGCATGCGGCTGGAATCGTCACTTGAATCGGCCACGACGATGGGCTGGAGCGTATCATACAAGAGGCAGGCCGAATCGCCGGCCTGGAGCCCCAACACGGCCAGCCCCCTCTTGAAGCAGTGCAAGGAAGTCTACAGCGCTCTGTTCGGGTCCGCCCCCAGGGTCAGCTCGACCCATGGTGGACTCGAGACCGGCTTGTTCCGGCCAAAATTCCCTTCGTGGGACCAAATATCGCTCGGGCCGACCATTCGCTACCCCCACTCGCCCGATGAGCGGGTTGAAATAGCGTCAGTGGCGCGGTCGTATCGGTTTGTGGTGGAACTGCTGAAACGGCTCTAGCATGGTGATGGCGGGCTTGTCGGTATAGCCGATATTCCGACAGGCCTGCCGTCAACGTCGCGACGGACAGAGACACACATCCGGGTTACCGGTCGACTGGGTCGGCACGGTCACCGCGGGGCGGCAAGTATGTCGACAGATTGTTGCGTGCCGCGTGGAACAGGAGCCGCAGCGTTTCCAGAAGTGCCTTTCTGGTTTCGTTGTCTATGCTTCGTAGTGCCTCGCCAGCCGCCCGCGCCCGTTTGAACCAGTCTGTGGGCGGCTCGGTAATGTCCTTGATATCGGTCGCGGCCAGAATCTCGTACAGCGCGTTGATGAACTGGGCACGCTGGGACGGCTGCATGCTGCTGATCCACTGCTTGACGGTCTTGTCGATAAACAGGCTGGTATTGGTCACTGTGTCCATCACGACAAATTCCTTGCCCAGAACGCTCCAGGAATATGGATCATGCTGCATGATGCCCTTCTGCACGCTGTGGACAATGGCATACTGCTCGGTGTGTTCGAGGAGCATGCCGATTATCGATGATTGCGGCACATAGGCAAAGAGTCGGCCCTCTATATCCCTGAATCCCTGCGCCGCGATCACCGATTCGTCGAATCCAGGACCATCGTTGTTGTAGACGCTTACGATTCTCTTCTGGATTTTCCGGCCGCAGAAGGCCGAAGAATAGACAGCCAGGTTACCACCTTTGGAATGCCCTCCCACTCGGAGCGGCCCGCCGAGATGCCGCGCGGCCTGTTCAAGGTACGATACAGCGTCGCGCTGGGCTGGCACCGGCGTCATGAAGCTCATGTTGAAATCTTCTTTCCAGCCTACCAGCGAATGGTCGGTACCCCTGAACGAAATGTAATTGGCGCCATCACCGGTTCGTATGCTCATCGCGGCGAACTGCTCCTGCTTGGCCTCGTTGTGTTCGCTCACATATCCGGTCAGTCGCATGGTGGCAAACCGAGCGGAGGCCGCGAGGGCAGCAAGCAGCTGCACATCGACGTCCGAACGTATCGACAGGCTGGCCGCATCGTGCGCGCCGAATGCAGCCTGAGCCTCGGCTATGGTGACGCCTTTCCTGTCAAAGGTGGACCGTACCATGTCATCGAATGGCAGATAGGACAGAACGCTCAGGATCAGACTGTCGACGGCGTTGAATGGACTCTGCGCGAGGGTGATGTCACCCCTCCAGGCAAGATAGTCAAATATATTGGCCATGCTGATCTCCATGAATCAAGCTGGACGGCGCAACCATGCGTCTCAAGCGTCAACACTAGCACGACGGTTTGATATAATGCCAGCATGTCCGAGTCTAGCCGATTGTTCGATCGACTGCATCGCGATCGACTCAGGTCACTCAAGCAACCATCTTACATGCGACATGCAGATATCCTCTTCACCCCTTGCGCTGCTGTGGCCTCGTTAAGACCTTGTCGCTATTTTCTTATTGATTTGTGCTTTCGATGAAACGATTAGCTCCATACCTCATTGGGATTTCCAAAAGGATCACAGACACGGAAATCAATTCCAGCATCCGCACTTGACACTGGCACGAGTGTCTGTAAAAATCCATAGCTCCCAATGGCCAGCATGGGCTCTGCTATATGCATCAGGGTTAATGCAAGCTGTGTGTTACTGGAGAATCATTGCCTGATTGTACATTATTGGCAAGGAGAGCATTGATGGAATACAGGGACTTTCGAATCGCCGTAACGTTACGAATGGTTGTCATCGTGGTTATATCATTGCTCGCGATCTCGGGCATTGAGATCGCCCATTCCGCCATCGTATGGAATGTCACAGATGTGAGGCCGCTTGTGATTCGAGAATTGAGGGCTACTTTCCTCTTCTTGGTTCCTGCGCTGATTCCGCTCGCCATTTATTTCTACCTCTTCCTCCGACCCTTGCATCAAGTGTTCATGACTGCCTTATCGGGAACACAACTGAGCAAGCAAGATCAAGCAAGAGCATCAGCGGTAATCCGCAAAATTCGTCCTACCACGATATTTGTAACAACCGTTGCATACCTACTTCCGAGTGCGGCTCTCCTTATTACCGAACCGGAATTCCTGTTATCCTTTTCCGGCATGATGGCTGCGCTCCTCAAGATCAATTTTGGGATCGTGGTAGCACTGATCCTTTCGTCAATGACACTCCGCACCATCATGGCTCCACGGAGGTTATTGGGTGTCTATGGCTTTGATATGGCAAAAGAACGAGAAATGGGGCTTCGCAGCCGAATCATACTTACGACCATGTTCCTTGCTTCCTTTATTATGACTTACTTTGTTTATGAAAATTTAGGGATTATACACAAACAGGTTCGATACACACACTATCTGGAACTAATGGTGGGTGGGAAAATTGACTTGAATAATGCGGCCACACAGTTCAGCCAAGAGGGAGCTCATATACTGCACGTCTCACCAGACTCGGTTGCGTTTCCGTATCTTACACAAAAGGAGGAGAACACCGAAAACGACAATTCATTGAAGATTCAGGCCGTCTTGGCTATGATGCTTTTAGTTATGGCGTATTTTGTGCAGCGGGTTGTGGCGGATGAGACCGTACGCCAAGTGAACTATACCAAACGCATTGTGGACTCCATGGGTGATGGAGCCGGGGATCTTACCAGTCGAGTTGATATAACCCAATATGATGAAGTGGGAGACTTAGCCGCCTCCTTGAATAAACTCTTGAACAGGCTCCAGACGACATTCACTGACGTCCGTAACGCCGGGCTCGTTATGGCAGAAACATCATCTCAGCTTGGCACGGAGATCGAAGGCACGTCGTCAGTGGCGGAAGAGATGGCAGCCAGCATCGAACAGGTGGGCAGAAGCGTCAAAGTCAAGCAGGCGGTTGTCAAAAAGGCGAGCGAAGATTTGCAGATGGTATTCTCATCGCTGGACAACATCACGGCAAGCGTAGATTCCCAAGCGGCATTCGTCAATCAGACATCCAGTGCGGTCAATGAAATGGCGGCCAACATCAATTCAGTATCGCAAGCGACATCTCGTGCCGACCAACTGGCTCAAGGTTTGGGTAGTGCGGCCCAAGATGGAGCCAACTCAGTGAACGACTCGATTCGAGCCATTCAGGAAGTAGAGGCTTCCAGTCAAATTGTCGCCGATATAGTCTCGGTGATTTCGAAAATATCCGCACAGACTGATCTATTGGCTATGAACGCTGCAATAGAAGCAGCTCATGCTGGAGATGCAGGACGAGGGTTTGCAGTAGTAGCCGAAGAAATTCGTAATCTCGCCGAGTCCAGCTCCAATAGCGCTAAGGAGATTGGAGGACACATCACCGAGATGCTCCATGCAGTGAAGAACGGCGTAGAGCTCTCTGAAAAAGCCGGTGACTCCCTGGGGAAGATTTCAGAAGATGTCCAATCAACGATCAACTTGATCAGAGAGATAGCGAATGCAATGTCGGAACAGAATGTCGCTGCCACAGAGATTCTGGATTCAATAGGCAACTTGGTCAATGAGACTCAATCAATCAGACAGAATGCACTGGAACAGAAGGATCGCAACCTCGGCATTCGCAGCGAGGTTGCCAACATTACCAATATCTTCTCGGAAATCGTCTCGGCGACGGAAGAACAGACAGAGGGAGGTAAGCGGATATTGGGGGCAATTTCGAATTTGGTGGAGATTGAGCGAAAGAACGCTGACATAGCCAATAGACTAAAATTTCTGGTAGAGGGATTCAGAATCTAGATCGAACAATGATATGCGACATGGAGAGTACTTTGCCGAACACTTCATCGAAGAGATGGACAATCAAGCGTGTGCCAGTTGAATACGTCGGAATGTTCATAGGCTTTCTTCTGCTCATATTTGCGGTGGGATTGCTTGTTCTGCAAAATAGGGACTTGATCTTGTTTGAAAGCCAGACATCAGATCTCTACGAGAATCTTAGGGTGGTCGACAATACCTTCATCCAGGCTATAAAGACCGCTGGAGCTGCTCGCCGTTACGCTCGATCAAGACAACCAGAGGATTTCAGGCTGTACCAAGCAGATGTAGATGAGGCGAGCAGCCTACTGAACTTATCGGAAGTTCAAGTGCGCGCTGGGACCATGGAGAAGATCTCACTAGACGAATCGGACATATTTCAGAATGTCCTGCGGGAGCTGCACAATACACTGAATGAAGTGGCCAAAATCATCGGCCCCATCCCCGCGCTTGGCAACAGCACAATGACGACCATAGAATCTGATGACCTGAATGATAATTCCATTAGTATCTTGCTGGACAAATTTTACGAGCTACACGACACAAAACTCGCCGCGGTAGATCGCCTCCGGGTTTTGCGATCTAGGACGCTGGATAGGACCCTTGCTCGAAACAACTTCCGAACCATGACCGGCATTGCTTTTTCCATACTCCTCTTTCTGCTTTCGTTCTTGGTTTTGCGCAACAAGATGCAGACAATTGCTCGCTATTCGTTGGAGCTGAAAGAAGAGACGAAAAAGGCACAACGGGCGGAGAAAATCAAAAGTGAATTTCTAGCCAACATGAGTCATGAGATTCGAACCCCGATGACAGCAATCCTTGGTTTCAGTGAACTGCTTCGGGGTGGGGTCAAGGATGCCAGGTACGCGTCTTACTTGATGGGGATAGAAAACAGCGGAAGAGCCCTCCTCGAGCTGATAAATGATATTCTGGATTTGTCCAAGATTGAGGCCGGCCGGATAATCATAAGGCCAAGGAAGTTCAGTCTCGCCAAATTCGTCTCTGCCTTGGACCTGGTATTCCGCCAAATGGCCAAGACCAAGGGTCTGGAATTCTCGATCGATATTGCGCCGGGCTTACCGGAGATCATGATTTTGGATGATACCCGCCTGCGGCAGATACTCACAAATCTTCTGGGGAATGCGCTCAAATTTACACAATCCGGTTCTGTGCGATTGCATGTCACACCAGCGCCAGCGGTTATGGCTGATACGCCATCAATACAGTTTTCGGTGTTGGACACAGGCATCGGCATATCGCCTGAGGACCAAAGAATCATATTCGATGCTTTCAGGCAGGTCGATGGTCAGGCAAGCAGAAACTTCGGAGGCACCGGTCTGGGCCTCAGTATTTCACTCCAGTTAGCGCAACTGATGAATGGTTCTATATCAGTCCATAGCGAGGAACAAAAAGGTTCCACCTTTATCTTGCTATTGCCGATGAAGGAAGCCTTCGAATCGCAAAGGGAATGTGACACTAGTGGGCAATCGGCACCGGACCTAGACATGGTGGGAACCGCAGTACACCTCACTGCCGGCTGTGTTCTCATCGTTGAGGATGACCCACAGAATCGAATCATCCTTCGGGAATTTCTGAGCGATCAGAATGTTCAGGTGATTACCGCCAATGACGCTGTGCAGGCTCTGTCGATCATGCAGGATGAGAAAATCGATGCCCTGATGACTGATGTCATGATGCCAAGGATGTCGGGATTCGAACTTATAAGCACGATGCGCCGATCGGAACGACTCGCCGGCATCCCGGTCATCATCGCGTCCGCATCCACTCCCTCGGAGCAATATGAAAACATGCCAGAGGTCCAGGGGTTCCTGAAGAAACCATTCCGCAAAGCCGATTTGCTCGAATCACTCTCGAATTTCCTGCCCCATGATCACCGCCCTCATGAGCAGAACACTGTTGATATCCACAACACGCTGGACAGGTCGGCGAGATTGCCCTTGGAGCTGCAATCCATGAACGATCAGTCGCATGAAATGCTCAGCAAAAAGTATGCAGACCGCCTCAGAATCCTCAGTATCACGCTTTCCATGGATGGAATAGCTGAGTTCGGGAGGGACTTAATAATGGAGGGGAAACAGCTGGGCCATCAAGGACTGGTTCATTTCGGGCAGGAGCTGGAGGCGGCTTCGGAGACTCTAAGTATCGAAGATATCAACAGACTTCTTGATCAATTCAACAGCTTCTTAAGGAAATCGGATCACGAGACAACATAGGAGGGCGATTATTACATGCATCAATCAAGCCAGAAAGCACATCCTAGAGTACTGATAGTTGATGATGAACCAGCCAATCTTCGCATACTTGGCAGTCTTCTCAAACACAGAGGCCTTGATGTGGCTTTTGCGGGCAGCGCCTCGCAGGCTCTTGAGTCGTTGAAGTACCGTACTCCGGATCTCTTCCTGCTGGACATCATGATGCCGAATATTGATGGTTATGATCTGGCAATCGAACTACGCAGCATTGCTCAGACAGAGAATATCCCCATCATCTTCATTAGTGCACTCACTGACGCTGAATCCAAGATAAAGGGTTTCGACTCGGGAGGCGCTGATTACATATCAAAACCATTCAACTCACAAGAGGTAATAGCCAGGGTCTTCAGTCAGCTGGAACTCAAGCAATACCGGGATCAACTCGAAGACAAAGTCAAGGACCAGGTTCTCGAGATAGAGACAATCACGATGACATTGGTGGAAGTATTGGAAAACGCCAACTACTATAGGGATGATGAAACTGGCCGCCATATTCGCAGAGTCACGGAATTCTCCCGCCACCTCGCCAACCATACCACTCTCCCTGAGATGACAAAACGTGAGATAGGCAGGTACGCGTCTCTTCATGATATCGGCAAAGTCGGGATTCCAGATGCCATCTTGCGGAAGCCGGACAGACTAACGGCAGAAGAATTCGCAATAATCCAGCAGCACCCCATCATCGGCTTTCAAATTCTGGACAAGGATAAGATACCCTCCGTGGCGAAAAACATCGTTCTATCCCATCATGAAAAATGGGATGGCTCCGGCTATCCAAACCAACTGATCGCAGAACTGATTCCTGTTGAGGCCCGCATTGTAGCTCTGGCAGATGTTTACGACGCACTGCGATCTCGAAGAACATATAAACTTGCATACTCACGAGCAAAGACGGAGGCCATAATCAATGAAAATCGGGGATTCCACTTTGATCCTGCATTGGTAGACATATTTCTGGACATTGCTGACGAACTCGACATCATCATGGAAGATAATATGGATTTGGCAGAATGACCGCCCAATTTTGCGGATGCCGATACTGCGTGGCGTACCTCGAAGGCAAAGCAATGGTGAATCATGGTAGGTAGCCAGGAGCCATCAATACTTATAGTTGATGACAGCCCTGATAATATCAAGATAATCGGCACATTCCTCCAAAAGGAGGGCTACTCGATTCGCGCGGCCATGAGCGGCCCGGCTGCCATAGAGAGCGCCTCGATGACACCTCCCGATTTGATCCTTATGGATGTGTCCATGCCCGGCATGAACGGATATGAAACTTGCCGGACATTGAGCGCACTCGATACTCTAGCCCAGATTCCCATACTCTTCATAACCGCAGAGAAAAAGGGTATGGAAGCCATGCTGGAAGGCTTCAAGGCCGGCGGCGTTGACTACATCGAGAAGCCCGTGGAGAGTGCCATCATCGCCGCAAGAGTCAGGCTGCATCTGAGCCTTCTGCAGGCCCGAAAGAGACTGGAGGAACGGAACCGCGAGCTGGAAGAAATAGACGAATGGAAAACTCGTCTACTATCTATTCTGGGACACGACTTGCGCAACCCAATTTCCGGTTTCCGCGGGCTCACCGAAATTCTGGTGCAAGATCTCGATGGCCTCGATCATGCGTCATTGCGGGAGTATATAGTCGTGCTCCATAGGGCCGCGGAAAACACGGAGGCCCTTCTGGAAAACATTCTGACTTGGGCTTCCGTGTCAAAGCGCAATGAAGCATCGCTGACTAGTTTTGCGCTGCATCCCCTGCTCGCAGAGGTGGATGAGCAACTCCATGAAATGGCAACGGCCAAGGATATTCGTCTCGACGTCAGCCATCCATCAGAAGTTCTTGTCTATGCCGATATCGACATGACCCGCACTATGCTCCGCAACCTCGTCTCCAATGCCATCAAGTTCACGCCTCTTGGCGGGACAGTGCGCCTGGAGAGTCGGTTGAACCCGAAAACGATGGCGCCAGAGATAGAAGTATCCGATACGGGACTAGGCATGCCGCCGGAGAAACTATCGAGGCTGTTCGCAAAAGACTTGAAATCAACATGGGGTACCGCTGGCGAGAAAGGCAGCGGTCTGGGCCTCTTGATATGCCACGAACTCGCCGAGCAACAAGGCTGCTCGCTGTGGGCTGAGAGCGTCGTGGGGCAAGGCAGCCGGTTCCATATGCAGTTCCAGCATTACAGCAACTTGGGAAAAGCGAAGCGACAGACGAGCTGATCAACTCTCTCCTATTCCGATGGCGTGGCCGCGATGTCCCGTTCCGCCACCACATGCGACCGCGCGTTCGCGGCCATTCTCATCATAAGATCATACGACTGGGTCTTCTCGCTATCGCTAAAGCCTTTCCATAGTATCTCCTTCCATTCGAGCAGGAATACGTCAAGTTCATCCCTGAGTGCCTCACCCTGCGTGGTTGGATAGAGTCTGTTGGTGCGCCGGTCAGACTGATCAGGCTTTCTGACGATGCAACCCTTGAGCTCGAGTTCCTTGACTGCCTTTGCTGTTGTTCCCTTGTCCATCACCAGGAGGTCCGAAAGGCTTTCCTGATTCATGCCCGGCTGCCGGCAAACCGCCAGGATGAATGGATACAATCCCGCGCTACTGTGGAGGGGCTTCAGTCGACGAGCGAGGTATATCTGGCTATATCGATACAGGATTGATACATATCGCAATATAGTCGGAGTTCTCATGCGCTGGATGCCTCTCTGCCACTTTGGCGGAGTGAACGGAGCGTCCCCATGGTAAGTGGTATAGCAATCAGAAACGTAATACCGTCTGCCAACGCCTGGCTCATCTCCACACCGGTCAGTCCAAAAAGCGCCGACGATATCATCAACGCCGGAATGAAAACCAATCCCTGACGTGACAGGGCCAACACCGATGCCTTTGCCGGCTTGCCTATATACTGGAACATCATATTGGATATCACTATGAAGGCAGTCAGAGGCAGCGACATGCTCTGCAATCTCAGCGCGATCGCGCCTATCCGTATGACGTCTGGGTCATCCCTGAAGAGGCGTATCATCTGCGAAGCGAATATTTCCGTAGTGACAGAGAAGATGCACAGTATGATGGTTCCGGTCTTGACGGCGAACCAGAAAGCCTCGTGCACCCTGTCCTTTCTGCCAGCCATATAGTTGAAGGCCGCTACCGGCTGAAATCCCTGACCGAATCCGATGATGATCGAACTCATGAACACCATGAGTCTCGTAACAACGGACATACCCGCCACCGCGGCATCACCGTACACCCCTGCGGCGGTATTCAGCGCAATGCTTGAAATACTGGCCAGCGATTGCCGGAGGAGGGTCGGCGTGCCTGATCGCAGGATTTCCTTGTACATGGCGCCACTCGACGCCACACTACTCAGGCGGATACGAAGAGCACTGCGTCGGTGCATATAGTGTGATAGCAGAATCAAGAAACCAACCAGCCGGCTCAATATAGTCGCAAGCGCCGCGCCGGCTATGCCCATTCCGAATACAAAGATGAAGATTGGGTCAAGCGCGATATTCAGAACCGCTCCGCTCGCAATGCCAACCATGGCGAGCACGGCACTGCCCTCTGATCGAAGACCCACGTTCATTACAAACGAAGCCGCCATGTATGGAGCACCAAGCAGTATCCAGCCTCCGTATGCCTTGGCGTATGGAAGGATTGTCTCGGTCGAGCCGAGCAGTCGCATGAACTGCGTCAGGAATATCTCGCCTGGTACCGTAATCAGCAGCCCACAGAGCAGAGCCGCAAAGAACGCCGTCGAAACGGCGGCTGTCGCGCGTTCGGTGTCCTTCTGTCCCAGAAGCCTGGCGATATAACTTCCGGAACCCACGCCCAGCGTCATTCCCAGCACCTGGATAAGCGTCATCAGCGAAAAGACTATGCCCACGGCGCCGGTCGCACTCGTGTTTATCTTCCCGACAAAATAGGTATCAGCCATGTTATAGAGCGATGTGACCAGCATGCTTATTATAGTCGGCACAGCCAGAGTCGGTATCAGTCTGGACACCGGCTCGGTGGTCATCCGGATGTAGCGCTCGTTGCCATCAATTCTGGGTTTCAATAGCCATTCCTTGCTCCGCAAATTGGTTGCACGTGCAACTAGTATGCCGGCTATACATGTTTTGCTCAAGTGGGGAATTCATGACACTTCGCATTCATCGTAGCGATGGATCAGGATTGCGCCGAGCAGTCCATTTCAACTTGACAGTTGAGATATCAGGTACCTTAATATCTATTAACAGCCTTGCTGCTGAAAACTCTACGTCATGATGCCTTTCTGAACAGGAGCGAGAAATGGATAGCTTTGGCATTTTGTCATTGTTGCCGCCAATCGTGGCTCTCCTTCTATGTTTCATGACCAAAGAAGTCATCTCATCGCTCTTCTTTGGTGTGTTCGTCGGCGGCCTGCTGATCTCCAAAGGAAATATCTTCGCGGCCGTTGCGCAATCATGGGATTGGTCAGCGGCACAGTTGATGAATAAATGGCAGGCGGAGTATTTCCTCTTTCTGTTCGTTGTCGGAGGTGGCATCGGCCTGATGTACAAGCTCGGAGGCGGACTTGCGTTGGTCAAGAGACTGGAGAAACGAATAAACAACAGCAAGCGTACAGAGCTACTGATATGGCTGCTTGGCATCATCGTATTCTTCAACGAATATGCCAATACCGCCATTATAGGTACGGCGACGAAATCAATATCGGACAAGAACAGGTTGTCGCGCGAGAAATTCTCGTTCCTGCTCGACTCTACGGCGTCTCCAGTCTCAGGTCTGGCACCGATTTCCGATTGGGCCGGGTTTCAGACAAATACCATAGCCACATCGCTGGCTGCCATGGGTGGTGCCGCAGCGTTGGGTACCAGTGCCTATGTCATCTGGCTGCGTTCCATTCCATACATGTTCTACTGCTGGTTCGCGATCGCCTTGGTCTTCATTGTCGCGGCGACACAACGGAATTTTGGCCCAATGCTCAAGGCCGAGCACCGCGCAAGAACGGAAGGCAAACTGATACGCGACGGAGCGACTCCTGCCGGTTCTGTTGAACAGGATGTCGGTAGCGTCAACGAGAAGCGATTGACGATTTGGTCATTCATCCTGCCGGTTGTCACCTTGGTCGGACTCGCCTTCTTCGGCATGTGGTGGACAGGCGGCGGTCCAAAGGCCGAGAGCTTCTTCGTGGCTCTGGGCGACGCCAATACGGCGCTCTCGCTTCTGTGGGGAGCCTTTGGCATGGTGGCGGTATGCATCGTCATGGGACTGTCTCTTAGAATAATGAAGTTCAACGAGCTGATGGATACGTTCATGACAGGCGCAAAGACCATGTTCATAGCGTTCTTGCTGATGGTATTCGCGTGGTCTCTGAAGGCGGCCTGCGATGCGGTCGGTACAGCCAACTACACCATAAGCGTCATACTGCCGCTGATAGACAATGCTCCAAGAATTCTGCCAATTGTCGTATTCCTGGTATGCATGCTCCTTTCATTTGCGCTCGGCACATCCTGGGGAACCATGGCAATCATAACGCCGATCGCCGTTCCGCTTGTTCTCGCGGCAACAGGAAACCAGTTGAACTGGATCGTCTACGCTACCGTGGGTGCGGTACTGAGCGGTTCCATTTTCGGTGACCACTGCTCGCCCATATCGGATACTACAATAATCTCCTCGACCTTCGCGGGCTCAGATCACATGGACCACGTGACTACACAGATACCCTACGCATTTTTTGCCGCGTTCATCGCCATCATCGGATACCTGGTCATGTTGCTTGGCATCGCGTGGTACGTGGTATTGCCGCTAGGTTTTATGCTGTTGTACGTAGGAACAATCGTGCTCTCGAACTTGTCGGGCAAACGGTATGGACTTTCAGCAATAGTCCCGCCATTCAAAACCTGATTCAGACCGGCGCAGCCTATCGTCGCCGGGTTACCCACCTGGCCAGGTAGTCATCATAGAGCGCGCGCACCCGTTCGATCTCCCTGCAAAGCGGGAGACGAATGGGTTCCGACGGTAGTCCTGGGGCCATGCTACTGGCCGCGGCAAGCATGGCTATGGGGATAACCTTGCTCGAGGTGCTTGTCACCGCCAGGCTGTACTCACCGGACACAGCCTCGGCCAGCTCGAGCGGCCGCTCGACCGTGCTAATGTCCGCCTCTGCAAGCGCTACAATAAGCGTCCTTCGTGTTATACCTTCGAGTACATCAACAGCTGGTGGTGTATAGATGGTAAAGGATTCACCGCTTCGGGCATAGAATACATTGGTCCTCGTACCTTCGGTAATCTGGCCCCGGCCATTGACGAGAAGAGCATCCCAGCATCCCTGCCGTGCCGCCTCGCGGAAGGCGACCGTCGACAGCAGCATCGACAGGCTCTTGGCCTGCGGAAAATGCCGCTCTCCACGAAACAGGAGGCATGACGCGCCTTCTGAGTATGCTGTCTCAGGGGCGACGAGGGCGGGCAGCATGAACGCGTACCAGTCGGCCATGGCGCCCTCATGGCCTATCAACATGACCTTGATGTTGCAGTCGCCCATGGCGTTTTCACGGACGAGCAGACGCAAGGCGTCCGCCACTTCGGGTGGCCTGATTATCGTCGCTATGCCCAGAATGTCGGCGGAGCGCAAGAGCCGCTCTTCATGGAACTCCGGGAAATAGATCACCCCGCGGCGAACCTTCAGCGTCTCGTAGCAGCCATAGCCATAGGTGACATCGGTGTCGTCGAGCGGAAACACCGCGTCTGCGGCCTCGGCGATCCGGCCGTTCTTGATGATATGCGATCCTATCATGGCGCCCTCGATTCAGCTATCACTGGCTATGCACGGTTCATCGACGCGATTGTCCCCTGGGTCTTGCTTGAAATGGCGGCGATCGACCCGATGCGCTCCAGTATCTCGGATATCTCGGAGGCTATGTTGGAGTACACCGACCGGACCTCGATGGAAACGTTCCTGAGCTGCTCGATGCCTTGGGTGACTTCCTTGCCACCCGCCGACATCTCCGCCAATGAATCGATAAGGGCGGACATCTCATCGGCTATGGTGCCAACATCGCGCGAAATCTTCTGTATGCCGATGCCGGTGCGTTCGGTCAATGCATCGGAGGCCTTGATGCCTTCGATGATGGAACCTATCGATGCTGATATGTCTTCCGCGTGGCTGCCGGTGGTCTCTGCCAGCTTGCGCACTTCCGCAGCGACAACTGCAAATCCTTTTCCGGCGATGCCTGCATGGGCGGCCTGGATCGCGGCGTTCATGGCCAGGAGGTTGGTCCGATCGGATACATCCCGTATGATGTCGACCATCTCGCCCACTCCTGCTACATCCTTCGCGGCCTCCTGTATCGACTTCATGGTAGCCGACATGTCCCGCTCGCCGCTCTGCGCTGAATCTGCCAGATTGGCGATCTGCTGGCGCTTGCCCGAGGCTATGGTCGAAGCGTTGACCAGGCCGGCGATCATCTGTTCGACGGCTGCGGCTGATTGTTCAATAGCGGAGAATTGAGTCGCGGTCTTGTCCGCCAGGTTCCCGAGAGCGGTGGTTATCGCTCCGACCATGTCCTTGGTCTGCAGTATCTCGTCATGCAGCTGTGTGGTCGAATCGTCCACTACCTGCTGCTCCAGTATCAATACCTTCTGACGGTAGAGGTGGTAGTTTTCTTTCTTGTTCAGCCCGTTGAAAATCGCTATGCCCATTCCCCGGCACGACTTGTACCCGCAGGCCGCGCAATTGAGGTGGTCGGCCAGGCTCCCTTTGAGCATCTCGGTATACAGCACGGCAAACTGGCTCTCGGAAGGTATCCTGAGCTGGTAATTGGCGGAGCGGTCAACATAGGTTCGGCCGTAGAGGCCAGGCTTCCAGTACTGCGAAAGCACATGATGCATCTTCTTCGCGGCGGCCTTGTCTGAGCTGGAAGGGCCGCCATAGAGCCGTCTCGCCTCCAGTGACCTCTGTTCGATGTCATGTTCGATCATGTCCGGCGACTTGTCCTGGTTGAGCGTACCAGGGCCGGCGTTGCATCCGTAATCACAATTGAGGCAGTCGACCAGCAACGGATTGATGCCCTGCCTGACCGACTCCGGAAGCGAATCCAGATACTGGTAGACTATCTCCGGTCCCTCTATCTTCCTTGCGTTCTCACGTATGCCTGGTACATCGCGCTCCGCCGTACGCAGGAGCCCGCCAGGGGTCGAGAACAGGACGGCCCGTTCAGCCGGCGGATTGTCAAAATCGGCCTCAGGCTGCCTGTCCAGATCGATGTGCCGTCTCTCCAAAGCGTCCTTGAACGACCGCACCGTAACGTTGTAATCACCGATCCCGGTCTCCTGGAACTCGCGCTTCTTGGCCGCGCACGGAGAGACTACCAGAACCTTGTATCCTGCGTAGTCGGGATAGTATTCCTGTATCATCTTTATGGTATGGAGCATCGGGCTGTCGGAGGGTGCGAGGTGCGGCAGCAATTCCGGTCGGTAGACCTCGATGTAGCTGACTATGGCGGGGCACGGCTGCGCTATGACGAGCAGGGGTTTATTTGTCTTGATATGGTCTACATAGGACTTTACCGTCAGTTCCGCGCCAAAGCTGACATCAAAACTGGCGGCCACGCCGAGCCTCTTGAGCCATCCCAGCATTCGACGGTACTGCCCGGGAAAACTCGATACAACCGCGGGGGCGACTATCGCTACGATTTTCTCGCCGCGGCCAACCGCCAGGAAGAACTGCTCGGCATCATCCAATATGTAGCGCGCCTTCTGTGTGCAGGCCTTGACGCAACTGCCGCAGCCGATGCACAGATCGGCATTGATCGATACTTTCTCTCCAGATCCATCGATGCAGTACTTTACCGGACACACTGCTATGCACATGTGGCAATTGACACACTTGTCTTCATCAACAGCGATCACGGGAACCATGGAGAGCGAGTTTGTCATGACGGTCATGGAAGGCCTCTTCTTTGGAGAATAATGGGTACGGACTGGCAAGCAGTATAATCCGACCGACTTGAATATGCAAAGCAAACGCGTGAGCGCATCACCACCCCGGGACGGTCTCAGCAGTTCAGAAGATTTATTTGACGCCGTCATATATTAGGTTTATACTATATTCAAGATTTTTCATAAGGAGTACTCTATGACGCTGGATACCAATCTGAAACACCTGACAACCGAGAAGGAATTGCAGGAGCTGATAGCGAGCAAGGAAAATGTCATGGTCTGCTGCGGGCGCATGGGTCCGATGTGCATACCAGTCTACGGGGTCATGGAAGAGCTCGAGAAAGAGGGAGCATACAAGCACGTAGAGTTCAGGGACATGCTGTTCGACAGCCCCGAATCGAACTACATCCGCGCGCTACCGCAGTGCTCGACATTCCGCGGCATTCCATTCACCGTCTACTTCAAGAACGGCCAGGTAGCCAAAGCCACCTCGAGCATCCAGTCCAAGGATCAGGTCGAGACGATCCTGGGCAGCGCCTTCAAGAAGTGAGGAGCGGGCATGCAGGAGTTTGATGCCATCATCGTGGGCGCCGGGCCCGCCGGTCTTACAGCCGGCATATACCTTGCAAGGGCCAGGCAGCGGGTGCTCATAGTCGACCAGTCAATCGTAGGCGGGCAGGTCATACTGACACATGCGGTGGCCAATTATCCGGGGCTCCCGGAGACGTCGGGCTACCAGCTGGTGTCGACCATGCGCAAGCAGGCCGAACAATTTGGCTGCACGATCCTGTCCAATGCGCCGGTAACGGGGTTCAACTTCAAGGGCAATGTCAAACACCTGACCACCAAGGGAGAAGACTACCAGGCCAAAGTGGCGATCGTCGCGGTCGGCGGTGATCCTCGCACCCTTGGGCTCGAGAGCGAAGCCCGCCTCCGGGGCAAGGGCATTTCGTATTGCGCCACCTGTGACGGTGATTTCTTTACAGACCAGGAAATAGTCGTTGTGGGAGGTGGTAACTCGGCGTTGGAAGAAGCCGTGTCATTGACCACATACGCCAGCAAGGTGACCATAATCCACCAGTTCGATCATTTTCAAGCGTATGCCCATGCCATCGATGAAGCCAGGAGCAACCCCAAGATTCATAGTGTGATGGAGTCGAAGGTCGAGGAGTTCATTGGCGACGAATCGCTCTCGGCGGTCAGGATCAAGAGTGGTAAGGATGGAACAGTCTCGACCATTCCCGCGACGGGAGCCTTCATCTTCATAGGTTACATGCCCAAGACAAAACCGTTTGCGGACTGTGTAGCTCTGACGCCAGCCGGAGAAATAGTCGTTGATGATGGGATGGCTTCGAGTGTGCCCGGCGTGTTCGCGGCAGGCGACGCGCGCAAGAAGCGCTATCGGCAGATTACGACCGCGGTAAGCGATGGCACCATCGCCGCGCTGAGCGCCATGGAGTACATGGCTGTATGGAAGAAAGAGGACTGAGCCGTGATCGAAGTCTGCGCCGGGCTACGCTGACTCGTCGACAAGCAGCTCGGACTGGGCTTGCTGTATCAGCCTGTACGCGCGCGCGGCCACCTGCATATCGGCAGCCGACGGATCGCCAGGAGCCTCGGCCGCGTTGATAATGGTGCGCGCCTTGCGCATGGTAGCCTCGGGGTCTCCTGGAACCTCGGACAGATCGACGTCGATGTGGCCGCCGATGGCTATGCTCTCGCCGTCAGCCCCGGTCACGGTGTTATAGACTATGCCCGAGGCGGCGTACGGGCCCAGTGTTGACAGGTGGGCATTCTCGTGGCCGCGAACCTCGCGGTCGCGGTTCTGCGCCTCGTCGCTCGTCCTCCAGCGCCCCTCCGAAGGGCGTGCCTGTTCAGCCGGTGCGTCCGAGCGGCCAACATGAACGACCAGCACCTCTTCCGTGCCATGGAGCGATGAGACGCCTGGGCGTGCCCGCCCCAGCGGGGATATGCCTGCATAGTCGACAACGATACGCATCGATATCAAGTATAACGCAAACCGCACCAGAGGCAAGTGATACGCGACACGGCTGACACATCGGCTTGTTTTCGGTATACCATTGGCATGAAACCGAGCGTCGATACCAGACCCGCCACTTCTGAGACCTCCGATCCAGATAAATTCGTCCGTACGCCCTTCATCTGGACCCTGTACATCCTGCTGGGACTGTTCTCCTTCATGCTTTCGATGATAGGTCCCATGGTGCCATACCTGCGGGACGAGTTCGCGATGAGCTATAGTCTGGCCGGTCTGCATCAGAGTGCCTTTGCGCTGGGCATGGTGACGATGGGCCTGCTCGGCAGCCCGGTGATCAAGCGCTTCGGCATCACAAGGAGCCTCTGGGGTGGGATGTTCGACATGGTGGTGGGCCTGTTGATCATGGTGCTTGCCCGAGGGCCGGCCATGACGCTCGGCGGCGTCTTTGTGATGAGCCTGGGAGGCACCGTGGCCCTGGCCTCCATCCAGACGGCTCTGGCCAACGGTCCTTCGGTGCATCGCGGCAAGGCCATCATGGAGGCCAATGTCACGGCCAGTGCCTTGACTATGCTGGTGCCGCTGGTGCTGCTCGCAGGCGTCCGCTGGTTCCTGGGCTGGCGAATAGTGTTTCCGGCCATGCTCGCTTCACTGGTCATCGTTGCCAGCTTTGGCATACCGGCAACGGCACGACACCAGCAGGGCCGTGACGAGAAGGCCGATGCCGGCGCGGGCACCCTTGGAGCCGCGTACTGGCGCATGTGGCTGGTTGTGTTTTTTGGCGTCTCGGTTGAGTGGGCTATAAGTTTCTGGTGCATGACCTACCTGCTCGCTCTGCCAGGCAACTCGCGGACACTGGCGGCCGGTGGCACTGTGTTGCTTGGTCTATCGGCGGTTGCCGGTCGATTCGCCTCCAGCAGAATCGGCCACAGGCTGTCCGGACATCGACTGATGCTCGGTATGATGGCTCTCGTGCTGCTTGGATTTCCTCTGTACTGGCTCCGGCCTTCGGCGCCGCTGACCCTGCTGGGACTGGCGCTCTGCGGGATAGGTTCATCCAATTTCTATCCACTTGGGTTTTCGCTCGCGCTAAACCATGCGCCGGGTAACGCGGCCAAGGCGAGTTCGCTCATACCGGTCGCTTCCGGTTCGGCTATAGGGCTGGCCCCGTTTCTTCTGGGACGGCTGGCCGATGCGACCGACATACGTCTTGCGATGGTCTATATACCGGTAGGCATTGCCATCATACTGGCTATCATAGCCGTTGACAGGCGCATTGGAACGCCTGCCAATATCGGAAAAACCTGATCCTGAACCCGGGCTACCGCACTCAGGCTCCGCGACGCAAAAAACTTGACAATTCCGAGCATCCGACTCCATGATTGACACGATTACCAAAAATGTATGGAGGTGATCGCATCGTATCGTTGCGATCAGAGACGCGGATCAAGGAGGCTTTAATGTCGGAAGAACAGGGTGTCTCGACGACACGTGTCGTGCCATGGCCAGTGGACAGTCGTCCGCCATGGGGTTTTTCTATTGTTGCAGGCCTTCAGCACATCCTGACGCTGTTTGGTGCGACGACACTGGTTCCAATTCTGTATGGACAAGCGATGGGCATGAATGTCCAGCAGATGGGCGTGTTCATAGCCACCGTGTACATGGTTACCGGTATTGGGACACTGATCCAGGCATATTCGAAAATCGGCTCCGGTCTCCCGATCGTACAGGGTTCCTCATTTTCGTTCATTCCCGCGGCAATGATTATTTTCGAGAGCGTCAAGAGCGGCGGCGGCGGCGTCAATGAGATGATGCAGGCACTTGGTGGTGCTCTTGTCTATGGCGGTATCTATGAGTTGATCATAGGCTACTCAGGACTTGCGGGGCTACTCAAAAAGGTGATTACGCCCGTTGTCATCGGGCCGACCATCATGTTGATCGGTTTCGGCCTTGCCGGAACGGCCGTGAATACGGCAGCATCCTTCTGGCCGGTCTCGCTGGTCGGCGTGGCGATGGTGCTGACATTCTCGCTTATCATCAAGAACAAGAGAATCAACGCCTTCCCCGTGTTCCTCACGATGGTTGTGCTGTATCTCTTTGCCCTGCTGGGCACGGTCGTTGGATGGTTCCCCTCCGGACATCCTATGTTCGTCAACATGAAGGCGATAGGCGATGCCAAGTGGATCGTGTTCCCGACCATCTTCCGCTATGGAACGATCGGCCAGACCCTGCACTTCAACGTACTGGCCTTCACGGCCATCCTCGCGGCGTACACCTCTTCGATGATAGAGTCGATAGGCGACTATCACAGTATGAGCTATGCGTCGGGCTTGCCTGATCCCTCCGCCAAGATGATATCCAAGGGTATCGGCGCGGAAGGCCTTGGTTGCATGATTTCCGGTATCATGGGCGGCGTTGGAACGACCAGCTACACCGAAAACATCGGCATCGTCGCGCTTACCGGTATCGCCTCCCGCCGCGTCATCAGGGCCGGCGCCGTCATCCTGATCATCCTGGGCTTCCTGTGGAAGTTCGGCACGATCATCAGCACGATTCCGTCACCGATCATCGGCGCCGCGTATCTATCGCTGTTCGGGCTCATCGGCGCTCTCGGTCTCCAGGTATTCACCCGTTGCGACGTCTCCTCGACCCGCAACCTGCTGATCCTGGGCGTGGCGTTTACCCTCGGCCTCGGTTTCCCTGGCTGGATGGCGGCACACACCGTGCATTTCGCCAATGCCGAGTGGCTGGCTGGCATCGTCAACGGCATCCTCAAGAATGGTATGGCCGTTGGTGGTATCACCGCTGGCATTCTTGACAACGTTATTCCAGGCACCGCCAAGGAGCGGGGAATCGGCGCTCGGTAATTTTTTCTTCCAGTAGATCAGGGGTGTCCCGAAAATGCTATATTTCCGGGACACCCCATTCTTTTACAAAGCGGAGCATCGGATGTTCAGACTCAAGCGATTCCCCAGGATTCTTATTTCGTTCTACATCATCGGGTATATATTCGCGTTCTTCGCGCTCTTCTATCAGACCAAATGGGTCTTTGCCGTCATAACGTTCGCGGCCTCCGCCTTGCTCAATGTGCTGAATGTGTTATCGGATGAATACCGTTCCACGAAGTACTTCATTCGAGCCAAGAAACTGATAGACAAGGGACGGCTCGATGTCGCGGCCGATGCGATCGTGACCGCGGCCAGAATCCTGCCCAATGAGGATATCCTGGTACAGATCAACGCCACGGTAAAGAAGAATCCACAGCATTATGGCAAGACGGCGGAATTGCTAGAGCAGAGGTTCAAGGAATTCGACTCGCCGTTCCTGCGCTTCGTAGCGTCAAGCTTCTACTATTCGGTGCATGACCTGAACAAGGCCAGGGATGTGATGATCGATGTGCCATACGCCGATCTGACCATCAAGGCAGCGCGATTGCTCGGCTCCGTGCTCTACGAGCTCGGTGATTACGCGAAGGCGATCAGGGTTTTTTCTCCGTTCGACCCGCAACGCAATCCGGCCAACGAGGATGAACTTGCGATCCTGTATGGCATAGCGATTTGCCATATCGCCAAGAAGGAAAACAGGAAGGCCGTCGAATTCCTGACCCGCGTCAAGGCCAAGAGTCCCAAATTCGGGAACGCGGAAAACCTTATCAAGCAGCTGGACGCGGAATCAGGGCAAAGCTAGATTGATGTTCGCCCCCGGCTGCCGCATAATCGCTGCCTGCGGCCGGCCAGGGTGCGGCGATCAGACAGTGAATCGGTCCACTTCTGTATGGAGCACCAGTATCTGATCGCGATTCTGCGTGCTCAGATCGTTGATATGATTCGCGGCGGTGTTGATCAGGTCGGTGCCGATCGCCATCTCCTGCATGCTTGAACGCATGTCCTCGGTTATCGCTGCGAGATTGCCCATCTCGGTCCGTATCTGCGAGCTGCCCTGGAGCATCTCCGCGGAGCCGTCCTTGACCTGCGCGGTTATATCGCTGATGTTCTGTATCGATTCGAGCACCTGGGACCCGCCGATACTCTGCTCATCCATCGCATTCTTGATCGTTGCTTCCTGATTCTTGACCATCTGGCTCAATTTGAAAACGGTCTGGAATTGATCCTGGGCCACCTGGGAAGCCGTCGCCCCCTGGTCAATCAGCCCCTTCAGGTTGTTCATCACGGTGGTTATCATCTTGGCCTGTTCCGCCGAATCCTCGGACAGCTTGCGTATCTCGTCGGAGACCACCGCGAAGCCCTTGCCAAATTCGCCCGCGTGCGCGGCCTCTATCGCCGCGTTCATCGCAAGCAGATTGGTCTGATTGGCTATGCCCTGGATGATGGTGCTCGCCTCGATCAAGCCTTCCGACTCCCTGGCTATGGTCGCCACCAGCGTGGCAACCTCATCCATGCTCGCCGTACCCTTCTCTGACGAGAAAGCCAGCTCGTCGACGCTGCTGGCATTCCTGGAGAGCGTCTCGGTGACGGAACGGATGTTGGCGACCATTTCCTCTATCGCCGATGACGACTGGCCCACACTGCCCGATTGCTCCTCTATCAGCGCGTTGAGCCGCTCGATGTTCTTGACGATCTCCTCTATCGTTGCCTGGGTCTCCGTTACGCTCGAAGACTGATTAATCGTCTTCAGCTGCATGCCATCGATATTCGCATGAATCTCGTTCAACGCGCTCGCGGTCTCTCCCATCTCCGATGATAGCGTCTGGCCATTGACCCGGAGCGCTTCGGTTGTCATTCCTATAGCCCTGACCATCTCGCCTATCTTCTCCATGGTCTGATTGAACAGGCCGGCGAGCTGGCCAATCTCATCGGTCGAATGCACCGGCAACCGCTGGGTCAGATCACCCTCTCCCGATGCGATATTGATCAGGGCCTTCAGAACCAGATGGAGCGGCTTTGCAAATGCCCGATACATCATGGCTACAAGAAACCCGGCCAGGGCAACCATCGCCAGCACGACAGCGAGATCTATTGACAGCGAGGTTTTGGCGCGCGCCGCCACTGCGGAGACACTTGCGGACAGGTGCCCGGCAAGATAGTCCTCCACTTCCTTCATGCTGTCGATCTTCTTGGTGATTGTCGTGAACCATTCATTGGGAACCACCGGGAACGCGGCGTCTGAGCCTGTTGCCAGGATGGTCGCGCGGTATTCGGCCACCTTCGCTGCAGCGGGATTCTGCAGATGCTGCTTGGCCCAGGCCACCAGGTCTGCCTGCCCATAGATGGAAAAGAGCGCCAGATAGGCGTCCTGAGTGGCCATCAGGCCTATGAAGCGCCGGTACGTCTCATCGGCAAAATGGCCGCTAGTCAGGACCTCGTTGACGGTAGCCCGTTCTTGCCCCGCAGTCTCCTTGTATCGAAGGAAGGTATCGATCGCGGAGCCTTCGGCTACCAGCGACGCTATCGATCCGCTCAGGTATCCCTTGGACGCGACCGAAAGCAATGCATCTATGGTCGTCGTATAGAATGCGAAGGACTCCGAACCCTTGAGCTCGAGCGAGCTGACGCGGCTGCGCGTCGTCCCCAGCGTGCCAAGGGCGGTTTTCGCCGCTGTGATGACCTGCTGGACGGCACCATCGGCCCCCGTGATGGTGCCCGTCATAGCGCCGAACTCGGACAGACGCGCATCGGTATCCTGCCGCTGTCTGGGCAGATCCGTTATGTAGTTCGCCCCCCTGGAGCCGATGAATCCAGCGCTGAAGCCTCGCTCCTTTTGCAGCTCGTGGGCAAGATTGCCCGCGGTACGGGACAGCAGGATAAGCCGCTGGGTGGTGCGGCTTTTGTTGACCGTCTCAACAAGAGCAATCGTGCTGCTCGCAGAAAAAAACAGCATCCCGGCAACCGGAAGCACGAGCATGACGACTATCTTCGTGCTCATCCTGAAATTTCCAAACATCGTTATGATTCCTCCACCAATCTTCGTTCACCAACCTGAGATTGGACACGTCCGGCCAGCTTATGAGAGGGCAGTATCACTGTCAAGCGAACCGCCCGATCCGGAGCCATGCGTATTGTTCGATCGTCTTCAATAATGGTACGATCTAGCTTCAGTGCCGAGGCAAGGAGCGTACATGCAACAGGGTAACCGTTATACCGGCCCGTGTCGGGCAACAACTCTCTATCAGAGAACAGCAAGGGCGGTGCTCATGGCCGCCATCGCGCTGGCAGCGGTACCGACAGCCTGGTCATGGAGCGCCCATTCCATGCTGACACGGGCGGCCGTCGGCGACGAACCCGCGATGCAAGCGACTGTCCAGACAGAGGAATTGCTCGATTTTATAACGGCAGAACGCACAGGACTGGCGCGACTACTTGGCGATATAGAAGCCCGCGCCTCGCGGGAACTACCCGCCTACACGCCATTTCCGGCCTCCTTAGCCTTCGACCGGCAGGCGCAAGGCCCAGCACTGCGTGAGTCGTTCCTGCGCGCGCTTCGCGTTAATCCGGCCGTGCCGCTGGGGCTGTACCGCCAGCCCGCCAGTGGCGAACGGCCGAGCGGCAGGCCCGTACTGAACGTCTCAGACTATTCACTCGTAGCCGTAGATCTGGCAGGCGCTCCCATTGAATCGCTCCGTCCCGGAGAGAGCATCACTGCCCTCGATGTTCTGGCCACGGCATCCGACGAGCCCGACTATGGACTCGACATAGGCCTGTATACCAACAATGCCGGCCCCCTGGGTGCCCTCTATGGATTCGGGGAGCAGCCTTTTGGGAACCCGGCGCTCTCGTACGGCAGCCAGGCTCCATTCCACATGGCGTTCCAGCACGAGGATCCTGTGATCGCCCTTGCGGCCCCCTTCTCGCTGCGCTCTCAGGCGGCATATCGCGAGCTTCAGTATACAAGCCTTGCCCGCTACGCCTTTGCGCACGGACATGCGTATTGGGGCTGGCGATTCGCGGGTCTGGCCCTGCACTATGTCCAGGATCTGGCGCAGCCTTACCACGCGCGCATGATTCCAGGCCAGGGAACGCTGAGCACGATACTGCTCAATATCTTCGGTTCCGAAGCTGACCGAAACGGCGCACTGATGTTGCTTTCCAATCGTCATCTGGTTCTGGAAGTCTATGCCTACGAGGCGCTCAAGGATACACAAGGAGCCTCACGCACCTTGTTCGAGGCCGCGCTGACCGGGCAGTCCGGCGGCAGCACCCGAAACCAGGCTCCCACCTATCACCGAATGTGGCTCTATGACGTGGTGGCCATGGGTGGATACGCGGCAGCGGCCGAACTCGACACCATCGTATCCCAGGCCTTTCCGGCACGCTATGTTGACGACCCCGCCTTCGACTACGGACTTGCGCGCGAGCAAGGCTCCGACCCCTGGGATCCATATCAGGGAGCGCTGAATGCCGAGTCCAGGGCCAGACTCGATACCGCGCTGGCGTTGCGCTACCGGGTACTGGGCGGCGAGATTCGCTCGTATATAGCGTATGTGAGCGATCCCGCGGCGGTACTGCATGCGCGCAAGGCGCCTGTCGATATGCGGGGCCCCATGTACCTGGCCGCCCTGCTTGTGTTCCTGGGCGGTATCGTCGCCCTCATAATATTCGTGCGCCCAAAACGAACGGCATGATGACAGACACGCAAACGCATGAAGCATTCAGGGAATTGTGCTATCGCTGCCGGCGCCCGAAGTCGCTCTGCCTCTGCCCCACCGATCCGCCTATGCGCACCAGAACCAGGATCGTGCTCTTGATGCATCCAATGGAGTGGCGGCGGGAGAAGTGCACGACCGGACGCCTGACATGCCTGAACCTGGAGAACAGTGAGATCATTCCAGGACTTCGATTCGATGACAACCATAGATACCGCGAACTGGTCGACGATCCGGACAACTATACGGTGTTGCTGTACCCAGGACCGACCGCACGGGATCTGTCCAAGGGTGACTTCCCCGCTGCCGACCTCGGAACCCGTCGGCTGGTTGTCTTTCTGATAGATTCGACCTGGGCCTGCTCCAAGGTGTTGCTGCGCGAGAGCCCGGGCCTGCTCGAACTGCCACGCATCAAGTTCACGCCGACCCAGCCCAGTCGCTATATCATAAAGCGTCAGCCCTCGCCTGATTATCTGTCGACCATAGAGGCGACCCACGAGCTGCTGATCGCTCTGGAACGATCCGGACTGGACGAGTACCCCAACAAGGAGAGGCTCCTTGCCACCTTCTTCGCGATGCGTGACTACCAGATCGAACGCCTCAGGACCGATTACCAGCCGAGGCGAAAGAACAAATAACAGGAGGTTCCCATGAGCAGCAAGATTCATGATGAGCGCAGAGACCTGGTCAAGCGCACATTTCCAGAAGGCATCGCCAGGCTCTGGTGCCCACCACTGACCCACTACCGGCATGACGCCTCGCTCGACACCGAGCGCATCCAGGCGCACATACGCGCGCTCGCGCCCTGCATCGGGGGGCTGCTCGTGCCTGGCTCCACCGGTGATGGCTGGGACCTTTCCCGGGCGCAGAAACTCGAGCTCTTGGACACCGTGCTGCCGCTGGCCGCCGGGCTCGGGTTGCCAGTGCTGGTTGGCGCACTCGAGCGAACCACAGACGACATGCTTGACTTCATCCGCGCGCTAGGACGGCGCGCCACAGAGGATCCGGTGGTCGGCATCGTCGCCTGCGCGCCATCGGGCGTGGAACAGTCTGAGGCCGCTATAGAAGCCAGCTTTGAGCGGATACTGGAACTCGGGCTGCCAACGGCGATATACCAATTGCCTCAGGTAACCGGGAACGAAATTTCAGCCGCTACTACAGGCAGGCTGGCCAGCCGATTCCCCAATTTCTTCATGCTCAAGGATTCAAGCGGTGAAGATCATATTGCCCTGGCAAACGTCGATCCGGGCGGAGTATTCCTGGTCCGCGGCGCGGAGCTGGGCTACAGCGGCTGGCTCAAGCCGCGGGGTCCCTATGACGGATTCCTCCTCAGCACCGCAAACTGGCTGGCTCCCCGGCTGGCCTCCATCGCCGCCGGAACCGGCACCGTCCGGATCGATGAGGCGGTCGATGCGGCGGTTGCAGGCGCGTTTGAACTGGTGCCTGGGTACCCTACGGGCAATGCATTTGGCAATTCCGCCACATTGATGGACCACGTACTGGCCTTTGGAGACAAGGCGGCTGCGGTACCAGGACCATTCTCGCGCGATGGCAGGCCCTTTCCCAGGGAACTCGTGGAACAGGCTGCACGGTTGATGCAGAAGAACGGGCTCATGCCGTCTGCTGGCTACCTGCAGACCTGACCACACTCGATCAAACGATGGAGGTCACACATATGTCACTACGCGAAGCTGTCCATGCAATCAAGGGACACACGGCCTGGGACGGAGCCGGCGTCAAACTGCGGCGCATCTTCGGCCACGAAGAGACAGCGCTGTTCGATCCGTTCCTGCTGCTCGATGAATTCGGCTCCAGGAATCCCGCAGACTACCTGCCAGGCTTTCCAATGCATCCGCATCGTGGCATCGAGACGGTAACCTACCTGCTGGACGGCTCGGTCCGCCACGGCGACTCCACCGGCGGCGGCGGCGTGATCGGACCTGGCGACCTTCAGTGGATGAGCTCTGGCTCCGGCATCATACACGAGGAAATGCCACTGGAGTCTCCGAATGGCGTCCGCGGCCTGCAGCTCTGGGTCAACATGCCGCGCCGGCTCAAGATGAGCGCGCCGGCGTATCATGGAGCGACGGCGGCCGAAGTGCCAATCGTGCCGACAGGCACCGGCCCGGTCCGTGTCCTGGCCGGGGAATGGGGCGGAGCCCATGGCCCGGTTATCGACGTGCTCCGCAATCCAGTCTACCTCGATGTCACGTTGAATCCTGCCTCGACCATTACTCTCGAAGTCCCGCGCGGCCGGACAGCCTTCGCGTACATACTGAGCGGTAGCTTCGTTACCGGCGGCAAGGACCACCGACGCGCCGCCTCATATCGCGATGCCGGAACCTGCGTGTTGCTTGGCGACGGAGACGAGGCACGCATCGAATCAGGCGATGAAGGCGCGCGCTTTGTCATAGTGCATGCGATGCCGTTGCACGAACCAATAGCCTGGGGTGGCCCCATCGTGATGAACACGCGCGAAGAACTCGGGCAAGCATTCCGCGAACTCGACGAAGGCACCTTCATCAGGCCATGAGACCCAGATGGTCTGGCGGCATTCGCGCTGCTAGCTGACCAAGAGGCTCTCCACCTGCGCGTCGTAGAGCCTGCGATACACGCCGCCCGACGCGACCAGGTCGTCATGGCAGCCCTGCTCCACGATGCCTTCCTCGGTCAGCACGAGTATGCGGGCGGCATGGCGTATGGTAGCGAGGCGGTGCGCGATTATGAACGTGGTCCGGCCCCTGGACAGGCGCTCAAGCGATTCGCGTATCGCCAGCTCGCTCATCGTGTCGAGTGAGCTCGTGGCCTCGTCAAGAATCAGGATCGGCGGGTCCTTGAGGAACATCCGCGCTATCGCTATGCGCTGCTTCTGCCCGCCTGACAATTTGATGCCGCGTTCACCCACCAGGGTGTCGAAGCCTTGAGGCAGATCCTTGATGAAGCCAAGCGCGTTCGCGGCATCGGCGGCCTGCACGATGTCGTCGTCGGAGGCTCCGAGCCGGCCATACGCTATGTTGTCGCGGATGCTGCCGGAGAACAGGAACACATCCTGCTGCACAAGCCCGACAGCCTGCCGTAGCGAGGCGATGGTTGCCTTGCGTATGTCTATTCCGTCGATCGTGATGGCGCCTTCCTCGATATCATAGAATCGGGGAATAAGCGAACAGAGCGTCGTCTTGCCAGCGCCTGACGGCCCGACTATGGCGACAGTCTCGCCGGCTCTGACGCGGAGGTCGACGTGTTCAAGAACCCTGTCCAGCCCGTCGCCATACCTGAATCCCACGCCCTTGAATTCCACGTCGCCCCGAACGTCGCGCAGCACTATAGCTCCGGGAGCGTCTACAATGGTCGGCTTGGTATCGACTATCTCGAGGAAGCGGCGGAAACCGGCGGCTCCTTCCTGTATCATCTCCATCGACCTGACCAGGGTCTCTATGGGCTGAAAGAACCTCGACACATACAGTGCAAAGGCGACGTATGCCCCCAGGCTAACGGAACCGCGGAACGCCGCGTATCCGCCGGCTATCAGCACGATCACCAGCCCCAGGTTGCTCAGGAACGACACGCCGCTGTCGAAGACGCCAATATGCCAGACCGAGGCGATGCGGGAGGACCGGAACAGCTCATTGCCTTCATCGAAACGCGCGGTCTCGAACTGCTCGTTGACAAAGGCCCGGACCACCCGGACTCCGCTGACACTTTCCTCTATGTGCTCGTTTATGACTGCAAGCGTTTCCTTGTTGCGCCTGAACGCCTGCAGAAACTTGTCACGAAACGTCAACGAGAACGCAACAAGCACGGGTACGATCATGAAGACGACCAAGGCCAGGCGCCAGTCTATGGTCAGCATGACCAGCAATGAGCCGACCAGCCTGACGCTCGCCATCAGCGTATCCTCGGGCAGGTGGTGCGATATTTCAGCTATATCGAAGAGGTCGCTGACTATCCTCGACATGATTTGCCCGGTCTTGGTGTCATCGAAAAACCGTGTATCCATGGTCTGCAGGTGTCGGTATATATCGCGCCGCAGATCGCGCTGGATGTTGACGCCGAGTATGTGGCCGTAGTAACCGACGATGAACTCAAGCCCGGCCCGAACCGTATACAGAACCACGAGCAGCACTGCAAAGCGGGCCAGACCGTGTATGTCGCCAGCCGGCACTATGACGTCGACGACGCGTTGCGTCGCCGCGGGATATACGAGGTCTGCCAAACCGAGGCCCAAAGCACAGGACAGGTCGAGAGTCAGCAAGGCCCCGTAGGGCTTATAGTATGCGAGGAATCGTTTGAACATGATCGGCCATCGTAGCGTCCCCACGCCCGTCGTGTAAACGACCCGGTTCTGTTTGATTCAAAGTGTACATGCTCCCCATTTGACAATACGACGGCGCCGAATGTATTTTGTAATGATACTACAGCAGAGCGAACCGGCTACACAGCCATCGACTCATTCACCCGAAGGAGCCATACCATGAGCGCGGGCATAGAACTGACATCAAAGAATTTCGCGGCGGAGGTGGAACAGTCCACCGTTCCGGTACTTATAGATTTCTGGGCTGAATGGTGCATGCCATGCCGGATGATCGCTCCGCACATAGACGATCTGGCCAAGACATACGCTGGCCGGCTCAAGGTATGCAAGGTGAACGTTGACAACGAGACGCAGCTAGCCGAGCGCTTCGGCATAGTCTCCATACCGACACTGATGGTCTACAATGGTGGCAAGATGATAAAGCAGCAGGCCGGCGCACTTCCCAAGAATGCCATAGAGAGGTTGTTCGCCGACCAGCTCAAATAGCGTTCAAGCCAGGCGTTGGTCATCGCGGTGGGTATGCGCTGTCTGATCATCGATGGTGCCCACGACGGCGCGTAGCGCGAGCGTGTATGAACGCCACCCGAAACCGGATATGGTGCCTGCGCAGACGGGAGCCAGCATCGATGTGCGCCTGAATTCTTCGCGCGCGTTGACATTGGACAGGTGTACTTCTACGACAGGATATCTGACCGCGGCGATCGCGTCGCGAAGGGCTATTGAGGTGTGCGTATAGGCGCCCGGATTGAATATCGCTCCGGCCACGGTTCCGATGCCGGCGTGCAGCCGATCGATCAGGGAGCCTTCGCTGTTGGACTGGAAGAACTGCAGATGGACGTCGAGCTCAAGCGCCAGTTCCTGGAGCTTGTCTTCTATCCCGGCCAGTCCCATCGTGCCATAGACACCAGGCTCGCGCGAACCCAGCAGATTGAGGTTCGGGCCATTCAACACCAGCAGTTCAAACATCGATGATTCCTCTCGGTTTCAGTATCAAGCCATCTCGTGGCATTTTCAATCAAGTTACTTCCAACAGTAACTTGATTCTTTTTTTGGGGCATGCTACGGTCTGCCCATGGCTACCAACAAACAGGTACCAGCTTCTCCCCTTCGCGGCGATTCGTCCGCACACTTCTCCTTTTACTTTTACTTTAGCTACAAAGCATAGGGCTCCTTCACGGCGCGGCCGGGTGGGTGAGCCCGTAGAGCCACCGGCCGCCATGGCGGATAGCTGTTCCTATCCGACACGCGCCGTGCCGAGAGCCGCGACAGCAGCCTCGATGCGGTCGAGAGCCAGGTCGATGGCGGCATCCGACGCCGCGAACGACATGCGGACACAGGCATCGTCGCCAAAGGCAGAGCCGGGCACCAGCGCTACACCGGCTTCCTCCAGGAGGTACAGGCAGAAATCATCAGAACCTTCGATACGAATGCCACGCCATTCCGAGCCAAAGAGCGCGGACACATCCGGAAACAGGTAGAATGCCCCGTCGGGCGCGCCGACCCTGAGTCCGGGCACGGCGGCGAGCCTGGCGTAGGCCCGGTCGCGGCGCACCCTGAAGGCTTCGGCCATGGCCGCTACCGGCGACTGGTCACCGTCGAGGGCGGCTATGGCGGCCCGCTGGGTGATGGACGAGGCGCATGTCGTGGTCTGGCCCTGGATCGCGATACACGCGTCGACGACGGACTTGGGGCCAGCCAGGTAGCCGAGCCGCCAGCCAGTCATCGCGTGTGACTTTGACAGTCCACCGACGACGATTACACGGTCGGCGATGTTCGCTATCGAAGCGGGGCTGGGCACGTCAGGCACGTAGCGGATTCGCTCGTAGACCTCGTCGGAGATGATCCAGAGGTCGGGGAAGCGCGCCAGGACTGAAGCCAGCGCGTCGAGTTCGGCTCGGGTGTACACGGCGCCGGTCGGGTTGGATGGCGTGCAGAGGATGAGGACACGGGTCCGCGGCGTTATGGCCGCCGCCAGCGCCTCGGGCTGCAGCTTGTAACCGTCGGAGGCGGTTGTTGGCAGGAACACGGGACAGGCTCCGGCGAGCTTGGCCATCTCGGCATACGACAGCCAGGCGGGCGTGGGTATGAGCACCTCGTCGCCGGGACCGGCAAGGGCAAGAACGGCATTGAAGAGGGCGCTCTTGGCGCCGCAGGATACGAGTATCCGTGCGGCCGGGTACGAAAGGCCGGAGTCGCGCAGCAGCTTGCGGGATACTGCCTCGCGGAGGGCGACTTCGCCGGCGACAGGAGTGTAGCGGTCGGCGCCTTCGGATATGGCGCGGGCCGCCGCCGCCCGCACGTGGGCCGGCGGATGAAAGTCCGGTTCGCCCACGGTCAGGTCGATGATGTCACGCCCGGCAGCTTTCAGTTCACGGGCTCGCTGGTTCATGGCGATGGTGCGGGACGGCTCTATGCCGACCGCTCTCGACGACAGGGCGCTCATGACGGTATCCTTCCTGGCGGCAAGCGCGCCACGTGGTCCGAGATTGGTTCCTGTATACGCCCGCGTCGTCGCTTTGATCAAGAGCAGCCGGAAGGTCCGGCAGAAGGTAACCATGAAGAATTTGAGACTGACAGGCCAGAAGGCCGATGGAGTTAGAACGATCATCGATGTGCAGGGGCTCCGCATAGGCGCGGACCTGGTCGTGATAGCGGGACCCTGCGCCGTCGAGACAGAGGACCAGATGGTCAGGACAGCGGTTGCCGTCAAGGAAGCCGGAGCGAACATGCTGCGCGGCGGGGCCTTCAAGCCGCGCACGTCGCCCTACGCCTTTCAGGGGCTCGGCCTCAAGGGGCTGAAGATCCTGGACAAGGCTAGACGCGAGACCGGCCTGCCGATAGTCACCGAGGTCATAGACACGAGGGATGTCAGCTGGGTCGGAGAATACGCCGACGTGCTGCAGATAGGTGCCCGCAACATGCAGAACTTCTCGCTGCTCAGGGAGGCCGGCAAGTCAGGGCGGCCAATCCTACTGAAGCGCGGCATGTACTCCACGCTGGAAGAGTGGCTCAACTGCGCCGAATACATACTGGCGGAAGGCAATCCCAACGTGATTCTGTGCGAGCGCGGCATTCGTAGTTTCGAGACCTATACCAGGAATACCCTGGATCTGTCGATCGTGCCGGCGGCCAAGGCTCTCAGCCATCTGCCGATATTCGTCGACCCTTCGCACGGTACAGGAGTGCTGGGCCTCATCGAGCCGATGAGCCTTGCTGCCGTCGCCGCCGGCGCCGACGGTCTGGAGATAGAGGTCCATATCGATCCGAGCCAGGCCCTCAGCGACAAGGACCAGCAGCTGTCACCCGAGGCCTTTGGCCGACTGATGCGCAAGGTTCGCACAGTGCGGGAGATGATGGACGGATTCGCCGCGGAGGACAGGGCGTGAGCGCGCGGCAGTTGGCGGAGCCGGATATAGTCGTCTCGGGGCGCGACGCGGATTCGCTGATACGGTTTGGATCGATGGGCAGCCTGCACTCGCTGGCAGATCCATCCCGCACCGTCATCGTCGCCGACTCCCTGACCGAACGGTTCGTGCCGCGGGAATTCAGCCGGGACAGGGTCGTTATCGTCGAGCGCGGCGAAGCCGCTAAAACCATGCAATCACTCGACTCGCTGTATGGGAGACTTCTGGACCTGGGGGTAAGCAGGGACTGGACCCTCGTGGGCATAGGCGGTGGCAGTGTCTCCGATCTTTCAGGCTTCGCGGCATCTACCTGGATGCGCGGACTCGACTTCGGCTTCGTACCGACTACCCTGCTCGCGATGGTCGATGCCTCGGTCGGCGGCAAGAATGGCATCGATTACCAAGGCTACAAGAATCTGGTTGGAACCTTCACACAGCCGCGCTTCGTGCTGGTCGACAGGACGGCGCTGGCCGAGCTTCCGGAACCCGATCTTGCGGGCGGACTCGTCGAGGCGATAAAGCATGGCATCATCGAGGGCGACGATCACCTGCGCCTGATAGAACGGGCGGTGGCCAGGTCGGGCGGCATCGATCGTGGAGCGCTCGGTCCGATCATACGAAGATCGATAGAGCTGAAGGCCAGGGTGGCAAGCGCCGACGAACGCGAAACCGGAGAGCGGCGCAGGCTCAATCTGGGTCACACGATCGGACACGGCGTGGAGGCGGTGACGGGACTGTCCCACGGCGCCTGCGTCGCGGCAGGCATAGCGGCGGCGCACAGGCTGGCGGTGGAACGAGGCGGGTCCCAGGCAGACGCTGACCGCGTGACCGGGCTGCTCGACAGGCTCGGCCTGCCGACCAGTCTGGAGGCCGCGCGACGTGACTCCGGCGAGACAAGCGAACTGTCTCCTTCGATATACCGTGACGCGGTCGCGGACGCGATGGCGGGGGACAAGAAACGGCTCGGCGCCGACGTGCTGTTCGTGACCCCTATGGCCATCGGAGACACGCGCATAGAGCCTATCAGACTGGATTCCCTGGGCGAGTTCGTGAGGAGGACGCCATGAACATGATTGGGACTCTGTTTAGGGTGGAGATTTTCGGCGAATCGCACGGCCACGCTGTGGGAGCCATCATCGATGGCATCCCCCCGGGCATTTCCCTGACACACGATGACTTCTTGGCCGATATGGCCAGAAGGAGGGCCGGCGCCGCAGGCACGACACCACGCATCGAGGCCGACCAGCCGGAAATACTGTCCGGGCTGTACCATGACAGGACCACGGGGTCTCCGCTCTGTGTGGTATTCAGGAACGAGGATACACGCTCGGCAGACTATGGCCTCTTTGCCGATATGCCACGCCCCGGGCACGCCGACTTTGTGGCAAGCCTCAGGTACGGCGGATTCGCTGACCCCCGCGGCTCGGGTCACTTCTCGGGCCGCATCACTGCCGGGCTCGTCGCCGCGGGAGTCATAGCCAAGAAGATCCTGGCCACTGTCCGGTTCAACACGACGATACTGGAGGCGGGCGGCCAGCGCGACATCGCCAAGGCCGTTCGTGAAGCCGCCGACGAGGGAGATTCTGTCGGTGCGCTGGTGGAGCTACGGGCAAGCGGCCTGCGGGGCGGACTCGGCGAGCCATTCTTCGACTCGGTCGAAGGACTCGCCGCCCGCGCGCTCTTCGCGGTGCCCGGCGTCCGAGGCGTTGAATTCGGTGACGGCTTTGCCGCGGCCAGGATGCGCGGCAGCCAGCATAATGATCCATTTATAACACAGGACGGCACGACGGCCAGGAATGGGGCCGGCGGCGTCAATGGTGGCATCACGAACGGCAATGAGCTGATTGTGCGCGTCGCAATGAAACCAGCTTCTTCTATCGCTCGCCCGCAGACCACGTGGAACTTCGCGACCGGCGCCATGGACACCCTCTCTATCCCAGGCAGGCATGACAGCTGCATAGCGCTGCGCGCCGCAGTGGTTCTTGAAGCGTCGCTGGCGATCGTGCTGGCCGACCTCGCGTTGCAGGCGCGGGTCAGGGATAAATGTGCTGACACTGCCGCTCCTGGCTTGGTGCAATGATACCTGAAAGGAAACGCCGATGACACTCGAGAGTCTCAGACAGGATATAGACAGGATAGACGCGCGCATTCTGGCGTTGCTCGACGAACGGCTTGAGAAGGGACTCCTGACCAGGCGACACAAGACTGGTACGCTCGACTCCGGCAGAGAGACCGAAGTGCTGGGCAGCGTAGCCAGCCGTTCAAAATGCCTCGCGCGGCCTGAGTTCACCCAGGACCTGTACCGGCGCATCATGGCCGAAAGCAAGGCGGTCCAGGACAAGGGCCTCCGCATGATAGGCTTCCAGGGCATGCACGGCGCCTACAGCGATGCGGCGGCGCGGGCCTGGGACGTGGCGGCGGCGACCATACCGTTCCAGGAATTCTCCCAGGTATTCGACGCCGTGCTATCGGGGGATATAGACTATGGCGTGGTGCCAGTGGAGAACACACTGGGCGGCATCGTAGGACAAGTCAACTCCATTCTGGTTACGACCGAGCTGCGCGTGGTTGGAGCCATAGACATGCCTATCGATCACTGCCTGCTCGCCGCTGCGGGCACCGATCACCGGGAGATCAGGTCCGCCTATTCTCATGGCCAGGCGCTGGCCCAGTGCAGACGATTCCTCGAGCGCAATCGTCTGGACGCGGTGAACTGGTTCGACACGGCCGGCGCCGCGCGGATGATAGCCGAGCAGCGCCCCAAGGGAGGCGCGGCGATAGCCAGCAGGTTCGCGGCCGAACTGTATGGCCTCGACGTCATCAAGGAAGGCATCCAGGATTCGACAACGAACCGGACACGTTTCTTCGTCGTGGCCCGGGACGCCCTGGCACTGGCTGGGAACAAGTGCTCGGCGGTGTTCTTCACCGATGACAAGGCCGGCTCGCTCTTCGGCGTGCTGGAGGTCTTTGCCAAGGCAGGCATCAACCTGACCCGCATAGAATCGGTTCCCAACGAGCCAGGCGACTATGCGCTCTTCATCGATTTTGAAGGCTCCGACCAGGATGTCACCGTGATCGAGGCCATGGCGTCGGCCAGGGCCAGAGTCAGGGACTTCCGGCTGCTCGGCTGCTATGAAGAAAGGAAGCTGTAGCCATGAGAATAGCGATCGCTGGCGCCGGCAAAATGGGCGCATGGCTCGCGGCGGAACTGTCCCGCGTCCATGACGTCATCATCTTCGATACCGACTCGACCAGGCTCACCGCGATTGGGGCAGCGCAGTCTGCGGCCTCAATCGCGGCGATAGGCGCCTTCGAGCCCAACCTGCTCATCAATTGCGTACCGCTCGGATTGACCATCGAAGCCTTCGATGCGATCGTGCCATATCTGCCAGCACGCTGCATGGTCTCCGACATAGCCTCCGTCAAGACAGGGCTGTCAGAATGGTACGCCGCATCCGGCAGGCCATTTGTGTCCACGCATCCGATGTTTGGCCCGACCTACGCGGACGAAGCCAACCTGCACGAGCAAAACGCGGTGATCATCACGGAGTCATGCGCCGAAGGCAGGGATTTCTGGAGAGCCTTGTACCAGGGCTTTGGCATCAAGGTCTTCGAGGACAGCTTCGATGGGCATGACCGTACCGTCGCCTATTCACTGGCAACACCGTTCGCGTCGACCATGGTCTTTGCCGCCTGCATGAAGCAGCTCGATGCGCCAGGCACCAATTTCAAGAAGCACCTCGACATCGCGCATGGATTGCTGGCCGAGGATGACAGGCTGCTGGCGGAAATCATGTTCAATCCATACACGATCAGGCGGCTGGAACTGATCAACTCCCAGCTCGCCTACCTGACACACATAATCAAGGACAGAGATCACGAGGAGATGGCTAAATTCCTCAACAAGCTACGCGACAACATTGGATTCGCCGCCCCCGCTCAAACGGCGGGCTGAGACCGTATCGACGCGATCACCTCGAAGAATTCGGGCCAGCTCTTGGCCACGCATTCCGCTCCGTCTATGGTCACGGCGCCTGAACCCGCCAACGCCGCGACAGCGACCGCCATCGCGATGCGATGGTCGCCGTGCGACGATACGGTGCCGCCCGCAAGCGGATCGGCTCGCCCATGGACGGTCATGACATCGCCATCGACGTCGACCCCGAGTCCCAGCGCGCCGAATTCTCCTGAAAGGGCTGCCGCCCTGTCGCTCTCCTTGGCCCGGAGCCGCCCGGCGCCCCGTATGGTCGTAGCGCCGGGGCAGCGCGAAGCGAGAGCGACGAGCGGCGGGAACAGGTCGGGGCAATCGGATGCGTCAAAAGAAAAAGCACGCAGAGGCCCGGCATGCACGCGATATCCATCCTCGTGCTCCTCGCACCGGGCTCCGGCCATATCGAGGGCTTTGATAATGGCACGGTCGGGCTGGGATGACCGCGGCGACAGGCCTGAGACCGCCAGCCCCCCATGTGCCGCGGCGATGGCTCCCGCGACCAACAGGAAGGCAGCCCCGCTCCAGTCGCCCTCGACGCCATACGAAGTCGCCGTATACGGTCTGCCGCGAACATCGAATCGGCTGAAGTCCGCATCGCGCTCTATAACGGCACCAAAGGCACGCATCACGTCGATGGTAAGGTCCAGATACCCCCGGCTGGCAAGGTTTCTGACATGAACAACTGAATCGCCGCCGGTCATCGGCAGGGCCAGCAGCAGGCCTGTAATGAACTGCGAGCTTGAGGAACCGTCGACAGTCACGATGCCGGAACGCATCGCCCCCTGGACCCTGACCGGTTGCAGGCCGGCATCGGTGGTGCAGCGCACACCTAGTTCGGCAAGCGGCTGCGCTATGGGACCAACGGGTCTGCACCTCAGGGATCCCTCGCCGCGCAGCTCCACCATCGATTCTGACAGCGACGCTATGGCGGAGAACATGCGGAGGCATAGTCCAGATTCGCCGCATGACACGATCAGCGGGGTGCCGGATCCGCTGGACGCCTGATTCGCGGCAAAGATGCCGCCATCGATGCTGACGCTATCGTCCAGCTGTCTGGATGACGCTCCCAGCGCGTTCACGACGCGGAGCGCGGCGATCGAATCGGCGCACCAGGTGGGGTTGGCAATTATCGACGTACCGGTAGCCATGGCTGCGCATGCCAGAGCGCGCTGCATCGAGCTCTTTGAAGCCGGAGCCTTGACGCGCCCGCTTACCGTGGAAGGCTCAACGGAGCGCGTCATGGATGGCCCTCGCGATCATCGCCGGCCGCATGCCGTCGGTCTGCATCACGAGGCCTCCGCAGGCTTCGAAGAGAGGCCGACGGCGCTCGTAGAGTACCTGTATCTTGCCGTGGGCGTCGTCCACCAACAGCGGCCTCGAGCCCCCGACCGAGCGCCTGGCCAAGACTTCCAGGTCCGCTTTGAGCCACACGATTAAACAGCGCTCACGTAATAGTGCCCTGTTTTCGGCCGATTCGACGCATCCACCGCCGGTCGCCAGCACCATCGAGCCCCGAGCCACAACATTGGCCAGAGCAACGCGCTCGCGTGCCCTGAATCCGGGCTCGCCCTCATCAGCGAATATATCGGGAATCGTCATGCCGGCCTCATCGGCTATCTCGTCGTCGAGGTCGACGAACGGCAACGCCTCCAGCTCCGCCAGCAAGGCACCGACGCTGGACTTGCCCGATGCTGGCATCCCGATCAGGGCTATGCGGCGAATCCGCGAATCAACGTGCTCCATGCCGCATAGTACCCGCCGCGCGGCATCCGGGTCAACGAATATTATAGAAGGTTTTACTGTGCGCATGCGCCATAGTATGGTATTAATAGACGAGGAGGCAGGCATGGGCATACTTCAAAAAGCTCGAAGCTCGATCGCATGGGCCTTTCGAAATCTGACAAGCAGGGCATCATCGGTTCTGAAATCGCTCGGCAGGTCCCCTTCTCCGCTTGCGGACCGGCTTCTGTCGGATGCGCTCAGGATCGCCGAGATTCCTTCGCCGACGGAACGGGAAGAACAGCGCGCCGCCTTCGTCATCAAGCAACTGAGCGCTCTCGGGCTCAACCCCATGACCGATGAAGAGGGAAATATCGTAACCAGGCTCACGTGCCAACGGCCGGATCACAGCGCGCCAATACTCCTCTTCTCCGACCTCTCGTCGACGCGCTGGCATCCACTCGAAAGCCTCTCACGGCTCGACGCCACGCACGCGTACGGCGCGGGGCTCGCCGACGCACTTGGCCCAGCCGCGCTGCTGTCGATCGCGGAGATGATGTTGTCGGGGCAGATCGTGACCCGCAAGGATATCGTGTTGCTGTTTACGGCGGGTCCCATGATAGATCCAACAAGCGACATGGTCAGGCGGCTCGCGGAAGACCCTCAGTACAGTCCCGGGACCGCTATTGGCATCAGGGGAGTAGCGCTTGGTACAATTTCCCCGCGCCCGCTGGGCACGTACAGGATAGAGGTACGAATCAGGACCGATACCGATGCCCAGGGCACCGTTACCAAACCCAGCTCTGCGGTGGAGACGATAGTCGAACTGGCCAGAGCACTCTCAGGAGTCACCTGGGATACCGAAAACAAGACAACCTGCGCCATCCGCCGTGTGGAGGCTGGCACCGGTTTTGGCAGGCTGCCGACCGAGGGCATCATAGACATAGAGCTGGAATCATCAGATGGAGCAGTGCTGGAACTGGCCATGAAGGCCGCCATCGCGACCGCCGAGTCAAAGGGCAAGGAGGCCAAAGCGCAGACCACGGTGACCATAGCCGGCCACGTGCCTGTCGGCGATCCGGCGGTCGGAGCGGGCCTGATCAAGCTACTGACTCAGGCGCTCAAGGATCAGCGCCTCAGAATAATCGAGGACAATAGCGCCGACCCGGCATCTTTCTTCTCATCGCTTGGCATACCGGCTGCTTCCATCGCTATTGCGTCGGGGCATGAAGGCCTGAGCCAGGATCAGATAGAGATAGACTCAATCGATAAAGGCAGGAAGCTGCTGGTCTCGGTCATTGAACGAATCTCAGCGGAGGGTGCATGAAAACCGCAAGCGATGATTCCCTGCTCGATCGGACCTGGCACCATTCCAGTTTCTCCGACATAGCACACCTGGTCGAGCTCAAGCAAAGGAAGGGCCTGAAGATATCACTCGCGTTTCCCACCCTCAATGAGGAGGCGACCATAGGCAAGGAGATCCTTGTCATCAGGACCGAGTTGATGGATCGATACCCGTTGCTCGACGAGATCGTCGTCATCGATTCATCATCACAGGATGCGACTCGCACGGTTGCCCAGCGCTATGGCGCCAAGGTGTTTGAGTCCAAGGACATTCTGCCTTCGCAGGGCACGTACCGCGGCAAGGGTGAGAACCTCTGGAAGAGCCTCTATGCGCTTGAGGGCGATATCATAGTGTGGGTCGATGCTGACATAGCCAACATCGCGCCCAAATTCGTATACGGTCTGGTGGGGCCGCTCCTCGAGCACGATTCCATAGGATACGTGAAAGCATTCTACGAGCGTCCCATCCGGTCTCCCTCAGGAATTTCGGCCTCGGGTGGCGGCCGCGTGACCGAAATTCTGGTCAGGCCGCTTTTCTCGCAATTCTATCCCGAGCTTGCCCGCCTGATACAGCCACTGTCGGGTGAATATGCCGGCCGGCGCTCGCTACTCGAACACCTGCCGTTCTCGGTAGGCTATGGCGTGGAGCTGGGACACTTGATAGACATCTACCACCAATTCGGAATAGAAGCCATTGCACAGGTCGATTTGGACCTGCGCGTGCATCGCAATCAGACAACCGAGGCGCTGGGCAGGATGTCATACGGCATACTCAACACATTCTTCGGCCGTGCCGAGCTGTACGATGATGCCCGATTGCTGCGCGAGCTGGGAGACAGACACATCGCGCTCAAGGTTGAGGACTCGAAACACACCGTTGTTGCCACGGAGATATCCGCGGTGGAGCGCCCTCCAATGACAGGCATACCGGAGTACATGCAGAAATTCGGGAGCCGCGGCCACTGACAGGGCGTCTGTCCCACTCAGGGGACATGGACAGCATCAGAATTGGGCAGCCCAAGACTCGAGCCTTTCGTCGGCACTATATGCCAATCCGCCCCGGAATCGGTATCCACCGACGATGATGACCGGCATATCGTTCTGGTGCTCGTTGTTCCTGTGGAACAGGCGCAATCCTCCGGCCTTGGCGGATCGGAAGCCTGCCAGACACCCGCAGCAACGATCATTTCAACGCGATCGCGGAGCGTTGCCGTACCGAACCCGCCATAGTCTGTATCTGACTCTATGGTGCGCTCGCTGTACAGGGCCGAGTCAAGGTACCCACCATTGGGGCTGACGCACAGCGACAGGGCGCTATTCTTGCCAGACAGGGCTCCGTTTCCGCCGCGGTACCATAGATCCCAGGCTCCGGCCGTAGCATCGATACCCGCCGACGCTCCCCTGTCGAGCCTCTCGTCGACCTCGGCCTCCAAGCCCTGAGGTTTCAGGTGCAGCACTACGTAGTCACCCGTCTCGACCACAAGCCGTGGAAAGATGTACCGGATATCGAAGGAATCGGGCGCTCCGACAAAGAAGGCAAGGCCGGCGCATTCCCCACCCCGGTTCACAAAAAATTCCACGGCGTCGGGATGAGTGGACGTGCCTTCGGTCAGGAGCTCGTTCAAAAGCACACAAGGCGGATTCGGGTTGTGGCCCCAGTAAGGCAGCACGAAACTCGACTGATTGCCCGAGACGTCGGCTACGATGCCGGAAACGGCGTATGGCGCTCCAGGCTCTTGGTCGCCACTCAACTCGACGATGATGTTCCGGCCATTTTCGCCAAGCCGACATTCCTTTACAGGCGCGCCGGGCGACGAAGCAACACCAGGCATTATTTCGGCAAGCTCCTCATCAAAGGCGACGACGAGTTGTCTCGATCCGGTTGGTCCCCATGTCGTCACGGCGGGAGGACGCATGTCTCCAGCGGCAAATATCGATGGAACGGTATGAGGCACGCATGCCACCAGAGCCACTGCGACCACGACGACCACCATGGCGCTGATGCTTGCTCCTCCGGAACAGGCATGAGCGCATTTTCGTGCAGCTTTATACACCGTAACCTCCTTGGCACGCTTCGATGCGAAGTCGGAGCCCCGGTTTATCTACGGCAATACGCGCACGGGCGCTTTCACACAGTACGGCTCAATGCGAGACCGTCGTGATGGCCAGATGGCTCCACACCGCCGGATCTTCCTGGCCAAGCCGCCAGAACGAGACCGCCCCGACGTTGGCCGCCTTATAGAGGCCCATACGGTGGACCAGCGAGGTCGCGTCATCATAGTAAACGCTGACGGTCACAAGCTGCTGGTATTGGAACCACGGCACATCCTTCTCGCGGAAGAACACACCGACGTTCTTGTCGGCTACCAATGAGTCGATCCCTGAATACTTGTACGCCTTGGCAACCTTGATATCACCCCAGGCTCGCCCATATAGCGGTAGTCCCATTACCAACTTCGAGGCGCCAACTTTTGACTGGGCGTACGCGGCGACGCGGGAACACCAGTCCATCGAGGCGACAGGACCGGCTTCGCTCGTGCTCCAGTGCTCGTCATATGCCATCACGATGACCCTGTCGACTATCGCCGCCACACGGGCATAGGCGGGTGCATCCCCAGCCTCCGAGACCCTGGCCGGCATAGCGACGCTCAGCGCCTTCATTCCGAGCCCCGCCTTGAGCAGGCCCAGAAATTCGATGAAGTTGTCGCGATCGCGCACTGGAACAGCCTCGAAGTCTATCTGGACACCATCGAATGGCCTGGCGGCCAGGATTATGTCGGCGACCAGCCGGTCACGGATGGGAAAGGCCGGATCCATGCAGAAATGCATCAACGAATAGCTGCCAATTTCCGCGACGACCAGGTGCTTGCGCCCTCGGAAGACACTGACCTTTCGTATGTCCGGAACACCGACCAGTTCACCATAGGCATTGATCTCGGCGCTGAACAAACAGAGGTCGGTGATCGGCTGAACCGGATTCAGGAAGGATTCCTCGCCAGTCATCAGATAGGCCCATATCTCCCCGAAGGCAAGCTGCCCTGCTTTTTCCTGTGCCGACAACGATGGCAAGGTGAGCACAAGCGCTACCATCAGAAGAGGCAGCCTGCTGAGTAGTTGAGGTATGCGCACGTGTCGGCTATTCGGTCCAGGCCGCAAAATCAGAGAATGACCCGCCGCCGCCGAGGGTGCGCAACGACACAGTGGCACCGCTGTCGCGGCCAAAGAACGTCTTGTAGACTATGCGCAACACGCCATCCACCGATACGGCTATGTATTCCGCGCCAGGATCATAGAGTATCTCAACCGATTTCCAGGCGTCGATACCATCGGCCAGCTCCGCATCAAACATCCGTTCCATCACCACATCGTTGTCCGACCTGTAGAGCTGGAGGTATGTGGCGTCATCCCCTCGTGCGGCCCTGTCGCGTGTAAACCACACAAGGAGGCTCTTGCCCTCGCCATAGCCACGCTTTTTCTTTACGTCTTCAACAAAAAGGTGCAGGCCGAGCCCTATCCAGCCTGAGCCCGTCGACCGGGCCTTGAAGCGATACAGCGTCGTGACCTTGGTCTGGGCAAGCGGCAACTCCAGCCTGGAAAAATACTGTGAGGCGTCTGTCTGCGAAGCCGTGGCGCCCGATATCTTCCATGAGCCAATGCGCGAAGCAGAACCATCGAAACCGCTGCGCAGCCGAGTAGTGAATCGAGCTGTGTCGAGTTTCCAGCCGGACAGATAGCCGGTCGTCGGGGTGGTCTTGATAACCGCACCGGTGGCCAAGGCCGCGGCAAGCGCCGCTTCAGCCTCGGCGCGGGACGCCTCGGCGGCCTTCACCATGGTTTCTGCCGCGTCGCGCGTCGCTATTGCCGAATCCCTGACCGCTATCGCCGCGTCACGCTCGGCAGTCATCGCGGCAAGTCTCCGTTCAACCGCGCCGACCGTGTCCGATGCCGCGGTCACGCTGGCTGGCGAGGCGGCTGTTCTGGCTGCCTCCAGATCCTCCTTGGCCTTGGCCAGTTCCTGCTTGACCGCCTCGATCGACGCGTCTTGCTCGGCGAGCTTCGCATCCTTCGCGGCGATGGTGGCATCCTTGGAGGCTAGCATCGAATCGATTGCGGACTGATCGCCACCTGCCGCCGCTAGCTTAGCCTCGGCATCGACCCTGCGGGCGCCTTCGTCGTTCAGCTTTGCCTCGACGTCCGCCAGTCGGGCATCGGCGGCGGCGAGTGCTGCGTCCTTTTCCACTATCGCGCCTTCAAGCCTGGCTATCTCTGACTCCAGTTCCGCCGATCTGGATTTATAGTACTCATAGTCAGACATTTGGGCCGTAAGCGTATTGTTTTCTTCGCGCAAATCATTGATGGTCTGGTACAGCGTATCACGCTCGGCCAGAAGGCGCATGATCTCGGCCATCAGCGCAGCCTCATTGTCGGATACCGTCCCGCTTGCCTCGGGAACCACGTCAGGAGCCGGTTCCGCAAGCGTCGCGTCGGTGGGTTCAGGCGTCGGCACAGCCGGCTGTTCCTCCGAGACCTCGACATCCGTCGTCGCCGCGTCCGTATCGGCTGCGGCCTGGGTAGGAGCGCTTGCGGGCACATTGTCGGTTGCTGTCGCCTGCGCCAGGGTACCGGTCGGCTCGATCGCCGGAGTCACGCCCAGAATGTCATAGGCACTTGGCCCGGCTGTTGTAGTCGAATCGACTGCCGACGCTTCCTGCGCCCCAGCGGACACGAGAACCATGATGAACAACACAGCATATAATCGTAGCCGCATATCGCAACTCCTCTTCAACATCAAATATGACAAGACAATATCTCCTATTGAATATCGGTGGATCAAGCCATTTCATGAGCCGTCGCGTCCATGGTATGCTCCTGCGGTCAAGGAGTTGTTCATGAACATTGTACTAGCCAACGACCACGGAGCCGTCGAGCTCAAGAATGCTATCATGGCAGGCCTTCTGGCCCAGGGGCATACGGTAGAGAACCTTGGCGTCAACACGGCCGATTCTGTTGATTATCCCGACATGGCGACTCTGGCCGCCGCTCGATTCCTGGCCGGCGGGTTCGATTTCGGCATAGTCTGTTGCGGCACCGGCATAGGCATCTCGATAGCCGCCAATAAGATCCATGGCATTCGATGCGCGCTGGTCCATGATCTGTTCACCGCAGAGATGAGCAAACGCCATAACAACGCCAACTTCTTGGCCTTTGGTGGGCGAGTCCAGTACTCCATACCGGTGATGGACATGATAGAAAAGTACATGGCAACCGAATACGAGGGTGGCAGGCATGCCAGGAGAGTCGGAAAGCTCGACATGATGTAGAGCGGGGCCGCATTTCGGCCACCTGGAACATGAGCATAGGTGGCTTGTCGTTATCGCACGGCAGGATGTATCATCCCGATCCGAAGGAGCCACCATGCTCCGTCAAGAGCGCATGCAAAGCACACATCGTCATGGCGACATCACGGGAATAGCGTTCCTCATGGCCCTCATTGCCGCTGCATTTGTACCGGCGGTGTTGAGCGAGGCCAGGCGCGCCTTCCCTACATGCGCTATACAGCGCGCTCCTCTGTCTCATCATCCGGAATCGATCAGGTTGGTTCCAAGCCCGACGAACACCGCGCTGGCCAGTCTTGATTTCGAGTTGCCTTCGGAGACATCAGCCGCCCCCGCCGGTGACTCCACGCGGCTGGTTCCACATCGTGATTCATTGGAGACAGTGGCTCCATCCTCCATCTTGATGCCGCGAGCGGCTGGCCCGCCCCGAAGCCACGAGCCCCGCGGTCCGCCCGCACCTTATTGCCATCTTCTCCATGTCTGAGACGGACCGGATTCCGCGTTCACCATGCCGACCGCGCCTCCTCCACCTCATTCGACTATGAGCCTCAATAAGGAGTACCTATGAATATCGATATCGGCAGCACCGGTTTCATGCTGCTGGCCACGAGTCTGGTCATGTTCATGACACCAGGCCTGGCCTTTTTTTACGGCGGACTCGTTGGCCGCAAGAATGTTCTTACCATCATGTTCCAGAGCTTCGTGTCGCTCGGTGTTACGACCATCCTGTGGTTTCTGTTTGGATACTCGATGTGCTTCTCAGGCACACTGGGGCATGGCGACCTGGGTGGCATCATCGGCAATTTCGATATGGCCCTTTTCAGGGGTGTTGATATGAATGGCGCGAGTCCCATCAACCCGAACGTCCCACTGCTCGTCTTTGTCTCGTACCAGATGATGTTCGCCATCATCACACCCGCCCTGATTACCGGAGCGTTCGCCAACAGGGTAAGGTTTCCTGCCTATCTGCTGTTTCTGGTGGCATGGCTGGTTTTGGTCTACTTCCCGTTCGTACACATGGTCTGGGGCGGCGGAATACTGGCTGCCTGGGGCATAAAGGACTTCGCGGGCGGAATAGTTGTCCATACGACCGCCGGATGGGCGGCCCTGGCCTCTGTCCTGTTTGTCGGCAAGCGCAAAATCATCGACAAGGGACTCCATTCATTGCCCTTGGTGGCGCTCGGGACAGCCATACTCTGGTTCGGGTGGTACGGCTTCAATGCAGGCAGCGAGTTCGGCGTTGACCGCGTGACCACCCTGGCATTCCTCAACACCGATGTCGCCGCTTCATTCGCCGGGCCTACCTGGCTGCTCCTGGACTGGATATTCACCAAGAAGCCCAAGTTCCTGGGCTTTCTGACCGGTTCCGTTGCCGGCCTTGCCACGATCACACCGTGTGCCGGATACGTATCGACCAGTTCCGCGGTGATCATAGGCGTGCTTGCGAGCGTGGTCTGCTATTCAGCCGTCAACCTCAAGAACAAGGCCGGCCTGGATGACGCGCTCGATGTGTTTGGCGTGCATGGTGTGGGCGGGATGCTGGGCAGTATTCTGCTGGGCGTCTTCGGAACCGCGGCCATGACCTACCCGGGGAGGGATCCCGCCCTTCTGGCCTCGGGTCTGGTCGACGGAAAAGTCGTATTCTTCCTCAAGCAAGTCGCCGCGGCGGGTGGAGCCGGAGCGTACGCCTTTCTGTTTACGCTGGTGATGCTCTGGCTCATCAACAAGGTCACCCCAGTTCGCTTCTATCACAATGAGGAGGCTACGGGAATCGATGAAGCGGAACACGGTGAGGCGGCGTATCTCTAGGCTCTCTTGATATAGAAGCCAATTTCAGGGGCATTTCCACCCCTGAAATTGGCCATGCACCGGAATCAGCCACGCACGCTTGTGAGCGCCCCTGACCACAAGACCAGCTGATCGAGCATCACCTTTGCCTTCTCCTCCTGCATGGCTGCCGGTTTGAAGACGCTGAGGTTCTCGAAGTCGGTAAACAGTGACAGCGCCACGCTGGTGCGCACGTCGGCTACCTGCAGCTCCCCCATGATGAGCCGCAGATTCTCGACAGCCCGGACGCCGCCCGCGGAGCCATAACTGACAAAGCCAGCGGCCTTGTTGTTCCATTCGATATAGAGATAGTCGAGCGCGTTCTTCAGGGCCGCCGACGTGCCATGGTTGTATTCTGGCGTTACGAATACAAAGCCATCGAATGATGCCACTTTCGCCGACCACTTTTTCGTGTGCTCTTTGGAGTACTGGTGCATCGATGCCGGCATCGGTTCATCAAGAACCGGTAGATTGAAATCCTTCAAGTCGACCAGTTCGAATTCGGCATCGCTATGCTTGCGGCCCTGCTCTAGCACCCACCGAGCCACCGCCTCGCCATTCCGGCCAGGCCTCGTGCTTCCAATGATGATACCTATCTTTATCATGATCGCTCCTTACTCAATAGTATATTACTAATATAGTAATATATATGGCGAAGAGCAACATTGAGTCATGCATGGAGGATTCCGGTCAGCTGTCGGCCGCGTCACCGCGTCCGTACGATCGCCCGGACGCCGCGATGGGAAGCAGAAAGGCGGAAGCTCCAAGCGCTGCCGCGGCTACGAACCATGCGAACGGTATGCCGGCCGCTCCTACGACCAGCCCGAAAACTACAGCGCCGATGAGACCGCCAAGCTGCATGGCCATCGAGACCATCGACAGCATCGACGCACGCTTGTCCGATGGTAAGGCCCGGTTCAGTACCGTGGTCTCGAGTGGTGAAGCCATGCCATTCCAGAAAAACATCGCCACATACAGCACGGCGAATCCAATCGCGTCCATCTGGACAGCAAGCGCTATCACGAAGGCCGCCGTCATCAGCCTGAGCGCGAGCAATGCCATACCTGGGCGGATCCTGGTCTTCTCAAGCAACGGCAGGGTGGCGAGGCTCCCGACAAGAGCCGCAAGAAAATATCCGGCCGACAGGAAGCCATTCAGCCTATCAGATCCTCCAGCGCCTGCTATTCCAGCTATCCGAGGCTGCCAGTATGTCTCGATGGCTGAAAACGCGAAGCCCCATGCGATACCGGCGGCAAGGAAAGCCAGCAGCGCCGGACTCTTTGTAATGAACGTCATCGAGTCCTTCATGAACGCTCCGAGCCCGGCCCTGTCCTGCCCCGCCGATCGTTCTTCAGAAACCGACACCAGTACCAGAATGGCCAGCACTAGAATCAGGAGGAGCATCACCAGCAGATTGCCATGATACCTGTTCGATGCCGGAGCGATGGAGACCCAGAGGCCAGGTATGAACCCTCCGGCTATGCTTCCCAGCGCAAGCCCAGCCGTGTCTGCCGCGTTGGTCGCCGACATCAGACGGTGCAAGGTACCGTCACCATGGGAATCTATGTAGCGATCGATAAGCAGCGCCTCCAGCGAACCCGATGACAGCGCCCTGGATATGCCATACAGCCCGAATCCCAGACTGACTGCCAGAAAACCGCTCGAAAACAGCAAGGCCAGACATGAGGCCGCCTGAAATACCAGCGAGGCAAGGTATGTCAGCTTGCGGCCGAGTCGGTCGGCCAATACGCCTGTCGGCAATTCCAGGGCCACGACAATGCTTGCGGTGATCGCCGCGGAGAACCCGAGCTCAGCCAGTCCCAAGCCCTTTGACATCCGCAGCAGGTTTGACACCGGTATGATAACCCCGAGTATGCCCCATTGCAGGAATCGGGTCGCCGCGGCCACAGGAACGACACCGCCCGGACGCGGCAGAACCATTCGTCCCGGCGGCATAACGCGACCGACTTTGTCCGCGCTCCTAGAGTGTGTAGGTTTGTCCATACTCGACTATCCGCACGTCTTTGAGGCCCTTGCTCTCAAGAAATTTCTTCTGCGCCTCGATTGCCTCGTTTTCACCGTGTACCAGGAAAGCCGTCTTCAATGACGACAGGTCCATGGTGCTCAGCCAATCCCAGGTCTCCTGGTAGTCGGCATGAGCGCTGAAAGCCTTGATCTCCTCGACATGGGCCCTGACCTTGAAGAGGTCGCCCTGGATGCGGACCTCTTTCTGACCATCGCGTATGCGCCGCCCGAGCGTCTCGGCGGCCATGTAGCCAACGATAAGGATGGTATTGCGGTCGTCGGATATGTTGTGTATCAGATGATGCTGTATCCGGCCGGCCTCGCACATGCCATCTGCTGACATGATGATGGCGGGGGTGTCCAGCTTGTTGAGCATCTTCGATTCATCGACGCTTGCGGAGAAGTGCAGTTCATTGAAGCCGAACGGGTTGGTATGGTGCTTGATAAACGCGTCCTGCGTCTCCTGATCGTAGCACTCAGGATGAATCTGGAATATGCTCGTCGCGTTGATCGCCATTGGAGAATCGACCCATATCGGTATCTTCGGGATACGGCCTTGGTCTACCAGCATGTGGAAGTAATATATCAGTTCCTGGGTGCGCTCTATCGCGAAGGCGGGGATAATGATCTTGCCGCCGCGCTTGACGGTTTCATTGACGACCGCGGCCAATCTGTCCAGCGCATCTACGGTGGACTCATGGCGTCGATCGCCATAGGTACTCTCCAGTATGATGTAATCGACCGGATCCATGGGCTGAGGATCCCGTATGATTGGCTTGTCCGGCCTTCCCAAGTCTCCGCAAAAGCCTATCCTGACTACCCGGCCATCGGCTCCAGTCGCGGTCACATGGGCGGTAGCCGAACCCAGGATGTGCCCGGCGTCACGGAATTTTACCTTGATCCGGGGGCTGACCTGGAATGGGCGATCATACGACACCGTAATGAACTGGCCGGTGGCGGAGACAGCATCCTGCTCATCGTACATCGGCTTCCAGTTGAATGCCTGGCCGCGCTTGGCGGCCTGCTTGCCCAGGTACTCGGCGTCGCGAGCCTGGATGTGAGCCGAATCCATCATGATGATGTTGGCCAGATCGCGGGTTGCGGGTGTCGCATAGATGTTCCCGGTAAATCCGCGCTTGGTCAGCAGTGGCAGAAGCCCGCAGTGATCGAAATGGGCATGCGTCAGGATCACGGCCTCGACCGATTCAGGGTGGGGCACCAAGGCGCGGTTCTTGCGGTCGCTCTCGTCACGCTTGCCCTGAAAGGCCCCGCAATCGACCAGATATCTGGTCCCGTCTATTTCGAGTACGTGTTTGGAGCCGGTGACCTCTCGGGCGGCTCCTTCCGAATGGAGTGTTATAGCCATAAGTACAGGATATGCCCATTCTGGCCATCACGCAAGGCGCCGGAACAGATCTACATGAAGAAGACTGCAGAGCCGGCCACCGCAACTACCGCGCCGGCAATCTCGAGCGGTTTTACCTTTTGCTTGAATATGAGGATGGCTGGAGGGATGATCATGATGGGCGTCAGGCCGATCAGCGTACTTACAACGCCAGCGTACGTTCTCTGCGCAGCAAAAAGGGACAAGGTGACGCCCAGAAATGGGCCAAAGATGGCGCCGACCATGGTTGGGCGCAGCCCTGCCGGATCCTTGAGCGCCGCGGAAAGGTTCTTGCCGCCCTCGAAGACCAGGGACGCGATGCCGAAGCCGACTATTGCGACCATCACGCGTATCTGAGTGCCTGAGACGGGATCGTAGGTACCGATGCCGCGCCGCGTCAATACCATGCCAACGGACTGACCTATTGAAGAGAAGAATGCAAACAGGTAGCCGCGCTTGTCCTCGCGGCTCATCTTGACGACGCTCCTGGCATCGCGACGACCAAGAACCGCGGCCGAAATGCCTACGACGACCATAGCCATGCCTGCCAGGCTCTTGCCCCCCATCGACTCGCCCAGGAACAGGAATCCAAGCGCCGCGGTGATAGGCGGCGACAGCGCCAGGAACAAGGTCGTGATCCTGGAGCCTATGGTCTTGTACGCGGTAAAGAGGAATATGTCGGAGATGACAAAGCCAACGAGTCCCGAGAGTGACAGGAATATCCAGGCATCGGGCGGAGCGTCAAACGGCAGCGGCATACCCCGGGATATGGTCGCGAAGAGGACCAGAAAACCGAAGGCAAATACCACCTTGTAGAAATTGACGGCAAGAACCCCGATGCGCTTGGTAGCCTTTTCAAAATATATGGCCGAAGCGGTCCAGCATATTGCCGTTCCGAAAGCCGCGAGCTCGCCAATTCGTTGCATGGGGACAGACTATAGCCACAAAGCCCAGGCGTGGGAAGCGCCAAAACCAATTTGACAATTCGGGTTGACGGCTCTATCGTTGATATCAGGCAGAACGTGGTGGCTTGTGCCACAAAGGGAGGTCATATGGCTATCATTTGCGTGGCGCGAGAGTTCGCAGCGCTCGGGGATGAGACCGTTCAGGAACTCGCCAGGATGACGGGTTACAAGCCCATAGATCGGGAATATATAGAAGCACAGATGACCGAGCGCGGGATATCTCCGGAGATCCGCGCCAAATATGACGAAAAGAAGCCCGGTTTCTGGGCCTCGCTGTCGCAGGATCGTGATGACTATCTTCATTTCTTAAAGACGGTAATGTATGACGAAGCCACCAAAGGCGACGTCATCATAACGGGGCGTGGTGGCTTTGCCATCTTTGCCGGAGTGCCCGGTGTCATATCGATAAAGCTGGTTGCCCCCCGGGACATCAGGCTGCAACGGGTACGCGCTCGATTCCAGTGCGACGACAAACGCGCGGAGCAGTTGCTCAGGCAGAATGATCACGACCGGCAGGGATTCCACGACTATTTCTTCAGCGTTGACTGGCGGGATCCGGTCCACTACGACATGACCATAAACACCGGGCGTGAGCATCCGGCGACAGTAGCCCGCATCATAGACCAGTTGCGAACACTGATCATCACCGAAGAGAAGGAGAAAGCCTGCCACGCCAAAATGCTTGACCTGAAGCTTGGCCAGGCGATAATCACCGAGATAGTCTACGCCCGCCGGGTGCCCGTCCACTTTCTGGAGGCCGACGTCCACGGCACCAAGGTTACGCTGCACGGCGTGGCCAACACGCAGAGCGCCATCGACGCGGCCACAGCTGCAGCACAAGCAGTGCATGGCGTTGAGGTGGTCGACAACGCCATACAGATAGTCCAGGAGTTCGCCGTAATGCCATAGTTCATGCTATCATGAACCCATGACATACCTGACTGGTTTTCACGCCATGGAGGAGTTCGTACAATCGGGCTCCACCAAGGGCGCGACGCTCATCGTGGCGGCCGCGGGGCCCCGCATAAAGAAAATACTGGAACTGGCCCGGAAAGCGGGGCTATCCACCCGGAGTGCGACCGCTCGCGAGCTCGATACGCTAGCCCCGGACAATCGCGGCGCCGTTATCCAGCTCGAAGAAGCGCCTTCATCGACGGAACTCGACCTGGAAACGTGGCTGCGGAGCCCATTGCCGGCAAACGCTCTCGTCATCATGCTTGACCACATCGAGGATCCGCACAATCTGGGCGCAATACTGCGTTCGGCTGATGTCTTTGCCGCGGATCTTGTCATCATGCCGGAACGCCGCGCCGCGAAAGAGACAGACACAGTCGCCAGGGCATCGGCCGGAGCCGTGGCCTACGTGCCTGTGGCTACCGTCCCGAATCTGGCCAGAGCCGTAGAGCTGCTCAAGGAAGCCGGATTCTGGACATATGCCGCCGACATGGGTGGCCAGAATCTACCCGTCACCGAGCTGTCCGGCAGAGTCGCTGTCGTCATGGGCGGCGAGGGCTCGGGGGTTTCGCGGCTCTTAAAAGAACGATGTGATGGCGCCTTGTCCATTCCGCAATTCGGCCACGTCGACTCGCTCAACGTATCGGTGGCCGCCGGCGTGTTAATGTACGAGCTGCGCAGGCGGCTTGGACCTCCGGCCCGCGCATGAACCACAACACAGACTCCTAGCGTCTGATCTCCGATGCCGTTGTCAAGGCATCGCTGTCGAGCACCAGGAAGCTGCCTGACGGCCCTTGGGCAACCAGCTTGCCTGCCGCCTCGGTCAGGAAGGTCCAGCGGCTGACAGGCGCCGAGCGCGTCTTGAGTTGCAGCGTGACTGGATCGAATCGCCCCATAACCCAATCCGAGCCATGCTTGGTGACGGCATATATCGATGTGCCGTATCTCCAGAGCATGGTGTCGGCAAAGACATCATCCGCGCCCTGGGTCACGTTCGCATAGTCGGATTTAAGTACGCGAACCAGCCTGACGGCCCCACCAGTTCCGGTAATCTGACCGGCTACCGCGACATACGCGTCACCGACGTCTACAATCGTCGCCGCCCTGATGGTGTTGATGGTACTGCGCCGGAGGATCTTGCCACTGGCAAGGTCAACCAACGCGATACGGGACAGCGGCGCATTTGGGTCGACAAGCTCGAAGAGTGGTACACCGTTCGCTTCCTGCTGGGCGGCGGCGATGACCTGTTCCTTGATGGCGTCCTTCTGATCGGCGGCTATCGCTGTCCGGTCGGCCGCTATCTCAGCGTCCTTGGCCGCGACGGCCGCCTCCCTGCTCGCTACCGCTGCCTTGTCGGCTTCGACTTGTGCCGCGCGGGCGGCCACGGCCGCCTCTTCCGCCTTGGCCTTGTCGGAAACGGCTATGCTGGCTTGCTGGTCCGCGCCTTTCGCGGCCTGCTCGCCAGTACCCGGTGTCGTCGCTGCCTGAGCCGCGCCTCCCGCCTGGCCGGAATCCCCAGCCACCGCGGCGGTCTCTGGCTGCGCCGCTTGCTGTGCCTCGAGCCGTGCCTTTTCGGCTGCGACCGCGGCCTCTTCCTTGGCGATGCGATCACGTTCGGCTGCTATGGCGGCCTTTTCCTGTTCCTGGTCGCGCTCCTTGATGTCGACAACGTCACGCCGCTCGGTTACGCCCGCTGTCGGCGACTCGGCCTTGAGGCTATCAACGGTTGGTTTGTCGGTAATCGGCGTTGTATCGATCGATCCGACCACGCCCGTTCCCGCCCGCGCCGTCAATGGTATCACTATCCTCGACTTGCCTGCCCATTCATCCCATCGAATGGCAAGACCAGCGTTCGCGGCAGAAAGCTCCCTCAGCACGACCTGCTTGTACTTGCCTTGAAAATAGTCAAGCTTGCCACGGTACACGGCATTGTATATCGTGATGAAGACCGCCAGAGTATCGGCATCCCGTGTTGAATAGGCGTATGCCGCCTCGAGGTATCCGGCGATGATTCGCCTCAGGTTCTTGATATGGTCTACCTTGGAGTCGGGCCCGAGAATGAGAATATCCGCATCGAAGCCGGTTGGTGCGGCGGGATCGACCGCGTGTATCACCTGGTACCGGACAGCATCACCTGTTCTGGTCGCCCCCCGCGAAATCGATGCGCCCAGCGCGCTGCCTATGCCGCGTATCGCATCGGCCGTCTCGATTACATCATGCGGCCCTTCGTAGTTGATGAACTCGATTGTCGTCCCCTGCGTACTCGAGACCTCGGCCTTGTCCACATCGAGCGCGGAGGCTGAAACCACCACCACGCACACGACGAGAGCCACCAACGCGAATCGTTTTTTCATCCCGTTTCTCCTCCCGGCTCACGCCGCATTAGCTCGATTCCTATCATATCATTGAGCGGAGGAGACGCGCTTGAGCGCCTGTTCCGCCCGCGACCGCACCACACGCGAATAGTTGCCGCCAGAAATCCTGACCAGCGCGAGAATGCCGGAGCGGTCTTCAAGGGCGCCGTTGGCCCGGTACAGGCTGTCTATGGCATCGACGACTGCCAGCGCAGCTTGGGCATCGAGTCTGCCGCCATCGGTCGCGCGGGCGAAGGCCTCCATCGCCAGCCCCTCGGGATCAAGTCCGATTGCCGCTATGGCCGCCGCCGCGGCCGCCCTGACGGCAGGGTCCTTATCCCGCTCGAATATCATCACAAGGATCGGAACGGCCTGGGCTAGACCAAGCATTCCCAGCAGGTTGCATGCGTAGGCGCGTGGCATCGCTCCGCGCGGCGTTGGTGCCGGTACCGAGGCGCCGCTCCCAAAAGGCGCCTCCATCCTCCCCATCGCTGCGGCCGACATATAGAGAGCGGCATCGACGGTCTCCTCTCCAATAGTACCCGATCCTATGGATTTTTCAATATCGGCGAGCCTGTTCATCATCGACGAGTCATCGGAAGGCGAAAATGACCACAGCGACTCCTCCTTCGCGACCGCATCGATCCGAGCCATGTCAAACCTCGGTGGCGATGGTTCAGCAAGGGCGGACAACCCGCGTTCGAACCGGTAGGCATACATGATCCAGTCCGCTCCGCCGGCGAACACCGTGCCGTTGGGGGACATCGCAGGCGTCGACACGGCGTTGCGCAGGCGCAGAACCCTGTACTCGGAGCCATCCAGGCCATAGCTGTACACCGCGGACCGAGTGAGCACGACGGCGCGGTCACGATATGCCTCCAGTGCCGCGGGCCCGCCATCGAGTCTGGCTGTTGTGCGCCAGCGTTCTGCGCCTTCGGTGTCGACGCACACCAGGCTACCAAGTGCCGACAATACGTAGAATCCGTCGCTGCCTGCCGCCGCCGCTATCGGGCGAGCCCCCAGCGACACAACCTTCGGCACAACCGGCGCTGTGGCGGAATCCGGGGGCGGCATGACGATGAGGCGACCGTCTGCCATCGCCGCCAGCACCGTGCCTCCGCCTTCGGCCAGTACCGCGGGGACGCCGCCAGGCACGGGGCGCTGCGCGCGCGCGCCGTCGGCCGTATAGCCGATTATTGAACCATCAAGCAAGCCGACCATAGGCCCGCCACCGGCATCGAGCGCGAGTGATGTGCATGGATCGGCCGGCAATGGCTCGCGCCAAAGCTGCCTGCCATTGGGTGCCAGCGCGACCATGGCCGTGCCGGCCACAATATACAGCCGGCCGTCGGGGCCGAAGATAGGCGCGCCGGTCGGAGCAACGCCAAGTTCGACGCGCCAGACCTCCTGCCCTGCCCGATTGATCAAGGAAATGCCGCTTTCGCCATCGGAAATGGCGGCCCGGCCAAACGCGTCGCATACTATGAATCCTGTTCGCCTGGTGCTCAAGCTGCGCTTGCCCACGGCAACGCCGTCCACCGTCACAACGTACAGGGTTTTGGAATCGGACAACAGCCACACTCGGCCGGCAGCGACGACCGGCCCGGATGTCGTTACTCCGCCAACAGGAAACCTGAAGAGCGATTGAGCTTCCAGCACAACCGGGGAGCCATCAGGCGCGTCAGACTGCGCCAGGCAAGGAGCCGATACGACCAGCGAGAGCGCTAGCGTCAGTGCCGCCCGGATAGCGGTATCATGAGCCCAGCTGGAACCGGACATAGGTCTCCACATGTGAAGTCTGGGGATAGAAGTCGAATATCCGCGCATGCTGGACTACATATCCCGCGCGCACCAGGAAACCTGCATCCCGCGCGAGCGATACCGGGTCACACGAGACATAGCCAAGCGATGAAGGCCTGGATGTGGCTATCCATGAGCGCACAGGTGTCGCCAAGCCAGAGCGGGGTGGATCGACGACGACATGGTCAAAATGGCCCGCGGCCTGCGACGAGCGGGTCCAACTCTCGATGCTTGTTGCCGCATAGTCCGCCGCCTTGCCGACGTTGGAACACGCGTATGCGACCGATTGCTGATCCTGCTCGACGCACATCATGCGCGCAAAGGAGTCCTTCAGGAATGTCGCGAACAGCCCCACGCCGCAGTACAGGTCCGCGGCCTTCGAACCGCCAACATCGGCACAGACCCAGGGCAGCAGTCGTTCTACCATGCCCAGGTTGCTCTGGAAGAATCCCTGTATATTGAAGCGAAGAACTCGTCCAGCCACATCGACCGATACCTCGCCATCACGGCCTTCTATATGGGCTGTGTCACCGTAGCCAAAGGCGACGAACCGGTCCTTGCCAGCCATGTATGCCGACAACGACTTCCACGCATCGGCTGGCCCTGCGCTGCCAAGCCAGCGCTCCAGAGCCGGAACCAGAATCGGGCATGACCCGATGGGCATTATTCTGGATGTCGCCCTTCGGGCATACCCGACGGACTTGCCCGAGTCAAAATGAAACTGTGCACGATTGCGGTAGCCGAAGGGAGCCGACGCTTCGATATCCAGGGCACAGGGCTCCAGCCCGCCGGCACGGCGCCATGCCTCACGCACGACGCCGAGCTTGGCTTCGAGCTGCGCCTCGTATGACAGGTGCATCAGGTTGCAGCCGCCGCACTGGCCATAATACGGGCAGGCGGGTTCGACTCGCCCTGGACCTGGCTTGAGTATGCGGACGATATCACCGCGAAGGTAGTCGGGTCGTGACTCGACAATATTGATTACGAGCTCGTCGCCGGGCGCGGACATGGGCACGAATACGGTTACGCCTTCATGGCGCCCCAGGCCATCGCCGCCAGGTATAATGCGATCAATCACCACCTCGATGGTTGTTCCGGCCCTTATCATCTGCTCACTCCACCCGTTCGGGGCGATAGGCCGCCGTCTCTACGCGGTTTGCCTCGACCAGAGTCACGGTGAATCGGCCCAAAGGCGTTTCCGCCACATCGCCAGGCACCGGTATCCGGTCAAGCGACCAGGCTATATACCCAGCAACAGTCTGGACATACGGCAAGTTCGGAGCCTCGCCGCCCGATATTTCCGCTATCACGGCCAGAGGAGCATCGCCGGAGACAATGTACGAACCATCGACACGTTTCTCTATGCGCTCCCGTGATTCTTCCTCGGAACCCTCGTATATCTCGCCCACTATCTCTTCAACTATATCGCGCACCGTCACGATGCCAGCCAGACCACCATATTCATCAATGACGACCGAAAACGTTTCCTTGCGTTTCTTGAACAGCGTAAAAAGATCGCCTATCGGTTTGTTGGGCAGGATGAAGAGCGGCTCGACCATGATGCCGGCCAGTCTTTTGTCGCCACGGCCGTTGAGCACCTCGACAACCGCATCACGTATCGAGACGATACCGACAATATTTTCGCTGTCGCCTTCATACACAGGAATCCGCGAAAAGGATGCCTCGGATGCCAGTCGGCATGCTGCGTCGGCGCTGGTCGACGCAGCCAGGCTGAACACGTCGATGCGGTGTGTCATCACCGCCTGCACCGTCGTCGATCCGAGCCTGAGCACATTCTTGACCATGGAGCTTTTGGCATAGTCGATGATGCCCATGTGTTCGGCTATCGACATCATCTGCACCATCGTCTCCATCGACAACGAATCCCTGGAGCGCTTGCCGAACAAGCGCGTTATGAGCGAACTCAATGTATTGACCGCGACAACCAGAGGCTTGAATAGCCATGTGCAGAAAAGCAGCAGCGGTGCCAGGGCTGACGCGACAGCTTCGTTGTGGGCTATTGCGATACGCTTGGGCGTAACCTCGCCGAATATGAGTATCACCAACGTCATCACGCCGGTTACAGCGCCCAATGACCAATCGCCCCAGCGCTCCATGGCCCACTCGGTGGCCAGCACCGATGCGGTGATGTTGACGATATTGTTGCCAATCAGGATAGTCGCCAACAATTCGTCCGGTTTGCGTGCCAGTCTCTCCACTATGGTTCCACCGGCGCCCCTGCGCTTCAGCGACTCTATCTGGAAGACTGTCAGCGATGTAAACGCCGTCTCTCCAGCGGAAAATAGCGCCGAAAACACCAGGCAGATGATGACCCCGAGCAGCGAGGCGCTCATCGCTTGAGCACCTTGACCATATACAACCTGATGTACTCCTCGAGCGCCGTGTGATTGCGAATGCGCAACAGGTTTGGCCTGTCGGCAAGATTGGCGGCCATCATCTCGATGCGATCAGGAGTAAAGCTGGATGGCCGCATCGATCGGAGTGTGGCGCGTAGAAAATCCCTGACAAGCGAGTTGATGTCCTCGGTCAGGTTGTCTTTGGCAACCGGATCGATCAGGGTGTTCCAGCGTGAAACCAGGAAACTCAGGTATTCGTCCAGGGAGTATCCTTGCGGCAGCATCTTCTGCTCCGCAGCCTTGGCAGCCTGCCCGAACTCCAAGGATCGCGCATTGGGCACACGCGACTCGGCCAGCTGGGCCTGCCCCGCGAATGCCGGCTCTTTGTTGCGCGATCGCTGCCGCTTCTTTCGACGCGAGCCTCTGGAGAAGAGCGCCACCAGCCACGAAATGAGCGGCAGGGAATACCAGAGCGGCAGCAATGTGCGAGCCTCGGCCAGCAGCCGTTTGCGGTTGAGATCGAGCAGTACCTCGGCTCCGGCGACGCGGTTGCCGCCAAAGCATTGGTCGATTTCGATAACGGAATCCTTCTCGTTCCTGAATTCCTGAAAGACCAAAGGTGGTAGCGCGGTCGACAAAATAACCGAAAGCACAGGTGAAAACACCGAGAGGCGGCTCCATAGCTCGGCACGAAAGGCCTGATCATCCTCCATCGAGGGCAGGGATTCAAAATCGGCGAGAACCGCGTGCCAATCCCTGATGACAGCCGGCCTGATAGCTGTCCTGGCCTCGCGCAGGGCCTTGACCAGATAGGGCAATAGCCGTTCCTTGACTATGATCTGGCTCTTCATGTTGTCAGCGCCTATGAGCAGCAATTCGGGTAATGAGCCTTCAACGGCCTGGGTGGTTCTCTCCAGTATCCAGGACTCCAGCTCCTCACGCGTGTACTTGCCGAGAAGCGGTCGCCCCTGAGTATCCCTGAAATCGACTATGTCATCGACCACGAACAGGTATGGTGGCTTCCGCAGCAACTCTGACAGCGTCTTGAAGGCCGATAGGCGATCCTGTTCCACCTGTGCCCTGTTCTTGAAGTGGTTATTATAGACATCGACTATGTACGATGCCTGGAACGCCGCAACGTCGTCCGGCATCATGTCGCCCTTGCCCGCAAGATCCTTGCGGATGGCCGATGTCAGGTAGGCCCAGAATGAGTACGAGAAATCACCGGTTCCCTGTCGCATCTCCTGTATCGACTCAAACGGCCGTATCATGATGCTGGTAAGGCCGTCCTTGAGTATGCGCTCCTTGTCGGAGAACGCTGGATACAGGCGTTGCTGTATGAAGTCCCGGTTTGACCCCTTGCGCAGGTAGTTCCTGATCTTCAGTACCGCGTATTCCAGAAGCTTGTCTCCCACAGCCACCGACAGCACCAGTATAGGCTTCAGGCTCTCGGGAAAGACAAGCCGATACAAGGGTACCGGCCGGTCACCTTCCAGCGTCACCAGCGTCGGCAGATCGGATTCCACAGAGACTGCCTGCAACCATTCCGGCGGGACGGACAGGTGCAGCGAGTTCTCATCGGGAAACGGTATGTCAGGATTCTCTTCAATGCGGCGATATTCCGCGTAGACCGGCTCGGTGAACGCTTCGGGAAGGAATACCCGGTCGACGCGGTTATCTACCGCCTGCAGCGATATGCGCTTCTCGCGAGCCAGCTGAAACAGCTTGGGCACAATGATCGTATCAGGATGCAGCGCAAGGTCACGATAGAACGGCACCGACTGGTCGTTCGCCTTGGCCTGTCGCTGTATAGCCTGGGCGAAGGCGGCATATTCAATGGCAGCGCTCTTGTTGCGCGCCGCGAAGGTTTTCAGTAGCTGGTGAACATCCAAGTCTCGGGCCATGACTTATTCTACGAGGTGCGGACGATTTGGGCAATAAAAAACGACCGTAGCCATGGGGCCGCGGCCGTTTCCGGTGCGATAGCGCACAATCACTTGCGGGTCTTATGCCGATTCTTTCTCTTCTTCTTCTTCCGCTTGTGTGTCGCTATCTTCTTGAGCTTGCGTTTTCTTCCGCAGGGCACGTTTGATCTCCTTATGGACCTTTCATGGTGGCACGAAGCCGCCATGCAGGTACGCTTAGCTTACGAAGAGGCTCCGGGCATTATGCACACCGGGCCCCGTATCGTCAAGGCCGCAAATCAGTGACGGACAATGGACAGAATCCGTTCCAGCACCTTCTTGCGGTCCAGCGGCTTGACGATATAGCTCTTGGCGCCCAGAAGAAGACATTTCTTGACGACATCTTCTTTCCCAAGGGCACTGACCATCACGACCGCCGCATTCTTGTCATACTCAAGAATCTTCTCGAGCGAGGCGACTCCATCCATCTTGGGCATCGTGATGTCCATGGTGACAAGATCGATGGTTGGAGCCAGCTCCTTGTACTTTTCCAGGCCAGCCAAGCCGTCGGACGCGGTACCGACAACATCAAAGCCTTCCGATGTCAGGATCTGACCAAGTTGCTTGGCTATGAACATCGAATCATCGACAATCAGCACCCGATATGGAGAACCGTCCGGCTTGAGACCTTCCGGCCGCTTGTCATTGATCGCGGGCATGTCACTCTTGACGATCATGGTCTGTACGCTCCTTGAGTCCGCCGGAGGCGTGCCCGAGGCTCACCTGAGGCGAATGCACGTGTCCTACGGAAGCGCGCATCCTCGCGATGCGGTCGATCAAATTTATAGTTCATGAACCGCAAGTCCGCAAGGGGGGCCAGCGGCTAAAAAACAATGGCCGCCCCATGGAGGGCGGCCAAAGCTTGAGGCATACAAGAATCGTCAGACGTACTTTACGATTTTGTTCGCCTTCAGACAGCGGGTGCAGACCTTTACGGTGACTATGGTTCCGCCGATCATGGTCTTTACTGCCTGGATGTTCGGGCGCCATGTGCGGCGCTGCCTGTTCTTGGAATGGCTGACGGTGTTGCCAAAGGCCGTGCCCTTGCCGCAGATATCGCATTGTCTGGACATATCGTGTATCTCCGTTTCAGTAGTGCTACCTGATTGAAAAACCCCGCAGAACACGTGTCCACGGAAGCGATGGCGAGTATAGCGTACCCATGCCAACCGTGTAAAGCCGTCAGCGCGCTCCTCCCATGAATCGCTCGGCCATTTTCTTGTTCTTGATGACCTTTTTCATCATCAGCCGCGACTTTTCGAACTTTTTAAGCAATCTGGCCACCTCCGAGACAGAAGTGCCAGAGCCGCGCGCTATCCTGGAACGTCGTGTAGGCCCGATTATCAGGTGGTTCATGCGCTCTTTCTTGGTCATCGACAGCAGGATGGCCTCTTCCCGCTTCATGTCCGCCTCATCGATCTGCTCGTCGTTTATCTGTCCAGCAAGGCCGGGCATCATGTCCACCAGGCTCTTCAGCGAACCCATCTTCCTGACGCGGCGGATCTGGTCAAGATAGTCCTGCAGTGTAAAGGACTCGTCGGCCAGCTTGCGTTCCAGTTCAAGCGCGTCCTCTTGCTCTATGCTGGCTTGCGCCTTCTCCACCAGTGAAACGACATCGCCCATGCCCAGGATACGGCTCGCCATCCGGTCCGGATAGAAGGGCTCGAGACCCTCGGGGCGCTCTGAAACGCCTATGAACTTGATTGGCTTGCCGGTGATGGACTTCAGTGACAGCGCGGCGCCGCCCCTGGCATCGGAATCGAACTTGGACAGGATAACGCCTGTAATGCCTATCTTCTCATCGAACGCCTTGGCTATGTCAACGGCGCTCTGACCGGTCATGGCATCTGCCACCAGAAGGCTTTCATCCGGCCTGACAAGATCGCGCATGCGTGCGAGTTCGTCCATCATCGCCTCGTCCACCTGCATCCGGCCTGTGGTATCGACTATGACGGTGTCGTACAGCTCCTTCTTGGCACGGGCTAATGCCGTTTTGGCGATGACCAGAGGATCCGAGCCATCGCCACGGACCACGTCCACGCCTATCTGGGTGCCCAGCGCCGACAGCTGCTCGGCGGCGGCCGGCCGCACAAGGTCGCAGGCTACGAGCAGGACGCGCCGCCCCTTGCCTTTGAGGTGCAACGCCAGCTTGGCCGCGCTCGTGGTCTTGCCGGAGCCCTGCAGGCCCAGGAGCAAGATAACGCTGACGGTATCGGGCCCCTTGAGCGCAAGATCCTGCCTGGTATCGCCAAGCAGGCCGACCATGCGGTCGTATACGATCTTTATGAACTGCTGGCCGGGCTCCACCGCACGCAGCACCTTTTCGCCCTTGGCCTCTTCTATGGTGGCGTTGACGAAGCGGCGAACGACCCGGAGGTTGACGTCGGCCTCGAGCAGGGCCATCTTTATGCGATCGACCGCCTCGTCTATGTTCTTCTCGGTGATCGTGGTCTTGCCACCGACTGTCCGCGCTATGTCGCCAAAGGTCTGGGTAAGCTTCTCCAGCATCAGATGGTTCCCTTGAGGCCCACCGCATCGGCGACCCCGCGCAGGGCGGTTATGGTCTCCTCGATCAGCATGTCCAGATCCAGATCGAGCATGGCGGCTCCCTTTTCTATCACGTCGCGATTGACCCCGGCCGCGAAGCCAGCGCTCTTCCACTTTTTCTTTACGGACTTGACCTCCATGTCAAGAACGCTCTTGCTGGGCCTGACATACGCGCACGCGGCAATGAAGCCCGTAAGCTCATCGACGGCGTACAGGACTTTCTCCATCGTCAGCACTGGCTGCACCTCGGAGCACAGTCCCCAACCGTGGCTCTCCACCGCGCGGATGAATGGTTCCGGGTAGCCCGCGGCGGCCAGGATGGCGCGCGCGTGCAGCAGGTGCTCTTCGGGATGCTTCTGATAGTCGACATCGTGGAGCAGGCCTACGAGCCCCCAATATTCTGGATCCTCATTGTATTTGATGGCGAAGTGGCGCATGGCCGCCTCGACCGATTGAGCGTGCCGGAACAGTGAATCTTCATTGTTGTTGGCGCGCCAGAGCTCCAGCGCGGCTTGTCTATCCTGCATTGCATACTCCTTGACTGGCGCCGACTCTTTGGCCATAGCGCAACGCCGTAGCTTATCATATACTGCACCACATGAAAAACAAGTTCATCGCGGCGATCCTGTTGCTGGCCGCCACATGGGCGCATGCCGACGACGGACTGTCGAACGCCGCGCGCGCCTGGCTGTCGGAACACAGGGAAATCATCTTCGTCGGACAGGCGGCCTACCCCCCTTTCGAGTTCGTGGATGCTCACAGCCGCGAATACACAGGCATGACCATAGAGTTGATACGCTGGATAGCCACCGAGTATGGCTTTACGGCGACATTCAAACCAATGGCCTTTGATGCCGCCCAGCGCTCCGTGCTTGATGGCAGCGCTGATGTGCTGACAGGCATGTTCAAAAGTGACATACGTTCGTTGCACTACGACTTCAGCACCGAAGTCTTCAGCGTTCCCGCCTCCATATTCACGCGCACGGATCGAGTCGACATCAAGGACGAACAGGACCTGGCCAACAAGCGCGTGGCCGTGCAACGGGGCGACTACGCCATAGAGCACCTGACCAACGCCGGTATTCCAGTAGAGTTCGCCTACGTCGACGACTTCAAGTCGGCCGTCAATCTGGTGGTGGAGGGCAAGGCCGATGCCCTGATAGGCGATGAGCAGATCGTACTGTACCATCTGTATTCAGCGAAGCTCGCCGACCAGATCAAGAAGACCTCAGCGCCTCTGTATATCGGCCACGACTGCATGGCTGTCGCCAAGGGCAACGCGATACTGCTTTCGGTGCTTGACGCGGGCATAGAGAGGGCGAGGGCAACAGGGACACTGGCGACGATATACGGCAAGTGGATGGGCGTATCGCTCGCGGCGGACAAGAACCGGAGCTCGCTGGCCCGTGACATGCTGCTTGTCGCGGCTGGGGCGTTGGTAGCCCTGTTGGTGGCCTTTGGCTTCCTGTTCGGTGAACGTTCCAGGCTGCGCGCTGCCAGGATTGCTATGGAACGGGGCATGGCAGCTATGCGAACCGAGAATGATCGCCTGACGGCAGCCAACGCGTCGCTGCGCAGGGACATAGACGAACGCTCGCGTCTCGAGGAAGAGAAGCGGCGACTGGACGCGGAGACAACAGCCCGACGCGTCGAAGAACTGACACGTTGCGCCATAAACGCGGCAATAGAGCCCACGAGCATTGATCAGAAACCTCAAGATGGATGCAACGACAGCCCTGAGCTTGAATAGATTCGATTCTGTCTACTACTTGACGAGGATGCGAATAACAGTAAAATACTGGTCGCTTCTCTAAAGGAGGCAAACAACCGACCAGGAGTGTATTCGCCTCATGGAACCAAGACACAGTCCAAGCATCGTCTTCTCGCTCTTTCTGCTCTCTGTCCTGACGCTGATTCTTAACATATACGGCTCATACGGGCTGGATTCTTCAATAGCGGCCATCACCGACACATATATCCCACTGGAACTCAGGACGATGAGCGGTTTCAGCGCCCACGACTTCGAGTCATCGGTCAAGAATCTGCCACGCACCGACCATGTGTCGGTGTACTTCGCCGATCCGGACACGCGGCCAGCCGTCCTGTCCTTCTTTGCCGATCTGACCGGCAACTTCGATGTGGCGGCGGCGATACTCGAGGAATCGACTGAACACGGCGTAGCACCGGCCCTCGCATTTGCCTTGGCCTTCGAGGAGAGCGGCTTTGATCCCGGTGCGTACAACAAGAATTCCAGCTCGGTTGACCGTGGCATCTTCCAGCTCAACTCGACATCGTTTCCCGGTCTCAAGGTCGAGCAATTCTACGACATCAAGACCAACGTGCGTTTTGGGGTTGATCACCTGGCATTCTGCATCAAACAGGGTGGCAACGAAGTGGCGGCACTCGCTGTCTACAATGCCGGCCTTGGCCGCGTCAGCACCGGTGGCACACCCAGAAAGACACTGGATTATATCTACCGCATCATTGGCTACCGCGACAGGCTAGAGGTTCTATTCGAGGCGCTGGTCGTAGCAAAGCACGCTGACTCAAAGCCGCTGGTAGCAATGCGGTTGCCGGCAAAGGTGACCAACTAGGAGCCTGTCGGACTTAGGATTTTGATCGGGCGAAGGCGATCTGCGAGTGAAAAATTGGCGAGGATTGAGGGCCATACTTCTTGTATGGCCCGATTGACGAGCCGATTTTGCGCCGCAGAGCGCCGAGTCCGGTCAAAAAGCACTTCATTGATCTTCATTCCCTTGTTTTTGCCTAAAAATTCTTACGTGCGTTCATAAGTCCGACAGGCTCCTAGCGTTTGTAGGTCCACGACGCGGAGGCAAATCGCTCCGTTGCCAGTTCCATCGCCCGTGACATCTCGGTCTGACTCGGATCAGACCGGGAGCCCAGGCCACCCAGAGCCTCCGAGAATCCCCGTTCGAAGGCCAGAACCGCCTCCATGTAGCCCACCGACCGCCCAAGCATGTCCGATACCGACGAAACGCGCGACCGAACGTCCTGCATCAGCTTGCCCTTGAGCTTCTCGTTGGGCACCTTGAGAATGGTGAACATGGTGTCGACATCCAGACCAAGAATTATCGTGCCATGCTGCAGCACGCAGCCTCGTTTCCTGGTCTGCGCGTTGCCCGAAAGCTTCCTGCCATTGGCGCATACATCGTTGAGCGGCACGAATTCTGCATGAATGCCCATCACCTCGAGGCCATTGATGACGCCGGAACATATCGAGCGGTATGAATCCAGTATGGTGCCGGCCACCAGCGGATGTGAATCCGGGGCGACCAGGCTATAGGTCAGCTCCTGGGCGTGGAACACCGCGCCACCACCCGTGAGCCTTCTGACCACATCGATGCCAAGAGTCGCGCAGCGTCCCAGGTCGACCTCGTCCTCGATGCCCTGGAAGTAACCTATCGATACCGCGTATGGCTTCCAGGCATAGAGCCTGAGCGTCGGCGGCTCGACACCGGTCGCCACCGACTCGAGGATCGCCTCATCGAGGCCCATGTTGAAGGCCGCGGAATGCTCGCTTGTCTCCAGATACCGGAAAGCATCCATCATGACGCTCCATTCGACGACGCAAGGATCGACGCCACGGCGACGCCGACATCTTCTGGTGACAGGCCGAACAGCGTCACACCTCTGGATGCCAGTTCCCGGGCAAAAGTCTGTTCAAGATGCCCGACAGGAGCGCCCGCAAGAGCGGCCTCCGCCTCGTCGAAACCATCTTCCGGATGGGCAAAGAAGTCGCCGCGTATCGATATGCCGCGAACGATCCCCTGTTCCCACTCCAGGCTCAGGCGGAGCAGCTTGCCTCCGGAAGGCTTGCCTATGTATGACCCTGTCATGATTCGACTCCAGACTCGCGGCCCGCGTGATGCGCGTGGGCCGCGGCTCTGCCTTCCATCGCATGGTAGCTGGTTCGTGCTAGCGGAGCCGAAACGACCGACTTGAAACCACAGGCCCGAGCCATGTCCGCGTACTGGTCAAAGCGCTCGGGACTGATGTATTCGACGACCGGAATCTGCCTTGTGGTGGGGCGCAGGTACTGCCCCATGACCAGCATGTCGCAGTCAACCGAGCGCAGCGCGCGCATCGCGTCAAGCACCTCGGCCTCTGACTCGCCCAGACCGAGCATCAGGCTCGACTTGGTCATCGCTCCAGAGCGAAGCTTGGCTTGACTGAGGGTCAAGAGCGACAGGTCGAAGGTAGCACGGGCATCCCTGATCGACTGCAGCCGCCTGACCGTCTCCACGTTGTGCGCGATGACATTCGGCGATGAGGCGGCAATGGCCTCGATCTCCGGTCCACGATAATCGGGTATAAGCACCTCGACCATCACACCAGGCACTTCGGCCTGTATCGCCCGCACGCATGCCGCGAAGTGGCTTGCTCCACGATCCGCCAAATCATCGCGATCGACACTGGTGATGACAGCATACCGAAGTCCGAGCTCCTTGACTGCCAGAGCCAGTTCGTGCGGCTCTTCGGCCCGTGGCGGTGTACCAGTCGCCCCGGTTGCCACCGCGCAGAAGCGGCATCCACGGGTGCATACATCCCCGAGCACCATGAACGTGGCAGTACCGCATCCCCAGCATTCGGCTTTGTTGGGACATGCGGCTTCATCACACACCGTGTGCAGCCCATGTCTGGATAAAAGGTTGCTCATGGAACGCCAGCGTTCACCACTGGGCACGGCGACCCTGAGCCAGGCGGGCTTTCTGCCAGCAGCGCGCGAGTTCTCTTCGTTCATGCCTTGAGTCCCTCGAAAAACAGTCGCATGCCAGAGCGAAGATCCTCAAGATCGGTCACGCCGAGCACTGCACTCCTGAAGATTGCGGCCTCGACGAGTCCGTAGAAGAAATCGGACACGGCACCGACGGAAACTTTCTTGAGGTCGCCGTGTTTCTGCCCCGATATGACGACGCCCGCAATGATGTGCCGCATCCTGATGGTCCTGCGGCGTATACGATCGCCTATTTCGCCACCGGACTTGCGCATATGCTCGAGATAGCCTACGATAACGGTCAGCAACTTTGCCTGTTCGGCGCAACGATCGATGACCATCGAGGCCATCCGTTCCAGCGTCTCGCACGAATGGGATGGCTGCTCAGCCGCAGCCGCCCTGATCTCGGCTTCAAGTTTCTCGGTAAAACGCTTGATGCTGAACATGAATATCTCGCGTTTGTTCTTGAAATACAGATACAGTATCGTGCGCGTTATGCCACAGCGATCGGCTATCTTCTGAAAGGTAGTATCGGCATATCCCTCGGTCACGAAGACATCGAGGGCATTCTCAAGTATTTCTTTCTTGCGCTTCTCGTGCTCTACGGTGACTGACAACCCTGACCTCCATCAGTCCACTGCCCACGCATGCTGGATTTCCTCTTACCTTGACGAAATAGGCCATTCGCGTCAAGTATGGTGATACAGGAGCGTATCGAATGGGCGCGGACTTCGTGATCGACCCGGACACTACAGAAACGCAATTTCTGCCAGCCAGGCGGGAGCATCAGGACACAATAGCACGCCAACACGCCACCGTTCTGCGTGCCTCGTTCATCGAGGTTATGGAAGACATGCCCATGCTCGCGCTGGCTGTCAATGAGACTCGCCAGATTGTCTGGTCAAACCGCAAGGCACAGGAGCTAGCGGGTCTGGAGTCCTCTCTTGGCTTGCGCCCCGGGGAGGCGTTGCGCTGCATACACGCCTCAGAAAAAATCGGGGGCTGCGGCACAACATCGTTCTGCGCCTTCTGCGGCGCGCCTCCGGCCATAATGAAGGCGCTCGCTGGTGCCACCGGCACCGAGCCGTGCGCCATACAGCGGAATATTGGCGGAAAGCCAGAAGTCCTTGACCTGCTGCTCTGGTCAAGGCCGCTCGACCTGGAAGGAGAGCGCTTCGTCATTATCATCGGACATGATGTATCGGTACATACACGACAGGAAGCGCTCGAGCGCGTCTTTTATCACGACATCGGCAATACTGTCGCTGGCATACGTGCCATCGTCGATCTGATGGAAGACGAAGGACACCCCACACCAAGGTACATGAGTCTCCTGAGATCGGCGGCGGACCAGCTTTTGGAGGAAATAGACTCGCAGCGGGCGCTGAAAGCCGCGGAAGAGGGCAGCCTGAATGTCGAGAAGACGCTCATCTCCCTCAGGGCTACGATCGAGCGCGCTATCGGCATTTTCGACTATTCGATCTTCGGCAAAGACATAAGGATCGCCCTCGAAAACACTGAAGGGCTCAATCCGGCCGGCGACGCAGAAGTGATGACCGACCCCATCATCCTGCGGCGAGTGCTTGTCAACATGCTCAAGAACGCGATGGAAGCTTCAGGCCGCAATGATACGATCAGGATATGGTTCTCGGAGGATACCACCTCTACCTCGGTGCATGTCTGGAACGCGGCGATCCTGTCACGCGAGTCAATGACACGTGTCTTCCAGCGATCCTACTCCACCAAGGGGCATGGGCGGGGGTTTGGGACCTACGGCATGAAGATGCTTGCCGAGCGCTTCCTGGGGGGGCACGTGGGATTCATATCTGAGGAAGGCACCGGAACAATATTCACGGTTACGTTGCCAAAGTACACGACCCTTCCATAATATTGCCGGCACGTGGTATGAATTGATCATGGTACAAGCCGTTCTTTTCGATCTGGACAATACCCTGTATCCGGCAAGCGCCGCCATGGAGTCGTTCATCATCAGGCGTATGAACGAATATACGGGACGATTTCTGGGGATCGGTACCGAGGACGCCGCGAAGGTGCGCCGCGAGCAGACGCCCCGATATGGGACAACACTTGAATGGTTGATGGCCGAGCACGGCTTGGTCGATTCCGACGGCTATTTCGCGTGGGTGCATCCTGATGGCGAGGAAGAACTGATAGATCAGGATCCTGCACTTGGTCCATTCCTCGACTCCATACGGGTTCCAAAATTCGTTTTTACCAACGCGCCGATGGAGCATGCCGATCGCATCCTGGCCAGACTCGGCATAGCAGGTCAGTTCGAGCGCGTCTTTGACATACGGTTCAACGCGCTTCGCGGAAAGCCCTGGGCGGAATCGGTGGATCGTGTGATGTCGGCCATAGGCACGGAGGCGGCGCGGACACTCTTTGTCGATGACATGCCGCGCTATGTGCAGGGTTTCATAGACAGGGGCGGGCAAGGCGTGTTGGTCGATCAATTTGACAAGCATCCGGATTCTGGTCTGCAGACCATCCACTCCATATACGAATTGACAGCGTATTTATAGGCATCCCGCCAGGCATCCCAAGGAGCATCAATGCGCATGCCGAACCTGCTTCCGGCCCTTATACAGCGCCGCCCTGGCCGCGTCGAACTCACCATATCCATGGCGACACGCGGCCTGTATGCCGGCCTTGGAGCGCTGCTCATACTGGTATTGGCCAGAGACCCGGCCGGTCGCCCTTTTGCCATCATGTTTGCAATTGTCATCGCGCTTGCGGTGTTTTCCGAGGATCGATGGATTTTCGATGTTGACGCCGGCATGCTGCGCAGGCGGTTTGGTGTCTTGTTTCTTGCCAAGAGCTGGGCAGTCAAACTGGCGACGGTGCGGGCAATAGAAGTGGACAGCTCCTATGGCGGCGCGCTGGGGGATGATCCATACGCCAAGGTAGCTGCTGGATCGAAACATGATCGATGCGCCATTCGTCTGCTGTTTGAAGATGGCAAGAGCCTGGTGCTCTGCTCGGCTGGACCGGCACATGTCGCCGGGATTACGGCCAGAGCGCAGGCCATAGCGGAAGCGACGGGCCGCCCATTCCAGGCGTCCTGATGCCGCTCCGCGCGACAGACAAGCCGTCGCCAGAGCGGGCACCACGATCAGAATCTATTTCTTGGGCATCGTCACTTCGTAGGTCAGCAGACCGCTTCTGTCAATCTGCAGAACCATCTCGGGCTTGAGTACCGGCTTTGTCAATTTGTATGATTTTCCGGATGCCGCGCACGAGAATGTGATGTATGGTCCATCACCGCCCACACCAACCTTGAAGTCCTGCACACCGGCAGTGGAAAAGTCATAGTACACTGCGCCATCCGGAGAAACAATGCGTATGTTGCCGGTTGAAAATTCCCAGACTGCCTGATAATTCCCGTCTGTCCAGGAACCAAGAGGAAAATCACCCAGATTGATGCCATCCGCGAAAAGCGGAGCCAAGGCCAAGACAACCAGGATCAACATCACGACAAGGCGTTTCATGGATACTCCTCCGATCGCAGGTATATTTCAGGCGGCATGCCTGCGCGTCGCCTGATCCATGAATCCTGGTTTGCCCGGAGATCGGTGTCAATACCGCAGGCGACCAGGCTGCATGGTTCTTGATCATCTGCTGGATGGAAATTCCTGGATGTCTTGGCCTGAGTCCAGGGTGATAAATACCTGAAACTGGCTGACTTGACAGACAATTCGGCCTCAGCTATTGTCATGCACAATGAGTGATTGTGAGTTTATAGCTACCTGCCCATTCTTCAATGACAAGCTGGAGAACAAGCCCGCGGAAATTGAGGCGCTGAAGGTCAAGTATTGCAGGACCAACAACCTCAATTGCGCCCGCTACATGGTGGCCGGAGCCTTGGGCAAGGAAAAAATGCCACCCAATCTGTATCCGAACGAGAAAGAGCGCGCCTATATCGTCATCGCCGAAGGCTGAGTCGTCGGTACCAAGCCCGATATGCCATGATGGTGAGAGCCGCTGAGCATGCCAAAGCAACGATGATGAGGAAGCTGGAAGAGCCCAGTGTGATGAACGGCGCGAATACCAGCCCCCACAGACCGAGCAGCACGAAAAACAAGATACCTGCGAAGATGGCGCACGCAAGCGTTGCGACAAATGCACCCACCCACCGCGCCGAGCGCCCGCTCCTCAGAATTCCTGGCATGTCAGCCTAGATCTTGTCTGCCCGGCTATGCGCCGTCGCCGGTACCATGAAGAATCCAGCTACGACGAGTATGATGGCGCAGACGACGACCGAGGAATCGGCTACATTGAATGTAGGCCAGCGTTCCAGGCCAAACAGGCCATAAAATTTAACCGATAGAAAATCGATAACGCCATCTGGCCTGAATACCCGGTCGATGATGTTGCCAACGCCACCCCCGACTATGCCGCAGAGCGCCCAGCGTTGAACCATGCTCAGCTCATCGGTCATGAAATAGTAGATGCACAGTGCGACCATCAGCACGAGCGGCACGAGTATCATCACGAGCACTCTGAGCGACTCGGGAAGCCCATCACCCATGCTGAAGGCCGCGCCGGTATTGCGCTGATGAACCAGCCAGAAGAAGTCGCCGAAAGCCTGCCAGCCTATGTGCCCCGGCTTGATGGTAGCCGTTATGGCATACTTGGTGAGCTGGTCTGCCAGCACGATGGCAGCGGATAGCAGGAACGGCATTAGCGGTTTTCTGGCTCTTGATTCGGTCATCATCCCTCCATGTAGCAATCGCCCTGGCACACCCAGCTAGAGCCCGGTTGGAAATTCTATAAAGAAGGTCTTGAGGCCAAGATCACGCTCGACGCGCCGGGCCACGGCCTTGACTCCGTGAACCTCTGTGGCGTAATGCCCCGCCGCGATAAAGTTGAGGCCGGCTTCCTCTACCTCGTGGTACACGGAGTGCGATGGCTCTCCGGTGATATACAGGTCTATGCCCTGGGCAATGGCCTGGAGCGCCTCGAATGGAGCGCCACCTGAGACGACCGCAACAGATGATACCTTCGCTGGCCCGAAAGGAAGTACAAGCCTCGCTACATCGCCTGCCGGCAGGATACGCCGAACGGCCTCTTCAACGGTTATAGGAGTCGCCAGCAGCCCCTTGCAGCCAATCGAGACACCGTGATAGTCGCCAAATGGTTCGATATTGCCAAGCCCGAGAGCTGCCGCGAGGACCGCGTTGTTACCAAGTTCAGGATGCGCGTCCAGCGGCAAGTGGCACGCGTACAGCGCCATGTCCGCCGACAGCAGGGTCGCTATTCGGGCGAGCATCGTTCCCTTGATTGGCACCGGTTTGCCCCAGAAGAGCCCGTGGTGGACGAACAGGACCTGCGCGCCGCCGTCGCGCGCGCGCCGTATGGTCTCGGCGCAGGCATCCACGGCAAATGCTACCGTATCCAAGGCGCCATCAGAACGTCCCACCTGGAGTCCGTTCAGCGAGTCATCAAGCTGCGCGAATCTCGATATGTCGAGCAGTGACCTCGCCCACGTGTCGAACTCTGCGATATCCATGCCAACAGTATAGTCGGAAGCGCGCTCGACCGGCAAGGCCGAGAGCCGATGCGTCAGGGCGAGAGAACGGGACGGCTTTCATCCCGCCGAGTTTGGTCGCGAGCCAGCATGCCAAAGCGTATGGCGCCAATGATTCCCGCCAGGCCACCCAGCGCGGACCAGACTATACGCGGGGGGAACGGGGTCATCCGCCCTACATACGTCTCAATACGATCGGTGAAGCGGATGAGTCCAGCGGAAACGCCGCCACCAATCACCAGCATCTCGGGATCAATGAATGTCAGTAGATTGGCAATGGACGGCAACAAGTGCCGCAGGCCATGCTCGATGGCATCGATTGCGATTTGATCACCGCGCTCCGCCCTCGCAAAAATCTCCTCAGCCGATGCAAGTTCCCCCGCTGGAGAATGGCTACGGTAGAAGCCAGATAGGCCCACCCCGCTCATCGCTTCCTCGAGCGGGCCAACACCGTCTTCAAGCCCATGCTGCGCATCGGGATCGGTTACCCAGTATCCTATCTCTCCAGCCGCACGGTGTGCTCCCTGATAGACCCGCCCATCGGCATAGAAGGCGGATGATAGCCCGGTGCCAACATTCAGGTAGACGAATGGGTCGGCATTCCGTGCGGCTCCAAGCCATGACTCACCGAGCGCGGCGCATTTGACATCGTTTGTTATGTATACAGGAGCCCTGACGCGGCCCATCACCTCGGTCTCGAGCCAGTCCGGATCAAGAGCCAGAACATTCCGGCACAGGTGTGCCTTGCCGTTCCAGCATACGAATGGAAGACCTATTCCGATTCCAGCCACATATCTGCCCTCGTGGTCCAGCCCGGATACAAAGGCGTTTACCAGCGAAAGGATGGCTTGACCAAGACCATTTTCGCGCTCCTGGGCATCGCCGGTACACACGGTCTCCTGCCGTATGATGCCGCCATGTTCATCGGCTGCGGCTATCCTGAGATTGGTGCCGCCACAATCGATGCCGACGAATATGTCATCACTCATCGGAGCAGCTCCAGCCAGTCTTCCGCCAGCTTCGCTCCGGCCACCCTGATGGCCTGGCTCGCGGAAAGCAGTTCAGTCCGCATGGCGGTCAGCGATCCTTCGATCCTGGCAAATACCGGGGCCATGCCTTGCGGCGATGGACCACCGCTGAGCGATCTGACAGCAACGAAACGATCAGGCGTCAATATGTCGGCAACCTGTAAATCGCTGAACGGGAAGACCGAGCCCGCTATCTCGAGGAATGCGGCTCTGAGGGCACCCAGATCATTACCTGAACGCACATATCGCGAACATATCTCATGAGCGCTCCTGAAGCCGATGCCCGCCTCCCTCACCAGCGTATCGGCCAGTTCCGTTGTCGTCACTCCGAAGGTGGTCGCCATGCTTCGCACCTTGTCTTCATCAGTACCGATGTTCCTGACAATCTCCTTCATCAGGTCAAGAGCCGAAGCGGCTATCGGAAGCGTCCTGAGAAGCGCGCTCACGGGGGCGTCTGCCGCCTCATTGACATCCTGGTACGCAACATTCCGATACAGTTCCCTGATCGATGCGATGGTTCCGAGCGCCAGGCCAGCCTGTATCCGCGCGTGTTCGAGTATGACTGGATTGCGCTTCTGCGGCATGATGCTGCTGGCCTGAACCAGTTCATCCGGGAATGTGACGATGCCGACCTCGCAGCTGGCCTTGTGCGAGAGATCGGCTACGAGCCTGGTGCAATCCTGCAGCAGCGTTTCCATCGCGCTTGTGGGTCTGGTCAACCAATGCGATGTGGAGATCGCTTGATAGGTGTTCACGATGAAAGCCGGGAAGCCGAGTCGTCGGGCGACGCCAGCACGATCGAGCGGAAATCCCGTGCCGGTGATGGCGCAGGCGCCCATAGGCGACACATTGACGGCGCCGATGGCTGCGACAATGTCAATGATGTCGTCAATGAGCTCGCCGGCGAACGCGGTGAGATAATGTGCCATGGTTGAGACATTGGCCGGCTGCCCGTGCGTGTACAGAATGGTCAAAGCATCGGGAGAAGCCCTGGATCTGGATACCAGTTCATCGACGAGTCCGATGGCATGGCCGGCAAATTCGATCAGTGCACCCCTGAGCGCCATCCTGAAAACAGTAATGTCCATATCGTTGCGGCTGCGCGCGGTGTGCAGATAGGCGGCATTCTCTTCCCCTATCCGCGCACCAAGTTCATGCTCATAGACGAAGTACAGGTCTTCGACATTCGGGGGTATCGATTCCGGGTATTCAAATTCGATCTGCATCTCCTGCATGGCCCTGGCGATTTTCGAGCCACGCTCCATGCTGATTATGCCCTGCTCGACAAGGCCAACCAGATGCGCCTTGTGCACCGCCAGAATATTCTCAGCAAACATGGCTTTCCAGTTGTCATAGGCCGGTTCAAGAACATTCCTGGTGTACACGTGGGAAAACATCAAGGCTCCTTATGGTCAATCCAGCTTCACCTGGCACGCGTCATTCTATGCGGAGCAGCGCCGCAATGTTGCGGTAAAGGACTTGATCAACTTCATCTTCGCTGAAGCCATTGTCAAGCATCTCCCGCACCTGTATATCGAGGTATGCATCTGTGAACCCGCGGGGAAACCAGCTGGAGTCAGTACCGAAAATGATGCGCGATGGTCCGATAGTCTCGCGGTACTTCCTGAACAGTATTGCCAGGTCGAGTGGGTATGGCATCCAGCGCATCCACTGGTTGGAGCCGGAGGTATCAATGGAGACATTCGGGCATGCCCAGCACAGGTTCAATGTCTCGAACACATAACCACATCCGAAATGGGGTATGATGATAGGCATCTTCGGAAACCGTTTGGCGACATCATGGATGATGATGGGATTGATGTTGACGTGGTTAGCGATACCGCCCGCTCCGCCCATTATGCCGAAATGTATAAGCACCGGGATTTCCGCTGCCTCGGCTATCTCCCATAGTTGGTTGAACGATGGATCGTCGAGAGGCTTGTCTATCTTTGGGCCAAGCATCTTGTACCCGCGAAGCCCCTGGTGGTGTACGGCTTTGTCCAGCCTCGCCGCCGCATCTGGCAAGAGCGGATCATGATGCGCGTATCCATAGAAGATGCCCTTGTTCCGCCCGACCAGCTCCGAGCAAAAATCATTGCTCCCGCTCGTTACGAAGACGACTGCCTTGAGATATTCGCGCTTCTCCACCTCGAGTCGCCATAGTCGCTCACCATCATCTTGGCCAACCGCTTTGGAAGCGGGGAACCTCCACGCCGCCTCCCAACGCGACTTCTCGCTCTCGAGCCAGGGATGCTCATGTTTGCCTGACCTGCCGCTCGAGTACCCAGTCTGAGCCTTGCTTGCTGCATCGGATGGAACCGGTTCCCCGCCATCGATGATCCTGTCTTCAGGAAAATGCACATGTGAATCTATGACGCGCATCGGGTTATCCTTTCAGCCCGGTCATGGCTATGCCCCGGACTATCTGCTTCTGGAATATGATGAATATGATGACCAAAGGCACCATCGAAACGGTGGCTCCGGTCATTATCAAATGCCAGTCGCTCCCCGCTTCTCCGGAGAAATTGGCGAGGCCAACCGGCAGGGTGAACATCTTTGGTTTTGATGCGACAATCAGAGGCCATAGAAACGCATTCCAGTTGCCAATGAAATTGAAAATCGCGAGCGTCGCCAAGGCGGGCGTCACGAGCGGCAATACGACCCGTATGAAAATATTGAACTCTCCAATCCCATCTATCCTGGCCGCATCCAGAAGGTCGTTGGGTATGGTCGTCATGAACTGTCGCATCAAGAATACTCCGAACGCGCTTATCATGCCTGGGAACATGATGCCCCAATAGGTATTGCCCCACTTCATGGCCCGCGACAGTGCGTACCAGGGAATGACCAACATCTCGGTAGGTATCATCAATGTACTGATGACCAATAGGAATATAAGCTTCTTGCCTGGAAACGAAAATTTAGCAAGGGTATAACCGAGGAGTGAATCGAAAAACAGCACTGATACAGTCGTGCAGGTGGCTACAATGGCGCTGTTCAGGAACCATTGCGGAAAGCGTGAGCTGCCGGACAGCAATATCGTCCTATAGTTGTCGAGAGTAGGATGCGAAGGAAAGATCCTTGACTGGAATATCTGGGTCGCGTCCTTGAATGAGGACAGCACCATCCAGAGGAATGGGAATATCATCGTGATGGACAGCACGACGAGTATCATGTAAGCACCGATCGTGGTCATTCGTCGTTCTATCATCTCATTGCTCCTGGCCCGTGGCCTTCTTGTCGAAGAGCCTGAGTTGAAGAAGCGTTACGGCCATGATCAACGCAAACAGGATCAGACTCGCGGCAGCCGCACGTCCCATCTCGAATTTGGTAAATGCCATCTGGTAGATATAGAGCGCCGCGGATTTGGTCGAATCGAGTGGCCCGCCCATCGCTTGCGACGACATATTGTATACCGGGGTAAAAATGCGCAGGAACTGGATGCCCTGCATTATCATCAGAAACAGGGTAACGGGCATCAAGAGCGGAAGGATGATCCTGAATAGAACCTGGCCGTCGGTGGCTCCATCTATTTTCGCCGCCTCGATGCAATCTGTCGGGATGGTCTGAATACCAGCCAGAAACACAGTCGTGCAATATCCAAGTTCCACCCAGATGTTCACCGCCAGAATCGAGTACAGCGCCTCTTTTGGGCTAAGGAGAAAGTCCCTGGCCGGGAGGCCAAGTGCAGAAAACAGAGCATTGAGAATGCCAAGTGGCGGACTCTGATACATCCAGCGCCACACCCAGCTAACCGCTACAATCGGGGTGATATACGGAAGTATGTATATCAGCCGGAACAGACCCCTCGCATGTATCACCCTGTTCAGAAGCAGAGCGATGCCAAGACTGAGGCCAATGACAATTGGCGCACCTACCAGAGCATAGGTCAGGGTATTTGCCAGCGACTTGAGGAAGACACCGTCCGAGAGAACCGCCTTGAAATTGTCCAGACCGATGAACTGGTTGGTTTTTCTGAGCAGGCTCCAGTCTGTCAGGCTGCGGCCCATCGCATAGAGCATCGGGCCAAAACGGACGCCGACAAAGAATACCAAAGGCAATGCCAGAAATATATACGCTGTCATCGCCCGTTTTTTGGCCAGGGTCATCATCGCCTCCGGTTTCCAATGAACATCGAGTCCCGTCACCCACCGCGTGACTAGTGCCCCGGGTGGATGGCGGCATCATCTGTCTATTTCCAGAAATCGTCTATAAGCTTCTGTTCCTGGGCGGCGGTCCGCTTGAGCACATCGTCCACCTTCGCGCCTTTGAGATTGATCTCGTCGACCATGTCCACGAAAAGGTTCCTCTGGCCGGCTTCATCGACGAAGGCGGTCGCGTGGGCATAGGCCAAACCCTTCATGAAGACGCTCACGATAGGATCATCCTTGTGTGCCGCGGCTATTTTGGGATTGGCCGGGAGTTCACCAACCCTTGCCAGCCATTGTTCCATCGCCTCTGGAGAAGTTATGAACTGAAGGAACTTGATCGATGCATCGAGTTTCTTTCCGGAGACTCCCGCGACAATTCCGTGGGTCCAGAAGGATGCGAAGTTCGACTGGATGCCCTTGTTCGATGGCAGCTCGGCAGCGCCCCACTCGAGATCAGTCACAGCCTTGAGTGTCGCAATCCTGAACGAACCATCAATGGTCATCGCGGCCTTCTGGGCCTTGAACGCGGTGACATCATCGGTCGTAAAGTTTGGATAACCGACCTTGTCCTTGGTTATCCTGTCCATGTACCATTGCAGGGCTGCTGTGCCTTGAGGCGTTGCGTAGGTTACCTTGCGGCCAGTCGCATCATAGGGCGCCACTCCGAACTGGCGGAACAGCACGTCCCTGATCCAGTTGTGTCCTTGCCCATTGGGCTGCATGGTCAATCCAGCCTGTATCAGATTGCCCTGCGCATCATACTTCGACAGTTTCCTGGCATACGATGCCAGGTCATCAAGCGTAACGGGCGGCTTCTCCGGATCAAGACCTGCTTCGCGGAACAGTTTCTTGTTCCATATCAAGGCCAGGGTCCTGACGGCGGTTGGGGCCGCATACAGCTTGCCCCCGAAATTGACCGCGTCGACTACAAACGGATAATAGGTACTCTTCATGTAGCTATCCGAGAATACCGTCCTTGGCAGCGGCTGCAGATAGGCAGCCTTCACGTACATTGGCAACCAGCCGGAGTACAGATTTATGATATCCGGTCCCTCGCCGGCGGGGATCGAAGCCGCAACCTTCTGGTTGTAGCTCTCATAGGGGAATGTTACCTGTTCCACCTTGATCCCCGGATTCCTGGCCTCGAACTGCTTGATCAGATCGGTCATCAGATCGACCTTCGACTGGTAGAAATACTGCCAGTACGTGATGGTGACCGTCTGGGCGGATGCCGCCTGTGCCGCCACAACAAGAAGCACGATCAGCACAAGCCCAATTACTCCGAACCTCTTCATGCGCTCCTCCTTCTCGGGCGGTGGTGGCCGTTCATTGCCGAACGACGCCTGTCCGCCTGCACTTCCATTCAATGCGGTACCATGGATCGGCAATGCCGCCCAATCGCCGCTCAAGCACCGTGTAACGACGAGGCATCAACCCGCGCAGATGTCCGACAGCCAGGCTTCAAGCGCAAGCCCGGCCGCTCCGCTGACACCAGGTTCGTCTGCCTCCGAAAAATCGCATGAAATGTCCATAGGGCATAGCGAGCGCAGTTCCAATCGCATGCAGTCAAGGAGCTGATCACCGAATGCCTCGGTGCCGGATCTTCCCAGCACGACCGTGCGTACATCGAGCGCAATGCAGAGGTTCGCGATCCCCATCGCGAGCAGTCGCCCGACTCGCTCTATCGATTCAGGCTTCGGGAATCCCCGCTGGTCTATCTCCGACCAGAACGAACCAAGATCCATGGACGATTCGAGCCATCCCGGGCCATCACCACTGCGATCCGACTCACGCGTAAAGATCATGTAGCCTATCTCGCCAGCCGCCGATCCAGGTCCCTGACGCAATCGGCCATCGAGCACCAATCCCGCGCCCACACCTCTGCCTATCTCGACGAATATGAGGTCGCCTCGCAGGCGCGGGCCTCGAGCGGCCAGCTCGCCGAGCGCTGCGGCATTTGCGTCATTCGAGACCAGTACCGGCATGCCAAGCCTCTGCTCCAGCCCTGACACGAGTGGACCGTAACCGATGCGCTCGCGCACGCCCACCAACGGCGCTTGACTTATAAACTGGCCATCCAGGTGAACAACCCCAGGAACGCCGACCCCCAAGCCCTTGACCATGCCGGCGGCTATGCCTGAGTCCGCTACCAGCTCCCGCACCTTCTCCGCCAACAGGCTGCCGAGCAACAGGCGGAAATCCGGAGGAGCGGGGAAACGCCTTAGTGTCCGTATATTCCCCAGCAGGTCTACAAGACCGACGCTCAGATGCACACCATCGTATTCCGCCCCAACGGCGTAGGCTGCTTCGGCGCGGAGGCTGGACAGCATTGGTCGCCGTCCGAGAGCAGCGGAACCTTCACCGTCGCTGTTCATGATGCCGAGCCTGGAAAAATACTCAAAAATCTTGATGACGGTGGGAACACTCATGCCAAGCTGGCGTGCTATGGCCGTTCTGGAGATGGAACCATGGGAACGGACAAGCCTGTACACGAGCATGCGATTGAACTGCTTGAGATCCGCCGCGACTCGCGCCTTCATCAGTGCCCCTCGACTTCATTTACTAACTTAGTTTAATAAATAGGGCACGATGTGCAATCTGTCAATCAGAATTTTCGCTTCGCGGTACCGCGAAGCATGGTTTGAGGAACCGGATTATGACTATTTGGACAACATGGTGTCGAGAATCATCGCATCGGTCTGACGCATGCCCTCGGATCCAAGGTGGCCGAGGTTGTCAATGATATTCTCTACGTCCGTATCGACGATGCCTTCGCTGCCAGAAACCCTGACATTCTGTTTCGCGAGCACTACCGAGGCAAACGCGGCTTGTACCGCCGAGCTCGCCTTCAGGGCGCAGCCCGGCTTGGCTCCATCACAGATCATCCCTGAGAGGTTGCCCGCCATATTGGCAATGGCCGCCACTGCCTGCTCGTATCCACCGCCAAGGATGTGCAGGACGCCACATGCGGCCCCTGTCGCGGCTGGAATCGTTCCGCACATCGGCGACAGCCTGTCAAAATGCTGACGCATATGAATACTGACCAGATGGCTCACTACAAGCGCCCGAGCCAGTTGCTCATCCGACGCATGGCGCTCGCTGGCGGTGACAACGACAGGCATGGTCGCCGTTATGCCCTGGTTTCCGCTACCGGAGTTGGTCATCGCGGGCAGGAAGCAGCCTGACATGCGCGCGTCGACCGCTGCAGCGGTTGCGATGGTCGCCCTGGTCGCCAGGCTGTCGCCGAGCAGGCCAGTTTCTGCCGCCGCACGCATCAGCAGACCGACCGAAAGGCCATACTCGTTGCTCAGCCCCTCAGCCGATAGGGCCTGGTTCATTGCTGCGGCGTCAAGCATGAATAGTATCCGGTCCAGTGGCACTCCTGCGGCAAACTCGAGTATGTCTCTGATGGTCAGCGACGCAGGCTCATCTGCATCATGGCCATCGGCAGCTTGTGCAGGCTGTTCCAATTTAAAAGACGGAATGCCGTTCAGCTCTATCAAGGTGACCTGCGCATAATCCCCACGAATTATGGCGCGGCTCTTGTTGGCGCCCGCCGCCATGACAACCTCGATATAGAGCGGCTCTGATGAATTCTCCTGGAGCCTGACACCCACTCGCCGTTCATTGACGAACTGGCGGGCGCGCTGCACCCCGGTATCACCGAGAGCCTTCAGCACGCGGAGCCCTGCGTCATGTTCGCCGGCAAACGATCCCAATGCCGCGGCCAGCTCGACGCCGGAGTCGCCTGCTCCGGGTATGCCCACAGCCATGGCATTCTTGAGCATGTTGCGGCTCAGAATGATGTCGATCCTGTCAGGATCCCGCGGCAATACAGATCTGGCCTTGGAAGCCGCAAGGGCTATCGCTATCGGATCGGTACAGCCAAGAGCGGGGACCACTTCCCGTTTCAAGAGTTCTAGATATCGATCCTCATGCTGACTCATGTTCTTCTGTCTCCCTTGGCTGGCTCAACCGCTACCGCGCCATCCGTGGCGCGCCGACCTCAAGAACTTTTACTCGATCAAGCCTTCTTCGGGTGCGCTATCAGGTCAGCCAGATACGGTTTCTTCTTGAGGTCGGAGACCAGGCCGGCTTCACGCTGCTTGTTGACATACGAGGCATCCTGGAAGCTGTAGTGGTACTTGGTGTGAACGTCGTAGGTGCCGTTCATCAGCGCGAAGGCATCCTCGGTCATGACAAGCTCTTCGTCAGTCGGAATGACATACACCTTGACCGGGCTGTCCGGCGCGCTGATCTCCAGTTCGGCATTGCGGCACTTGGCCTTCGCGTTGCGGTCAGGATCGACCTTGATGCCCATGCCTTCAAGTCCAAGGGTCGACAGGTGCCTGGTCACGGGGCCCATCTCACCGACACCCGCGGTAAACACAATAGCGTCGACATGACCTAACGCGGCATAGTACGCACCGATGTACTTCTTGATGCGGTAGCCTTCGAGTTCCTGGGCAACCAGGGCTATCTTGTCGCCCGCCTCCGCTGCGTTCTCGATATCGCGGCGGTCGGACCACCTGCCGGTTATGCCCAGGACGCCTGATTCCTTGTTGAGCTTCTTCTCGACATCCGCCGCGCTGAGGCCGGCCTTCTTCATGATATGGAAAATGATGCCGGGATCGATGTCGCCGGAACGGGTTCCCATAACCAGGCCTTCGAGCGGCGTCATGCCCATCGATGTATCGTAGGAACAGCCGTTCTTGACCGCGTTGATTGATGAGCCGTTGCCTATGTGCGCGATGATCAGATTGGTTTCGAAGGGATCCTTACCCAGCAACACAGAGGCTCGCTTGGCCGTATACAGGAAACTGGTGCCATGGAAGCCGTAACGGCGAACCATGTACTTCTCATACCACTCGCGGGGCAGGGCATACATGTAGCTTGACTCAGGCATTGTCTGGTGCCAGGCGGTGTCCATGATGGCGCAATGCGGGACATTGGGCAGGACGGCCCGCGCGGCCTCGACGCCCATGATGTTGGCCGGATTGTGCAGCGGAGCCAGGTCTATCAGTTCCTTGAATGTGGCAAGCGATTCATCGTTGATAAGTACGGAGCGGGCGAACTTCATGCCTCCGTGCACCATGCGGTGTCCGACAACGCCAATTTCGCTCATGCTCTTGACCACGCCGTGCTGGGGATCGGTTATGGTCTTGAGGATCAGTTCGATGGCTACGATATGGTTGGGGCACTCGTGCTCGATGCCGATATCGGCTATGCCAGGTGCCTTGTGGTTTATTATCGAGCCTTCCTGACCGACGCGTTCGACTATGCCGCTGGCAAGGACAGCCTTCTGGGTCCAGTGATAGACCTGGTACTTGACGGACGAACTACCGCAATTCAGGGTGAGTATGACCATGGGATTCTCCTTGACGTGGGTTAAGCGATCACTATAGCAGAGCGCGGCTTGGCGGACAAGTAACGCGAACGTGAACGGCTGGTCGAGGCCTAGGAGCCTGTCGGACTTAGGATTTTGATCGGACGAAGGTGATCTGCGAGTGAAAAATTGGTGAGGATTGAGGGCCATACTCCGTGTATGGCCCGATTGACGAGCCGATTTTGCGCCGCAGAGCGCCGAGTCCGGTCAAAAAGCACTCCATTGATCTTCATTCTCTTGTTTTTGCCTAAAAATTCTTACGTGCGTTCATAAGTCCGACAGGCTCCTAGTGCCCGAGCATGACCTGCAGTATCTGCAACACGGGAAAGATGATGCAGACGATTATGAAGACTATGTCCAGGATCAGCATCGTACGCTCGCTCTTCTCGACCTTGACTATCTCATAAATATTCTGCAACGCGTCGAGGCGCCTCTCGACTGAACGAGTCCAGCCCGACGTATTGAATATGCCGCATATGTGCTCATAGACGGTACCCAGAAAATAGTCACCGATGATTTTCGCGCTGTTTTCCAGATTTTCGAGCACGAACAGCGCATCGAGCCTGAGCGCCTGAATCTTGCCGAATTTCTTGCGCAGGGCGCCGGTCTTGAGCTTCTTGGATTTCTTCGCGATCGCGTTGACATCATCCTCGGCCTCGTCCAGCCATCGATCAAGCAACCGATCGAGGGTGCGCAGCTCGAGGAACTGGTAATTGGCCAGTTCACAGATGAGCAGGACGTCCTCATAGTCCCTGTCAAAGTCTATGATGACGCACCGATCCATGTCGAATATGGCCAGATCCCTGTCGCTGTACGAGAACGGATTACTCATGGTCTTCCGTATCTGCGACTCATGCACGGCATAACTGTATGGTTCACCCGACAGCAGGGTCGTCAGGCACTTCTCGTTCTCGCGCATGAATTGCGCGGGAGCCATGCCGACATCGGCAAAGCAGTAGGCCAGGTATGTCTCGTGTTCGGGCATCTGTCGGGGGCTCGCCACGGCAGGCAATACCTGCTCGAGCACCGCCTGAAAGCGCTCGTCGATGTATGAATCAAGATCATGTATCGCGGCGGAGACCGGCTTTGTCTCTATGCCATGCAGGCCCTCGAGAGTCGAATTCACCTTGAGCCTGACAAGTATGGACATGACGCCTTCGTCATAGAGGCGCGCCGATGCCGCGAACCCTTCAACGGTATCCTCGCTGTAAATCTTCTTGAGCCCCGATCGCAGGTCAACGCAGAGCGGCGCTGGCATGGTCAGTGATGCGGGAGTGTCGCGCCGCCTGGCGATTCTCATGCCGGGTATGCCTGGCAACAGCGCAGCGGCCTTGGTCAGGTCTATGGATCGACCGATGTCGTAGAGCGCTATCCTGACGATCTCTACGGGGTAGACCTGGGGTGACTTCCTGGAACGCCGGCGAACAGTGACTTTATCGCTCATCTGCCGGCCTCTACTCTCGCCACTACCTTGTTGAGCACCTGCAGCACCAACACACTGCCTTCGGGCACGGCATATGGCATAGTAAACTGACGCCCCGGGTGGTCAACGGTGATGAGCGGTATCCTGGCGCCGGATGGCGGCTCGGCATAGAGCACGGTCTTCAGCGGATATGGATATTCGGGCAGTGCCTGGGTAAACAGACCGGTAACGACACCCTCGGTCTTGGGTGTAACGGCATAGACTATTGACACCGGCGCCAGCGGATCCTCGAGCGTGCCCGGTGACGGCAACTGCGCGACGATGGTGCCAGGACGCTCACGGCCCTCGGGGGCGCGCATCGTGAACTGGAAGGCAATGCCGGACTTCTCTATCTGCAGCGTTGCGTCCTGCAACGGCAGGCCAACGAGGTCGGGAACCTTGACCTTTGCCTGTTCCGGTCCCCTGGAAACAACGAAATCCAGCTGCGTGGGTCCGGTCAGATCGACGTTGGGTGCGGGTGACTGCTCAAGGATGGTACCTGCAGGGTTCTTGTCGTAGACATAGACAGGTGGCTCACGCACGGTAATAAGCTGCCGCGTCGAGCCAAACACGGTCTGCAAATGGATTTTTACCTCATCGAGCGTCTGCCCCACATAGTCACCCACCTTGTCCTGCGCGGCGCCCCTGCTTATCACCAGCGAAATCCTGCGCCCGGCCTTGACGATGGCCCCGGCGGATGGATCCTGCTCCAGGATCTTGCCCCGAGTCTCGGGATTGCTTGAGAAGCGCAGCGATACGCGCGGGTACAGCTCCTTCTCCTGCAATCGTATGAGCGCGGCGGAGAGTTCCATATCGACAACATTGGGCACGAGCGTCTGTTCCTGCCCATGCAATGTCAACGAGAACGCTATGAGGCCGGAAAGTCCCATCAGGATGATGAGCGAAACAAGCGATATGATGGCTATGCGGTAGTGTCGGGGATCGATATCATCGAGCTTCTTGAGGTTCTTGATGTCGAACAATGATCGAAAATCCATGCATGGCTCCCGTGTCGGTTGCGCCGTGGCGCAGAAAGGCCAGATTCGCGGTGACCGGCACATCCGATCAGCTGATTGCCCGTCAGGGTGCTCCCAACCGCGTGCCGACAAGCCCCCGAGCCCCGTTCGCGAAGTCCTTGAAGCCCATCGCCTTCTTGCCTTGCAGCTGAAGTCGCAGTATGGCCATGAGACCCTGACCAGTTTGTACCATTATACCTCTGGACTTGTCTACAGAAATCACGGTTCCGGGCGCATTACCGCTCTCTTCAACGGTGTACGGGCGCGATTCAAGAATTGTGAGCCGGTCAGCGCCCAAGCCAGTAAAGGCCAGCGGCCAGGGAAACAGCGCACGAACGCGGGCGTCAATATCGCTGGCCGCCGCGTTCCAATCGACAAGCCCATCATCCTTTGAAAGCTCCGCGCTGTACGTTACGGCCGACTCATCCTGGGGGACACCGCGCTCCGAGCCAGACTCGATCTCGGCCAGAACCTGACAGAGCAGCTTGGCGCCCAGTATGCCGGAAAGGGCGGACAGCGTCTCCGTCGTCTCAATTCCACGCATCTCGATGGGGGCCTGCTTGAGCACATCCCCGGCATCGACACGGGGCGATATTCGCTGGATTGTCACGCCGGTAACCAAGTCGCGATTCATGATGGCAAACGGTATGGGTGCGCATCCCCGCCAGCGGGGCAGGAGCGACGGATGGGCATTGATGCCGCCGCATGGGAAGAGCGCCATGAATTTCGGGCCGAATATCTTGCCATAGGCAAAGACAACGAGCAGCTCGGGCTCGAGCGCGGCGATAGCCTCGCGTTCAGCGGGACCGAGCCGCTCGGGTGACAGCACCGGCAGGCCAAATCGGGTCGCGGCCATCTCCACCGGGGTACTGGCCATGCCAAGCCCGCGGCCGCGTGGAGCGGGCGGATTGGTCAAGACCGCCACGACGGTATGCCCGCTCGCCACAACGGCCTCGAGTGACGGCACGGCTATGTCGGGGCTCCCGGCAAAGAGTATGCGCACCGCGTCTACGCCCGCATTCGCTTTTCGTACTGTTTGAGCAACCGGTCCCTGCTGCGCTCTGGCAGCCGGTCGGTGAACAGGACACCGTTCAGGTGGTCAAGCTCATGCTGAATGACCCGTGCCAGAAATCCATCCGCTCCGAGAACAAAGCGGCGGCCGCGCTCATTCCAGGCCTGCACGCGTATCTCCCTCGGGCGCTCAAGATCGGCATAGACCCCGGGAATCGACAGGCAACCTTCCTCGAATTCCGCCAGGTCTACGCTTGTCTCGATTATTTCTGGATTCACGAAAACCCGCTGCTTGTCTCCCTCGATCTGGACGATAAACAAGCGGTGACCGAGGCCTACCTGTGGCGCTGCGAGCCCCACGCCCTTGCCCATCTTCATGGTCTCAAACATCGACTCGACCAGAGCAGCAAGGGCATCGTCAAAGTGCTCAACGGGGACGGCCTTCTGCCTGAGCACGTCGGCACCAATGGTGTATATATCGAGCATCGAATATCTCCTACGAATGTAACATACGGAATAGCACAGCTGCGGTCAAAGTCCCGGCACCTTCGAAAGATCGAATCGGTCACCGACACCGAGCCCGACCCTGGAGAACCATCCCTGTGGAACCTCCAGCGCGTACCGGACAAAATGGTCACTGTTGATCGCTGCCAGCGATTTTGGCTCCATATCGTGCATTTCACGAATGGTACCGTCCGCGGAAAGATACGCTATGGAGAGCGGAATCAACGTGTTCTTCATCCAGAACGACAACCTGCGATCGTCATGATAGACAAACAGCATGCCCTTGCCGTCGGCAAGCAGAGTCCTGTACATCAGACCCGTCTCCTGCTCCGCTGGACTTATGGCGAGCTCCGCGACGACCGATATGGCTCCGGAATGAAGCTCGGCGGTCGCGAGGCCTGACTGTGCCCGGCCGGCGGGCACGCATGCCGCCGCAAGCGACACCGCAAACGCTACGAGGGCGATCAATGCAGAATGATGACGCATGATGCTGGCGTGCATGGCTGTGTCTGAACTACCGGTGATGCTCGTCATGAAGACCTCCAGAACAAAGGGAGGCAAGCATAAACCGGAGCGGCTTCCGTCGGCAAGCCGTCAGCGCCTGGAGGACCTGAACTCCTGCTCGCGGCGGCTCAGCACTATGACGATGCCGAGGCCATCCTCATTCTGGAGATCCTCAAGTTCGGCCATCGTGCCTACCAGTTCCATCTCCAGTTCGTCGCGTCGGCGGCCAACAAGCGTGCCATAATAATTAGCTATTTCCGGTTGCACCGGGCCGTCGAATACCCGGCGCAGGTACGATTCCTCGGCGGCATCCAGCAGAATATCCTTGGCGGCAATCGCGCAGAAGGATCGTTCGTCTCCAAAATCGTAAGACACTTTGACCGCCCGCGAACCCTTGACGTACAGGTACTTGAGTACCTCTTCGGCGACCCGCATCAGCTGAGCTGCGTCAGACCTCATGTCTCCTCCATTGGCGCAACCATTCGAGCACCGGCAGCAGCAGCCCGGCTGTCAGTCCGCCGGCAAAGCCATTGTTGTACAGATTGAGTCCGCCGTGAAGGCCGCCCACCACCTGGACGAGCACCAGATGCACGGCTCCGGCGGCCAACCCGGCGGCCGGCCCATACTCGCCGGCAAGGGGCGCCAGAGTACTTGCGAACAGCACGGCCAGCTGGCTCGCCGGCGACCCGAGGCCATAGCGCGATAGTATCGCCATCGCCGCGGCACCAGCCATCGGCGGCACGGCATTGCGGGGATGCTTGCCAAACGCCGCAAAACCGGTGATTGTCAGTATCCCCCCAATGACTGGTCCATTCCATGATCCACCTATCAGAAGAACAATAAGGCTGGCGAGTAATCCCATGACGCCCATGTTGACAAGCGTCGCTCCGAGTCCGTAGTACCGCACGAAGTCGCTTACAAGCCGACCCGGCGACTCGAGCAGGCGGCGGTACGCCTCGAACCATCGAGGCTCCGTGATGATGCCGGCTATGATCATTGCCAGGAACAGGGCAGCCAGACAGGGCAAGGTCTGTAGCGGGCCAAGCTCCGCCCAATGGAACCCTCCAGAAAGCGGGACGCCAAAAGCCTTGAGCATCGACATTATTATCGTGCCTATGAAACCCGCGGCAAAGCCAATGTTGTACAGATTATAGCCCTGGTGAAAATCGAGAACATGCCTTGCCACAGGAGCCAGCAGGAAACCCGCCAGGGCACCAGCCGCCAGAGCCACAGCCACGTTCCACGGGGCGGGGATTCCGAGCCCAAAGGCCACCTCGCTGGCAAGCGGCGCCAGCGCGGTGCCGAACAGAGCCACGAGGATGTTTTCACCGAACGGCCTGTGGCTGGCGCGAGCGTACAGCCAGGCGCCAAGCAGCCCTGGCCAGATGTTAGCTATGTTCTTGCCAAAGAGCGAGAATCCAGCGATCGTGAAGATCGCGGCTATCACCGGTCCGGAGACCGTGATGTTCGCTTGCCTGACCAGGACTATCGCCACGAAAACGCAGAGCGATGAGTTCAGGAAGGCCGGACCCAGTCCGCCTATGCTTACATAGTCGTTGATCAATATGTCGGGGCTTATGATGATGGTTCCGAGTCCGCCCAGCAAAGCCGAGTGGCTGAACAGGGTTGTTGCGAGTCCGAAGCTGAAAAGCGCGACGAAGAACCAGGCGAGCGCCGCTCGGCTGCGCCTGGTGTCATCATCAAAAGAACTGGGCGGTGGTTCGTACTGTCGCGTTGCCATCGAGGCTTATTCTTGCCGGATCAGGCTGATACGTCAAGCAAAACAAAAAAACAGCCCCGGATAATCCGGAGCTGCATGATTGAGCACGTTTGACTATAGCGTCAGTAGGACTTGCCCTCGCGTGGCTTGCGAACCTTGCGAAGGAGCTTGCGGCGCATGGCCTTTTCTTTACGGTTGCGGATCGCGGAGGGTTTCTCGAAGAACTCGCGCTTCTTCCATTCGCGGATGATGCCTTCTTTTTCCACCATGCGCTTGAATCGCTTGATGGCCTTTTCGAGCGGCTCATTGTCGTCTACGATAATCTGGCTGATAAAAAATCACCTCCCCTCGATCGCGGGGAGTATTGTACGGATACTGGGCATTTTGTCAAGCCCGATCAGTGCCTCGGGGTCACACGCGACACCCATGACGCGGAATTCCCAGTGCAGGTGCGGGCCCGTGGCCAGGCCAGTCATGCCTACCGCTCCGATGCGGTCGCCACTGCCGACCAGCGCTCCGGCAGAGACCGCGAGCGAACTCATGTGCATGTATATGGTATACGTTCCCGGCAGGTGTTCTATGACGATGGTCTTGCCGGTAACAATTCGATCCTCGGCCATCACGACGCGGCCTGCGGCAGCGGCCACGACCGGCGTTCCCGTAGGACACCCATAATCGATGCCGCTATGTACCGTCATGTCGACTGAGCCATCGGAATACAGGTACCTCCGGCGCATGCCGAACATCGAGGTCTGCCGCTGCGACACCACCGGCCGCACGAAGCCCCCGACCAGATAGGCCGCCTCGGGATTGACCGTTGCCAGGATGGCCTGATATCGCACGGCCTGTTCTGTCTTGACCGTATCCTGATCGACACGGAGCGCTGTCAGGGCAGCGTCGAGCCACAGGTCTTCCCTCACGAATGTTCTGTCGACAATGGCAAACCTGGCGCCCGCAAGTGCCTGGCCATCGGGGCCGAATACGCTCATGGTTGCCTCGCCGAGGGCGGCATCCACCGGCGCGGATATCAGGAACAGGACGACAGGGCCGCGGCGGATATTGGCAGGAATTTCAGTGCCGACTATATCCATCCCGCCAGCCGCGGCTTCTGCGGGAAGCCTGAAGCCGCAATAACCCGGGCTTGTCGCTCCGTCGGCATACCTGATGGTCAACACATGGTCGGCCGCCGCCACGTCGCCAGCAGCCGATGCGAAGATTGCAAAGGCCGGCTCCCCGCGGCGCACCGTACCGGGCGGCACGAGCGTCTGCGCTTCGGGCGCAAAGGGAGCGGCACAAAGCGCGACGACCAGCACCAGGCACGGGGAAGAATGCATGAGGCCACTCTACCCTGCCCGCAAATTGAGGAGCAAGCCTTGCTCCTCAATGAAAGCGCCGGTATATTCAGCCTATGCAGATCAATCTTGAGCTACGGCACGCTGGTTCCAGGCTCGTCTACGGCATACCTCTGTGGTTCCGCGTCGTTTCCGGCACCATTACGGGCGTACTTGTCCTGGTGAGCATCGTCACGGGTAGTCTGGGAATCGGTGGAGCCGTCATCACGGCGCTGGCGCTTGTCGCGACGCTTTACGAAGAGCGCTGGATATTCGACCCCGAGCATAACAGCTGCGAGGGCTGGGTCGGGCTTGTGTTCGCCGCCAGAAAGACACGGATAGCGCTATCCGACATCGAGCGGCTGCGCATCGATGTGTTTGCCAAGGGCCGGCTTGACCAGAGGGACAGACCAGCCGATGACAAGCTGTTGCCCGGTTCGCAGGCCAGACTTATAATCGAGACCAAGCTGGGCGATCATTATATGGTTGACTCGGTATCGGTCAGGCGCAAGCCAGCACTCGTCCAGGCCGCGACACTGCTGGCGGCATGCTGCGGCGTCGAGCTCGAAGAATAGCGTCGGTTTGGCACCGCCACTCGCATCCCGGCGGTCGCCAACCTTGACAAGCCCGATCATCATGATAAGATGCTTGGGTCATCATCCATAGCACCATGCACCACACTGCACAATTTTTCGACCTCGTGCCTATGCCCGTCGTCGTCTTCATGCAGCCACAGGCATGGCGTTTTTTCCGGCTGCTGACAAAAAAAGGAGGATTCGATGCTCATACTGCTCGCGGACGCTTTTCAGGCAGACTTGCCTGGGCGTCTTGAGGTTTTCGGAGAAGTAACACAGGACCATGGCCGCGTTGGCGAGGCCGAGATCATCATCGTCCGATCCAGGACCAAGGTCGACAAGGCGATGATAGACAAGGCTCCCAGACTCAAGTTTGTCATAAGGGGCGGCGTCGGAGTCGACACGATCGATGTGCCATACGCTGAGTCCAAGGGAATCACCGTAGTCAATACGCCTGAGGCGTCGAGCGTCGCCGTTGCCGAACTGGCGTTCGCGATGATGATCGCGATGCCTGCCCGTATTGCCGAGGCCGACGCCTCGATGAAGCAAGGCAAATGGCTCAAGAAGGAGATGGAGCGCGCGGAGCTCCTGGGCAAGACACTCGGACTCATCGGCATCGGCCGTATCGCCCGCGAGCTGTCCGCCAGGGCAAAGGCCTTCGGCATGCGCGTTATCGCCTACGACAAATATGTAGAGAAGAGCGACGCCGCCGCGATGATGAGCCTGGACACGGTGTATGCCCAGTCAGACTACATATCGCTGCACACGCCGTTGACCGATGAGACCCGTGGCATGATAAACGCAGTCGCGATAGCCAAAATGAAACCTGGTGCGCGCGTCATCAACACCTGCCGCGGCCAGGTCATCGTCGAAGCGGACGTAGCAGCGGCGCTCATCGCCGGACGGCTGGCTGGCTACGCCGCCGATGTGTACGACAAGGAGCCGCCTGAAGGCTCGCCGCTCCTGTCGGCTCCCCACACCGTCTTTACTCCGCACATTGGAGCATCCACCGAAGAGAATCTTTCGCGCCTCGGCGACAGCATAGTCAACCGGGTGCAGGCCTACGTGGCCAAGAAATAAAGGAGACAGAACATGAAACGCGTTATCAATTTCGCAGCCGGACCGGCAGGCATTCCTATCGAGGTACTCGAGCAGGCTCGTGACGAGATGCTTGACTGGAACGGCACCGGGTGCTCGGTGATGGAAGTCTCGCATCGCGGCAAGGAATATGACGCCCTGCACATGGAGACGATGGATCTGTTCCGCGAGCTTGCGGGTGTTGGCAAGGAATACAATGTGCTCTTCACCACCGGCGGAGCGAGCACCCAATTCCTGATGCTCCCCATGAACTTCCTCGGCCCCAACAAGGAAGCTGACTACGTGGTCACCGGCAATTGGTCAAAGGCCGCCGTCAAGGAAGCCAAGCGCTATGGCAAGATAACCGTACCGGCCACCATGGAGCTTGAAGGTGAACGCTTCGTCGCCATCCCGAAGCAGGGTGAACTCAAGCTCAACCCCGCCGCCGAGTATGTTCACTACACCTCCAACAACACCGTCGAGGGCACCGAGTGGCACTATATTCCCGAAATCAAGGGCAAGCCGCTCGTTTGCGACATGTCTTCGGACATCTTCAGCCACCCGATGGACTTCTCGAAGTTCAGCATGTTCTACGCGGGCGCCCAGAAGAACCTCGGCCCTTCCGGCGTCACTGTCGTGGCTATACGGGACGACTTCCTGGCCAAGGCCCATGACGACCTTCCTACGATGATGTCGTACAAGGTGTTCAAGGACAAGTTTTCCATGTTCAACACCCCGCCCTGCTTCTCCATATACATCCTGAACCTGGTCATGAAGTGGCTCAAGAAGAATGGCGGTCTGGCTGCTATGGGCAAGATCAACGAGCAGAAGCAGAGACTGCTGTACACCGCCATCGACGGTTCAAAGGGCTATTACAAGGGCCTGGCGGACGTGGACTCGCGTTCCTGGATGAACATAGACTTCAAGCTCCCCAATCCGGAGCTCGATGACAGGTTTGTCAAGGATGCCAAGGCCGCGGGCATCGTCCAGACAAAGGGATATCGCACAATGGGTGGAATCCGGCTGTCGGCCTACAATGCGGTGAGCATCAAGGACGTCGAGACGACGGTTCAGTTCATGGACGCCTTCAAGTCAAAGAACCCGGCATAGCGTAACGTCGCGGGGGGAGTACTCCCCCCGCACGCTGTCCGGATGACGTTCCAGTCTCCGGACTACCTGATTGGGAGGCCATGTGAAGGGCAAGCGCGATATACCGGAGATGTCCAACGCCGATCTGAAGCGCATGCTTGACCAGACGATGACCCGGTTCGAAAACTGGCGAATCGAGGTGGAGCGCAAGCCCAACCCCATGATGATCCATTCACTCAAGAACATCATGTCAATCATAGAGACGGTCACATCGATGACCGACAGACGGATGGAATATTCCTACAAGGCTTTGGTCCAGAAGATGGCAGAACTGGTCAATGCGACGGCCGCGCTGAACATGGTCATAGTCAACTCGCTTCAGGATGATGATACTCTCGATGAGGTCGAGTTCCGCAATGTCTCGAGCAGCCTCTTCAAGCTCATCAACGCCGCGGTGGAATTGGCTCGTCTTGTTCAGGACACATTTGGCTCCGCCGAGCTGGCGGCCGGCCAGGAGCGCGCGCTCGTACCCGTCGAGGCGGTGATGTCCACTACTGCCACCAGAAGGCCGGCGCGCAAGAAGCCAGATTAGCCGAACAGACTCCTCTCCATATCTGCCAGCGTGCCACCGCGCCCCAGACTCTCCTCCATCGCAGCGATGAACCGCTCGGCGTTGATACCGGCGGACCTTGCCCGGCTCGCCAGATCCGCTATCGAGGCGTACTGCCCGACCTTGAGCCTGGAATGGATTATGAGCACTGCGGCACTGCCCAGCACATCGGGCACGGAGTCGCCGACACGGTACACGGTCGAGACAGCCGCGGCCGCAGTCAACGCGGCGCCGGCCTTCTCCGCAGGAGCCCCGGACGAACGCGCATACAGCACCACATCGCCGACCGTCCCTTGCGTGATGCCGTTTCTCAAGGCACTTGCGGCGCCAAGGAACAGGTCGGGAGCGGAGCGGGCCGGCGGCCAGTCGGCGCCCTTGAGTATCCCGGCCAGCCATATCCAGCGATTCGCATCAACTTCAAGCGCTTGCACGATGATATCCGCGGCTACCCCCTTGGCAACCGCTTCGCGTATACGAGCAGCAAAGGCCTGGTGCGGCACGCCCGCCTGAATCGCCGGTGTGGCAATAGCAAGCAGTCGCTCACGCACCGACACGAGCCGCTGGCCTTCCCGTGAGCTGGCAAGCCATACTTCAAATTCATGAGCTCCGCCGCCTGCGGTCGCCGAATCGGTTCCGGCGCGCACGGATGGCTCTGAATATGTACCCTTGTCTCCACTTCCAGAACCGGCTGGTCTTTCTCCGCCGCCCACTGATCCAGGGCCACTGGAAGGCTGGGCAAAGGCAGGCATGGATAACGCCATAAGCATGGCCGCACCCAACAACAGCACCGCTCTATGAATAGAAACATGTCGTGCCATGAGCCCCTCCCCTACAAGGAAATACTCGAACTGGATCCACCAAAACCATCATCGAGTCGAGACGCGGATGACGGATCCACTATCCATCGCTCTCCATCGATTACAAAATTGTACGCATAGGACTTGCCCTTCTGTAGTGGCACCGTGATCTCCCAGTGACCATCAGGACCGCGCTTGAGGGCATACCCGTCTGTTGTCCATTGGTTAAAATCAGCCGCCAGCATGACGCTGGAGGCTTCCGGAGCGGACAGCACGAATCGCACCTCCACCGTGGCGCTCGCCCCCAATATGCCAATGGTAGCTATGGAAGAGAGTGCCGCAACAAGCACTGCGGCTACGGCAAACATGGCAACGCGCAGGCTCGCTGCGTGGTGCCGCGCAGGATGCAAGGCCCGCGATTCAGCCTCCGCTGCGACCTGGCGAACGCGCGCCATGATGGCGTCAGCACTGGCCTGGGTACTGCGCGCGTCTCTGCGGAATGGCTGTGGAACGGGCGCATGGTTGCTTTCGGTCTTGTCGGAATCGCGCGCGATGATGAATTCCCTGGCCGCATGGATTGCCGGCACAGAAGTCGTGGAGAGTGTTCCAGTCTGCCGCGAGCGCATCGAGCGTTTCATATCAATGTCTACCTCTTCTGGAGCCGGTTGGTTGCTCCTTTTTGTCAAACCAGGCAAGGATTTCCTTGCGCGCCCTGAACAGCCGCGTCTTGACCGCTTCCTCGCCAAGTGACAAAGCCTCTGCGACGCCCGCGACATCCAGCCCGGCAAAGTAGTACAACTCCACCGGGGCGCGGTACGATGGCGCCAGCGTCGCGACAGCCGCTCGCACCTGGTCTCCGGCCATGGCATCCATGGTGATCCGTTCTGGATCGTACTGCGCTTCAAGCGCCTCGTCGACCACGGAAGCCTCACGGGCCGTTCGCTCCACGAGCGCTTGCGTCGAGGCCCGCGCGGCGTACCGCGACTTGACCCGATTCGCGGCTATCGTGAACAGCCAGGATGCCCAGCTGCGCGAAGGATCATATGAACGCACTGATCGAAACGCCCTTACAAAGACGTCCTGCACCGCGTCTTCCGCGTCGGCGTCATCGCCAAGGCGTGCCCGGCAGAACCGGAAGAGTTGATCACTGTATCTGTCCACGAGCACGCGAAAGGCTTCGGTGTCCCCCGCGATGACGCGCTGCGCCACAAAGGCGTCCTGGTTTTCCGTTTCCATATATCGCAGGACAGTATAGCACCTGTCGGACTGAATCACAGGTGGGCCGAAAAATCATGTGCAACCGACAGCTGGCACTGGCGGTATACCTCTGCGTACGGCGAGCTTCCGGCACATGGCCGGATCAGGCGTACCAATCGTGTATGAGGAGGTTTACCATGAAAAGACTGATGACAGTGGTCGTATTGATCGCGATGGGTGGACTGGTATTCGCCATGGGCGCCAAGGCGCCGATGACTCAGGATGAAGCCCTTGCGCTGATCGATCAGAAGATCGCGACGATGCAACTGACCACCGAAGATGGTGCGGCGGCCAAGGAAGCGCTGACCGTCATGGTCCAGGCCAGGATCCAGGTCGAGAACGCGTACCGTATTGTCTCGGATGCCCTGGATGGCGGGCTCAGGACTCAGGACATGCTGATGCTCACCACGCAGACTCGCCAGCGCATACAGCAGGGCCAGTCGGCCAAGCTCTGTGAGCAGGCCGCGCAAGCGATGGTCCAGGAACGAACCAGGACCCAGACCGAACTGCAGACCCAGACCAGAACCGAAGCCGGGCAATCCGGCGGGACGCAGGCCGGTTCAGAGACATCCACGGGTACGGGCAAGTAGCCACCTTCCAGAGACAGGCCGCGCTGCCATCATGGCGGCGCGGTTTCTTCATGTTCCGGTACCGTTGCCCGAGCCTGTCAGGCGCCCTGTTCGGCGGTGCTCAGCCTGCCAAGCAGGGCGTCGGCGCGAGCCCTCCAGCGTTCCATGTCGCTTCGCGTCTGCCTGATGAACGCGTTGGTATCGGCTGAACCAAGCACGGCGCGCATCTCTGCATCATCATTGAAGGTTGCCTTGCGGAATTTGTTTGTATAGTCCTTGTGTCTGGTCAGGTAGACCTGTTCTTCCATGAACCGGGTCGTGTCCATGAAGCGTTCCACCTCCCGGGCAAAGGCGTGCTCTTCAAGTGTGGCCACACCCAGCAGGTCGCACAGGGTAGCCCACGCGTGCTGGGCCTTGTCCAGAGGATACTCCGCCCATAGCCGCGCATATTCGTCATGGATCTCGGCCCAGCCATCCAGCGCGCCGCTCTTGATGTCCGATACCAGCGTCTCCACCTTCTCGCGCGGCACCAGCTGGCCACCCAGATTCTCCCATTCGGTGACGCGCGGCCCCGCCAGTACTTCGGCGGCGTCCGTAAATGCAGAATCCGGGCGTTCAGCAAAATAGGCTATGAGTACGCGCATTGCGTACCAACGCAGCATGTGCCGGTACGCCTTGTATGCCCGGCGAGGCTTCTGGATCACGACTCGCCTGTGGGAGTTCTCAATCTCATCGGCAAGCACATCCAGCGAATCCACGGCGTCCTTGGGCCCAACCAGCAGCTCGCGCCCTCTTGCCCTGACGGCCGCCTCGTCGCTCCCCTCCACGACAGCCTCGGCACCGCCCTGTGCACGATACCAGGCCTGGCCCACGTAGTGTTCAAGCAGCCCCAGCGACTCGAACGCCTCCTCCGCGATGTCCGGAGCAAACGGCGAAAACTCAATGTTCTGCGCCCGGTTCAGTCGCTTGTCGCGGACCAGGAACTTGGTTTCGTTCCTGAGCAACGCGTACATGTTGTACATCCACCAGTAGGCGGGCATGATATCGAGGCGATCGCGCGCCGAGTCATCGGAAACCAGGGCAAACGGGAATGGAATGTCGAGCTCGAAGCGGTAGTCACCCTTTGCGAGCAGGCAGTACGACGCGAAGCGAGAGCTGTGCTTTACCGAAGTCGACAGCCCGGGCCAGAATCCACGGCCCGCGTCTATCTCGCCGTCGTTGGCCCTCGAGTTGTGGTTTGATCCTATAGTCGCCCCCGCGGCCATGTTCGATTGGCCTCTGACCAGAGCCGCTATCAAAAAGCTGGTGTTGTGGTGCTGTTCGTGCGCGGGATAGATAAGGTTGTTCAGAATCTCGCAACAGGAGACTGTCGAATTGTCTCCCAGTACCGAGTGGATGAGTCTGGCTCCATACTTGAGCGAGGAGTTGGTGCCCATCACGAATCGAACCGCCTTGCAGCCGTAAAAGACGCGGCAGCCGAATCCAACGATGCCGTTGACCAGCTCCACGCCCTCGCCTATCTGGGTCCGCTCCGCCTCGCTTGAGTTGATGGTAAGGTTCTTGAGCTTGTTGGCGCCCTTGATGTACGCGCATTCGCCGATGCGGACATCCTTGATGATGCGGTTGCTCTTGAGCACGCTCCCGGCGCCTATGACACCATATTCACCGCGCCTGTGGTCGAATGTATCCTGCGTGATTTCATTGAAGCGCTCCATCAGCACCGTGTCATCCCTGCGTTTGGCCCACAGGTAGGCGTCGGCGCACAGCATGCCATCGAACGCGAGCACGGAACGACCACCCGCTTCGTTCATCAGGTCAAGCCAGACACGCACGTCTTCGGATTCACCCTCCTTGATGATGCCGTTGCCCCACTTGGCATGGTCGGTTATGTGTATCTCGTCGTTGTTGAGCAGTATGCAGCGATCCCCGATGCTGTAGTGCGCAAGGTAATTGCATGCATGGATGGCGCACTCGTCCCCTATGTCGCACGAGATGATGCGCGAGTTGGTGATGCCGGCGGGAATCATCATGTCGTGGTGTTCCAGCACGACACGTTCCAGCCGGCCGATCCGTACGAGGCCGGCAAACTCGGTGTTGCGTACAAGCGTTGGATCGAACGGATCCCGTACCAGAATCTTGCCCCAATCGGAGCAGCGGTTGCTGTTCATGATCAGTGTTTCTACATCGAGAGGCCGGAGTGGACGGTATGAATCGAGCGGCTTGCCGAGCTGTTCATCCCGTATGCGATACTCGGTCTCACCCGGTTTGAGGAACTTCGATGAGACAAAACCGTACCCCAGGACCGCCTCGGCGTGGACAAGGATGTCGTTCATAGTGGCCTTCCCGACGTTCAGTAATGAAGGCGCCCATCGCCCTCTCACCCATAATCGTAGTCTGCTGCGGCCTCTTTTTCAACTCGTAAAGCTCATGTGCACGGCGCTTCTTTTCGGCGGAGCGGTATTATTGACAAAGCGGTTGACCGCGTGACATGGTACCGGCATGGATTCATCCGTGTACGCGGTCGATGATCCGGCGGATCTTGACATCGAGAAGGCAGCTTTTGAAATCTTCCCACTCCTGTCCGGCACGGACAATGCCGTCCTGCGTCGCGAATATGGGTCGGCACTCGCTGACCTGATAGGCGGCCCGGGAACCTTCAGAAAGTACGTAAGCGGCAACGCCGGCGATAGTGCCGCCATGCGCTCCCACTTGCTTGAGGTATTCAAACACAATGTGGAACTGCTCGTCGCCAAGACCTGGGTCGATCTCAAGGACGAGGCCCGCAAGACCGAGGCCCTCGCCGCACTCGACGGATTCATCGGCCTGATCAACGCCGGCGATTACCGGAACGGAATACCAGCCTTCGTCGGCGTCGCGGATTCCGTTGCCGCCCTCCTCTTTGGCGAGGACGCAACGGACAGCGGTTTCATGGACTACGTGTTCAGGATCGATCCTCGGCTTGGTATTTTCTACTGGTATGTCGACCAGCTGCGCTCCCAGAGTGCCGCGGATCCGGACCTTGCCCTGATCGAACTGGTGATCGGCGTCTATGCCCTTGCCAGTTTCTAGTATTCCATCCAGCTAACATCGATGAAGAGCCCATTCCAATGCCTCGCGCAACATGCTCTGCGGCGGAGGCTGGATGGCGCCTGAATCGACCATATCCCTGAACATTTTCCTTGAAGAAGCGATGTCCAGAGCCGCGCGCTCATAGACCTGGTCCGGGCTCATGGCCGACCTCGCCAGCCCTTCGCGTGCTGCCTGATCGGCGACATCCGCTGCCTCGCGCTCGAAGAGCCCCTCATCATCCATGCCAGGCATGATGCGGTCGGGAGTAATGCCGCGGCCGCGGGCATAGTCGGCTATGGAATGGGCACACCTGATGGCCATGCCGTCCGATATGCCCGACGCTCTGGACAGGAGTGCCCCCTTGAGAATGCCCGGGAAGCACACCGAATTGTTTACCTGATTGGGAAAGTCGCCGCGGCCTGTAGCCACGATAAAGGCGCCTTCTTCTTTGGCCACATGCGGCCAGATTTCCGGCACGGGATTGGCGCACGCGAAGACTATCGCGTTTCTTGCCATGCTCCGCACCCAGGGCCGCTTGATCACATCGGGACCGGGCGCCGAAAGGGCGACCAGCACATCGGCTCCTCGCAAGGCATCCTCAGGCGATTCGAAGCGATCCGGATTGGTGCGGCCGGCGAGTTCCCACTGTCGATATGATCCCGGGTCCGCCTCCAGATCGCTCCTGCCCGCGTGGACGCCGCCAAACTTGTCAAAGAGCGCGATCCTGGAAGGATCGGCTCCGTCGGCTATCAGCAGCCGCGCTATTGTCGTATTGGCGGCCCCGGCACCAAGCAGGACGATGCGCGCGTCGGCGAGCCTCTTCCCCGCCAGCACCAGCGCGTTGAGCAGACCCGCAAGCGTGACGCAGGCCGTCCCCTGCGCGTCGTCATGCCAGACGGGGATGCCGCAGCTGTCACGCAGGCCATCCAGTACGCGGAAGCAGTTGGGCTGGCTGATATCCTCAAGATTGACCGCCCCGAAACTCGACTTGGCCATCTTGACGAAATCGATAAGGCGCTCGGGGTCATTGCGGCCATCGGGGCCTCGTGAATCGATGCAGAGCGGCACCGCGTCTATGCCGCCCAGATACTTCATCAGGAACGCCTTGCCCTCCATGACGCCCATGCCGCCCGGCGGCGTCACATCGCCGTCACCGAGCACCCGCGTTGAATCGCTTACGATCGCTACCGTATTGCCGCGTCCGGTCAGGGACCATGAGGCCGACTCATCGTCGCGGATCGTGGTGGATATCGCCGAGACTCCAGGGGTATACCAGACGCCAAGCCAGGCGGGGCCCCACAGCCCACATCGTGGCGCCGTCTGCAGCTTGCCACCGTACATCTCGTGCGCCAGCACAGCGAGTCGTTTATAAAAGAGCGTGCGAGCCATGGCCTGCCTGCCAGGGTCAGGCTGAGCGCCAGCCACGATATCCGGAATATTGGAAAGATCGATATTGATGTCGTACACAGGAACCATGGAATACCCTCCGACATCAGTATATGCTGACACCGCCTGTGCCGCAATCAAGCGATCGATTCGATAAGAATATCTCAAATCAATAACAAATCGCTTGCACGCAAAGGAGTTGACGGGTACACTAGTGGCTCCGAGTAGCGTGGATCAGCCTGTATCAAGGCAATCAGGGCTACCAAAACCAAGGAGGAATTCTTATGAAAAGATTAGGCATTCTTGTGCTGACACTGGCGCTCATCGCGTCGATCATGTCATGCGGAGCTCCCAAGCAGACCTTCGTTTCAATCGCGTCAGGCGGAACCGGCGGCACCTATTATCCGCTGGCCGGAGCCATGGCCGCGATCTGGAATGCGGGAATCAAGGGCATGAACGCATCGGCCCAGACAACCGGCGCGTCGGTAGCCAACATCAACCTGCTTCGCGAGGCGAAGGCTGACGTCATCTTCGTGCAGAACGACATCGCGTACTATGCGGCTAACGGCCTCGAGATGTTCAAGGACAAGCCCTTTCCCGAACTCAAGGGCATGGCCTGCCTGTATCCCGAGACCTGCCAGCTGATCGTGCTTGCCAATTCCGGCATCAAGACCGTCGCCGACCTCAAGGGCAAGAAAGTCGCCGTTGGCGCCGCCGGTTCCGGTGTTGAAGCCAATGCCCGCCAGATCATGGCGGCCGCCGGCGTCACCTATGCCGACATCCAGGTCCAGTACCTCTCCTTCAACGAAGCCGCGAGCAACCTCAAGGATGGCAACATCGACGCAGCCTTCCTGACCGCCGGTCACCCGACCGCCGCCGTACAGGATATCGCCGCCAGCAAGACGATCGCCATGGTGCCGATCGATGCGGCCATAGCCGCCAAGCTTCAGTCGAGCTATCCGTTCTATACCAAGACCATCATCCAGGCCGGAACCTACAAGGGCGTCGACGTCGATGTGGAGACTGTCGCCGTCATGTCGATGCTCGCCGTCAGCTCCAAGCTTGACCCCTCAACCGTGGAGAAGATGCTTCAGACCATGTTTGCCAAGGAAGGCAGCGATCGCCTGACCGCCGCCCATGCCAAGGCAGGTGCGATGATCACCCTCGCGAACTCCAAGAACGGCATGTCGCTGCCGTTGCACGCTGGTGCCGACAAGTACTACGGCAAGGCCGGCAAGTAACGATAGAGCGGCGCCATCATGCGGCGCCGCAGATTTCCACAGGATACCGGGAGCCCTTCGGGGATGCCCGGTATCGAGAACAGGCGCTGCACATGAGGTTAGTCTCCATCGCCGTCCTGCTTGCCTGCGCGGCATCGCTTGGCCGATGGGCAGGACCGCATCCAGCTCTCAGGATCCATGACGAATCAGGCTTGCTTCTGACAACCATCGGCGTTCCCGATGGTTTTACCATCTCATACATACACTCAATCAATCTGACACCGGTGGATGAGGTATTTTCCATTGTGGATGGCATGCTGCGTCTTGATCGCGAGATATTCGAACAGCTCTCTACCGGCATGACATCAGGAGATGAGGATGGATTTGCCGTCGAGGATGGCAAATTCGTGACGAGGCCGCGGCGCCTCTTCACGGAGATAGCCCTGAGGGTGTCCCCAGTCGCGGGCCATGTGCTGGATGTGGGCGGATTGGTCAGACCTCTGACCGTATGGGCCCCGATTTCGGGGCTGCTCTTCTTGCGGCCATCGCCATAGTCCGCGGGCCGCTAATTGAATCGTGCGCAATGGCGCAGATTCTGCAATAAACCGTCAAGGAGACCGATCGATGAACGAAACAACGACCAACGCCCCTCCGGTCGAACCCGGCGTTGACAGTCAAGAGATTCTGAAGAAGTTCGACAAGGAGTCCGACTACCGGTCCTATACCGGGATCATGGCCAAGGTCGTTACGGCCATCGCCATAGCCTTCTCGTGCTTCCAGCTGTACACGGCGGTATTCGGCGTGCTGGACGCAATGATCCAGCGTTCGATTCACCTGGCATTCGGCCTGGTGCTGGTATTTCTGCTCTACCCATCGAGCAAGAAATGGTCCAGAACCAGATTGAACCCCATAGACTTGGGCCTCGCCATAATCGGCGCGCTGACGCCGATGTATATCATCGCCAACTATGGTCAGCTGGTGCTCCGGGCCGGCACAGCTACACCCATCGATATGGTTGTCGGCGTCATCGGCATACTGCTGGTGCTCGAGGCCGCGCGCCGCATTGTTGGACTGCCCATCGTCATCATAGCCAGCTTGTTCATCGCATACGCGTTTGCCGGCCCCTATCTGCCAGGCCAGCTGGCGCATCGCGGTGTTGATGTAGGCGACCTGGTACAGCACCTGTACTTCACGACAGAAGGTGTGTTCGGCATTCCGCTAGGCGTCTCCAGCACCTTTATATTCCTGTTCATACTGTTCGGTGCCTACCTGGAGAAGACTGGGCTAGGCCAATACTTCATCGATCTGGCCAATTCCGTCGCCGGCAGGGCGGCCGGAGGCCCGGCCAAGGTAGCGGTGCTCTCCAGCGGTCTGATGGGCACGGTATCAGGCAGCTCGGTGGCCAATGTCGTCGGCACAGGATCCTTCACCATTCCGATGATGAAGCGCCTTGGATACAAGCCAGAATTTGCCGGCGCGGTCGAAGCCGCCGCCTCGACAGGCGGCCAGCTCATGCCGCCGATCATGGGCGCGGCCGCCTTCTTGATGGCGGAAATGACAAACATTCCGTATGTCAGGATAATCGGTGCCGCGGTGATACCGGCCCTGCTCTACTATTTTGGCGTCTGGGCTGGCGTGCATTTCGAAGCCAAGAAGCTCGGGCTGCGCGGCATGACCAAGGAAGAGTTGCCAAATCTCAAGGAGATATTCTTTGGCCGCGGCTACCTGATGCTTCCCCTGGTCGGTATAGTCTGGCTGCTGGTTACTGGATATACACCGATGCTTGCGGCATTCTATGCCATCATCCTCTCCATTGCGGCAGCCGTGCTGGGATGGTGGGCTCCATTGCCGATGGGCGCGATGGTGGTGCTGTTCGCGGTTATGAAGCCAATATTTCATGTGGGCCCCTATGGAGCCGATGGCGCGCTCAAGTATCTGACCGAGATGACCCCGCTAGGCGCATTGGCCGTACTCGCCGTCATTCTGCTGGGCTTTGCGGTGCTGAAGAAGAAGCCCAATCTCAGCGCCAGGGAGATAATAGGCGGTCTTGAATCCGGAGCGCGGAGCGCTATCGGCGTGCTTGCGGCGACGGCATGCGCTGGCATCATAATCGGCGTGGTGACCAAGACCGGACTGGGCCTGAAACTCGGCACGGTGCTGGTCGCCTTGGCCAACGGCAACCTGATATTGACCCTGGTATTCACGATGATAACGAGCCTTATCCTCGGCATGGGAGTGCCGACGACGGCGAACTACATCATCACGTCGACCATCGCGGCTCCGGCCATCATCATGATACTCAGGCAGAAGTTCCCCGGGCTTCCGACCGATGCGATATCGATCATACTGCCGGCGCATATGTTCGCGTTCTACTTCGGCATCATCGCCGACGTCACGCCGCCCGTGGCGCTCGCCGCGTTTGCCGGAGCCGGCATTGCCAAGGCCAATCCGATGAAGACGGGCCTCAACGCTTCAAGACTCGCCATAGCCGCCTTCCTCGTGCCATACATCTTCGTGCTCAATCCAGCAATGCTCATGATCGACGTGCACTTCTGGTCGGGCCTGATGATGGTTGCCACCTCGATTGTGGGAATCATCGGCGTGTCCGCTGGCGTGATGGGATACCTTGTGTACAAGTCACTCTGGTGGGAGCGCATCATCATGATCCTGGGCGGCATTCTGATGGTCTACCCGGGAAGCCTCACCGATCTTATCGGCGTGTCACTGATTGTGATTGGAGCTCTGTCCCAGACAATCCGCAAGCGCGCGGCCAAGGCAACACGTTAATAGCTCTTTGCGTATCCAGAATGACGCCGGACATGGTACCATCGGTCCATGTCCGGCATCTTCGATGTAATCTACGAAGACGGCGACATCGTCGTCGTCAACAAACTCGCCGCGGTGCCCGTCTTGCCCGACAAGAGCGGCGATTCATCACTAAAGGACTTCGTGGCAGCACTGCGGCCTGGCAAGTTCATAGAGCCTGCCCACAGGCTGGACAGGCGCACGAGCGGCGCGGTCGCCTTTGCCAAGACCAGGCACTGTCTGGCTACCCTGTCCGAGGCCTTTCGTGAACACCGCATCAAGAAGACCTACTGGGCCGTCACAGAACGCGCGCCCGATCCGGCTCAAGGCACCCTCAGGCACCGACTTATCCACGACCATCGAACCAACCAGGCCAAGGCGATACCGGCCGATGGCCAGACAGGCAACGACATCGCCGAATTGTCGTACGAACTGGTTGGCAGGAGCGAGCGGTATTTTCTTCTGGCCGTCAAGCCGCTGACAGGCAAGACGCATCAGATACGTGCTCAGCTATCGGCGGCGGGGTTTCCCGTGCGCGGAGACCTGAAATACGGCGCGCGCCGTTCTACCCACAATGGCCTGATCATGCTGCACGCGCGCGAGCTGTCGCTCGAGCTGCCAGACATGCGCAGGATAGACATCGTCGCCGAGACACCGCCCGACGAGCCGCTCTGGGGCGCATTCGTGCCGGAGACGCCAGCAAGACTCGCGAACTGACCGATATGTCGAAGGCGATCGCCGATGGCCGATCTAGAACACCGGCGCAACGCGGACACCATCGCCATCAGGCAGCATGTTGATCTCTTTCCACTGCATATAGGCGGGCATCCCCGGATCCGAGGGCTCAACATACAGCTCGAATACTCCGCAATTGCCGGTAGTTACGAGCGGCATCCAGGTACGGCATCCGAAGGTGGCCCGCACCAGCCACTGGATAGTGCCTCCGTGGGAAATCGCCGCGACATTGCCGCGGGATTCGATGGCGGCGGACCGCAGCGCTGTCCATGCCGCAATCGCCCTCTCATACAGTCTGGCGGAGCGCTCCGCATCCAGTACGGCTTCCCAACTTTCATAGCGGAAACGGTTGTGCTCCTCGGGATACCGCAACCGTATTTCGTCCCAGTTGAGTCCCGAGAAGTGACCGGTGTCCAGCTCCACCAGGTGCTGTTCGACTTCTGGATCGGGCAGCCGTGCGGTGGATGCGACGATGGCCGCCGTTTCCGCCGCGCGCGCCAGCGGAGAATGGAACAGCCGGACAATGCCTTTGTCGCGCAGGTATTCGGCAAGGTCCATGGCCTGGGCGCGGCCGTTGTCGTTCAGTGAATACTCCAGCCTGCCCTGTATGCGGCCCGCGGCGTTGGCGGTGGTTTCGCCGTGTCTGAGTATGTAGAAACTGACCGGCTTCTCTATACCCGAGAAAAATGCCGCGTCTATCGTGCCAGGTTGATGCATGGTAGGCGGACTATACCAGAGCTGGCGCTGCTCGGACAATCGTATCAGGCTTTACCCCGCTTGTTCATGCACCGTATACTCGATGCCATGCCGCAACGATCCATTCGAGTGGACTTCCTGAAGGGTGTCCTTGTGCTCCTTATGATCAGCTACCATGCCTGCTATATCGCCGTGATGTTTGGGCTGGCAACAGTGGATCTATATCAAGGCTTTTGGTGGCTTTTCCCGCGATTCATAGCGGCGGGTTTCGTAATGCTGTCCGGATGGAACCTGGCAGGCAAGCGGTCGAGAGGCGGCACCTTCCGTGATAGTGCCGCTCGTTCCGCACGGCTCGCGCTTGTGGCTCTAGTCATCAGCGCCGTAACCTGGCCGATATTTGGAACGAGCTTCGTGTTCTTTGGCATCATCCACCTTATAGCCCTGTCATCGATACTGGTCCATCCAGCGCTCGGCCGGCCTGTCCTGGCACTGGCTCTGGGCACGGCCAGCCTGGCCGGCGGCTGGGTCTTGGGGCCTTTGCGCTTCGCCTGGCCATGGCTGGCATGGTTGGGGTTGAGACCGGCCAACCTCTACCCGGTGGATTACCTGCCATTGCTGCCGTGGTTTGGCTTCGTGGCACTGGGAGCCGCGGCGCGGGACTTCGCGGCCAGGGCTGGCAGCGTCGGCCAGGGACAGAGTCTGAAGCCCGCTGCCCCGATCCGGGCAATAGCCGCGATGGGTCGACACTCGCTCGGCGTGTACCTGGCGCATTTGCCGCTCTTGTATGGACTTGGATGGGCGCTGAGCACATTCCTGCACCATCACTGAGAGCACGCCTGATGCTTTCATCCTTGTGCCCGCGGATACCATGGGGTATCATCGACTGGTCAGCTCGGTATCAACGCGAAGCGGGGAGATACAGCCATGAGAAAAAACAGCGTACATCGACTCGTCGTCAGTCTTGCCGCCTTGTGTCCTGGCCCCGCCTCCGATGTGATAACGGGTCGACCGGGGCGCAATGAATTCCATATATCCAGGAGTGCCCGCGAATTCTACGGATTGAAAGGCGTGCCGTTCTCAAGCACCGGCAACGTGGTGCTGGCCGACTATGCCGCCGCTCGGGCATTCGCCGCCAGGATCAACGCGCGTTCAGGTGATCAGGCGCGCGTCGTCACCGCTGGTTCAATCAACGCGATGGCGCTTATCGACGAGATACTGCACGTGGTATGCGCCCTGTATCGGGAGCACATCGATCCAGCTGCCTTCAGGAAGGCCTTGCAGTCCGCGGAGGAGGTTGTGGGGCGGCCTGATACCAGGATAGGCCTGACCGCCTTTACCCGGACCTTTCCACCCGCGACCGTCCAGGCCGGGCGCGACACGGCGGACTCGTGGCTGCAGGGTCTGTCCGATGGCATAGGCAAGGGTGATATATCGCTCGAAGAGTTGTTGCTGCTGCGTCTGGCCAACGAGAATCCGGCCTTCTCTCCCTTCAGATTCCTGTTCGACGACCGCCCGCTCAAGGCCGAAGCTCCAGTCGACCCGATACTGGACGCCGCGGAGACGGCGCTCAAGTCGCTGCCGCTCTTCGGCCCCGACGGAGCCGATCTATTGACACTGCTCCGGGCGCCGATGCGGGCCAGCCCCCACTCCCTGGCCGGGCAACTTGATTATATCAAGCGAAACTGGGGCATGATCATAGGCGATCGAATGGCCCGGATACTCGGCGGCGTTGACATGCTCGACGAGGAGGAGCGGCCCCGATTCCCCGCAGGCCCAGGACCGGCCCGGGTGTTGTCATACGACGGCCTGGACGTCGAGTACGAGCGCTTCAGTGAAGACAAGGACTGGATGCCGCGCGTCGTCATGATCGCGAAAAGCGCGCTGGTCTGGCTCGATCAACTCTCCAGGTCGTATGGCCGGGATATCGGGACACTGGACGCGATTCCCGATGAGGAGCTCGATACGCTTGCCTCGCGCGGATTCAACGCGCTGTGGCTGATAGGCATTTGGGAACGAAGCCGGGCAAGCCGGCGTATCAAGGAGCTATGCGGCAACCCCGAGGCGGCGGCGAGCGCCTATTCGCTGTTCGATTACGAGATTGCCGGCGAGCTGGGCGGATGGCCAGCCCTCGAAACGCTTAGAAACAAGGCTGAATCACGCGGCATACGACTCGCGGCCGACATGGTGCCAAACCATACCGGACTCGATTCAGCCTTGGTGCGCGACCGCCCGGACCTGTTCATAAGCCGCCACGATCCACCGTTCCAGTCATACAGCTTCAACGGTGAGAACCTCTCGGAGGACGGCCGCTTTGGGCTCTGGCTCGAGGATCACTACTACTCCAGAAGTGACGCGGCGGTCGTCTTCAAGCGCGTTGACTTCAGGAGCGGGGATACCAGATACATATACCACGGCAACGATGGCACCAGCATGCCCTGGAACGACACGGCTCAGATCGATTTCATGAACCCTGCCGCACGCGAGGCCGTCAAGGAACGAATCCTGCATGTAGCCAGGAATTTTCCTATCATACGCTTCGACGCCGCGATGATTCTGGCCAAGCGATCGTTCCGTCGGCTCTGGTACCCTGAGCCAGGAGTCGGTGGCGCGATAGCCAGCCGTTTCGAGAGCGCCATGCCGACGAGCCGTTTCAACGAGCTCATGCCGGCGGAGTTCTGGCGTGAGGTCGTGGACATGTGCGCGGCGTCAGCACCGGAAACCTTGCTGCTGGCCGAGGCGTTCTGGATGATGGAAGGCTACTTCGTGCGGACGCTCGGCATGCACCGCGTCTACAACTCGGCCTTCATGAACATGCTCAAGGAAAAAAAGAACGCCGAGTATAGGGCCACCATCAAGAACACGATAGAATTCGACAAGGATATACTCAAGCGATTCGTCAACTTCATGAACAACCCTGACGAGGAGACCGCCGTTGCCCAGTTTGGTACCGGCGACCACTACTTTGGCGTGTGTTCGATGATGGCTACCATGCCAGGTCTGCCGATGTTCGGCCACGGACAGGTGGAAGGCTTTACCGAGAAGTACGGCATGGAATACCGCCGCGCATACAAGGATGAACGCCCCGACGAGAATTTTGTGCGGCGCCACGAACACGAGATATTCCCGCTGCTCAAGCGGCGCCGGCTGTTCTCGGGAGTAGACGAGTTCCTGCTGTTCGATATGGTTCATGGCGATGGTTCGGTCGATGAAAACGTCTTTGCCTATACCAACGGGTACAGCGGCGCTCACGCGATCGTGCTGTACAACAACGCGTGGGAAAGAACCGCCGGCAGGATAGCCCGGTCATGCCCCTACGCCGAAAAGCGCCCCGATGGCTCAAGGTCGTTGACGACCAGGAGCCTTTCAGAAGGCCTTGGCCTCCGCTGCGGCCATGGTCGCTTCGTCGTGCTGACAGAGATGAAGAGCGGGCTTAGATACCTGCGCAGATCGGACGACATAGCATCGGCGGGATTATCAGTGACGCTTGAAGGCTTCCAGTGCCAGGTATTCGTCGACATAGCCGAATTCGACGATGACGCGTCGGGCTCGTACGCCGCGCTGTGCGACGCTCTCAGAGGGTCTGGTGTCCCGGATGTGCGAGCAGCTCTCCAGGATCTGTCCCTGGCCGAGCTGTACCACGCCTGGTCCGCCGCCTACGGCCCGGCATGGTTCAAGAAAGCCGCTGCGCCCAACTCGCCGGACAAAGAGACGCTCCTTGAATACATGACGATCGCCACGCGCTACATCGAGGCGGCCCATGGCACTCCTGCTGCGGAAACGATCAATTCATGGGAGCCAGACGCCGTAGAGAGCGCCATCGGCGTTTGTCTGGAGGCCGTACGCAATAGCATTGCCTTGATGGAGGCAGCCCAATCCACGCCCAGGCGGGCAACCCGGCGAACCGCCCTCGCGGTACTATCGGAGCGCGTGGCATCGGTGCCGGGAACCGCGGAGGCGCTCGCTGCCTTTGTGTCGCTGCTACCCATAGCTTCGCTGGCCGGCGAGAATCCTCGAGCCGCTTGGGAACTGGCCCGAGCGTGGGGCATGCCGCGCAAGCTGGCGGAGTCACTCGTCCAAGCCGGCGCGACGGCACAGACAGCGCACGTCGCTTCGGAGCTCGCCATAGCCATGCTGGGCAGGCTGGACGCCTTCGTCCCACCATTCGATCACCGCACTTTGGCACGCTCGCTGGCCGCGGATGATGAAGCCAGAGCCCTGCTCGGCATCAATCGTTGGAACGACACCACCTGGTTCAACGCCGAACGCTACAAGCAGGTTTCAACATTGGCCGCGGCCGCCTATGTTGCGCTCGATGGGTCGGAAGAGGCCGCGGTAGCGGCACTCGGCGCACTGGAAAGGACCGACGCCGCGGCGACAGCCAGCGAATGGAACATGGATCGGTTTGCGGGGCCCGCCGAGGATGCCTGATTGAACCCCGTATATGATCCGACTCTGTCTGCAGTCATGGAGAGGCTACCGGACAGGCATACCCGCTTTGTCTTTCCGAGCGAGATTGCCGCGTCGTCGGTCCTGGTAGCGGCATTGCGGGCCAGCGAAGCCCGCGCGTTGCCTGCCCGGCGCTTCATAGGCTGGGACGCCTTCAAGGCCGAGGTATTCGCCGGCACCGAAGCCGGGCGTCCAGCCACCAAGGCGATGCGAGCCATCTTTGCCAGGCTCCTGGCCGATGAAAACGCGGCATCGCCATTCCTGAAGTCCATAGTCCCCGAGGCCGTTTCGGCGGCCTCGACGCGCTTCGCTCCATCCATTGCCTCTGCCCTGCCCGCGCTGCGATCGGTGCCGACCGGCCCCGGCGACCATCTGGCCGACTGGCGCGAGATACGCCGCCGCTATGCGGCATTCCTGGCAGAGCGTGGGCTCTACGAAGCGGCATGGCTTGGGCGCGCCGCGACGCCGGGCACGGCGCCCTGGTGCCTGTTCCATCCGGACTTGACAGAAGACTGGGACGACTATGCCGCGGCGGTTGAGTCGATGCCATTCACGACAATCATCCGCTCCGATACGATTGACCCGAATCCAGTCGACGCAGCCAGGTTTGGCACCATAATCGAAGAGGTCCGCGCCGTATTGCTGTCGATTCGGCAGGCCCACCAGAATGGCACCGACTCATCCAGCATGATGATCAGCGTCGCGTCACCCGAAGCGGTACTGCCGGTACTCGAACGCGAGGCCACTATGGCCGGCGTTCCGCTCGACATACGCGAAGGACGACCGCTTCTGGAAAGCGCCGGAGGACGGCTGCTAACCGATGTCGTGGCGCTATCCAGAAGCCGCATGTCGTTCGAGGCGCTCAGAAGACTGCTCCTGGACGCCTCGCGCCCGTGGAAGGATCCCGGAACAGCGCGCAGGTTGCTCGACATCGGCATACAGAAGCACGTCGTAGCGCCGTTGCCCGACGGCCCAGACATGTGGGAGGCGAGCATCAATACCGATGACGAGGCCCGCCGGCTGTACCGCGGACTCAGGACGTCGGCTGCCAGGATAGCCGGCGCGCCCGGCTTCACATCCATGCGATCGGCGATCGATGCGTTCAAGCGCGCGTTCCTTGACGAGTCAGCCTGGTCCGATCGGCAGAATGACGAGATCGCCCGCTGCGTGGCCACCATCGAAGAACTGTCCAACGCGGCAGAGGCCATGGGCATCGATCCGGACTCGATTCCCGGAGCCATCGACCTGTACACTCGCCAGCTTGGCGATACGCGCTACCTGCCCGTATCCGAATCCGGCGGCATCCCGGTGTACAGGTTCCCGGTCGCCGCCGGAGCGAGGCCGGCGCTGCACTATGTCATCAACCTTGCGCAGGGAGCAGCGGAAGCCGCGGCCAGGCCGTTGTCATTCATGCGCGCGGACGAACGCCAACTCGCTGGCGCCTCCGACCGCGACATCTCATCGGGGCTTATCCGTCTTCTGTCACGCTCCGGCGATCGGGTCGTACTCAGCTATTCCGAGGATGGTCCAGAAGGCATACGGCCGCCGCACGCGGCCATACGCGCGCGCAAGCCCGCGGAGCTGGGCATGCACTTCGACCGCGACCTCTGGCTGCCAAACCGGGAATCGGACGCGCGGGCCATGACCGAGGTGTTCCCGACGCAGGCGGTCAGCGCCACGGCGGCGCTTCGGACTGTCTTTGCCAAGATCGCCGATGACTGGTCGCGCGGCACACCATCCGACCCAGCCCGCATGAGCGCCGATTGCGCGGAGGCGGTCAGGCTTGCCAGCAGCAAGGATGGCGTACTCAGGCTGAGCGCCACGGCGATGGGCGATTACGCTTCGTGCGCGTTCAGGCGCGTGATGGCGCGGCATCTGAAGATTGAAGTGGTGCCCGCGGGCCTTTCTTTTATCGATGCCCTGCTTATCGGTCAGGTATACCACGACGCGTTCAGGCGCCTCCTGCGGCCGCTTGCATCTGCCCACGTCAGCATACTCGCCGGCACTACCGTCGTCGCCGGCACTACCGTCGTCGCCGGCACTACTGGCGTCGCCAGAGACACTGACGCGGCGGCTGAGGCGTCCAGGCCCAGTGAATCAGACGCCAGGGAGGCAATCGCGGCCGCGATGGAGGCGATCGGGCACACGCACGGCCCCATGGCCGCGGTCCTCGTCTCCACGGCCAGTCCATCACTGTCGCGTCATTTCACCAACGCCGTTGCCAGCCTCGCAAGGGCTCTCGATGGCTGGATACCGATTCTTGTCGATGACACTGAACTGAGCGCTGCCTTGCCGGAACAGGGAATCGAGCTCTTCGGAAGACCCGACCTCGTGTGCGTTGCCGCGGACGATGATACCAGAGCGCGCATAGTCGACTACAAAAAGTCGACCGTGCCCAAGAAGGCCGACCTGGAGCCGGATTCGCAAGGAGATGTCGGAGCGTTGCAGATCCCCGTCTATCAGCAGCTCGCCCGAGCGGCGGGTCTCGATCCCGAGTCGGCCTGGTACCTGTCGATCGAAACTGCGCAGGCCTCGGGCAAGGGCATGCACCTGGTCTTCGGTCCCGGCGACAAGCCGTATCTGTCCGAGGACCAGCTGCCCCTGCTTGCCGATGCGTTGAGGCGGGCAGTCACGGAGACGGCGCTCGTCATAGCCTCCGGTCACATATACTTGCCGGCAATCAGGGATCGCCGTGTCGTCTGCGATAAGTGCGACCTGCGCCCTGTCTGCCGCGCGCACTATGCGGTGAGGTGACCATGAACGCGTGGCAACGAATGACAGCGAGTCTTGAACAGGAACATCAGGCGCCAGCCGTGGCAGAGACGCGTTCCGCTGTAGTTTCCGCGGGAGCGGGTTCGGGTAAGACACGCGTCTTGGCCATACGCTACCTGCACCTTGTCAAGGAACGGCATATACAGCCAGAGCGGATCCTCTGTCTGACCTTTACCAAGAAGGCAGCCGCGGAGATGAGCGAGCGTATCCGCGGCATGCTTTCGCAATGCGCCGAGGATGACCAGGATTTTGCCGCTGCCTTGGCCTCTTTTCCAAACTCCAGGGTCTCCACGCTTGACTCGTTCTGCTCGGACATAGCCAGAAACGGCTGTGCGCGCTGGGGCGTCTCACCGGACTTCAGCGTCGACAAGGACGCCGATGCCGAATCACTCCGCTCGATAGCTATAGACTTCATGCTGTCCAGGCGCACCGATCCGGTAGTCGCCTCCTTTCTTGCCGCCTGCGGCTTCGAGAATGCCATCGATGCCCTGCTCGGATTTTCCGGGGACAGGCAGGGTCTGATCGCATCCACGCGCGTGTTCGATCGCGATGCCCAGGATGCGGCGATACGCGCGCGCCTCACCGCAGCGCACGCGTCCCTGCATGCGTTGCTGCAAGGCGGCCTCGACCTTGAGCCGGGCAGCGGCTCAGGCGGGCGGCAGTGGCGCGACCTGGCGGAGCGCTTCGCGCCAGAGGCTCCCGCAGCGACGCAGCGCGATGTGCTTGAAGCGGCCAGAGCAGGCTACATGGCTATCGCCGCACTGCGGCGTCCGACGGGCAAGGATGAAGGCCCCTCCTACTACAATCAGGTCGGCGCCGACGCCAAGGCTCTGGCGTCTATTGCCGCCTTGGCATGCGACGCCCTGCTCGACGATTCACGAGCCGGGGTCCTGGCTATGCTGCGGGAGTTCCTGGGCAAAGCCTCTGAATCACGCGCGGCATCGGGATCCCTTGGTTTCTCCGATGTCGCGTCGATTGCTGTGGCCACGCTGGCTACGGATCTGCGACTGCGCGACTGGTACAAATCGCGGTACGACGCGATCATGGTCGATGAATTCCAGGACGACAATGAACTGCAGAAGCGCTTGCTGTACTACGTCGCCGAACGCCGCGACAGGACCGATCCAGCCCGGGGCGCCGCAATATCCCCGGGTGATCTGGAACCGGGCGTGCTCTTCTTTGTGGGGGACGAGAAACAGAGCGTATACGCCTTCCGCGGCGCCGATGTAACCGTATTCCGGGGCCTGTCACAGGAACTGGCCTGCGCGGCGGGCGGGCTGGGCGAACATCACCTGGAAGTCAATTGGCGATCAGAACCGGCGCTTATCAATTTCTTCAACCAGACATTCTCCCGCATCATGCCATCTCCAGCCGACCATGGCGCGCAGGACTTCGAGGCCCGGTTCTCCGGACTGCGGGCCGGTCCCGGCACGCCTGATGTGACGCCGGTGGTTCGCTACCTTGAGTCGAACGAGCCCGATGACGACACCTTCCTGCAATCGGCGGAGTCCGAAGCCTGGCACATCGCCGACCTTGTCAGATCGCTTGTCGATGGTGGCGAGCTGGTGACAGGCAAGGACGACAAGGGCGAGAAGTCGGCAAGGCCATGCACCTTTGACGACATAGCGGTGCTGTTCAAATCAACCGCCAGCCAGAACACCGTGGAGCGATACTTCAGGCTCTTCCACATCCCATACACGGCAGTATCGTCTGCCGGGCTCTATGCTGAATCAATACTCGGCGACCTGTATGCCATGCTCAGGCTGGCGGTGTACCCTGACGACAGGCTGGCGTTCGCGACAATGCTCAGGGGCCCCTTCGCCAGGTTATCGGACCGTGCCGTCTTCCTGGCGCTGTCTCCAGGCGCGCAGGGTTCGCAGGGGCTTATGGGCTTCGACGAATCGATGCTGCCACCCGACGACGCAGCCCGCTTCGAAGCCGCTCGCGAAACATGGCGTGGTGTCCGGGCACTGGCCGACCGCGCGCCCCTCTGCCGGCTCGTCGAGTACCTCTGGTACGATCGCGGATTGCGCTGGAATGTACTCAAGGATCGCGCCGCCTCATCGTTCCTCGAACACTTCGATTATGCGTGGTCGATGGCCGTATCGGCCGATGCCCGAGGCGAGCGGCTGGTAGACCTTGTGGCCGCGATCGAACCATCGATCGGGCAGCTTGAGCGATACGATGAGTCAGTGCTCCGCGAGAGCTCCAGGGGAGTCAGCCTCATGACGGTACACCTGAGCAAGGGCCTCGAGTTCCCCGTCGTCATCCTTCCCAGTCTGGAAGCCAAGGGCAGAAACACCATACGCTCGCCAATAGCGCAATCGAGGGAGTTTGGCGTCTCCGCTCGGTTGCTCGACGAAGGCGGACAGCCGCGCGATCCCGTCGCGGAACTTGCCTCGTCGATACTGAAGCTGGAACGCGGAACCGGCGCTGAGGCGATGGACGAGTCACTTGCCGAGACAGCGCGCCTCTTCTATGTCGCGTGTACCAGGGCAATATCGCGGCTCTACCTCATCGGCAAGGTGCCGCGGTCGGAAGACGCCGCAGGGCGCAGCTTCCGTGGGCTGTTCCTCCGGGCCTGGCCATGGGCTGGCCCGAAGAGCACCGGTGACGAGGAGTTTCTTTCCGACAGACCAACCGGAGCGCCAGAACTACTGGGAATTGACTATGTGCCGCCCCGCACCAAGGCCGAATATGCCCGCCGAGCGGGCGGTGACCATGAGAATGCCCATACCCGGGCCGCCGCCTCGGCGGAAGCTCCGGCAACAGCGATCACGGCCCGGCGCGGCCGCATGTCGGTCACCGCCGCCGCCGAACTCCTGGCGGCGCTCGGCGGTCAGACCGACGCGCTGCCCGCCGCTGACATCGGTCCTGCCACGGACACCGGGCTACCGGAAGCCGATTTTGGCACCCTGTGCCACCAGTTTGTCGAGGCCATGCTTATCGATCCGGATGCCATGCCCGCTCCGCACGGTCCCATGGCGGCCATGCTTGCGGGCATCGCGCCTGCGCATGCGCGCCGCGCGATTGAGGAAGCAATCCGACTCGCAAAAGGCTTCGTACTGTCGGAACGCGGCCTTCAGGCAAGTATGGCGCGACGCGCTGCACTCGATCATATACCGGGCGCTATATTCGAGATGGAATACCCATTCGTTTGGCGCGGCGATATCATCCTGACTGGCGCCATGGATCTGGTGTACGGCGATGAACAAGGCGTTTTCGTGGTCGACTTCAAGACAGACCGCCGGTTTGCCCCGGAGCGTCACGCCTTTCAGCTCGGGATATACAGGGACGCGGCCGCCGCGCTGTTTGGTGTGCCCGCGCGCGCATTCCTGTTCTATTTATATAGCGGCACCGAGCACGAGATAGTGGCGGCACCCGACCAGTTCGATCTGGCAGCCTGTCTGACTGAATAGCCAGTAATTCCAGACACGCCGCCATGGAAGCGCTGGACCGGTATCGGGCAACCGCTGACTGGATCAGGTTTCCCTGATGTCCAGTACTTCAAGCGCGGCGGGCCGGATGGCTGCCTCGAGATCGGACTTCTTCACGTCCTGAACCTTCAGGGTAAGCTGCCAGCGCTCGGGGCCAGAGCTCTTGATTTCGGCGCAGCCGAGTCCGACTATGTCGCCTCCGGCGGCGGCTACGGCATTGACCACCTTCGCGAATGTACCCTTCCCGCCCGCGACCGTTACCGTGGCTCGCACGCCTTTTCTACGGCCGCCGAGCAGCTCCAGCAACGTGCGGAACACATCGGTCTCGGTGATGATACCAACCATGGTGCCTCCACGCATAACCGGCAGACCGCCGATCTTCTTGTCAGCCATGATGCGCGCCGCTTCCTCGAGCGGTGTTTCCTCGGAGACGGTGATGACCTTCCTGGCCATGAACTTGTCCACAATGAGGCGCGACAGCAATGCGTTGAGCTCCCACACATTGAGCGATGTGGCCGGCGAGGCAGAGGCGTAGAGGAGGTCTTTTTCCGATGCGATTCCGACGAGTTTGCCGCTGGCGTCGACGACGGGCAGCCTGCGGACCTTGCGCTCGCGCATCAGCCTCAGAGCGTCCGGCACCGACGTACCCAGCGCTACCGTAACCGGATCGGGTGTCATCTGTTCCTTGACGAGCATACGATACTCCTCCTGATAAAGTGATGCATTCAGCATAACGCCGTTTCTGTCTGGAAGCCAGCAGCGGCTCGCGATCCACCACTGCTCTGTGCTTCTCATATGCGGCCGGTATTTATCCAGTACCTCCAAAGGGTCAAATAAGGCACTGGACTAAGCCAGCATTTTCGGTCATACTGCACCCACGAAGAATGGCGCGCCGCTATACATCTCTGGTGCGCCGCATATCCTGCTGGAATCATGTACTCTACGCGGCAAAGCTCCACGGTGCGTGCCATTCTTCGTCCAGTCATTCATCCATTTTTTCAAGAAAACGCTATGGCTTCTGCCCCTCCATGACCTATACTGTATTCAATGGATTCGATCTGAATCGAGTACGCTTGATACTGGAGTTCCTGGAATGAATAACGAGCGCATTCTGATTGTCGAGGATGAAAAAATCATCGCCATCGACCTCCAGCGCAGGCTGGAACGTTTTGGATATTCCGTAGTGGGCATGGCGAGCGAAGGCAACGAGGCGATAGCGCTGGCTTTGGAACTCGAGCCTGATATCATTCTTATGGATATCATGCTGTCCGGCGATGTCGACGGCGTGGCCGCGGCCAAGGCCATCAATGATGTCAAGGATATTCCGTTCATTTTCCTCACGGCATATACAGACGAGAAAACCCTGGAACGCGCCAAGACCGTTCAGCCATATGGCTATATCCTCAAACCCTTCAAAGAACGCGAACTCTACACTACCATAGATATAGCGTTGTACAAGCACGAGATGGCCCGGAAGCTGACCAGGCAGGAGCGGCTCTTCAGCGCCATACTCCAGTCGATCAACGACGGTATCATCGCCACCGATATGGATCTGAACGTCAATTTCATGAACCAGGTCGCGGAAGACATAACCGGCTTCAAGGAAGCCGACGCCAAGGACAAGAACATAACGCGGTTCCTGACGCTGATGGATCCGGCATCCAAGCAGGATTTGCTGACCAACACGGTCAGCATCAGTGAGCGCTCGACTTTCTTCAACGATGTGATGCTGAAGAATGCAGCGGGGCAGACCATCATCCTCGATGGTTCCATAACGCGCATCCACGAGCACACCAACGAGACCGATGGCTATCTGATTACCCTGCGCGATATAACCGAGCTCAGGCGCCTGTCCGAATCGTTGACATATCAGTCAAGCCATGACAGCCTGACGGGGCTTTCCAATCGCGAGGAGTTCGTTTACAAACTTGGCGAGATACTGAAAAACGTCAGGCTCATCGGCGGTTCACACGCGTTGCTGGTACTCGATATAGACCGTTTCAAGGCCATAAACGAGACGAGCGGAACGCTGGCGGGTGATGAGTTGCTTCGCCAGGTCGCCAGCCATGTGCAGACAAACATCCAGCGCAATGACCTGTCCGCGCGCATCGGTGCCGACGAGTTTGCAATAATCCTCATGAACTGCGAGATCGACGATACCCTGAGCATCGGCAACCGATTGCAGGGAGCTGTTCAGCGGCAGCGTTTTCAATGGCTTGAGACGGCCTTCCCTGTTTCGCTCAGCATAGGCATTGTGCCGATAGACCGCGAGACAGGTGACATACATTCAGTCATAGCGGCCGCTGACGACGCGTGCCACATCTCCAAGGAAGAAGGCGGCAACAAGATAACAGTCTTCCAGGCGCAGGAATCAAAGTTCAGACAGCGCCGTGGCGACATGGAGTGGATAGGCAAGATTAACCGCGCCATCGAGGAGAACCGCTTCGTACTCTATTATCAGCCCATAGAGCCACTCGATCCTAATGGCGGTCAGCACGCCAAGCTCGAGGTTCTACTGAGGCTTGTCAACGAAGATGGCTCTATTGCCAAGCCGACTGACTTCATCCCGGCGGCTGAACGTTACAACCTGATGCCTCAAGTCGACCGATGGGTGCTCGAGAATTCAATGCGCAGCTTCCGCATTCTACAGGATCAGAAGTCGCCTCTGGCCACAAGGATATTCTCGGTCAACCTGTGTGGCCCGTCTCTGCTCGATGAAAGCCTCGTGGACACCATCCTGTACTTCCTGAACAAGTATTCGCTCTCTTCATCCGATTTCTGCTTCGAGATAACAGAGACCGCGGCAATCCAGAACCTCACCTACGCGACTCGCTTCATCAACAGACTCAAGGCGGAGGGATTCACCTTCGCGCTCGATGATTTCGGCGCTGGCTTCTCTTCCTTTGGCTACCTGCGAAATCTACCGGTGGACTATGTAAAGATCGATGGCTCGTTCGTGCAGAACATGGATGAGAACCAGATCAGCTATGCGATGGTCGACTCGATCAATTCGATAGGCCATGTGATGGGCCTCACGACCATAGCCGAATTCGTGCGGAGCGAGTCAATCAAGGACAAGCTTGTCGAACTCAAGGTTGACTTTGGCCAGGGCTACTTCTTTGCGGAACCCAAGCCGCTGTTAGGATAGGCTGCCCAGAGTCTTCCAGTCTTTGCATATGACTGCTATATCCCGCCTGAAACGCTCAAGATCGGCGAGGCTCTTGACTGGTGAGAGCTCCTGTGGCCTGGCAACATTGAGGAGGCGCGCTCGGCCATCGACCGCCAGCATCGCATCGACATTGTCGAGCGCGAACTCACCGCCCGTCGGATCGTCGCTGGCGGGAGCATTGCCGGGGATGTGATACCCATGATCCTTGGTCCACCAGGTGTTCCGTATCCGCTCTATGGCATCTCGTAGCGCCGATGCGCGGTATACGCGCACACCGACATTCGTGTAGCCATTCCAGGCTGCCACACCGGAAGCGACACCAGAGGCGCCCTGCAGTTTCGCATGGCCAAAATGGCGCGGCAGTCCCCGCTCGTCGATCGTTATGGGATACGCGGGATTGTCGACCAGCGCGGCGGGCATGATAAGGTCTGGCATGTCCAAACCGCCGGCGCTACCCTGGGACAAGGCTTCCATAACCGCCAGCGACGAGAGTGCCGTCAGCGGACTGGACGCATCGCCCCCGAAGTTGACCAGGACATACTCCGAGCCAAACCATAGCGGCATGGTCTGAAAAGCGGCGTCACCATGGCCACGTGGCTTGCCACCAGGGGCGTCCTGCGTCGCGAACACCCACGAACCAGTCGGATACGACAGAGGTGTCAGTATTGTATCCTTGATTTCCTGTTCCCAGCCGCGCACGACTATGACGTGCCGCCCCAACTCCCGCACCGCGGCCAGCGCATAGCCCGCGATAGGCATCGGGTCAGGGCCAAAACCCATGAGGTTAGCAACGCCAAACAGACCGCGAGGCGCCGCAAGGTTCGCACCGGTGTCGCGGCCAGCGGCCCTGGCCTCCTCAAGCGAGGCGATCCAGCGCGAGCCCGAGCCAGCCAGCATCGTGATACAGGTTGTGCGCCCGGCCAGCGCCCGTACCAGAGCCCGGACACCGGACATCTGTAGTGAAGCGGTTGCCAAGGCGGGCAGGCGCTGGCGCATAGCGAAACATTCGCCGGACTTCGTGGTCGTCAGAGAGTCAAAATCTGCCGTCATGGACGGAGTATAGCGCCCCTACGCTGTCTTGAAACAGTCAACGTCAGCGTACATCCTGTGGATGGTATCCCTTGTGCTCTGAGCCATGTTCGACACGTTCCTGGCGCTCTGTGCTATGCCGCTCGCGCCGATAGCCATCTCGTCCATGCTGTGACTGATCTCGGCCGAGGCTTCCTGCACGCGGGCAATTTCCCTGACCACGGTAGTGTTTCCCGAACTCATGGCCGCTGAGCTGGCGCTGACCCGCGCTGTAATGTCATTCAGGGATCGCAGCGCCTCGAGTACCTGGGCCGAGCCTTCCTTCTGTTCGACCATCGCCGCCTGCACCTCACGTACCAGCGAGTCAGTCTCTCCTATGCGCTCGGAAACGCGGACATACGATGACTCAGACGCCGTCGATGACGCGACTACGTCCGCTATTGCCTTCTCGACCTGGGCCAATTCAGTGCGTATTGTCTTTGACTGTCCGGCAGAGGTCTCGGCCAGCCTTCGAATCTCGTCGGCGACAACCGAGAAGCCCTGCCCCGCCTCGCCGGCGTGGGCAGCCTCGATCGCGGCATTCATGGCCAGGAGGTTTGTCTGAGACGCTATCGTCGCTATGACCTTGTTGGCGGCCAACAGTGCCTCCGAGCGCGTGGCTATCTGCTCGATACGCTGGCGTGAAGCGGCTTGCATGGTACGCCCTTCCTCCGCCGCCACAAGCAACACGGCAAACTGTTCGGCCATGGTATCGATAGAGCGAGTCACGGAGGCGATGTTGCCGATCATCTCCTCGATGGAGGCGGAAGCCTGCGTTACACTGCCGGTCTGCTCACGTATCAGCGCTTCCAGCGATACTATGCTGGAAGCAATCTCGCCTATGGCCTTGGATGATGCCTCGACGCATGAAGACTGGAACGCGGCCTTCTGCCTGACACGCTCGGTGCTCGTCGATATCTGGGAGACGGCTCCTGCTGTATTGCCCGCATCGCTCAACAACTCCTCGGCAAGACCGTTCAACTGACCCTGCGATTCCTTGAGGCTGGCAATGCTCTTTGCCAGCCCATCGGCAAACAGGTTGACCATGCCGGATATCGAGCCGAGCTCGTCAACCGAGCAGATGGAAATCCGGCCGGTCAGATCCTTCTGGGCCGAAGACAGCTGTTCAACTTCGGCTATCACCGATCGATATATCAATGCGGTATTGGCTGTCCATATAAGCATCAGCACCAGCACGATGGTGAAAAACACCACGGCCAGCCCAAGAACCACAAGCGGCGCTCCTGAGGCTCCATCGAGCGCGGCAAGTCCCAACCGGTCAATCGCCAGAAACGCCTCGGAAAAGGCAAACATGAAGGACATCAACGACATGAATGTGGGAATGATGAAGATTTTCCTTCTCTGCCGCGCTTCCCGCAGCTCCCGCGGGTAATGATCGAGGGAGGAATGCAGCAGGGTCTTGGTTGTCAGGTTATCGGAGAGCACAAAGACAAACGCCGCATCGAGCATCCCCAGAGCGAGGAGAAACATGAAAAGCGGAGCCCTTCCTATCGATGGCAGGCCAAGCGATGAGCCAAGAACAAAAATGCCGCCAAGATATATCATGATGAGGAGCAGGAAACCTATCAGGGTCTTGAGCGGCGTACCGCCAATGGCCTTCAGGGCCTCCTCGAGCCGCGGCTCGGCCACGGTGCTGTCGGAAAAATCGAACCGATACGCGGGGGCTGATCGGCCCAGTATGAAAGAACAAGCGGCAATGAACAGGCCTCCGGCTATGGACATGATGACCAGTCCAGGCGCGATAGCTGCGCCTGGTTCATGGAACAAAAACCAGACGGCAGTGACGAGGGCGGCGTATACGACGCTCGCGCACGCAAGGATGATCCGGTACACCACAGCTTTTCGGTTCATGACATTCTCCATGGCATCAGCGATTTAATCTCTGAAGTATCGGCGCGGCGCGATGAATTTGTCAATTTTCATCGCGCCACGTGCCACATACTGCGCTATATCTCGAACAGGAGGTTCTGGTACCCGGGGAATGGCCACAGTTCAGGCGGCGTCATCGCCTCCATCGCGTCGATCGCGCCGCGGAGTCCAGCCATCGCTGGAACCACCATGTCGCGAACTGCGGCTGCCTCGGCGCCATTGCCGTGGATCGAGCCAGACTCAACCTGAGCCTTCTTGAGGCTCTTGATCGCATTGTCGGCCGCATTTATGGCCGTCGACATCAGTTTGACCTGGTCTGCCAACGCCGAACACGACGCTCCGGCATCACTTGCGAGCCGCTCGGTCTTGGCAATCCGTGCCAGATAGCGCAGGGCGGCTGGCACGGCACCACGTTCGGTCATGTGCAGCATCGTGGCCGCGTCTATCCTGATGCGCTTCGTGTATCGCTCCAGCTCGATGTGATGCAAGGCGTCTATCTCCTGGGCGGACAGCACATGGCTCTTCTGGAGCATCGCGCGGCTTTCCGGATAGGTATAGGCGGCAAAGGCCGACACGCTGTCTGCCAGGTTGGGCAGGCCGCGCATTGCGGCTTCGACACGCCATTCGGCTGAATACCCATTGCCGTTGAATACCACGCGCTTGTGCCCGTGCCATATCGTGTTGACCGCCGACATGGCTGCCGCGTATGTGTCACTGGCGCCTTCTATGCTCTCAGCAAGCTCGTTGAGCGACTCCGCGACCGCCGCGTTCAGGGCGGTCACCGCGCCGGAGATGGATTCACTCGATGGTGCCATGCGGAATTCGAACTTGTCTCCTGTAAATGCGAATGGGCTTGTGCGATTGCGGTCTGTCAGGTCCTTGGGTAGCGGTGGCAGGCTGGTATAGCCCATGACGATCCGACCCTTCTTCGCGGCATCCTTTTGCGCCTCGGTGTCGGCGCCATCGGCCAGACGATCGAGGGCATCGACGAGCTGTTCTCCAAGGAATACTGACACAATCGCTGGAGGCGCCTCGTTGGCGCCCAGGCGCAGATCGTTACCGGCGCTCGCGACCGTTGCACGCAGTAGCCCCGCATGCCTGTCGACGGCCCTGATGATAGCCGCAAGAAAAACCAGGAAGCGGGCGTTGGTTCGTGGATCCTCGCCAGGCTCCAGCAGGTTTATGCCCGTATCGGTTGCCAGCGACCAGTTGATGTGTTTGCCCGAGCCATTGACGCCCGCGAATGGCTTCTCATGGAGCAGCGCCACAAGGCCATGGCGCTCGGCCACCTTGCCCATCGTCTCCATGACCAGCTGGTTGTCATCGGCCGCGAGGTTGGCGGCGGAGTAGACGGTAGCCAGTTCAAACTGGTTCGGGGCTACCTCTTTGTGCTGGGTCTTGGCGGAGACTCCCAGTCGCCACAGCTCGTAATTGAGTTCGCGCATGAACCCCGCCACGCGCTCCGGTATCTGCCCGTAGTAATGGTCTTCCATCTCCTGGCCTTTGGAAGCGGGGCAACCCAACAGCGTCCTGTTGGCCAGCTTCAGATCGGGTCGCCGGTCGTACAACTTCTTCTCCACCAGAAAGTATTCCTGCTCTGGACCTACGGTAGGCACAACGCGGCTTGCACCGTTCTGGCCCAAAGCCTTGAGCATGCGAAGCGAGGCGGTACCGACGGCATTGATCGACCTGAGCAACGGCACCTTCTTGTCCAACGCCTCGCCGTTGTAAGAAATGAAGGCGGTTGGTATGTAGAGCGTCAGTCCCGCCAGGTCATCCTTGAGAAAGGCGGGGCTGGTCGTGTCCCAGGCGGTATAGCCGCGGGCCTCGAAGGTGGCGCGCAATCCGCCGGAAGGGAAACTGGAGGCATCGGATTCGCCCTTGATAAGCGATTTGCCGGAAAATTCCATCAGGGTGTCGCCATCACCGCGCGGCTGGATGAACGCGTCGTGCTTCTCGGCGGTCCGGCCGGTCATGGGCTGGAACCAGTGGGTATAGTGGGTGGCGCCATGCTCGATGGCCCAGTCTTTCATCGCGTTGGCGACGACCTCGGCGATATCGAGCGACAGCTCCTTCTCGCCGGACTGCACCCGCTTGAGCTCCTCATAGACGCTCTTGGGAAGACGCTCCCGCATGGCCCTGTCGCCAAAACGGTGCTCGCCGTACGTGCGACTCAATGGCTTCTCGATATAATCGATGTCCCGTTTCTTCATTGACCGACTCCTTGCTGTTTCTTCTCCGCCTTCTCGAACCCGTGCCCGCGACGCGGGCCGTACTGATCCCAAATCACGTACTGGATGTCCCCCGGAAAGACGAAGGGCCGCCATCCCCACTCGGGGAGGCGGCCCTTGGGCTTGAAAAGCCCGGGAACCTATCGAAGCGATCCATCGTGGCGCCTCATCGCGGTTTTACCCGGTACTTCCTGACGAAACCGGATGGCCGGTACGTCATCTTGGCCTGCCTCAACCCCTCGTCGCCCAAGTCCTGCTCCCTATTTACGTACTTGATGTACGAAGGCAAGGCTTGGGCAAAGGCTTGGTTGATGAACTGGTATATCCCCTTGTACTCGCCTATCGCCTTCTCAAAATGCACCGCGAACATGCGCGCCTTGGCTATGGGTTCGCCCAAGGCATAGCCTGCTGGATTGCCATTGACGTAATAGACGGCTCCGCGCATGCCGAGCACCGCATAGCGCTCTAGCGCCTCCCGGGCGGCGGCATAATCGCCATCGATGCCCTTTTCGCTCCGCCAGGCATCAAGCACCTGCATCGCATCATGCACGTTGGAGTCGTCGAGGCATTTCTGTTCATAACTGTACGAATTGATGAACGCGTTCACGAGGTTGCGCTTCTTGTGGTAGTCTTTGCCCGCCAGTTCGGCCAGGCTCGTGCGCTCATAGACATAATCAAAATTGTCACGGTCCTCGACAACCTGGTATCCGGCGCCTTCGAGCCGAATGCGCTCGTTCTTGCATTGAGTCTCGGACATGTTTTTTAGATATGCATGGTCCTCGAATAGCCGGGCCAGCGTTTCATTCGTGGGCACACAGCATGGTGTAAAGCAGAAGCGTTCGCCGTGCTTCTCCCCGGATATCACAAACGTCTGGCCGCTGATATGCGAAACGGCATATTTGTATGTGGCTCTGAACAGATATATTCCAGAGAAGGTAAATTCCGAGACACCATCGGCTAGCATGTTGAGGGCGGGATACAGATTATCCCGCATATCAAGAGATACAGGCGCGAACTCAGGAAACTCCGGTATTGACATGCCGCGACTATACACAGTTCTGCAAATAGAATCAATATAAGCCGGCCCGGAGCGTTGCGCCCCGGGCCGTAAAATCAAGTTCAGCTTTGCCTCAGGCTCGACGCGCTATTCCTTGAGCAGTATAAACTCCACCCGCCTGTTCTTCCAGCGGTTCTCGGCGTCGGTAAACGCGACGACCGGTTCGCTTGAGCCAAGCCCTCGAACAGACAAGCGCTTGGCGTCGACACCGAACTCTATCAGCTTCTGCATCACAGCCTCCGCCCGCGCCTTGGACAAGGGCAGCAACTCGGTAGTCTCTTCCTTGTCGATGGCTGCCTGGTTGAGCCCGGTCATTTTTGAAATCGAGTTGGCATGCCCCTCGACGCGAATCTTGTATTCCTTGAAGCGGTTAAGAATCTCGGCAATCCGCTTGAGAACCTGGGTGTTGCGATCCACAGTCTCCTGGGGCAGATCCTTGAAATCGGGGAAGTTGGCCCTGAAAACGATGGACGGCACCTTGATCTTGAGCCTGTCTCCATCGCGGATGACCAGAACATCCACCGCTATCGAACCGTTGACGATCGTCTGATTGCCAAGAGTATCGACTATGGTTAGCCGATACGGATAGTCGGTGGCCGCCTCGACCAGTTCACCCTTCTGCGACCGTCCATCCCAGACGAGCCGCTCGGCGGGTTTGCCTCGTCCGCTCCAGGTAAAGAACGGGCGTTCGGCGCGCTTGCCTGAACCCTCGACAACAGCCACTTCTATGATATCAAAACGCCATGAATCGATGACGCTCGCGTCGGCGACAGAGAGCGCTATCTTGAGTTCATCATCAACACCATCGTTGTCGGGGCTGAAATACTGCGGCGACGTGGTCAGCGATACTTTCGGCCCATCGATGTCGAGCGCAAAGGGACTGCTCCTGGCTTCCGCTCTGTCACCCTTGAGATAATCCACCGTGAATACAGCGGTGTATGTCGACTGCATGATCGTGCCGTCATCGGCCTTGCCGTCCCAGACGAGCCGCGCCGGCATGGTCGCGCCCTTGCCGGAGAACGTGCGCCGTGCCTTGCCCGTTTCATCGACGAGCGCCAGGCGCCAGGTATCGATGCCATCCTGCAACTTGACGACCAGGCCAAACGAAATATCATCGAAGGCGCCATCGCTATTGGGGCTGAATCCCGCGGCGCTCGCCGTCACGAAGGCCTGTGTGGGTCTGGTGTCAATGACGATGCGATCAACGCCGCGCTCTGTCTTGTTGCCGGCAGGGTCCTCGGATCGGACTGTGTACCGATATGCTCCATCGGGGACCTTGTTGCCCTGGGCGTCGGAGCCATCCCAGTTGATGCTGGCTGCGGTGTCCTTCCAGGTCCAGGAGCGCACGGCCTTGCCTGATGCGTCGACTATGGCGCCATCCCAGGTATCACCGGGCACGGACTCCTGCGTGATTTTGACCACATCCTTGCGGCCATCACCATCAGGGCTAAAGAGCGTGTCCTCCGCCGAAAGCCTTATCGACGGCGCTACCGTGTCCAGCACCATCTCAACGGAACGAGCCGACTCCACCTCGTTGGTGACGTACCGCACTTCCAGAGCCGCACGGAATGCGCCATCGGGAGCCTTCGTGCCATCATCCTTCTTGCCATCCCACGTGATCTTCGCAGGCACCGTGCCCGTGCCTGTGAAGCTTCGAACCGGCGAATCGGCATCGCCGAGCACCGCGAGTTTCCATGAGAGAATCCTGGAGGTCGACTGGCTCTCCGGGCTCATGACGACGATATCGGCGACGCCATCGCCATTCGGGCTGAACGCGCGACGGTCAAGCGCCAGGCGCACCTGCTTCTTCTCAGTATCGACCAGGACAGCGTTGCCCGTTACCCGGGTAGCGTTGCCGGCGCGGTCGGTAGCCGATAGCCGATAGGTATATGAGCCGTCGGCCACGACCTTGCCGGCGTCATCGGAGCCATCCCACTGCACGGCCTTGTCAGGCGTTCCAAGGAAGGTCCAGGTCTTGACGGCGGCACCGCCGGCATTGATCATCTCGCCGGTCCATCGATCCTCTTCCGAGCCGGATTGCGTCATGGTTATCTTCGTATTGGCATCGCCGAGCGGATTGAACGCCGCCCTGTCTACTGTGACCGTGGCTTTGGGAGCCGTCGTATCTACGATGAAGCTTGGCGAGTAGGCGACTGGTCCGTGTCCGTTTACATAGGTCACCGACAGACGCGTTCTGTAGGTGCCTTCGGGAAGCGAGGCGCCTGACGAATCCTTGCCGTTGAACTGGTAGCGGGCGGCCAGCGAATCAGGGGTCGAGCCGCTGACTGACCATCGGTCCTTGCCGTCAGCATCGAGCACCGACAGCTTCCAGGTGGATATTCCGGTGCGAACGGGCACATTGGGCAGCAACGAAAGAACATCCCTGACTCCATCCCCATTGGGGCTGAAGGCGGCCATATCGATGGCGACGCCAACGGGTGGTTGCTGCGTATTGACGATGATATTCTCGACCTTGGCCGATCCTGCGTTTCCGGCCCGGTCAGTGGAAGCTATGCGGTAGGCATACACTCCATCGGGGACAACCTGGCCGGAATCGTTCTTGCCATCCCAGCTGACCAGGGTCGGCGCCGCGTTCTGGGTCTTCCAGGTCCGGATGACGGCACCCGCCGCGTCCAGAACGTCTGCCTTCCATAGGTCCTCGGCCGAGCCATCCTGCGCTATGGCAAACGTATCCTTGCTGCCATCACCGTCCGGGCTGAATATGAGCGCGTCCGAACCGCCGGCCGGCCCCGTGGCCTTGACGTTGGGAGGCATCGTATCGATCACGACGAACCAGGGCTCAGTCGTCGCCTGGTTGCCGTTGTCATCGAATGCCTCGACGACTATGGAGTATCGGCCATCTGGAGCCAGTGCGCCGGAATCGGTCAGGCCATTCCAGACGAGCTCCGCGGGTACATCCACGCCTTTCTTGACATACAAGAGGCGCGCCACGAGTCCCTTGAGATCCTGATTCTCCGGCCGCGATTCCTTGTTTGCAATGGTCTTGACCACCGCGCCGGCGGAGTCGAACACCTTCAATGCGAATCCCTGTACATAGCGCTGATCGGTTATAGAGAGCGGCAGCGTCACGGCATCAAGAACGCCATCATTGTTCGGGCTAAAATAGTATGCGTCGTATGATGATGTCGGATACTTGATCGTTATGACTGGCGGCGTATTGTCCAGGACACCGAGCGGCACGTTCACGCCACCGCCAATGGCCCAGATGTCTCCATAAAGCTTTGAAGCGGATATCGAAGGGCGAATCTCGGATCGGTTGAGCCCCGTCTTTGAGACTATCGATTCATCCTTGGCCTTGTCTATCGCAAAGCTGGCCCCGATACCAAGACTGGGCACGAGGCTTTGATCGACGCCGGCCACTGACTCGGCCATGTTGTAATCCCAGCCAAGCCGTACAAAGGCCTTGTCGCGCCAGCCAAGCTTGAGTCCGGCGGCGAATACCATATTCTGGAATGTGGGGAACCACAGGTCAGCGTTGCTCGACAGGGTAACCCCCGTGGCCTCTGCGCGCACGAGGTCTGCCGAGATGCCCACCTGCGGCGTGAAGGGCGACGAGTAACCATCAGTGGTCACGGCTCCAGACATGCCCGTAGTACCGGGCGCCGAGAATGGCATACCCAGGTTGTGGAGCGATACGCCCCAGGTTACGCCCTTGAGCGCTCCCACGTCGCCAGGTATGCCTATCACACCCAGATCCAGGCCGGCACCCCACCCCAGACCGCCATTGGAACCTAACTGCACATTGAGCGCGGCTCCAACCAGCAGGTCCTTGAACAGGTCCTTGGCCATCCCGACGCGTCCGGTCAACACGGTACCCAGGTCGATCGATGCGAATGGAGAGGAGATGACGCCGAGATAGCCGGTCCAGACACCATACGGCTCCGGCACCGCTATGCCCGCGTTCAGGACATGGCCCCAGCCTGACTCGGTGCCAAGGCCGACGAGTGCCACATAGGACAGGTCGAGCGTCGTCCGCTGCAAGAGGCCGGATGCCGCTGGATTGGCCAGATCAGCCATCGGGGAACTGGTAGACGAGGCTGAATAGCCACCTGCCAGAAGCTCCGGCGAAGCCAAAGTCGTGGCGGTATCCGCACCGGTCGGTGGATCAAAGGCCCATATCGGCGCCAGCGCGGACATCGCGATGGCGATGGCGATGGCGATAGACGAGAAGGGTGATCTGTATGCTGACATCCAGTGCTCCTTAGTACGGTGCTGGCACTATAGTACCATAAAACACAATGCGAAACCGCTCAATGTTGTTACATATAAAAAAATTATTGGTACATGACAACCAGTGGCATGGGATCGAGCGCCAGCACTTCCTCCGGTTTCATCAGTGGATTGTCCCAGCCCGCGCCAGCAACCTTGGACTCAAAAAAGAGCTTGAAACCCTTGACCGGCATGTTGGCGATCCTGGCGTTGAACGCATAGGTGCTCTTCTTGAGTGTAGGCGGCCCGAAGCCATCGGCGGTATGCACCAGCACGACCCTGTCGAAACCGGCCTTGACGCTCGCGACATCCTGTATCATCGTCGCGCGGAACTGGTGGACGACAAACATCCTTATGCCTGGTAGATCATTGTCTCGCAGGTAGTCATCGACGATGCGCTGCGCCTCGTTCAATTCCGACCCGGTTATGAAGCCGATTTCCTGCATGGGTTTCAGCGTGCGCCATTCAGGGTCTATGGCCAGATGCACATTGGGATATTTCAGGAATGGCAGCATCGACCTGACCGAATCCTCAACGCTGTACTTGCCAAGCTGATGGTCCAGAAAGACAATCCACCCGCGGTCCGCCGCAAACTGGATGTATGATTCCACAACAGCCCGGTTCAGAATGCCGATCTCGCCGGCGGGCCAGCATGTTCCATAGATAATATAGAAAGCGGGCACGACGCCGAGCGGCCCGTTGACGGCATCGTACAGCTTGGCATAGCCCTCCAGCAGCGGTGCAAGCTGCTCCTTGGAGTACTCTCCCAGAATGCCCATGGATGGCGAATTGGGCTTGCCGTAGAACGCGAGTACCTGGTTCCCTGCCAGGATCGATTGCCTGTCGGCGGCCTCTGCTGCTGCCTGTTCGACCTCGGCCGCCTCGGCCTCGATGGCCGCGGGTGAACGGGGACCATACACGGGCCTTGCTGAACGATTCGAGGCCGGCGGCATCGACAGCAGCGCCGGGAACAGCCGATACGGCGTACTACTACGTTTTGGCGCTTCCAATGTGGAAGTCGCCGATGAACCCGAGGGTTGTCCGTCCTGGGTCGTCGCGCCGACCCCGATCATAGCCGCAATGCCAAAAAGCGAGAGCGATACCAGTATCCACCTGCGATGCACCTGAGAAAACATGAGCCATCCTTTTTTTGAGTCGTATCCATACGAGTATCGGCCAGAAACCGGTCGTTCTGAACGACCACAGGCTGGTCCAGGCCAGCATTTGCGCCGATACTGTAGACGATGACTACCACAATAATCCACCCGACCGCGGCAGGCACGGCGAGCTTGCTGTTCGTGTTGCTCATGTGCCTGATGCCGGCGTTCCCACAGGCCGCATATCCTGCGCTGGGGGGCGACCAGCCCATATCGGCTATGGCCGACAACTCCGACATCCGGCGCCGAATCTGGGACACGGTGATATCCGCGCCAAGGGCCATGGCACTTTCTAGCGGGCCCACGGCGGAGCGCAACGCATGGGGCACATGGTCGGTGTCGACCCAGCGCGGCAAGGACGCATTCTATGTCGTCGTCGCCCCTGATCGGGCAGGCGGCTTTCCGATGTACGCACAGGGCAGCTGGATAATAAAACGCTCCGACCGTGATGGCTCCTTCATGCAGGTCAAGATATTCCTGAGGAGCGATCCTGGGACTTTTGCACGGGTCTATCCATACGGCACCAGGTCGAGAATAGACATCGTTGCCTATGGCGGCGTGCTGTACCGCGAGGTGATAGTCCCGCTGTCATTCGATGATGTTCTCCGCTCACCGTTCTCCAGATTGCGAGAACTGACGGCGGACGTTATAGACTGGAGCCTCTTCGCCCCGGAGCCTCCGTTGTACGGAGACGCACGAAGTCTTGAATCCGCCATCAGGGTGCGGTTGCCAGGCCTGAGATACGCTGACGATGGAGCCATCGACCAGGATGGCCGCCCTGTCTTGATATCGACTCTATCCGACCAACTGCCTCCGGCCGGGCTCAACTGCTCAGGTTTCGCAAAGTGGCTGGTCGATGGAATACTGCACCCGCTGACGGGGAGCTACCTGTCGATCGCGACCCTCAAGGATCGCATGCTCGGATGGCGCGGCTCGTCGTTCACCATCAATTTCGAGGAGAGGCTCGACCCGTTCTTCGGGCTTGACTGGGCAAGAGCGCTCGCCCGCGAAGCATGGGCCGTGTTCCATCCATCGCGGCATGATGAGTCACCGCTGGCCAACGACGTTGACGATCCGCCTTCTGCTCTGCGGGTCAAGGACGCCGATCCAATCAATGGCGGATCACTGTACGAGGCCTTTTCTGATAATTTCGACGATGTCGGCATCGATGTGCGCGGGCTCAAGGCGGAGCTCTTTGTGCTGGCGTCGCGTGAGCCGGGCCGTTTCTATCTGGCCCAGTTCAATGCCCGCGACAAGACTGCGCCCAACCTCAGGCGATATTTTCATATCGCGGCATTGTTTCCGTACTTCGACAGTGATGGCATCTTCAGGGTAACGGTCTTCGAAAGCGCGGCCGAAACGTCGCTGGACAGAATAGTGGCGGACCGCGATTACGAATTTGTCAAACTGGTCAGGCTACCCGTCTCTTCCCGCTTTGAACCGCAGAGCCTCGCGCCATGAAAGTCGTAGTACTGGGCTCGGGCACGAGTCACGGCGTGCCGGTGCTCGGTTGTTCCTGCCCGGTCTGCACCTCAACTGACCCGCGCGATACGCGCTACCGATCATCAATACTTGTCGAGGGCAATGCTGACGAGCGCATATTGATCGATGCCGGACCCGAATTCAGGTTGCAAGGCCTGCGCGTCGGCCTGACACGACTCGATGCCGTACTCATCACACATGCCCATGCCGATCATATCCACGGCCTTGATGATGTACGCCCTCTGACCCGTGGACACTCGCTGCGAGTCTATGCTTCCGCTATCGATGCCGCCGAGATCGAGGAGCGATTTTCGTACGCCTTCAGAGACGGACAGATCGGTGGGGGCAAGCCGCGGCTGGAACTCAATGTTGTCGGAACCGCTGATGTCAGCATTGGCACGATGCTGGCTCGTCCTATACCCATAGCTCACGGTGATCGGCCGATACTCGGTTACCGCATCGGCGGGCTGGCCTATTTGACCGATTGCTCTGGTGTACCAGCGGCGTCGCGCGAAATGCTCCTCGATCTGGATCTGCTGATGATTGACGGGCTCAGGCTCAGGCCGCACCCGACGCACTTCTCTATAGACGAGGCGCTCTCGCTGGCTATGGACCTACGGCCCAAGCGGGTACTGCTGACCCACATCTGCCATGACCTCTCGCACGCCCAGATCCAGGCTCATTGTGACCAGGCTGGCCTACCCTTCCAGGCCGGCCCCGCTTGGGACAGACAAGAAATCCTCATGCCATAAATGAAACGGCCGCCCCGAAGGACGGCCGCGACAAAGCAGATGCCCCGACACACTCCCTGCAGGCGCTTTCACTCATATCGGGAGCAGATGCGCGAAGCGGCCCGCACCGGGATCCCGACGGCATACTACTGTATGTCGAGGGTCACGATGCGGGCCGCGACAAAGCAGATGCCCCGAGATGAGTGAAAGCTACATGCCGGTATCGCTCCCGATGCGGGTAATAATATCCGCTGCCTTGGCCTGATACTTGGTCGGATCGCCATCGGAAGCCTTCTGCAAATAGGCCTTGGCCTCGTCGAAGCGCCTGGAAGCGTACGCATTGATGCCAAGTGCGTAATTGGTTATGGGCGCGTCACTGCCAAGGTCAAGGGCCGTCTTGTAGTACCCGTCAGCGAGTACATAGTCACCCTTGGCGTAGGCGATCAGTCCCAGATAGTAGGGCGGAATGTAACTGGTGGCATTCTTCGCAAGCGCCTGCGTAAAAGCCTTCTGAGCCGTCTCCAGGTCCTTGTCGCCGTATGCGCGGACCCCTGAAGTCACAAGCTCGGCAAATGTCCGCTGTCCATCAAGGTACGTCACAAAATCGGCCTGGGCTGCCTGCTCGTTGTGCCAGCGCAGGAAGAAATCACGGACGATGGTCTGGTTCTGCTCAAGCGTGCCCTCAGGAGACAGGTGCGCTATGGCATCCCAGATGAAGCGGTTGTAGCGGCGATCGGGGCTGTTCAGGAAGAATGAAACAAGCGCCCATGATTGCGGGTAGAACACGTCGAGTCCGGCGCGGGCGTCATCGGATGACAAAACCAAAAGGTCGGTTATCTTGTAGAGCCGCGCCTGCGATTGCAGAAGCTTGACCGTCTCAAGCCAAGCCTGGTTGTCCACATAGGTAACGACGCCGGTCTTTGGATCCAGCCTGGTACGCTCGAAGAAGACCGCAAAGCCCTCCCGTATCCAGAGCGGTGGTTCAGATATGAACGCCTTGAGGAACTGCACGAAGGCCTGGTGAGCCAGTGACGCGTCAAAGTCATCGGCATTGTCCTTGGCATATACAACCAGCTCCGATCGCTCTACCGTCGGATAGTGGAGATAGACAAAATCATCCTTGGTCTCTCCTATAACCTTCCGCAGATAGGCGTCGAAGGCGTCCTTGGTGGCAAACTTGCGTACGGTCAGAGCCGACTTGAGTGTCGAGTCGTCGAAGCGGAAGTACTCATTGTAGACACCGAAGAGGCCGTCGAGCGTTGTTGCCAGGGCAGTCGCGTCTTCTGTGCTGATGTCCGACCAGACGGCATAATGGTGCGAGCTGGCGCTGTAGGATTTTGCTGCCGCTACCGTCGCTGGCGCGGCGGCCGGTGCAGTATCCGGCGCAGTAGCCGGAGCCGGAGCCGCCGCATCCTGCGCGCCGACGCTCGCGGCGACGAGGAACACGACAGCCAGTATGCTGAGCGTTTTCTTCACTGTGGTACCCTCCATGGTACATCAATCGTACTGTCCATCCGTAGCGTTGTCAAACGCGGGTGGTTCAGCCTGTGTTCTATTTTGAAAACCTGTCTATGACCAGGTTTACTTCCTCTATCAGGATGCCCGTAAACCGCTCGATATTGTCGACTATGTACTGCTGCAGGTTATGGATCCTGCCCGACAGCTGTGTGCCAAACGGCACATCTATGGTAACGGTCAGGCTGTATCCCTGCGAATCAGACCGCACCGTTATCTTCTGTATCCTTATCGAATCATCAAACTCGTCGACGCAATGGATAACCATCTGGGACAGGGCCGACTCGGATATGGCTACCCTGCCTCGCTTGGAGAATTCAGGGCGGACTACCGACTTTTCGTACAGCTTGGGTGTGGTGAGACCGCCCGGAGACAGGTTGCGTTGCAGGAAGACCCGGATGCTGTCGTAGAAGATCCGCGGATAGCTGCGCTTTATCTCTATGGCCGGCACGGGGATCACATGCTTGCCTTCGACCTTGCGGGATCGAATCGCCGTCTCTATCTCTTCCCTGCTGGCTATATCCTCTATCTTGATGATCTTGGTGGGATACGGTATCTGCAGTCGCTCCGCTATCTTCTTGACCATCTTCTCGGACGTGCCAATCAGCAGAATCCTCTTCCAGCGGGCCCGCTGCAGCACGCGGGCCACCTCGTCGCGGTGGGCCTTTTCGTGGAAGAGAGCCGTCTTGACGGCCGCCATGTATAGCTTCTCGCGCTTGGCCGACTTGCCCGCGATTATCGATTCACCATTGATCAGCAGACCGTCGTCGATAATCATATCGATGCCGTACTTTTGGGCCACCAGTTTGGCCCTGAAGCTTTTTCCTGTCCCGCTCTCGCCTACCAGTGCGAAAACCCGCACACCGCGAACGAGCCAGAGCAGTTTAGACAGCGATTTGAGCATCGAACCCTCAATTCAAGAGCGAAATTCCGCGTAATAGTCGGTGTACTTACTATATCGGCGTAAACTCCCCGTTTCCAGTACCGATAATGAAGCGAGGGTAGATATGGACACCAAACGATTGATGACGTTCATAGAGCTCGCCGGACAGCAAACCAGGGCGCTCGATCTCTTTGTTGACGAGCAGCGCGAGGTCACCGGCGCGGTTCGGGCTCGCGACTGGACAGCCTTGGAGCACGCTCTGGAGCGCGCCGCACTGTTGGCCGAGGAAGTGGCCGCGGCAGAAGTCAGGCGGGCAGATGCGTGGTCGGCATTCCTCGATGAGGCTCAGCTGCCGGTGGACTCCACCGTATTCAAGGCATCGCTGTCGCTGCCTGTGGAGTACCGCTCGCTGCTCAATGACTGCTACAGGGCGCTCAGGCTCTCGTCGATGCGGGCGCGCATAGAGAACGAGGCGCTCTCGTACTTTGTCGGAGACGCGGCCACGACGCTGAGGCAGGCAATCGAGACGCTGTTCCCCGACCGCAAAGGCAAGATCTACGGCCGCTCGGGCAAGGCGCACCATGCCAGCTCGGCCGCCATGATCCTGGATCAGGCCTTCTAGCAGGCCAAGGAGTTACCCGTGCAATCGACTTTTGCAGGCATAGAAATAGGAAAACGCGGACTCGTCGCGCACAACCAGGGCATGACAACCATCGGCCACAACCTGACCAACGCGGCTACAGAAGGCTATTCGCGTCAGCGCGTCGAGCTGGGCACGATGGAGCCGCTCTATCTGCCGCAGCTGAACCGGGAGGAGACGGCCGGCCAGATAGGCCAGGGCGTCGTGGCGGTTCGCATCGAACGCATGCGCGATGAACTCCTTGACTCCAGAATCGTCGCCCAGCAGGGCGGACTTGGATATTGGGATACCCGCGACAAGTATACCAAGATGCTCGAGCAGATACATAACGAGCCAACAGAGGTATCGACCAGGACCCAGATGGACAAATTCTGGGACTCATGGCAGGAACTGTCGCTGCACCCATCGGAACTTGCCCCGCGCCAGGCTGTTGTGGAGCGCGGGCGCACGTTGATCGATTCGATACACGAGCAGTATCGCCGGCTGGCTTCCACCAGGGACATGACCCAGGAAGACATAGAAGTCGTTACCTCGCAGGCCAACGATATATCGAGACAGATAGCCGCCCTGAATTCGGAGATAGTCAAGTCAAAGGCGATGGGCGACAATCCAAACGACCTGTATGACCGCCGCGACCTGCTCGTCGAGAAGCTCGGTACCCTTGTCCCCATATCGGTCGATCGACGCGACCCTGACGAGTTCATGGTGCACATCGACGGACACATCCTGGTGCAGGGCAAGATAGCCCGCGGCTTCACGATGTCAAGCGGCGCCGAAAATGAGGGATATCCCAGGGTGCTGTGGGCCGACACCGGCTCCGAAGCGACGATCAAGAGCGGCCGTCTTGGCGCCCTCCTTGAGTTGCGCGACGTCGACATAAAGAACGAGATCGCGTCCCTCGACACGATGACGCTGACCTTTACCGACATGGTCAATGAGGTACACCGATCCGCATACGGGCTCAATGGCAAGACCGGCATCGATTTCTTTACCGAACTGCCGAGCGTCAACAACATAGCGGGCAACTACGACCGCAACGGCGATGGCGCCTACGACCACAGCTACATCTACCGCATGACCGGCGGCAACGCACTTGACGCCCAGGAGCAGATAGGCCTATCCGGTGTGATGCGCCTTTCTGGCCCGCGCGGCCTCGTCGATGTGGCATATCGTCCGACGGACACGGTAGGGGACATAGTCAGGCGCGTCAACGATTCAGGCTCCGATGTCACCGCGAGACTCACATCCGATGGCAAGTTGCAACTCAGGGCCAAGACCAGCTCCGATGGTGAGAGCCCCGATTTCGTGATCAGGCACGTTGAGGATTCAGGCGAATTCCTGTCCGGCTATTCTGGTTTGCTATCCGCCAGCGGAGCGGCGGCCGCGTATACCTGGGACAAGCCCGACGCGGTGACCGGTCTGCGGGGCGGCATAGACTACGCGGTGGCGCCGCTTGCCCATCCTGCCGGCTGGATAGAGGTATCGAGCGCCGTGTCGCTCGACCTGACAAGCGTGGCTGCCGGATTCGGGACCAACGGCCGGCCGGCTGACGCGGGTGATGGCAGCGCCGCCCTGGCTATGGCCAGATTGCGCACCGCACCGGTGATGGTCGGGTCCCAGAAGACATTCGACGACTACTTTGCCGACGCGGTGGCCGCGGTGGCACTGAGCGGCGAGCGGGCAGGCAGGATGGCCGAGACGCAGTCGCGCATCGTGAAGAACCTGACCGATACACGGCAGTCGATATCGGGTGTCAACGTCGACGAGGAACTGTCGAACATGATCAAGTTCCAGCATGGATATGCCGCGGCGGCGAAGTTCATATCCCAGGTGGATTCCATGCTCGATACCATTATCAACCGCATGGGCGTCTAGGCAATTGCCGCACTCAGCACCCAGCCAGGAGTTCAAGCATGCGTAGAGTAAGTACCGATTACATGAACAACGATATGCAGTACTGGTTGCGACGCTCGGAGGATTCCATGGCGTCCACCCAGAATCGCCTGTCCAGACAGGAGCGTTTGGAGAATCTTCGCGACGACCCTCTAGCCGCGGCGCGTTCCGTGCGCTACGAGTCGTTCGTGGGCCGGCTGCAACGCTACGAGCAGAATGTCCAGTACACCAAGGATCGCGCCTCGCTGGCTGAAGGCTACATGCGGCAGACGCAGGACATCATGCAGCGGGTCCGTGAACTGGCCGTAACCGGCGCAACGGGCACCTACACAAAGGAAGACACGGCTGCTATGGCCGTCGAGGTCGATCAGCTGCTCGCCGAGATGGTCAGCCTGGGCAATGCCCGAGGCCCGGATGGCGACTTCCTGTTTGCAGGCGACAAGGCCAAGACCGAACCGTTCAGGGTAAAGAGCGGTTATATAGAAGGAGCCGGCGCCGCCGCGACGGTTGGCGTCGACTACCTTGGAGGCGTCGGCACTCCGAAGGCGGAAATCAGCGAGGCATCGTACCTGCCGATGAACCTGCCCGGCGACGCCGTATTCTGGTCGGAACGGCAGCGCATCGCGGCGGGAGCGGACGCCTCGACCTATCGCGTCATGGACAACGCAAGCATATTCGTCGACGGGGCCCGGATAGCGCTCAAACCAGGCGATACGGTCCAGGCCATCATAGCCAAGATCAACGACTCGGGCGCCGCCATCAAGGCATCGCTCGATCCGGCGCGCAATTCTCTGGTGCTCGAGGCGACCGACGCCCATCGCGTCAGGCTCGAGGATGGCGCCGGCGGACGGGCGCTCGCCGACCTCGGCATCCTGTCAGGCTCGGGCGTGCCGTCGGACTACGCGACGATGGCTCGCGTCTCGGGCGGTTCGTTGTTCGACTCGGTGATTGCCCTGCGCGATGCCTTGTACAAGGGCGACCATATCGATGTTGGCGGTCGCGTACTGGCGAGCATCGATGCGGGCATGGACAACATGGGCCGGCGTCTGGCCGAGGCCGGATCGATGGTGGAGCGGCTCGACGCGGCTGCCCTGCGGCTGAACCGCGAGATACCCGACATGACCAAGCTCCTGGCGGACGAGAAGGACCTGGACATGACCCAGGCCATAACCGACTTCAAGATGATGGAGTATGCAAGGACGGCTGCGCTGCAGATGGCCGGCCGGGTCCTGCCAAAGTCGCTCCTTGACTTCTTGCGATGATTGCGGCAGATTGGGCATCCACATGAGGATACAGACAAAGATGATGGGCGAGCTCGACATCGACGAGCGCCAGGTCATAGACTTCCCCGACGGGTTGATAGGCTTCAGAAAATTCACCTCGTACGCGCTGCTCGATGCCCCGCAGAAGCCCTATTTCTATCTGCAGTCGATGGAGCTGGCCGAGCTTGGCTTCATCCTGCTGGATCCGTTCCTGTTCCGGCCAGACTACTCCATAGACGTGGCCGATGAGGCGATGCGCTCACTGGGTGTGATGGATCCCGACGACGCGCTGGTGCTGGCCATGGTGACGGTCCCCCCCGATGGTGGTCCCATAACGGCCAACCTGATGGGTCCTCTGGTCATAGGACGCAAGATACGACGCGGCGCGCAGGTCATACTGACCGATCCGCGCTGGGCCACCAAACACGATGTGATGGCCGAGCTGGCCGCGTCAAGGAAGTAGCGCGATGCTCATACTATCGCGCAAGCTCAACGAAAAAGTGGTGATCGGCGATGGCGTCGTCGTATCGATCATCGAGATTCGTGGTGACCAGGTGAAACTCGGCATAGACGCGCCCAAGACCGTCAAGGTATACCGCCAGGAAGTCTACGACGCCATCCAGGCGGAGAACAGACTGGCTGCCGAGTCGGCTCTCACCCTGCCTCCAATAGACGTAGCCAAGTAGGTCCGCACGGTGCTGGTTCCACCGCCCCGGAAAAAACTGGCGTTCCGACTGACTGCCTTCATCGTCGCGGCCCAGGCCCTGCTGTACGCAGGCTTTGCCTTCCTGATATTGGAAGGCAACACCAAGGCGGTGGCTGCCAGCGAGCGCGAGACGTCGCTCTTCCTGAACAATTCAATCAGGGCGACCATAGACGATGACATACGGAGCGCCTCAATTGCAATCGTTGCCATAGCCGACAATCCGCAAGTACTGCGGCTCTTCGCCCAGCGCGACCGTGCCGGCCTGCAGGCATACCTCGAACCTGCGTACGGGAAGATCAAAGACCGCATGGTTCGTTTTCATTTCTTCCTTCCTGACGGGACGACCTTCCTGCGAGTACACGACCCATCAACATATGGCGATTCGCTCGTTGAGACACGTCCGATGATCAAGGCGGTGATCGAGCGGCGCATCGCCGTATCGGGAATTGAACGCGGCCGCGACGGTCTGGGGATCCGCGTCGTCGTTCCGCTCTTCAGCGGATCCAGGTTTCTTGGCGCGGTTGAATATGCCATGGAATTCGGGCAGGTCTTCGCCGAACGCCTCAAGTCCACGTATGACGGCGACTATTACATCTTCGGACTCGACAGCGGCGGGCAACCGGAATACATAGCGGGTACCAGACCAATCGACCGCTGCACACCATCGACAAGCTCCGTGCAAGACATTGCCACCGGCAAGAATGTATGGTCTCTGGATTGTTCCCAGGCCGAGGCGGTCGACCTCTACCCATTTCGCGACTATGCGGGCAACGTTATAGGATTCATCAAGGTGGAACTCTCCCGTCTGCCACTGGCCGGCGCCATCAACCAGATACGCCGCGGGCTCATATTCCTGGGCGTGATCCTGCTCATGGCGCTTGCGTTGACTACCATCCTGGCTATGCGGGCGCTATTCAGGCCGCTGCGCGCCGTCGTGAACCAGACCAGAATGATTTCCGAGCGCATAGCCGCGGGCGATCTTGGCTACCGCGGCGACGTCTCCGAGACTGCGGTGGATTTCAGGGAAATTATCACGGTGGTCAACAGCATCATCGGCACGCTGCGCGAACGAGAGATGCTCCTGCAGGCCATAGTCGAAGGCATACCAGGCGTCGTGTACTACGTCGGACCGGATTATAAGGTGCTATGGGCAAACAGCCGGGCACGGCAACTGATGCCCGCTATTGTGGGTATGGACCCTCGCGAGGCAAGTGCCAGCGTTGGCTTCTTTGGTGACGAGGGCGAACTCCTCGCCAAAGCCTTCGAGAGCGGCGAGATCATTTCGGTGGAGGCATGTTACGTGAGACCATCCGCCGGCACCGTCAACGCCTCGGCCGCGAGCGAGGAATGCTGGGAGCATGTCGCGGTACCGGTGCCAGGCACCGGGGGCAGGGTCGAACACGTAATTCGGATATCACGCAATGTAACGGACAAGCGTAGTGCCGAGGCCGCGTTGCGGCAGTTGAACGAAACACTCGAGCGCCGTATAGAAGACGCCATCAGGATGCACAAGGAAACAGAAGGCCTGGCCAATCAACAATCCAGGCTCGCGGCCATAGGCGAGTTGGCAACAGGAATGGCCCACGAGATAACGCAGCCGCTCAATTCCATAACATTCTCGATAGAAAATCTGTCCACTCGCTTTGCCAATGGCACCGTGGACAGCGCCTACCTGCGAAACAAGGTCTCGGCCATCAACGCGGACATAGACCGGGTGCGCCGCGTCATCGACCATGTGCGCCTGTTCGCACGGTCGGTTCCGGAGGAATACCATACTGGCTTCTCTGTCAATACAACTATCCAGAACGCGCTTGGCCTCTTCGCTGTACAACTTGCCACGCGCGAGATCGATCTGTCGGTAAGTCTCGCGGATACCCTGCCAGAGGTGCGGGGCAACCCATTCCAGTACGAACAGGTCGTTCTGAATTTGCTGTCAAACGCACGGGACGCGGTGGAAGAACGTCTGCACCTCGATGCGGAGTCGAACAATCCCGACCCCATGCCCGCCATCATCAGGATACGCAGCTGGGCGGAACCGGGCCTTGTATGCCTTGAGGTCAACGACAACGGCACGGGCATTCCCGGGGAACTAAGCGCACGGGTCTTTGATCCATTTTTCACGACCAAACTGCCGGGCAAGGGCACAGGACTAGGCCTGTCCATTTCGTTTGGCATTATCAGGGAGATGGGTGGCAGCATTGAACTGGGGCACCCGGTCCGCGGCGCCAGCCTCATAGTCAAGGTTCCTGCCTGGAAGGGCGCTTCATGAAGCCGCTGACCATTCTGATTCTGGACGACGAGACAAGACTTGTGTCGGAACTGGCCGAATATCTCGAAAACGCCGGCTTTGCCACACTCGAGGCGGATCGCCCATCCGCCGCCTTCGGGTTGATCGACACCAGCACCGTAGACGTCGCCATAGTCGATATAAAATTGCCCGAATACGATGGGCTGGAATTCCTGCGAAGGCTCAAGGCCATGCGGCCGGAAATCGAGACCATAGTCATGAGCGGCCATGGCGACATGGACAGCGTCATCGAGGCATTCAGGCTGGGTGCCTTCGACTATCTCAAGAAGCCATTCGCCTCGCTCGACCTGCAGGCCTCCATAGCGCGCACACAGAAGTACATAGCTGCTCAGCGATCATCGCAACAATATGCCGAGCTGTGCGCGACACTCAACCGCGAACTGGCTGACAAGGGCGAGCTTGTCGGCAGATCGAGAGCAATGGATGATCTCCGCGACATGATAGCTCTGGCCGCGACCCACTCCGGATCGCCAGTGCTCATCTCAGGAGAAAGCGGTACGGGCAAGGAACTGGTGGCCAGACGGATTCATGCCGAGAGCCCGCGAGCCTCGGCCAGGTTCCTGGCCGTCAACTGCGCCGCGATACCGCGGGACATGTTCGAGAGCGAATTCTTCGGCCACGAGCGTGGTGCCTTTACCGACGCGCGTATAGCCCGTGATGGCTTGTTCCGGGCAGCCTCGGGTGGCAGCCTCTTCCTCGACGAAGTCGGCGAACTGCCACTCGAGGCACAGTCCAAGCTGCTGCGCGTCCTCGAGGAAGGTAAGGTTCGCCCCGTTGGCTCGGACGCAGAGCGCGACGTCGACGTCCGCATCATTTGCGCGACAAACCGCGAACTGTCCGCTGCCGTAGCCGCCGGAACATTCAGACGCGACTTGTATTACAGGCTTGCCGTACTGGAGATACTGATACCGCCTCTGCGCGACCGAGCGGAGGACATCTGCCTCCTGGCCGAGCATTTTCTTGCAGGTTTCGGTCGGCATGCCGGCGACGCGCCGCTTGTCCTGGCTCCCGGGTTCAGGGAGAAGCTGCAGTCATACGCATTTCCCGGAAATGTGCGCGAACTGCGGAACATCATGGAGCGGGCATATATCATGGGCAGGAATCCGGTCGATATCGAGCTGGGTTCGGAACTCCCCAGTCGCAACGCCAGCAAAATGGCTAGCGCCTCGGCAGCCGCTCCTGAACCAGTGTCGAACAACGATCTGGATCTTGAGTCGCTGGAGCGCAAAGCCATAGGACAGGCGCTCCAGATCTCTGGCGGTGTGCTGGCACGAGCCGCCGAGCTTCTGGGCATAACCAGACAGGCGCTTGATCGGCGTCTGGATAAATACTCGCTTCGTTAAGCGACGCTTCGTTAAGCGACGCTTCGTTAAGCGACGTTGCGCTGAACGACGCTGCCCGATTTCGGTCGCCCAGATTCGGCATGGATGCCCGATTCCGGGCACTATACCCACATATTCGACGTACTCGCAATCTCCAGACGCCCGGAATCGCCCAACCACGCTCGCGATAGCCTTGCGAATACTTCATATATTTTCATATATATGCATATATTATATCGATATAATATGAATCTCTATATATATCGATATATTTTAGCCCTTTGGCACGATCCTTGCATATAGTATTGGTATGTCGCCTCGCGGCATCCAACAACTCTTTGCAAGGAGCCATCACATGGCCGAACAAACACTCGATTGTCTTGGGGAAGCTTGCCCCGTACCACTCGTCAAAACCCAGAAGGCTCTGGAAAAAATGGCGGTCGGCGATGTCCTGATCGTCGATATCGATCATAGCTGCGCCATGAAGAATGTTCCCGACTGGGCTCGTTCGGCTGGCCACAATGTCGAGATAGAAGAAGTCGGCGAAGGCGAATGGAACATCATCATCGAGAAGACGAAATAGGAGGCCAGCATGGGTGAGAACAAGAAGTATCCGTTCCATGAGACATTTCTGAAGAAGGAGTGGAGCTATTCCACCGGGGCGGTTCTCTTGGCTATCCTCGCGCTGGCTCTGGTAACGGTAACCGGCAGCGCTTGGGGTGTTACCGGCGCATTCGTCATGTGGGGCGGCAAGTTCCTCCAACTCGTCGGCATCAACGCCGACACATGGAAAGGCTTCAATGGCGCGTTGGCCAAGTACAACTTCTGGAAGGACCAGCCAGCAATTACCGACACGGGTATCGTGGTCGGCGCGCTGATCTCGGTACTCCTGGCCGCTCAATTCAAGATCAAGAAGATAAAGAGTTCCAAGAATGTATGGGCAGCGATTCTGGGAGGCCTGTGCATGGGCATAGGCGCGCGTCTGGCGTTGGGCTGCAATATCGGCTCGTTCTTCAGCGCGTTGCCCGCCTTCTCGCTGCACGGTTGGCTGTTCTGGATATCAATATTCTCCGGCGCCGCCGTCGGAAGCCAACTGCTCAAAAAATACTTCATGTAGGAGATGGAAATGAGTGACAGCACCGCTTCTACAATCAGAAGGACCTCTTCCAAGCCCAAGGAAACCCCCGAGCAGAGGGCCCGCAAGCGGAAGAAGCAGCTGACCGCAGGCACCATCCTGGTCGTACTGGTAATTTTGCTCGGCTTGTTCATCCAGACCCAGAATCCAAAAGGCGCCTTTATCTGGATCATCGGTATCGCACTGGGCTATACCCTGCAGCGGTCCCGTTTCTGCTTTACCGCGGCAATGCGCGATCCTGTCCTGACCGGTGGCACCGACCTGACCAAGGCCGTCATCATGGCCATAGCGCTATCATCACTTGGCTACATGGCCTTGCAGATGAAGCTTACCGGCCTAAGCCTCGAGAACCTCGGCTCGGAGACGCTGCTGGACGCGAGCAAGCTGCCAGGCAACATCAGGGCGGCTGGAGTGCAGACAATCATCGGCGGATTCATATTCGGCATCGGCGCCGTCATCGCCGGCGGTTGCGCCTCTGGAACACTGATGCGCATGGGCGAAGGATTCATGCAGCAGTGGATAGCGATCATATTCTTTGTCGCGGGCTCGGTGATCGGCGCGGTTCTGCTTCCGATATTCCAGGCATCGCCGATCCTCTATCAGAAAGCACCGATCTATCTTCCGCAGCTTCTGGGCGGCTGGGTTCCTGCCATCATTGTTCAATTCGGGCTTCTATTCGCCATTTATGTTCTTGCTGACTGGTATGGCAAGAAAAAGTCAGGAGAGCTTTAAGTCATGGAAAAGAAAACAGAACAGTACGATGTCGTTGTGGTTGGTGGCGGTCCCGCAGGCATGACCGCGGCTCTCTATGCGGGACGCGCGCGGCTCAAGACCCTGCTTATAGAAAAATCACTGATTGGTGGCATGGCGACGTACACGAGCGAGATCGAGAACTATCCTGGTTTCGTCGAGCCTATCGGTGGCATCGCGCTGATGAACATCTTCGACAAGCAGTTCCGCCGTTTTGGCGTAGATGTGAAGCTGACCGATGTCCGCGGCGTTTCAATCGAATGCGCGCTGAAGGTGGTGTCCACCTTCAGGACCGACTACGTAGCCAAGGCGGTTATACTGTCAACGGGCAACAAGCCTCGCCTGACCGGTGCCAAGAATGAGGAGAAATTCCTCAACGACAAGGGCATATCGTTCTGCGCCACCTGTGATGCCGCGCGCAATGAGGGCAAGCGCATCATGGTTATTGGCTCGGGCGACGCCGCGATCGAAGAAGGCATGTTCCTGACAAAGTTCGCCAGCGAGGTCTTCGTTTCGGTCATCCACAACGAAGGCACGATGGACGCCAACAAGGTCGCGCAGGAAAAAGCCCTGGCTAACCCCAAGATGAAGTTCCTGTGGAATACCGTCGTCGATTCGTTCGAAGGCGATGACATGCTGAAACAGGTAGTGCTCAAGAACGTCAAGACCGGCCAGCTCCAGCCGGTCGACGTCGACACATGCTTCCTCTTCATCGGCTATGTTCCTAACACCAAGATATTCGAAGGCTTCGTCGATATGACGAACCGCGGCTATATCAAGACGAACGAAGACATGGAAACCTCCAAGGAAGGCGTCTATGCCGTCGGTGATTGCCGCGACAAGACCCTTCGCCAGGTGGCCACGGCGGTCGGCGACGGAGCCGTTGCTGGCTTCATGGCAGAGAAGTACGTAGAAGAAGTAAACTACATTCAGAAGGAGATATTCGAGGCCAAGGGCCTGATCATGGCGTTTGTATACAACGCCTCGGAGCCCCTTGACCGCGAGTACCTGGCGCGCATCGAGCAGCTGCAGCGCGAGCGCAAGGACAAGTTCCAGCTCAGGCGCATCGATGTATACAAGTCAGACAGGATCGCCTGCCGGCTGTCGTACACCAAGTCTCCGTCGCTGTTGTGCATCAAGAATGGCGAGGTCCTGCATGATTGCACCGACCTGAACGGCATGGAGCAGAAGATCGACGAAATAATAAAGAAGTATTCATAACAGCACGCTGACAATTTCAACAGAGAGGCGGCCCCAGGGCCGCCTCATTTCCTTACTTGATGGACGCCACGCAGCCGATTGGTCGCTTGTTTCTGGCGATGCCCCATGACCGACTCATGCAGGCATGAGCGTACGTACAAGCGCAACCAGATCCTTGAGGATGATAGGCTTGGCCATGGTGTGGTGTGCCCCGAAGAGCTTGGCATGCCTCAATAGGTCATCACCCCGACCGCTTCGTCCGCCGCCCGAAATGGCTATGATGTGCACATCAGGCTTGAGCCGCTTCAGTTCCATGATGGTCTCAAAGCCCTCCTTTTCGGGCATCAGCATGTCGGTGATGACAACATCGCACCGACCTTGAGTCATTCTGCGCAGGCCATCATTGCCGTCGCTTGCCGTCAATACTGAAAAGCCAGCCACTTCCAGGGCATCCTTGAGCAGAATGCGGTAGTCGACATCATCTTCTATGACCAGGATGCATCCCATGTGGTCCAAACTCCCTCCGCCATCATTGTGGCGCCTCGCCCATGCGGCCGCAGGCCTGCTCGATGCTGTCGATCAGCGCGCGTATTGTCAAGGGTTTCTGCAGCACCGTACCGATCCCCGCGTCGTACAGACTCCCGGCATCGATAGGCGTGCCCATGCCTGCACAGAGGCAGAGCCCGATGCCGGAATCCAGGGAGTGAATTTTCCGGCAGAGCCGGAGCGCGGCCTTCAAATCCGTATCGGCGTCGACGATCGCAACAACGCACTGCAACTCAGCATCGCTGCAGAATCGCAGCGCCTGGTCGGCATCGGCGGCGCGCTGGACATGATAACCTATGGCCTCGAGAGCCGCGCCGTGCGGCCCTGCAGGCGGCAGGGCGTCGCCGACGACGAGCACGCCGCGAACTCCGGGCCGGCTGTCGTCCTCGCGCTGCGGCGCTTCATCGAGGCCAGCATCCGCGATCCCAGGAAGCAGCAGCTCGAATGTGGTGCCCGAACCTCGCTCGCTGCCGACACGGATATAGCCATGATGCTGCTGCACGATGCCCTGCACCACCGACAGGCCCAGCCCGGTACCCGATCCAACCTTCTTGGTTGTGAAGAACGGATCGAATATCTGACCCTGGTCCGATGGCAGTATGCCAATTCCGGTATCGCTGACTGACAATCGAACGTAGGCTCCAGGGGGAAGCTCGGGGAAATGATCCAGCCCCTGATCATGCCTGATGCGCTCCACGCTGAATGTGATGGTCCCCGGCCGATCTCCAATGGCCTCTATCGCGTTCTTGAACAGGTTTATGATGACCTGTTCAATTTGGGTAGGGTTGGCCAGGATCAGGCCCGTATCCTCGACAATGCTCGACATCACGGTGACGTTTTCCGGAACAAGCACTCGTACCAGTTCAAGCGAAGCATGTGCAAGGTCTGTGAGTGAGAAACGTTTCTGGTCCCGCGTTGAGCCTTTGCTGAATTCCAGTATCTGCCGAACAATATCCCTGCCGCGCTCCCCGGCTCGATAGGCTTGCGCAAGGCGCGCACGCTCGGGCTCATGCTCTGGCATCGCATCCATGACCAATTCCATCGAGCCCATCATGATGGCCAGAATGTTGTTGAACTCGTGCGCCGTGCCTCCGGCAAGCTTACCCTGGGCCTCATAGCGTTGCGCCTGCTCCAGGCGCGCCTGATTCTGTCGCAAGGCATCGAGCATGGCATTGAGTGCCCGCGAGACATTGGCAAGTTCATCATTCCCGGAAACTGAGACGTGCCTCGACATGTCGCCGCGCCTGCGAATCTCCGAAGCATCCGCTCCCATGCGCTCGAGACGCCTGATTACGATGCGTTCCAGGAGTATCCAGACGGTGAGCCCGATGACAAAACTCAGCACGACCGTCGTAGCCATGAAATACCAGATGGTCAGCATGCCATTGGCATGAATGTCCCTGGCGCCCCGAATCCCGATGACGAATACGGGCATACCGAATATATCGCGTGCGCGCGTGTAGCCACCTATCTCATGCGCATTGATGACACGGATGACGACCTCGTTGTCACCGGAAAACCCGGCCAGAGCGCTCTGAAACTCATGCGGCTGATTTGGCTCGTCAATCCGATGCAAAGCCAGGGACAAGCGCGTCATATCACCCAGTCTCTTGAGTTCTTCGTCTCCAAGCAGAGCGGCCATCACCATTACCCCGGTCGCGGGACCTTCTTCAGTGCTGGTCAGCACCGGCCTGACCGCCACCAGAAGGATGCTATCCGGCAATACCAGCAGCCCCGTCCTTGCCGTCGACACGCCTGCGGCAAGTATGGATGGCAATAGAGGTGAGAGGGCGGATCCGAAGCCTGCGGGGACTGCAGTCTGTGCCCCGGTGACGCCCGATACAGCCTTCTCGTATACCAGAGTGCCCTTGATATCGAAGAACGCCACAAGGTTGATGTTCAGCGATACCAATGCCGAATCCATCAGATTGTCATCGACGTACTCAGGCCTCCGTCCGGCCAGATAGTCATAGGTGTCGGTCCAGGACGCCCAATCATGGAGAGAATACCCTAGCTTCTCGAGTCGATCATCGAGCGCCGCGACCACCCGCTCGGCATTCTGCCGCATGTAGGTCTGCTCAAGTCGCGAATAGCTTCCCATGATCAAGCCAAGCGACAGGACCAGAATCACGGCGTCCAGTACAACCATCGTGGCAATGAGGATGGTCAATATTTTGGCGCGTATATTCATGATTCTTCCTTGGATCCAGTGTACCACAGTTCGGGATTCCGCATAGGCGCTTGACGAATCGGGCACCCTGTAGTCCCATGTTGACTGACGCGGAGGAAAACCTGGAAATGATCATTGCGGGTATCGCCGCAGTGCTTGGCGCATGCGCCCTGTACTGCATGTCGCTCCTGTTCAGGCGGCCCCGACCGAGCCACCCGATCGCGCTGACAGGGCAACTCTTTCCAACGGGCTTTCTGTGGGGCACCGGCGAGGATGCGTACCAGCACGAGGGCGGCAATGACCGCGCCGACTGGTACGCCTGGGAACGATCCGATCCGCGTCCCTTTGCCGATGGTTCGGTTTCAGGCGCTTGCGTCGATTTCTGGAACCGCTACGAGGAGGACTTTGCCAGGGCATCCGCAGACGGACAGAATTTTCACCGTATCGGCATAGAGTGGAGCCGTGTCGAACCCGCGCCGGGATGCTATGACGAATCAGCATTCGGGCATTACCGGTTGATGCTCGAATCACTGAAGGCCAAGGGCATGACAGTAGCGGTCAACCTCTGGCACTTTACCCTGCCCGCCTGGGCCGCCGCCATGGGAGCCTGGGAGAACCCGGAGACGACGGTTCGCTGGGAAGCCTACACGGCCGAGTGCGGGCGGCGCTTCGGGGATCTGGTCGACTACTGGTCAACGATGATAGACGCGCAGATATACGTGCTTCGTGGATATTTTACTGGCGAGATCCCCCCATTGAAGCATGACCCGGCAGCCGGTGTGCGCGTGCTTGCGACTCTGGCCGAGGCGCACGGCAAGGCCTTTCGCATCCTGAAGCCATACGGCGGCAAGGTAGGCATGATCTATTTCTTCAGCCTCTGTCAGTCCGGCGGCAATCCACTCGACGCATTTGTTACTGGGCAATTCGACAGGATCTTCAACTGGGATCTGCCCGATGCCCTGCATACCGGTCGGCTCCGCGTCGCCATCACAGGGGTCCCGCAACTGGACGAAACCATTCCTGAGGCGGCAGGCACGCTGGACTGGCTCGGCATCAATTACTACTACCGGGAGATAATCCGCTTCAACCCACTGGCCCAGGGCATGGTCGACAGGGGCCCCGCTCCAGGAGCCTCGCTTACTGATCTGGGATGGGAGATATACCCCGAGGGCCTGTACCTACTATGCAAGAAACTACAACGACGCTACCCCGGAGTCTCCTTGCTTATAGCCGAGAATGGAATCGCCGACCGGAGGGACGAGAAGCGCCCTCGCTTCATCCTGGACCACCTGGCATGGGTACACCGACTACTGTCTGAGGGCTGCCCGATTGCCTCATACTCATACTGGTCGTGTACCGACAACCTCGAGTGGCTGGATGGGTTCGTACCCAAGTTCGGGCTGTACCGTGTAGACCTACGGACAATGGAACGGCTCGAGACGGCGTCCGCCCGGCTCTATCGGTTCATAGGGACGAACAATCGCCTGCCCTCCGAGCCGGATCTGGCGGGCATTCTGGATCCGCCTCCCCAAGCGGGCTAGGCCTTTTCCCGCAGGCCATACTTCGTGAACACAAGCCCAGCGGCGAGTCCAGCCGCTCCCGCACACGACGCAATCAGCTTGAGCCCGAGCACGGTAGGCTTCTGGCTGCCCCCTGCATACATCAGGGCCGAGGCTACGGCGATGGAGAGCCCGATGGACAGCTTCTGAAAAACCGCCTGCACGCCGAAATGGATTGCCTCACGTCGCTCGCCGCACCGGGCCGCGTCGTAGTCCACGATGTCGGCCAGAATGGCATTGGGGAGCATCAGGAATCCGGCCGTCGTCACACCATACAGGCCCATCACGACTTGCGTCTGCAGGAAGCGATCGCCCGGGAGCAAGCCGACAAGACAGAGCGCCAGCGATACAAGGCCAGAACCGAAGAGGGTCACCAGGTACACTGGATATTTTCCCCAGCGCTTGGAAGCGGTATTGGCGGCGAAGAACGCTGCCAGGTTGGCTACAACGTATGGAAGCATGACGAATATCACATCGCCATCACCCTTGCCTGTCACATGCTCAACCCAGAAAGGTACAAGCAGGATCATGATGTTAAGCGAGAACCAGAATATGGCGGTGGCTATAAGGTACAGGACGAACGGCGGATTCCTGAACGTCAGCAAAATCCAGCGATACAGATCGGAGATGCCAGGCTTATGGGTTACACCCGGCGCGGCGCCCGTGGCACTCTGACCAGCCAGCATGGCTGGCTCCCGCACAAACAGAATGGTGGGCAGGAACGAAACGATGGTCAGGACACCCACCGTCAGGCCAAGGCCCAGCCAACCGGCGGCCTCCTTGATCGAGCCTATGGTCGACCCCAGAATAGTGCCCAGCATGATGAAAAACGCCTGCATCGTGCTGATGTCCACCCGTTCCTTCGGGTCGGCGGAGAGCTCGGGCAACAGACTCATGTACGGATTGGCCAGCAGAGTCCAGAAGATGAAGAACAGCTGCACCATCACGAATATGAATACGCCATTTGCCCAGTCCATATGGCCTGGTACCGGTGGCACCCACATCAAGAACGATACCAGCGCCGTGGGAATCAGCGCCAGTGTTATGAACGGTATGCGCCTCCCGAATCGTGACCGCAGATGGTCGCTCAGATACCCCACGATTGGATCGGTAATCCCATCCATGATGCGTCCGGCAAGAAAAATGATTGAGAACAGGCCGACTGGCACCAGGGCACCGTCGAGGCTCGGGACGTAGAGCCTGAGCAACCACTGGCTGATGAGCAGGTTGGCGAAATTCAGGGCCAGCCCTCCGACAGCGTACGACATCTTTCTGCCAAGGCTCAGTGTTTTCATGACAGCAATCGTAATCCTGGCTGGACAGGAAAGCAATGTATAGTTCATCGAAGCCTGCATCTCGGTATCCAACGCCACCGCCCCTTGTATGGCTTGCCTTGGGCAACCGCTCCTGGCGGTGTCGAATCGTGAAAGATGCAGGCTTCGACGAACTAGCTGCTATTTGGTCATGGATCAAGCATTCAGTATCTTACGTTGCAGGGAGAAAAATCATGAGCACGACACTCCATGACTTCAAGGCAAGGACAATTCAGGGCAAGGATGTATCGTTGGCAGAATACAAGGGCAGCGTGGTACTGGTGGTCAACACTGCAAGCAAGTGCGGCTTTACACCGCAATACGCCGGTCTGCAGAAGCTGTACGAGACATACCGTGATCAAGGCCTGGTGGTGCTGGGCTTTCCGTGCAATCAGTTCGCAGAGCAAGAACCTGCCTCCGAAACCGAGATTGCATCCTTCTGCTCGCTCAACTATGGCGTCACCTTTCCGCTGTTCGCGAAAGTCGATGTAAACGGAGAGCATGCCCATCCACTGTTCGCATTCCTGAAGGATTCGCTACGCGGCTTCCTGGGCTCGCGGAACATTAATTGGAACTTCACCAAATTCCTCGTTGGCCGGGATGGCAAGCCTGTCAAGCGATTCTCATCGCAGACTCCGCCCGAGCTTCTGTCGACAGCGATAGAGCGTGCCCTTCAGGCACATGCCTGATTCGGATCTTTGAAGGACGGGAGACTCTTCATGAGAAAAACACTGGTTCGTACGGGCATGGCCTTGGTCGCGCTTGTCATTGTCATCACCGCTGTGTTCATGGTTTGGGCTCTGACGCCGAGTATGGCGCGGCAGGCGGCTCTGGACGCGCTCAAGTCAGATGCGGCGGTCAGTGTCACCAAGGATGGCGGGTCACTCGTATTCAGTCCGGCGGTCAGGGAAGCCTCAACTGGCCTGATATTCTATCCCGGCGGCCACATCGACTATCGAGCCTACGCGCCCGTCCTGAACAGGATAGCGGCCCAGGGAATCCTCGTAGTACTGGTGCCGGTTCGCCTCAATCTGGCCTTCTTAGATATAGACGCGGGGGCATCCGCACTCAAGCGGCATCCGCAAATTTCTGTCTGGGCCACAGGAGGTCACTCGCTGGGCGGAGTCGCATCGGCACTGTTCGCCGCGAAGCATCCCGAGATCAAGGCCGTCGTTTTCTGGGCATCCTATCCGCCAGACTCCAGCCTCCGCGACTCGGACATCAAGGTGCTGTCGATCTGCGGCACCCTGGATGGTGGGCTCGACCACGGCGCGACCATAGAGAAACACAAGGCTGATGAACCCGCCGACAGTACCTTTGTCGTCATTGAAGGCGGCAATCACGGGCAATTCGCTGACTATGGCCCGCAACCCGGGGACAATCCAGCGACCATCAGCCCGCAGGCTCAATGGGATCAAACGAGCGCGGCGACGGTTGCCTTTCTGCGATCGCTGGGCGGCTGAGCGGGGATCAGTCCAGAAGGTCAGTAGGTGTGTGCGAGCGCCAGCAGTATCGAGTCCCGCCTGATCATGCCTTTGAACACACCGTCTGCATCGACGACAGGCAGACGCTTGAGACCGCCTTCGGTCATCAGCCTGAGGGCCTCGTCTATCGAGGCATCTTCCACTATCGATCGAGGCGCTCTGATCATGATGCTGCCCAGGGGGCGATAGTTTCGCCTGCTTCCCAACAATCCAGGGAGCCGATTTGCAATGCGTCGGCCACCAAGCGCTCCTACAAGAATTGCATCGGTTATCAGGCCAACGAGAACACCGCTCTGGTCGACGACCGCGGCGCGCTGAAGCCCCTTGGCCACGAGCGCGTCGATGGCCGCCTGGAGGCTCGAGTTCTGGGATAGCGCCAGCTCGTCACGCGATTCCACATCCTTGACGCTGTGGGCGTGCGAGCTCGGAGTAGCCTGCGGTTGGGCCATCGCTGCCCTGGTCGTCGCGACTGCCTTGAGCACGTCAATGCGCGACAGCATGCCGACGACCCTGCCATGGTCGTCGACCACGGGCAGGCGCTTGCGTTTCTCGCGATTCATGCGGTGTATCGCTTCGGACACCTTGGTGCCTTGATGCACTGTAGCGGGTGGCGACGACATGATATCGACGCATCGCCGCGGCTCGACGCGGGCCAGCCACGCTTCCCGTTCGACCGCCGGCAACAGGCGCAGCAAACCAAGGCGGGCTGGCATACCGGCCCGCCTGACCAGATCGTTCTGTGTCACGATGCCAACGCAGGAGCCATCGTCGGCCACTACCGGCAGTGCCTTGAGTCCGGCGTCCAGAAGCAGTTCGACCATCGCCCTGACCGAAAAATCCGGATGCACCATGGTCGGTTTGGGCGTCATGATATCGCGGACGTGCAGATTCGCAGGAAAGAGCCCGGCTGATGTCCTGAACGATCTGACGGCGGCAGGCACTACCGCCACCACGCCATCGCCCACCATGGCTTCAAGAGCGGCGACCACCGTCTCGGTCTCCATGGCTGGAAGTATGATGTCTATGACGATGGGAAAGTCGTAGGATAGCTCTACCAGATGCGACGAGGCGGTCTCACCGTTCTCGTAACAGCCGGCCATGCCGCGCGTAACAACGCAGCGCGCCGCCAGCCTCAGCGAGCGCACATAAGCCACCACCGCCTCGGCCATGTCCTTGCCTTCGTGGCGGGCCTTTTCGCGGGTGTATACCTTGATTATCGAGTAGTCGGTCATTGGCAACTCCCCTACACGTTCTCGGCAAGCGCCAACCCGACCAGAGTCAGCACGAGACCGCCTATGACGTTGATGAGAATATTGATGATGCCCTTTGAAAAATCTGATTGCAGGTACCGGATTGATTCCAGCGAGAACGTCGAGAACGTGGTGAAGCCACCAAGAAAACCGGTAACCGCGAAGATCCGGAAGGTTCTTGGAATGAGCGCCTTGTCGACAAGGCCGACGGCCAGCCCTATGAGAAGGCAGCCCAGCAAGTTCACCGCGAGCGTGCCCCAGGCGAATCCATCGCTGAAAAGGCGGCCCGCCGCCAGCGACGCCAGATAGCGCGCAACCGACCCAAGCCCTCCGCCAATCAGCACCAGAACAACGCTTGCCATGGCCCCGCCCTCCAATAGTCTCCAGAAGGAGGAGTCATCAGCCACATGGTGGCGGTTCGGGGCGGCTGCCCACGGGCGAACTCCATCGCCTGAGCCGACGATACCCCGTGGCAAACCGGTAGTCAAGTATGGCGGCTTCCGCTCGATTGATGATCGAGACCTGTACAAGTCAAAGTGCGGCGATATACTTGTTTGGTATGAGACACCTACGCATATCGATAGCCGCCTTGTTGCTTGTCATGCTGGTCTACCCCGCCGCCTTTGCCCAGACTCCACCGATGATGACCGATAAGGAAGTTGCCAAGTTTATTGACGATTGGCCATCGGTCAGCCAATGGCTCCACGCCAAGGGCAAGCAATTTGATTCCGACAGCGCCGGACAGAGCATCGCGGCGTTGACCGTGGGCTCAGACTTTTCCGCATTCCTGCGCGGCAAGGGCTGGTCAGTCGAGCGCTTCAGTTATGTCGCGGGCACGGTATTCGCGCTCGTTTCATATGTCGCGTTCGAGCGCCAGAATCCTGACATGATGAAGCAGTTTGACGATGCCATAGCTCAGATCAGGGCAAATTCATCAATGTCCGAGGTCGACAAGAAAGAGGCGATCAAGAACCTCGAGGAGACAAAGAAGAGCCTCCTATCAATGTCGTCTGAAGCAGACTTCAACGAGCCTGAGATCAAACTGGTCAGAGCCATGTACGACACCATATACAAGCTGCTGCAAGACACCCAGCAGTAGCCATCAAGCCTTGCCCGCCAAGTCGCTAGAACCGCACGGTGATGCCAGCCGTAACGTAGTGGAAGAGGGCGAAGGTATATACGCTGCCGCCGCCGTCAGAACCCCCTTCCAGTACCCGGTATCCCAGCCGATACGAGACCGAATCGGACGGCTGGTATTCGAGCGCGGCCAGCACGTCCTCAGCGCGGCCAAAGGGCGTGACCAGGGCGTCACCATCGATAGCCAGACTCCAGGGGCTGGCCATCCGCCACGCAGCCCTGAAACTGATAAGCGGCACCGCGCCCAGATCGCTGCGGTGGGCATACGCGCCGGCGCTCATCAACGCTATGTCGGCGCTCCTCAGCTTGGCGGTCAAGCCCGCGGCCAGTTCCACCGCGTCGGTCTTGACGAAGGTATAGCGGTAAGTAAGGCGGTACGAATCGAAGCGATACACTGACTGCACCTCGGTGCCAGCCGTGAAGGTAGCGGTCTGGTATGTTACATCCCTGTCGAGTGTGCCACTGCCGCGAACGGTCAGGGGTGCGACAAGGGCAAGCACGGTGTGCCTGTCGGCAAAGGTATAGCCGCCGCGCACGCGTAGCGCCACAGCCGGCTCCGAATTGGTGTCGGTAGCAAGAGAAATGGTGTCACCCGTTTCACTGGGAATCCTGACATCGTTATATCCTGTAAAGGCAGCGCCCATCTCTACATCAAGAAAGCCGCCATCGGCATAAGCGGCAAAGATTGTTGTCATCGTTATCATAGCCATCAGTACTATGGTTCGTCTGTTCACAGCATTCTCCTTCTGCGCATTCAATCGATTGGCAAAGATACTGTACAATGATGGCAATGATCAAACTTGCTACTTTTAACGCAGAGAATTTCTACATGCTGCTGGACAAGGATTACTCGCAGGAGGAATTCGCCTGCCTTTCGCATGAGGCATACATGGCGATGAACTCGTCAATATACAATCCGAACAAGGACCTTTCCAAGATAGCCGCCATTGCGAACACCATCCTGACCGAGAATTTTGATTTCGTCGGCCTGTGCGAGGTGGGCGGGATGGAAACCCTGCACAACTTCAATCGCCTGTACCTGGGCGGGAAGTATGACTGCTACCTGCACGAGGAAAACAGCAGGCGCGGCATATTCGTCGGCGCCCTGGTCAAGAAGGGCAGGTTCACCGCGGTTACCGCCAGGAACATGCAGGGAGCCTTCTCGCGGAACCTGCTCAAGGTGACGCTTGCTGCGGACAGGGTGGAGCTGCATTTCTTCGTCGTCCACCTTAAATCACACTATGGCCGTGATCTAGGCATAGAGCAGCGCATGGAGGAAGTCAGGCAACTGAGCGGATTGGTCAGCAGGCGCAACTGCGTCGTGCTTGGAGATTTCAACGGTATCCTGATCCGCGGTGAGCACCAGTTCGAGTTCGACCGTTTTCTGGAGCTGCCGTTCAGGGATGTGCTGGAGGCTATGCAGGTTCCCCCAAGCGGCCGTTTCACGCATTACTATTTCAGGGACGGTCCCCGTTTCAACCAGCTTGACTACATATTCTGTTCCGATGACATCACCGTCGTCGATGGTGGCATGCTTGCTGACATGATTCCAACAAGTTTCGACGAACGGTCGCGGTTGCCATCGGACCATCTCTTCCTGACGGCAACCATAGTGCCAGGCGCGCCGCCAGTCGGCTACAGGAACGAACGGTAGGGCAGATCGTCCTGACCTTCGAAGGCATCCTCGAAGCCGCGCGGATGATGATACTCTGTCTTGTCCCGATCGGTCGGCCAGGTATATTTTCCGCCCACTTCCCAGAGGAAGGGCTTGAAGCCATAACCGAGCCTGTCCTTGCGCATCTCCCAGAGTGTCTTGATCTCCTTGGGGTCAGCCTGGAAATTGCTCCAGATGTCGTGGTGGAATGGAATGATGACCTTTGCCTGCAGAGCCTCGGCCATCCGCAGAATATCTATGGATGTCATCTTGTCGGTGATGCCTCGGGGATTCTCGCCAAAGGAGCCAAGTGCCACATCGATCTGGTGGTCTTTGCCGTGCTTGACGTAGTAATTGGAATAGTGTGAATCGCCTGAATGGTAGAGCGAGCCGCCCGAGGTCTTGAACAGGTAATTGACGGCCATGTCATCCATGTCCATCACCGGCTTGCCGCGGAGGCTTACGCCCTTGGGCGCCGTTATCAACACGGTCCTGTCAAAGGAGTCAAGCACGACAATCTCGATGTTCTTGACCTTGACGGTGTCCCCGGGCCTCACGGTGATGCATCGCGACGCTGGCACGCCCCAGCCCGTCCAGAGCTCGACACAGGCCTTGGGGCCTATGAAGGGCACATCTGCAGGGCAATTCTTCATGACCGCAGCTGCCACATTGGCGTCTATATGGTCGTTGTGGTTGTGCGTTGCCAGCACCGCATCGATCTGTCGTATGGCAAAGGGATCGAGCGGGAATATGGCGTTCCTGAGGTTGGGCTGCAGTTTCCTGACACCGGTCATCCTCTGCATCTGATGCTGAGGCGTCATGTTCGGATCCTTGCTTGTCTTCTTCCCGGTGCCAACCCAGAAATCCACGGCGATATTGGTCTTTTCCGCCGACTTGAGCCAGATGCCCGTGCACGCAAGCCACCACATCGCAAAGGTGCCGGGCGCAACGTCTTCATTCTCTATCTCTTCGTTGAGCCAGGTGCCCCATTCCGGGAACGTATTGAGTATCCACGACTCTCGGGTTATATCATCTATCTTGGCCATGTAGTTCCTCCTCACGTAGTATCCATTCAGGCGCGACCGTAATGCATAGGTATGGTATACTGGAAACGATCATATTACAAGCAATATGATTAATGTAATGACAATATTGATTGATATTTCAAGTATTTTTGATCATTATGAATCTTTGTTGGTGCAATTCAGTGAGCCAGCAGACGGCAAGCTGCCATGCCCAGAGGAGGCGCGCGCGTGAACAACCTACTTGGCATCTATGAAAAGGCCCTGCCAAAGACTTTGGGCTGGGAGGATCGATTCCGGGTGGCCGCGGACGCCGGCTTCGATTTCCTGGAACTCTCAATTGATGAGACACCTGAACGGCTCGATCGGCTGTCCTGGAAGTTGCCGGAGCGGCTCGACTTTAGCCGGGCAGCGAGGCTTGCAGGCATCACGGTGCCATCGCTGTGTCTTTCAGGGCACCGCAAGTTTCCATTCGGTAGCGCCGATCCAGCCATCCGTGCGGAATCGATGCGCATTATGGAAGCCGCGATACAATTCGCCGTCGATACAGGCATAAGGGTCATTCAGCTGGCCGGGTACGATGTCTACTACGAGCCTTCGACACAGGAATCAAGGAAGCGGTACCTGGCCGGCATGCACGAGGCACTTGAACTAGCTGCCCGGCATCAGGTGATGCTCGCGCTGGAGATCATGGACACTACGTTCCTCAATTCCATAACCAAGTACCGACTGCTCAAGGAACAGCTCCCTTCCCCCTGGCTCGCCGTGTATCCAGACATCGGCAACCTCAGCGCCTGGGGGAACGACATGGATCACGAGCTGTCCACAGGCATGGACCAGATCGTGGGCCTGCATATCAAGGAAACCAGATCGGTGCTCCCGGGCACCACGGGCACGTTTCGGGATGTCCCCTTCGGCGAAGGCAATGTCGATTTTGTCCAGGCCTTTTCGACCCTCAGCCGTCTGCACTATGCCGGCCCATTCCTCATCGAGATGTGGACGGAGAAGGCATCCGACCCCATCGCCGAGATAGCTCGCGCCAAGTCATGGGTATGCGAGAGACTACGCCAAGGAGGCTTTGCATGAATCATGAATCGCAGCGGCGCGAGGTACTCGCGGCCAATCTTGCATTGCCCAGGCTGGGCCTTGTTGACTTTACCTGGGGCAATGTAAGCTCCCGGGATCCTCTGTCGGCGACGATAGCCATCAAGCCGAGCGGCGTTCCCTACGAGACCATGCGGGCCGAAGACATTGTGGTCGTCGATATTGAAGGCGCGACGATCGATGGCGACCTGCGACCCTCTTCCGACCTGCCCACACACCTGGAGCTGTACCGGCGCAACCCCGATATCGGGGCCATCGTGCATACGCATTCTACTTGGGCAACCATCTGGGCCCAGGCTTGCCGCGGCATTCCCGCCCTGGGTACGACGCACGCCGACTACTTCTACGGCGCCATACCGTGTACCCGCCAGCTAAGCCAGACGGAGACGGCCAGTGAATATGAGCGCAACACAGGGCTGGTAATCATAGAGCGCTTCGAGGAACTTGGTCTGGACGCTGGGCGTATGCCTGCCGTGCTGGTGGCCAATCATGGCCCCTTTGCCTGGGGCAAGAACGCCTCGGAGGCTGTGCATAACGCGGCGGTGCTCGAAATTGTCGCGAGGATGGCCTTGCATACACTCGCGCTGGCACCCGACCTTGGCCCCATGCCCGGCCACCTCCTGGACAAGCACTTCAACCGCAAGCACGGCCCGGGCGCCTATTATGGACAGGGCACGAAACAGCAACCTGGGGTCAGCTAGACCTGGCTCGCGTTGATATCGTCGCTGACAACCTCAACCCTGACGCCGGCCTCGCGCAGTTCGTCGAGGAAAGGTTTCGGGCTCAGCCAGTCCGTGACCACGAGATCTATCTTCGAGAGCGGACATGTCAGAAAACTCGACGCGGCGTTCATCTTGGTGTGATCGGCAACCACAATGATCCTGGCGTTTGAGTTCTCTATCATGGCGCCATTCACGGTTGTCTCCTGATAGACGGCCGAGGTGCAACCCTTCTTGAGGTTGATGCCGTTGATACCCAGGATTGTTATGCTCGAAAAGATATGCCGGATGCCGACGAGGGTCAGTTCGCCAAACAAGGACTTTGACTGTGGCCGGTATTCGCCTCCCAGCATTATGAGTTCAACTGATGGATCAATGTCCAGGGTGAGCGCGGCGGCGTTGTTGGTAACGACCGTTACCCGCTTGCCCTCCAGATGGCGAAGTACTTCGAGCGTGGTTGAGCCCGCATTCAGGAAGACTGTGTCATGCTCGTTGACCAGCGACGCCGCGTACTTCCCGATAAGCCGTTTCTCGCGCTTGGCGACATTGTCCTTCTCCTCGAACATGGCCTCCAGATGGGGATTGGAAGCGATGACGGCCCCTCCACGCGTGCGCTCGAGCAGCTTGTCCACGGCAAGCGCGTCGAGATCCCGACGAATCGTTATCTTCGACACACCAAATTCGTTGGCCAGCTCCTCTGCCGAGACGACACTTTTCTGGTACAGCAACTCAAGGATCTTCTTGTGTCGATAGTTGGTGACCGGCGGAAGCGACGACAACATGCCTTCATTCATGACGATACACTCACTTTCCTTCACTGAATATGTGCCTGATGCCGGGTGCGGAGAGCGCGGCATAGAGGGCAACAGCACGCGCCCTCAGTGCCGCATACCGCGCGTTGTTTGCCTTATCCGGCTCGAACGAACCGCACGGGCTGTTAACCGTGGCCGACTCGAAAGCCAGAGGATAACTCGAAGCCTGCCCCGTGGCAACTGCGCCGGCTATCCAGGCTCCAAGGGAAGTAGCTTCGCCACTCTGGTACCGCAGTATTGTCCTGCCAAAGACATCGGCCTGTATCTGGTTGAACAGCCCGGAATCGGTCATGCCGCCCGAGACGCGAATCGATGCAATAGGCCCGCATGCTTCTTCAATGACCTCGAGCCCGCCCTTGAGATCAAGGGCGATACCTTCCAGAATGGCGCGGGCCATGTCGCCCCGCGTCGTTCCAAGTGACAGGTTGTAGAATAATCCCTTGGCGCCGGCATCCCAGAATGGAGCGCCGGAACCGGCAAAATGTGGCAACAACATCACCCCATGCGCGCCGACACCGGCCCGCTCCGCTTCGGCATTGATGGCCTCAAAATTGTCATCATCTGGCCCGGCCGCCTTCCAGAGCGTCTCCCTGAACCAGCGGTAGACGGTGCCCGAACTCGGCAGAGCCGCCTCGACGATGTATGCCCCTGGCAAGGCGGACACACTGCATGTGACCCGGATGCCGGGATCGATGTAGGGCAAGGTGGAGTGGCCGATCAGATATGAACCGGTGCCGGTGTTGGTGACGGCGCGATCGGAGCTGAACAATCCAAGCCCGAGCGCGGCGCATTGCTGGTCACCACCGGCGGTGATTACCGGCGTCCCGGCGGCAAGGCCTGTCTCGCTGGCCATGCCGGCATCGAGCCCGCCTACAATCGAGCCAGGAGCCACCAGGTCACAGAGCATGTCGGAGTCCAATTCAAACAGGTCGATCAACTCGCGATCCCAGGTCATCGTGGCAAGGTCCAGCAAGTTGGTCCTCGAGGCAAGGCTCTGATCGGTTACGAAACGGCCGCACAGGATATGCAGCGCATAGTCATGGATACCGAGCATCTTGTGCGTATGCGCGAATATGTCCGGCCTGTTGCGCTTGAGCCAGAGCATCTTGATCGCGGACAACACCGGATTGATCTTCGCGCCAGTCTTGCGATGAACCATGGGATTGTGGCCGGCCAGCTCGGCAGCGAGCGGGGCGGTGCGGACATCCTGCCACATGATGGCCGGATACAGCGGCCTTGCGTCCCTGTCCACCGGTATGACAGACGAGCGCTGTGAAGTCAGGGATATGCCGGCCACCGAAATGTCATGGCGTCGAGCCTGTTCGGCAGCGCCTTTCAATACCGATGCGATCAGAGACGGCCAAACCTGTGGATCCTGCTCGACCCGTCCATCGCCGTAATAGTGGGGAGGATTGTGGCGCTGGTTGGCGGGAAAGGCGTGCGCACGGTCGTCATACAGGATCGCCCTGATGCTCGTGGTGCCAATATCGAGTGCTACCATTCCATTCATGCATTGACCTTTAATGGAACATAATGATACTTATAGAGTATAGCAATGGATCAATTTGATCAACAAAGGAGTGCCCCGGATGAATATCACGAAGAAATTCCTGGCCACCTTGCCACGCTGCTATGCGGCTGCCTCTTTTCCTATACAGGGACAATCCACGGTCCTCCTGGCAACCGAAGGTGAAGGCGCCTGCCTGGCGTGGAACGGCAAGGACTTTGACCAGCAACATACCGTATGGGGTGGTCCCGGCGGCACCATGTCCATCGTCCCGATTCCAGGCAAGAACGGAGAGTTCCTGGCCATCCAGAAATTCTTCAAACTCTTCCAGTGGGACGAGGCCATCATCGTCTGGGTCAAACCCCTGGCTGATGGCAGCTATGAATCTCGGCAGATACTGCATCTACCATACATCCATCGCTTTGATCTGTTCAATGTCGATGACCATGTCTGGTTCCTGGGATGCACACTTGCAGAAAGCAAGGAGACCCGCGACGACTGGTCAAAGGCTGGCAAGGTGTATGCCGCCGAACTGGGTGCCGACTGGGATGTTCCATTGCGGCCCAGCGTCATCAAGGATGGGCTGTTCAGAAACCACGGCTACTCCCGCAGTACCTGGAAAGGCCGCGATGCCGCCTTGATCACCAGCGATCAGGGCGCCTTTGCGTTCACGCCACCGGCAACCCCGAATGGCGAATGGACCATAGAGCAGTTCATGGACTGGCAGATAAGCGACATAGCCGCATGCGATATCGATGGAGATGGCGAACTGGAGTACGCGACCATAGAACCCTGGCACGGCCAATACTTCCGTATCTACAAGAAGGTCAATGGCGCTTTTGTCAGAATCTGGGAACACCCCGAGATTGCCGACTTCTACCATGTCGTCATCAACGCGCGGCTGCGCACGGAGAACGTCTTCATAGGGGGCTGCCGCAGGGGAAGCCAGCAACTGTTCTACGTACACGCACGCGCCGGCACCCCCTTGGCCCTTGAGGCTGTCACGATAGAGAACGGAGTCGGGCCAAGCAACGTCGCTGTTCTCAACCAGGGGAACCGCGACGTGATCGTATCGGCAAACCGAGAAAAGGGCGAAGCCGCCCTCTACTTCATCTCCGACTAGGCCGGGCGCCTACGCGTTGGGGTCTGGCCTGCCCATCTGCTTGCGCACGATAGCGGGCAGGCTGACGCCCTGGTTCAGTATCAGCGCAACAAGGATAACCGCGCCGGTTACCAACGGATGGTATGATGCCGGCATGTTCATCAGGTTGAGCCCGTTGTTGATGAATCCGACCATCACCGCACCTATGAGCGCACCCACCACCGAGCCAGAACCACCGAGGAGACTCGTGCCACCTATCACCACCGCGGTGATCACGTCGAACTCGTAGCCCGATGCGTTCGGCGCGTACGCCTGTTGTGTCAGCGACGCCATCACGATGCCGGCAATGGTCGCCGCCCCGGACGACAGGATATATGCCACGATGCGCGTGTTGTCGGGGTTAACGCCAGAGAGCTTGGCCGAGACCTCGTTGGCACCGACGGCTATCGAGCGGCGCCCGAACAGCGTCTTCTTGAGCAGGACATGGCTCATGAGTACCATCATGATCATTATATATACCGGTATGGGCAGGCCGAACACCTTCACCACACCTATCTTGAGAAAGCTTTCAGGTCCCATGATCGTGATCGTGTCGCCGTTGGAGACGAGCATCGCGATGCCGAACAGGTAGGTCTTGGCGGCCATCGTCACGATGAACGGCGGCACCCTGAACTTCGTTGTCACGACGCCATTCACGAGCCCGACGAGGATGCCAAAGCCCAGGGTTATGAACAGCGCAGGCACCATCGGGATGTGGGCGTTGTTCATCAGCGCGTTGGCGATGATCGCCGACAATGAAGCCATCGAGCCGACTGACAGGTCAATGCCGCCGGTAATTGGTGTGTAGAGGAATCCCGTCGTCATGATGCCGATGATGCACACCGACCACAGCACGTTGCTCAGATTCGCCAGCGTGAGGAACGATGGAGACATGAGCGACAGCACCGCCATCAGCAGCAGCAGGATGAAGAAGAGCCGAAAGTTTTCCAGCAAGCGCTTTGTCTTGTTCTTATCCAGGCTCATTTCCCGTCTCCTTCGATGAGGCCCGATGAGGCCCTGAGCACGTCTTCCTCGGTAACCTTGCCTTCTGCGAATTCCTTGATGATCCGCCCCTTCCTGAGCACAAGGATGCGGTGCGATATGCCGATCAGTTCTGGCAAATCCGATGAAACCAGCAGTATTGATACGCCGGCAGCCGAGAGCCGCTCGAAGGTCTGGTACATCTCTTCCTTGGCGCCGATGTCGATACCGACCGTTGGTTCGTCGACGATGAGCAGCTTGAGGTCGCGGATCAGCCACTTGCCCACGACAACCTTCTGCTGATTGCCACCCGACAGGTTGCCGACCGGGACGACCGGATCGTCTGGCTTGATATTGAGGAGTCCTATCGCCTTGCGCGCCAGCTCCAGTTCCTTTTTATCGCTGACGAAACCGTACTTCCTGACAACATCGAGATTGGTTATGCCTATGTTGCCGGTAATGCTAATCGCGCCCATGATGCCCTGGAGTCGCCGCTCCTCGGGAACGAAGCCGAAGCCGCTCCTGATCGATCCCGAAACGTGCGGCTTCCAGGGTTTTCCCAGATACACGACGCTACCGGAATTGAGCGGGTCGATGCCGTAGAGCGCCCTTACTACTTCGGTCCTCCCGGAACCGACAAGCCCGCCTATGCCGAGTATCTCACCGGCATGCAACTGGAAACTGATATCGGTAAACTTGTCCTCAGCCGAGATATTCCTTACATCGAGGACGACCTCCCTGTCGTTCCTGCGCATCTCGTGGAGCGTATCACGTTCGTCGAGATTTCGGCCTATCATCAGCCGGATTATTTCCGCCGGATGGATCTGCTCTTTCTCGAGCACCGCGACCTTGTGGCCGTCGCGGAGCACGGTAACCCGGTCGGACAGGTCGTAGACCTCCTCCATCCGGTGCGATATGTACAGGACACCGATGCCCTCGTCCTTGAGCCGCCTGATGATGCTGAACAACTGCGCCGACTCGGTGGAAGTGAGCGAACTCGTCGGCTCGTCCATGATGATGAGCGAGGCCTTGCTGTTCAGCGCCTTGAGTATCTCCACCGTCTGTCGCTGGCCTATAGACAGGTCGTCGATGATGTCGGTCGCCCTGAGCCTGAAGCCGTAGCGTTCGATCAGTTCCTGTGCCAGCGAGTTCATCTTCCTGATGTCTATGAACGGCAAAGCCGACATGCGAGGTTCCTTGGTGAGGAACAGGTTCTGGGCAACGGTCATCCCGTGAATCAGGCTGAGTTCCTGGTAGATAACCGCGATGCCCAGTTCCTGCGAGGCCACCTTGGAATGCTCGATCCCTATGGCCTTGCCCTCGAATATCATGTCGCCCGAATTGCGATTGGTGACGCCGGTTACAATCTTGATAAGCGTCGACTTGCCCGCACCGTTCTCGCCCACCAAGGAGTGGATTTCGCCACGCTTCATTGAAAAATCCACGTTGTCGAGCACGATCGGCCCATTGTATGACTTGGTTATATTGCGGCACTCCAGCAGGCGGCCGGAAGCCACCGTGCCCTCGACCGCGGACTGCATCAGTTCTACGCTCATGATGCCACCGCCACTTCTGCCTCGTCAGATCGCTTGCGCCGGTTCCCGGCCTTCTTGGCCAGCTTCTCGGCAAAAGCCTTGTACCACACGTCGATGACCACCACCACGACGATGATGCCGCCGATCGCTATCGGCTGTATGTACGGCGATATCCCGAGCTTCAGGATGCCGTTCTTTATGAGCGCCAGGAACAGCGTGCCTATGACCGTGCCCCAGATGTCCCCAACCCCGCCGGTGAAAGGCGTACCGCCAATCACCACGGCGGCGATCACGTCCATTTCGGAACCGATGCCGAACTCGGGCATCGCGGTCATCATGCGTGCCGACAGGAAGATGGCCGCGAGCGAGGCGCAAAAACCGGAGAACATGTATACGAAGTAGATCGAGTGCTTCGTATTGATGCCTGACAGTCTGGCAGCCGTTGGGTTGGCGCCCGTCGCATAGATGTTGGTGCCAACCCTCGTCCTTTTAAGAAAGAATTGCGTTATAAAGGCGAGCACGACGAATGCGATCGTCACTATGTAGACAGGTCCAACGGTTCCCCCGAATCCGAGGTATACGGGATCCTGGATATAGACATTGGAAATGAAGCCATCGGCGTCCTTGACGGCTATCAGCAGGGCCACGCCAGCCAGAATGCCGCGCGACGCGAGTGTCACGATGAACTCGGGCAGCTTGAACCGGGTTATGAAGTACCCGTTGAACAGCCCCACCAGGCAACCGGTACCCAGTGACAGCGGGATGAAGATCCATGCTGGAATGTGCGTGTACGACAGGAAGTTGACGCACACCATCGCGGTTACCGCGATGACAGCGCCTATCGACATGTCGATTCCGGCAGTGATCAGAACCAGGGTGAAGCCTATGGCCACGATTCCCGTCTGGGATGCTTCCTGGAGCAGGGTCATCAGGTTGTCGAGCTTGAGGAAGGTCGGGCTGACGATGGCGAGAACCGCCCCGATGACCAGAAACAATCCTATGAGGATCAATCGTCGAAGTGTTGCAATCGGCACGGACAGCCTCCGTTTTGGATGGGTATACTGGAAGATCCACGGAACCTGCCGGTTTGGCAGTTCCGTGGATCACTGCGGGAAGACTTACCAGCGGATATTCGGAGTTATCTGGCTAACATTGTCGATCGTTGCCATGAATGGCGGGATGGTCACCATTTGGGTCTTGGCGAACTTCTTGGTGCCGGCCCTCAGTACATCAAGCGCCAGCCGCGCCGCGATTGCGCCCTGCTCGAACGCGTTGGTGTACGCGGTTCCAGTAACCTTGCCCTGCTCGATCTGCACAAGCGTGCTCATCTGGCCATTGAAACCCCAGATCTTCACATCCTTGAGCCTGCCCGCGGCTTCGGCGGCGATTGCCGCGCCTTCTGCCATATTGTCGTTGACCGCGAACACTCCATCAAGCTGCTTGTTGGCCTGCAGGAAGCTGTTCATGATCGCGACAGCCTTGTCCTTGTTCCACTCGGCGTTCTGCGCCGCGACTATCTTGATGTTCGGATACATCTTGGCCATCGTGGCGCGGAAGCCCTTCTCGCGCTCTACGCCGGCCATGGCTCCAGGAGGTGACTGGATAATGGCGACGAAGCCCTTGCCACCAATCTCCTTGCCCATGATCTCCGCCACTTTCGAACCGGCGCCATAGTCATCCATGGATACACAGGCAAAGTGAGGCGCGAGCGTATCGGTATTCAGCGTTATGACCGGGATGCCCTTGGCTTCAGCCTTCTTGACGCTCGCGGTAAGCGCAGCCGCGTCGATTGGCTGAAGGATGATAAGATCGTAGCCTTGGTTGATGAAGTCATCCATCATGGAAACCTGGGTCTCGGCCTTCATCATCGCGTCGAGAGACTGAAGCGGGGTATTTCCGGCGGCCTTGAGCGCGTTGTCAATGCCCACGCCCCACGCCTTGGTCAATGCCTGGCCAACGGTGCTTGGCAGGTAGCCGATCTTCCAGGTTGACTGTGCCGCCAGATTCGCGCTGGGAAGCAACAGCGCGATGGCGCCAATAATAGCAAGTACTTTGTTCTTGGACATAGCAACACTCCTCGACAAATGCCGCATAATTGCGGCTGCCCCAGGGATAAAGTGATCATAATGATCGCTTTCATTATGATTTTACACTCATTTTGTTCTGTACGCAAGTTAATTTTTTTAGCATGACAGCGATTCTTGGCGTATCGAGCGCAATCACGCGCTGTATCATGATCGGTGAGGTCGCGCGACTGTACGCGTCTGGCTCGATGACTCAATGCATATATGCTGGAATGACAGACACTCCTCGCCACGCCGAGAGCCGTCTACCGGGACTTGTTCGGCAAGGATCGCAAGGTCAACTCGACGCACGGCGGGCTCGAAACCGCTCTCTTCCACCCGCACTTCTACGCCTGGGACATGATATCACTCGAACCGACCATCCAGTACCCGCACTCGACCGCTCAGCCGGACGGAATCAGCGTGGAGTCCTGATCAGCCCGAGCCCCTGCCGTATCGCGCCAAGGTGCCAGGCACCATGGGCCAGCTGGCCGAAGATGCCGGTCATGTTCATCTCGTCGGCCCAGGGCAGTCCCTCCTCGATAGCCTGCCTGAAGGAGGCGTACTGGACGCGCAGGTCGGCCAGTAGTTTCCTCCACGCGGCCTCGTCCACGTCGTGGTACTTCCAGCTGTCCTTCCAGACCGCCGTGGCATGGACATTTTCTCCACGGAGCGCCCGGTTGGCCAGGTCGAGGGAGAACAGCAGGTGGCCCGCGTGCGTCGCGGCGCCAACGGCATCGCCTGGTCCGAATGGCCTCGAGGCCTCCGCGGCGGACAGTTTTTCCAGTGTGCCCAGGATACCGCAGCCTGGTTCGTTGTCGACGAACCAGGTCATCTCCGGGTTCTCCGGTCCGTCGTACGCCTCGGCAACCAGGCCGAGGAGCATCGTCGCGAGCTTGTCTGAGTCTATGGTCATGGCATCCTCCCTATTAAAACGGTAGAAACCAAAGGCGCCAATGATGGCGATGATGATGACAGCCGCGTCGAGGGGCTCCCGTCCATGGAGCATTCATCACGATTCTTCCCCTGCGCCGGGTAGTTCCTCTGGAAGCGTGTCCGGATCCAGGTCGAGCTCGCGCCGCATCTCCTCGATCCGCGCGGCACGTATCTCCTCGTTGACGGCCGTCAGGCGGGAGCCAAGGACTTCGTCGAACAGGCCGACGTTGAGCTGCAATGGCTTGGCTTCCGGGCGAATATGGCGCAGTTCGGCGGCGGCTTCCTCGTCGCGCCGGATGAGGTAGAGGAGCCCAAGCGCCACTGCTGGCGACCGCGACAGGCCCTGCCACGCGTTTAGGTCGCATGGCGCCGAGGCTCTCCACGCGGTCGACGTCGAAGAACGCCAGCCTGAGAATACGGTCGAAGGTTTTCCTGAACGGCGGCGGCACCCGGGTACCCGGCCGCACCGGCGCGAACAGGGCGCGCGGATTGCCGATGGAAACGAGGCAACGACGGACGGATTCACCGCTGGTCCGGCCCAGGGTTCCACGCGCGGCCTCATTCGACCAACCGCACCCTTCGACGGTCGACGTCGATCTCGAAGAAGCGCCTGATCGTTAGCCAGCAACCGTTGACGTAGCGGCCTTTTCGGCCGGCCAGGCCGTGGACGTGGCCGAAAAGGTGGAGCCACGGTTTCGGACGCACTGAGCGCAAGGCTTCCAGTCCATAATGCGCCCCCCACCTTCGACTGCCATCGAGAATGCGCTTGGGAGGAGAATGGGTGACGAGCACCGTGCCCCGGTCGACGAGCCATGACAGGCCGGCCATGTCGGTCGAGGCGTCCTCGGCGGTCCGCTCCATCTCCGTCCAGCGATAGCCGGCGAAGGCACGGCCGCCCAGGGTCACCCGCTTCATATGGATATCGGTGATATACCCGGTATCGGGCCAGGCCGTCATGTCGTGGTTCCCGCGCACGAGGAAGACGGGCACGTGGGCCGCGTCCAGGATATCCTCGAACAACCGTGTCCGTACCTCCCGTGCCCGCTCCTGCCGCAAGTACGAGCCTGAATTCTTCCATACCGCCACCATGTCATCGTCGGGACCGGGCAGCTCGTCGATGAGCTCGTCCTCGGGCACGCCCAGCAGAGCCTGGACCTTCTCCTCGGTCATGTACTCGTCCAGGAGGTCGCCACCGAGGATTCCGGCGTCATACCCGTCGGTCCGGAGCAGCTCGGAGAATCGCTCGAAGGCCGACTTCATGCCATGGATGTCGCTGGAGAACAGTACTTTCAGACAAAGCTCCTTCGGTGGCTGCATGGAAAGCATAGCGCGGGAACCTTGCGGCATCAACCGCCGGCCTCGACCGAGAGTGCGCGCATGAGAATAGACAGCCACTGCAGGTTCTGTCCCCGGGGTTTACCTTTATTGAAGCAGGACTCCGGCCGCGGGGAGCGTGAACAATGAAAGAATGTTGGAAACTGTACCGCTGGAAGACATTCATGTGGGTGGTCCATGACGGCAAACGCGGGCATGGAGACCTGATGCTGCGGGCCCCCTGGATGCCGTCGTTCTATCCGCTCCTGGATTCGACCGCGCCCAAGGGCACGACGGTCGAGGTGACGTTCTCCGATACTGACTTCGAAGGCTGGGCCTTGTGCCTGACGAAGACGAGGGACGTGAAGGAAACCATAGTCGAGTACCATGACCAGGACGGGAACGTCCCGTGGATCCAGGCGAAGGAACTATTGGAATACCTGGGCGAGGCACCAGCGCCGATATACGTGCGGATACGCCGATGGATAGCCGGACGACCATAGCAGTACTGGGTTCGCTCCTGTCGGTGTCCTCGGTCGTTTCGCTCGCCCTCGTCGTATGGTCGATCAGGAGCATGAGGTGCGGGAAACAGCATCATGGCTTTGAGGTAGAACAATTCGAACTTCCATTGGTTCATCAATCTCTATTCACATCGTGCAGGCATCTTTGAAACAATTCAACCGAGGAGACAGTCGACTTTATTACGGGTCAGGCATGCGCATGCGCGCCCGATCATCGGATTCCCTTACTCGATTCCATGATCCAGTTCTTGAATCCAGGCAATCTGGCCAAGGGAGGCGAAGCAGCATTTGCCAAGAGTGAGGCCTTCCGGTTCGCATCCAGACTGATCAAGTCAGCCATGAGGGCACTGTGCGGGAAACCTGATGTATCCCAAGCTGAGCCAATCTTCAATACTGTCAGGGACGACCTGCTGAGCCGCCTCGCAGTCGATAATCCGATAGAACCTGGAAAGGTTCTCGCTGCCGAACTCGCCCGCAGCACAGCGAGCGATCAACTGTTATCATCATCAAGAAGGCCAACATACTACGTATAAAGAAATCTTTACGCTGTCCCTCAACGAGCGTTATAAAGTCAAGCATGGCTATCACAATGCCTTTTCCATGAACGAGGGCTTCGGTTATGACAGGATATCAAGCCTGCTGTCGGCTGTCGGAAAGAAGCCGATGTGGCGCCTGGAGAAAGCCCATCCGATTCCAAGAGAGGAGGAACTCTTCTTCGATTCTGCGGAATGCGAGAGCCACCCTGAGGATTTTACGCTGGCTTTGGCCGTCGCCGAACGCGCATGGGCCATCATCACGGCTGACGGCCAGTTTCGGCGTTGCCTGCCTCTCCGAACTGGCCGCGGCGGAAACAGGGGCGGAAGCCTTGCTCCAGATCGCCAGAGACCGCGTGATGGACGCCAAGCGCGGAGGCTAAAACCGCGTATCAAGCCCCGGAGGCATGACCGCAGGGCCCGCGCCGACGCCCAGGCTTCACACGATATAACCTGGGTCGAAACAGTCGAGGCTCTGCACTCAAATCATGCTGCCTGCTTCGATATCGCCTTCGTGGATTTCTTCCTGAGCAAGGATCACAGCTATGGTCCCGACGCTCTGCCTGACGTGTCGGCAGATATCTTCGTGGGTTTTAGTTCGAAGCTGGCCGCGGCGTCGGTATTGGAGAACGTAGCCAGACGCCTCGGGTTCCGCATCACTGCGGCAATTGAGAAGAACGAGGATTCTCTGTACAATCCCGCGCTTGAAGAATTCCTGGGAGCCTTCCTTGCGGGATCCTGTGGCTCGCCGGCCGGACCGCAAAGGGACTGAGCCTACACATCGCACGCGGGGGAGGTTCGGTCATCGACGGCGGTGTCGATGTTCCTGGGAATCCAGGCATATTGGACCTGCTCCGCGTCGCCGGTCCCGGAGACGACCCTATCCGCTGGATTCATGACACGGCGAGTCCCGCGGTCCGCCCCGTTGCGAGGGCCACTTCCCGATTGATACGCTCGACGCCCTCGGCGTCGTCGGGATCGACGGCCTGATCGTGCATGCGTCGCGCAATCATCGTGGTCACGGCCCGGAGCGCGCATAAATGCGCGAAGCGGTTGCCGAAGACTCCTGGATCCACCAGTCGGAGGTAGTCGCCAATTCGCCGCCCGGCGTGCAGGCGGCATATGAAACTGTCCTGCATGCTATTGAGGATGTCGACCAGTGGTCGCTCGTGGATGTTCCCATAGCCCTCGCCCGCGTCGGCCAGCCGGCACGTGGCGAGTTCGCCATTAGCCTTGATGGTAAGTTGCGGGGATGGCCGGTAGAAGCCGGGGCATCTCAGCGCGCTTTTCGAATAGCCGAAAGCCTCTATCGGAAGGTCGCCCTCGGGCACCTCATTGTTCCCGAGATCGACGAAGTCGTTGATGGCGTTGGTATTGTCGAAAAGAAGGGAAGCCGCGCCACTATCCTTGCTATACATGAGTTTTGACAGCTCATCGAAATGCTCCAGTACCGCTTCGCACGAGGAGTGAAACACGTGGCAGGAGACCGGCATCGAGTACCGTTCCGAAACCCTTGATGATGCGATCATAGAAACCGGGGATTCCGCGGGACGCGTCATGGGCCTCGCCGCGTCCATCGAGGCTGAAGCCGACATGGGTCACCCCATGCACCTTCAGATCCCGAAGGTATGCGCCATCGTCGGCGTAGCGGCAGCCGGCAGCTTCGAAGTCTTCCCTGCCGAGGAACCAGCCATTACTGAGCACGCTCACTATTGCGGCACTTGAGCGTCTTGCGTTCTGGGCCAGGTCCAGCCATCCGTCGCCGTACTTCGTGACCTCGCCACCGATGAAGACAAACTCCCTCACGCCTAAACCAGCGAACGTATCGATGGCGGACGAGAGAACTTCTAGTTTCATCTCGGTGGTACGTTCAACGCCGGCATTGTAGCAATGGCTGCAAGAGTAGTTGCAGCAGGTGGTACATTCGATGATGATCTTCCGCACGTGCTCCAAGGGGTTGCGGCTCATGCGCCGGGCAAGATCCCTCGTCTCCACTGAATCGGGGAATGTCCGGGCATATCCCTGCGCCGCGAGCGCACGCTGTTCCTGGCTGGCCCGGTAGGGCTGGACAATGGCTGACGCCAACCTCACGAGGGGATCACCAAGGGCGGCGCGAGCGGAAACGCGGTCCCTCGACACGCAAAGAAGTGATGATGCCCTGCGGTGGCCCGCGTTGGTAAGGCCGAGCTTCACAGCCAGCCGCTATGCCTTCGCGATCGAAAGCAACTTCAGAAGGTACTTGCTCTTCATCTGCTCGCTGGCCATCAATTGCTTCACCGGCGGCAGGCGCAGGATTGCCCCGAGGATGGCCGCCATCGCGCGGTGGCTTGCCAGCGCGTTGTTGTCAAAAATCAGGTTTTGCAGCTTCCCCCTCTCGATTGCCATGATCACGGCGCGGTGCGTCGAATCGACAGGCGTGAACACCCGCTCGGGGCGCGACTTCAGCGAAAGGGCGCCGGTCGGGCAGGCGCGTACGCAAACTCCGCAGCCGAGGCAGGCGTCCTCGAGGACCTTGGCCTTGCGCCTGGCGGGGCGTTTGGGGCCCTCGGCAGATACCAGCGCCATCGCCTCGACCGGGCATGCCTCGACGCACTTCCCGCAGCCGGTGCATTGCTCTTCGCTTGCATGCGGCATCCAGTTGGTCGTGTGCACGGGATGCAGAATGCCGAAGCGGCGCTGGGCTATCAGCGCCTCGCAACAGCAACCGCAGCAATTGCAAATGAAGTTGACGCGACGCTGTACGTTCTCGCCGAACTGCACCAGCCCGTGCTCATAGGCGGCATCGAGGAGCGTCATGCATTCTGCAACGTCTATCGCGCGGGCGTGTCCGTGCCTCGTAAGCGACTCCGCCGAGCCGTTGAAGGTCATGCAGATGTCCATCGGCGCGTCGCAGGCCCGGCCGAGGTGCATCATCTTGTGGCGGCAGTAGCACATGCCGACGCCGATGTGCGAGGCGGTCTTGATTACCTCGCTGGCGCGTTCGTAATCGAGCACGAGAAGGTCGCGGTCGCCCGGAGCAGGTTCCAGGCTCGTGAAGCGGGCCATCCCCGGCGCCTTTATCGAAGCCTCGCCCTGTCTGCTGGATTGCCCAGGCAGCATGGGTTCCTGCACGAACACGCGGCCGAGCTGGGTCTCGCCCTTTGTGAACAGGGCCTTGATGAAGTCTTCCTCGACATTCATGTACTGGTAGAACATCTCGGCCAGCGCCTTCTGGTCCAGGTCGCTCCGCACCCTCATCATCGAGAATTCGAAGAATCCGGCCATGGGCGGCGGCAGGCAATACGTCGTCTCTCCGTCGCGTTCCGTGTCGATAAGCAACGCCCGGCTCGCCAGCTCGTCCAGCGTCTTCTTTGCCTCGGCCGGCGTGGTCCGCCAGGCCAAGGCGGCTCGCGTCGCAACGAATGGCTTGATCGGCAGCAAGGAGACCATGCCGGCCTCCTTCTCGCTGAACAGCTGCCGCAGTATGGCGAACAACAGGTCGGAGGGTGGCGCGCCTTGCGGGAACCGGTTGAGTCGTTCCGTCAGGGTAGCATAGCTGGACTTGATGGTATTGTGTGCCATGGCAGCCTCCTCGATGCACGCCCAGTATAGCGCAAGTCCGGCAAGCGGCCTAAAAAAAGCGAGGGCCCGGCGGCGTATTGCGCGGAACTCGCGGACTCGCCCCGGACACAAGTCGTGCCAGGCAACCAAAATTCACTAAAAACGCTGGCGGCCGGGTCTGGCAAAGCCTATGCTGTAGGCATGTCCAGCATTGGCGAACGCCGACGTTCGCTCGTGATCAGGCGATTCTTCAGGGCCTCGATAGGATTCGGACTGCTCATGGGCATGATCTTCCCATTCTACGCGTTGCTGTTCGCGCGTTTCGATTCCGCAGCGTCGTTAGCGCTCTTCTCGGCCGGATGCCTGGTCGCCGGCTTGACCGTGGGACTGGTCTCGTACCTCATCGGAGAGCATCTACTTCTCGCCTGGATCGAGCTGCGCTCCCAGGGCCTCGGCGAGCTTGGCAGGGAAGGTGCAGTCCTCGACCTGGAGTCGAGCCAGGAATTGGGCGAGATAAGCGCCAACTTCACCCGTTTCTTCGCGGTACTCGACGACGAACTCAGGCTCATCCGGACCGGGTCGGCGCTTTCGGCGGAGTCGCTGGCTTCGCTCAGGGCCAGCCTGGCCGATACGTCCGGAACGCTCGGTCGTCTCGCGGACGAGTCGCGGAGTGGGGAGGCAGCCCTCGATGGCCTGACCGGCAAGGTCAGGGACTCCGTTGCCAAGGGTCTCGAGCTTTCCGAATCGGGAACGCGCCTCGGAATCCTTCTCGACGGCGAGGAGCGCCTGTTCACCGAACTCTCTGAATATGGCCGCAAGGTCGACATCACGCGGGACGGACTTTCCAGGATGATACAGTCAGAATACGGACGCAGCCAGAAGATGAGATCGATGGTGGCCCGAGGCGAACAGGCCTTTGACGAGCTCAGGAAGCTGCAACAGCGGATCGGTTCGGTCCTGGATGTACTGCTCGGCGTCGTCGGGACGATGGAGGAGATGGCCGCGCGCTCAAACCTACTCTCCATCAACGCCTCCATAGAGGCCACGCGGGCCGGCCAGTCAGGCAATGGATTCGCGGTGGTGGCCGGAGAGATGCGGAATCAGGCCGACGGGAGCGCGCGGCACGCCGGGGACCTGAAGGCGAACCTCACTGCGCTTTCGCGCGACATCAAAGGTGGCGAGGAGTCGATACACGAGGCACTGGATGTCTTCGGAATCCTCAAGACCGGCACCGAGGCAGGCGGCGAGGCATTGCGGGGGATGGCTTCGCACGCGGACGAGCTCGAGGCAGCCGGAACCTCCCTCCAGGAGAGGGTTGCCGCAAGCCGCAACACCTTCGACCGCCTTCGCACCCTGACGACGAGCCTGTCGGAGGCAGGGGCCGCCTTCTCGAGTCTCGGAAGCAACAGCGAGACGGACCGAGCCAGGCAAACGCTGTACGGTATGCTCCTCGATGTCTCGTCGCTGATGGAGGGCCAGGCGAAGCTGAACGAGCTGGTCGGGCGCCTGGCCGAGTCGGTAACCGGGGTAGACCTCCTCGTGGCCCATTTCAAGCTGCTCGACGCCGACCGTCCAAGGGTCAGCCACCAGGTCAGCAAGCGCGGCGGGGAAGCTGGCCTCAGTACCTGACGGACAACAACGGCAGGTAGATGCCGAAGGCCTTGCCACGCTCGGCGGCCGCGGGCGTCGGGATGGGCATACCGAACGAGATACCCCACGGCCCCGCGTCGACCAGCGAGCCCGACAGGCCGCCGCCCGGGTCGCCCTTCGAAACATTGCCGATATTCCTTCCTTCGGTGAAATCCCTGGTGAGCCATAGCGCCGTCGCCGAGCCGCCGAGCGACCCCGTCAGCATACCGACGTAGATGACTGCCGGAGATTCGACCCCGAGCACATACGGCACGCCAAGACCCAGGAAGGCTCCCAGAACCGATCCCAGGTGGTATAGCCAGACGCGGGAACTCGGAAATGGCTCGTTGCCGGCGGTCAGCCAGGTGGAAAGTCCGCCGTAGAGAAGGCCGCCGACCACGCTCAGGCCGGCGTAGGCGGGCTGGAATGCTTCTGTCTGGGCGCCGTCTGGCGCGGTGGCACCGAACGCAATTGCCGCGGAGACTCCCCAAGTGCTTCCCCACAGCGTACTCGAGACGATCATGAATGTCCTGCCGGAATTCATCACGATGCCCTCGGTAGCCTTGAGCGCGCCGAAGAACGCGAGCGGGGCGGTCAACAACGGCAGGCCGATATATAGCCTGACGTTGTCGGTGCCAAACGAGTACAGGAGGGCCTCGGACGCCGCCGCCGCGTAGAGTGTCGTGTAGGTCAGGAAAGCAACCCGCCCATCCTGCAACGCCCTGGTTTTTTCGTCAACAACGTTCTCCTGCTTCAACAGCTTGGCCTTGAGGAAAAACGTAGCGTTCTTCTCGACGATGACGTTCTGCGACCAGGGCTTGTAGCCTTCACTCGAGAGCTTGACATCATACTTGCCTGGCTTGGGTACCCGAACGACGACCGGTCCGTTGCCCTCGAACAAACCGTTAACATAGACGCTGACGCCAGGTGGATCAGACTGGACGCTGATGAACTCGCCTTGGTTGACCTCGATGCCGGGCACCCCAAGTATCTTCTGCGCGGCTACCCTCACCGGCTTTCGCAGGTCCTCGAGCAGCCCGATGAATTCCTCGGTGACAGACCCGATTACTGAACCGGTTTCTACGTCCACCATGCGCAACGATATGATGTACAGCGTGCCCAGGAGCCCTATGCGCCCGACCATGTAGATCCGAGCGCCCACGAGACGCCCTATCCTGACCGGGTCTGCCGCGTTGAATGCGTCAGACAGCCGCAATTCCTGCTCTTGTAGCACGTCGTCGAGATTTCCGCGTTCTACGAGCGAATAGCCAGGTGCTATCGATATTTCTCGGCGCACCAGGTCGGACAGGATGTGGAGGCCCGACTCTGAAATATCGCCTGAATCGAACCCGAGAAACGCTACGCTGCGGGGAGCGGATACCGGCGCGGCGCCAGGGTCCTGCGGGAAAGCGACTCCCGCCGTCAACGCGAGCGCGGCCAGAGCAAAGGCAGATTTTCCGTGCATGTCGATTGGGAACGAACGGAGTCGGCCGGGGCTCCCAGGCGGAGCACCCGCGGGTGCTCGGGTCCGGAATCGCGGCGCGCCGAGGGCGCCACGTTCCATTCCTCCTTACGGACAGGATGGCCAAGTAAGGTCAGCCAAGGCTGGACTACTTCTGGATCAAGCGTCCGATGCAAAGTATATCCCGATGGAGGGAGGATGCAATCATGTGGTGGATTTTATCCAGCGGCAGGATACGGGCGCTACCGCCCGAGCGGCAACCGAAACCTGTACCACGAACCAGTCGCGGACACAAGAATCATGACTGTAGCGCCGTTTTGGCGCGCATGACAAAAATCTTCCATTCTGCAACAGTCCGAAGGGCTACCGTTTGTTCATGTCATTATCCTTGCAAATTTGCCAGCACGTCCTGGCAGGGAGTCCGGCTCGCAGCCTCGATTTGGCGGCTCATGTTCTGCCGCGCGCCATAGCCATGGCAAGTCTATCGAAAATCAGCCTTCTGCAGATACCGCGCGCGGTATTCAGATGGTGATATGCCTATCACACGCTTGAACGCCCTGGTGAAGCCGAATTGGTTGGCATAGCCAAGCTTGTCGGATATCTCCTGCACACGCAGATTGGTGCTGGAGAGCATGGCTCGCGCCGCCTCTATCTTGAGCCTGGCATAGTACCTCATCGGGGGCATGCGCATGCGTGTACTAAAGATGCGTACAAAGTGCTCGCGGGACAGTTCCAGTCTTGCGCACAACGTGTCGAGGTCAAGCTCGCGTTCTATGGCGCCCTGCATGATCGCGATGGCCTTCTCCACGTGGGCGTTCTCGGGGGCACCGTATGATGAGGGCGATCCGGCGAGCAGACCATACAGGAAGGCCATGAAACTGTGCCGGCTGGCCTCCATGAGATCACCGGCGTCCGAGAAGTGGCGCTCAAGGAGATCGGCGAAGAAGAAGCGGTGTGACACTCCGATATTGAGCGGCCCAGTCATCAATCGCGCTAGCCTTTCAAGAAGCTCGGCAAGCTCCAGGTCACCATGATCACCAGCGGCCGGGGCTGGCAGAGATGGGCTTGAAGCGCAGAACAGGACGGCATAATAGGTAATGGGCTTGCGAAGATTCGTGGCAAGAATCTGGTGCTCCATTCCAGGCGGCGTGAGGTGGAGGCTCCCTGACACTATCGTCCAGACAGAAGGACCGTTCCTGAAGCTGCCCTCACCGGAGATGAAGTAATGCAACTCGTAATCCCCGGGCCCGTGGGCATGTCGTCTCCCATGCCAAGCCACTTGGTGCTCGTCGCGTAGATGGTAGACAAGTACGATGTCGGAAAAGTGCACGGCGACGGCCTCCCCAATCCCGAACAGAGCAGGGCTATCGCATCATAATATCAATTTTGGGTATATAGGGTCAAATACCGAGCTTGGCCGTTTCCAGATGCGGGACTATGCTGAATATTGGAATGACAAGTGCTCCAGAGGTGATCGCCCGGGCTCCAGGTCCGGGCAGTCAGTCATACTAGCTTGGTTATCCTTCCGGGCGACGCCACGGATGAGCGTCAGTCCGCAAGGACAACAGGAGAATGATATGAGCGAACTCTTCCCGAAGGTTCCCAAGATCGCATACGAAGGCCCCGACTCCCGCAATGAGCTGGCCTTCAAGCACTATGATCCCAACGCCAAGGCCGCGATTGCCCCTGGCAGCGCCCCAGGTACGACAATGAAGGATGCATTGCGCTTTTCGATGGCCTTCTGGCATTCGATGACAGGCACGGGGAGCGATCCATTCGGCTCGGCTACTATGCAGAGGCCATGGGATGGCGTGAGCGATCCCATGGAAGTGGCCCGGCTGCGGATGCGCTCACTCTTCGAGCTGACCGAGAAGCTGTCCATCCCATTCTTCTGCTTCCACGACCGCGATATCGCTCCGGAAGGGCGGACACTGCGCGAGACGAACCGCAATCTTGACGAGATAGTAGCCTTTGCGAAGAGCCTCATGAAGGACGGCACCACCCGGCTTCTGTGGGGTACGGCCAACCTCTTCAGCAATCCGCGCTTCATGCACGGCGCCGCGACAAGCCCGGAGCCCAGGGTCTTCGCCTACGCGGCAGCGCAGGTCAAGAAGGCGCTTGAAGTGACCAAGGAGCTCGACGGCAAGAACTATGTCTTCTGGGGAGGCCGAGAGGGATACGAGACCCTCCTCAATACGGACATGAAGCGCGAGCTCGACAATCTGGGGCGATTCCTTCACATGGCGGTCGACTACGCGAAGGAGATAGGCTTCACGGGCCAGTTCCTCATCGAACCTAAACCCATGGAACCGACAAAACACCAGTACGATTCCGATGCCGCCGCGTGCTACGCCTTCCTCTCCGAGTACGGCCTCCTGCCGTACTTCAAGCTCAACATCGAGACGAACCATGCAACACTTGCCGGCCACACGATGCAGCACGAGCTGCACTTTGCCCGCAACCACGGCATACTCGGCTCCATCGACGCCAACCAGGGCGACGAACTTCTGGGATGGGACACCGACCAGTTCCCCACCAACCTCTATGTCTCCACCCTGATGATGTACGAGATCCTCAAGAACGGAGGCCTGCATTCAGGCGGCCTCAATTTCGACGCCAAGGTCAGGCGCGGAAGCTATCTGCCCGAGGATCTGGCAAGTGCGCACATCTCGGGCATGGACAGCATGGCGCGAGGCTACAACGCAGCGGCACGGATGATATCCGAAGGCGCCCTCGACAAACCCCTTGCCGCGCGCTACGCGGGCTGGCAGTCCGGCATCGGCGCTTCGATCGCCGCGGGCAAGGAGAGTTTCAGAAGTCTGGAATCCTTCGCCCTTGATCTTGAGGAATTCGGTCTTGCCTCGGGCAGGCAGGAATATCTTGAGTCTGTCGTGAACCGCTACATCTAGGAAGCCGCATGAGCGAGCTACGCTATGTGCTGGGCATTGATTCAAGCACGCAGGGCACGACGGGCCTCATCATAGACCGCGATACTTTTGAGACCGTGGCGGAAGCTAAGATTCGGTACCGTGACGACCCGCGCCTCTCGGGCTTTGGCCTCCTGGATGGGGCTCCCATTCTGCCACCGAGGGAAGAGGGTGAGGCCGATCAGCCAGCGCTTCTGCTGATCGCGGCGATTGACGCCGTCCTTGCGGACCTTCCCCGGGATGCCCTGGCAAAGGTCGCTGCGGTCAATTTTTCCGCCCAGCAGCACGGCCAGGTCTGGCTTGGCCCAAGCGCGGGCGCGGCCATAGCGGGGCTGCGGCTCCCGGGTTCAGGCGCGGCAGAGGCACCCGGACTAGCCGCGAGGCTGGGTCCCGCCCTGGCCAGTGACCGCGCACCCATATGGATGAGCTCCAATACGGCCCGCGAGGCCACAGAATTGCGCGCTGCTGCGGGCGGAAGCGATGCCATGACCGAACTCTCCGGTTCGGACAGCCCCTTGCGCTTCTCAGGAGCAGTACTGAGGCACAAGGCCCTCTTCGAGCCCGGAGTCTACCAGGACTGCGCCCGCATCCACCTCATTTCATCGTTTCTTGCGGCCCTGTTTTCCGGACAGGAAGACGCTCCGATCGACTGGGGAAACGGCTCAGGCATGAGCCTCATGGACTGGCGCGGCCGCTCCTGGAGCGAGACGCTGCTTGCTGCCGCCTCCCGTGGACTTCCTGATGGAGCGGAAGGGCTGGCCAGGCGTCTTCCTGCGCTCGCCCATCCACTTGCATTGACAGGATGTGTCGCCGCGTATTTTTCAGAACGCTATGGCCTGCCCCCATCGGCCGCGGTGCTCGCTGGATCAGGCGACAATCCCCAGACCAAGGTCCTTGCAAACGGAGCACTCCTCAGCCTCGGTACCAGCTTCGTCATAATGACAGAAGGCGAAAACCCTCACAGGAGCGCCAATGCCATGTACGATGGGCTTGGTCGGCCTTTCCTGTTCGGTTGCCGCACGAACGGTTCGCTATGCTGGGAATCCATCCGGAAGAGTCATGGACTTGCGCCTGACGATTTTGCCGCCTCTGAAAAGGCACTCGAAACGGTGACTCCGGGCTCGGTCCTGCGCCTCCTGCAGAACGAGCACGAATCCTTTCCGGAATCGGATGCCATCGATTCATTTCCGCGCGAGGCCTTTGCAGAGGACTATGCGGGAGCCGTCGACTCTACGCTTGGCTTGCTGTACCAGGGCTCGGCTCGCTTCGCCTCGTCGGTCACGGAGGTCGCCGTCACGGGAGGGGCCGCCGCCAGCGAAGGCACACGCAGACGAATCGCGGCCATATGGAACTGCCCCGTCGTGCCCATCGGCGAGACGGGTGCCGCGGCGGGAGCCGCGGTCGCGGCGGCCGTCGCCATCAGCGAAGACGGCGATGCCGAGCACTATGCCGGGCGGGCCGCGGCAGCGGTGTCACGGCGTGGCAGGGTGCAGAGGCCCGAGCCGAGCCTTGTTGTGGCCTATCATGGAGCCAACGGCTACCTTGCCAGGCTTGCAGCCCTCTTTGAAACAGTAAAGGACAGATCCAGCCAGGATCTGCGCTGACGCGTGTTACGGCCGGGCCGCCGAGGCAGCGGCGGTCCTGGCCTTTCCAAGCCAGGCCAAGGCAAGCTCGATGCCTTCGAACTCGCGCTCGCCATGGTACTCGGGATCCGCGCCAATCTCCACGTCAACCGATCCTCGATACCCATTGCGCATGAGGAGGCCGAACAGAGCCGCCCAGTCGGTGTCTCCCAGACCGGCGCGGCACTCGACGCCTATCTTCGTCGAGCCATGTATGCCATGGAGCGCCAAGGCGGCTCGGTCAATCCGCGCATCCTTGGCATGGACATGCACGACGCGCCGGGCCCAGGTCTCAAGCTGGACAAGGGGATCGGCCATCGCGAGGATCTGGTGGGAAGGTTCCCACTCCAGGCCGAGCGGCGCTCCCGGCAGGGCGCCCAACATCAGCTGCCAAGCGTCTGGGTTGATGGCTATGTTCCATTTGCCTGTCTTCCAGGTATCACCAAGCCGGCAATTTTCGAAGGCTATGGTGACCCCCTGCCCTGCCGCGAGTTCGGCAAGGGGACCAAATGCCTTTTTCCATGCCTCAATGGAATCGGGAACCGAACGCCCGGGTACCCTGCCGGCAAAGCACCCGACTACAGACGCGCCGAAATCGGGAGCCCCGCGGATAAGCGATTCAATGGAGGATAGTGTCAGGGATGCGGCCGAATCGCCACCAAGGACATTGCCATAGCAGCCCAGAGCCGATACGCCAACGGGCATGCCGGCCGGAGCGTTCGCGACGAGGAGCTCACTCACTTCCGCTGCGAGGGAGCCTAGATCAGTGCCGGCGATATTTCCCCAAAAAGACAGTGCCACCGTTTCTACGCCAAGGGATAGAAGCCTGGAAATCGACTGAACGGGCGTTGCTGCCGCGTCGATAAGGGCCCCTATGCGGATGGCCCGTGCGGGTGTATCGAGCATGGTGACATTGTATCATGGTTGTGGCAGGCGTCGGTGTCAGGATTGGGTCAACGCGCGAGCTCGGCGCATCGTGACACAAGGCGCTGGACGGCGAGGCCCTGCCGAAATCCAGTGCCTTCGTCGACAACCGGGTCTACCCCTCCACGGGCAAGGATGGCGAAGCGCTCATAGGTCGAAGGCTGGACAGATGCGGTAATGGCATCGCCCTCGGTGCCCGGTACGCCAACGACACGGAGCGAGGTCCGTGATCGATCAAAATCGATGGAGAGGCTCGCGGCATCCCCTCGGACGACCAGCCGAAATGCGTCAATATCTCCTGGCGAGCGGAAGGAAGCGCTGACTACGGCCTTTGCACTTCCGGACAGGACAGCCTTGAATGATTCAAAGGCAGGGTGCTCTGGGACTCGATGTCGATCCTCGGCCCCCGCATCAAAAACCACTGCGGAGCAAGAACCCGCGTTCAAGTCGCCCAGGAGGAAAAGGCCCGCGTCGAATAGATGGCTGCCCAGGTCTCCAAGCGCACCGTGTGTCGATATCGATTCATCGAGCCGCCAGCGCCACCGAGGCGTCGATCGCCAGTCGCCCCAGGAATCCTGGATGAGCCAACTCTGCAGATAGCTGAATTCCGCTTCCTGTACCCTGCCGAGCGCGCCTTCCCTCACCAGCCGCCTCGCCAAAGAGAGGAGGCCCCCGTTCCGCTTGGAGAAATTCACCAGTGCGGGAATCCCCGAGGCCTCGGCTGCATTCGTCATTGCCATGGCATCGGAAAGGCTTCGCGCGAGGGGTTTTTCGCAGAACACAGGCAGGCCACGAGCCAGGGCCGCCAGTGCGGGGCCGGCATGGGCAATGTCCGCCGATGCGATTGATACCGCATCAATACGGCCCGAATCGATCATTGACTCGGCATCAGGAAACACGTTTCCGATGCCACGCGGGACGGCAAAGGCGGCCGCCTTCTCGGGCGAATGGTCGGAGCAGGCGACAATCTCGAGCCCTGGAATACCCGCGAAACGCCGGTAGTGGTAGTCCGCCATCGCGCCGGCTCCGACTATCCCAAGTCTTAGGCTCACTCTATCTCCCCCACCTCATTTCGCCCAAGTACGACGCCTGTGGATTCACGGACCACAAAACTGGTATCGAGCCATTTCTGGCAAGGCCCTTTGATCTTTCCTTCTATGAGATCTGCCAGGAGCTCAGAGCCAACATATCCTGACCTTGAAATAGGGTGATCGACCGTAGACAGTGCCGGTATGAGGTCCTGGGCAGGATAGAGGTTATCATAGCCTACCAGGGAGAGATCCCGGGGAACGGAGATGCCCTTTTCGGAACAATAGGAAAGCACACCCAGCGCCTGCCGGTCAGAACTCGTCATAATGATGGATGGGCGCGCACTCTCGCCTAGAAGACGGGCGCCGCCCCTGTACCCAGAACTTCTGGAGAAATCCCCTTCTACAATGTGCGACCGCATGCCGAATTCCTGGACAAGCACCTGGAAGGCGTCCAGGCGGTCTATCGCGTTTCTATAGCGCATATCGCCGGTAACGTAGCCAACAGTGCGATGACCGAGGTTCCAGGCATGCGAGAACGCGGCGCGCATCCCCGGCAGCGGCCGCGAATCAACAGAGGAGAGCCCCTCGTGGTAGTTGTCTATGAGCACAAAAGGCAGACCTACTTCGACAAGATCCAGGAAGGGGGCGTAGTCGGCCGGCGTCACCGCGAATATCAAACCGTCCACCGTTTTGGACTCGACAAGCGCAAAGTAGTCCTTGATAGGCTTTGACACCTTGATCAGCACGATGCTGATGGAATAGCCACGTGCCTCCGCGCCGATGACGGCTCCATCGAGCAGGGCTGGAAAATATGGCCGCGAGAATGGCGGGAACGAGCCGTATTCGGGTACAACGAAGCCCATTATGCATGTCTTCATCCGGGCAAAATTGGCGGCCTGGCGAGACGGTATGTAGCCGAGTTCCTTGGCAGCCTGCCGGACCTTTTCCTTTATTGCCTGACTGATGAGGTGCGAATCGTTGAGGGCGCGGGAAACCGTTGATTCGGCTACCCCGGCCCGGTTGGCCACGTCGGCACGGCTTACTCTTTCGATGACTGTCTCCTCGGGCCTGGAATATTATACGCTATCCCTGACAAAATAAAGGCCGCCCGCACAAGCATGAGGCTCGGCGGGCGGCCTGATCAATCGCAGACCTAGAACATCGACTTTGGATCGTAATACTTCGCCGCGTTTTGCCTCGTTATGAGTTCCGCTGCGATGATGATCTTGGATGGAATCTTGGCCTGGATGAATCCGGGCAGATTCTGGCCGCGGACGCCGAGGAGGGCGAGGTTGATCGCGGGATAGATCATCGACGGGGGATAGGTCACGTCGGCGGTGATCATCGGGTCTCCGTCCATGACTTTCTTGATCATGGCCTTGGATCCGGCGCCGCCGACCATGAGCTTGATTTCCTTGCGTCCGGATTCCTTGTAGGCCTGAAGAACGCCGGTGAGGATATCGTCATCCTGTGCCCAGACAGCGTCGATCTGCTTGTATTTCTGGAGATAGGTCTGCATGACCTCGAGGCCCTTCTGGGTATCCCAGTTCGCGGGCTGTGAATCGAGTATCTCGATGCCAGGGAACTTGGCCTTTATCACCGCCTTGAACGTGTCGACGCGCTCGGAGTTGATGACGCATGGAATGCCTTCGAGGATGACCATCTTGCCCTTGCCACCCATAGCCGCGCCCATGTATTCGGCCGAGACCTTGCCGAGGCCAGGATTGTCGCCAGCGATGTAAACGTCCTGCACTTCTTCGGTGAGTCCGCGATCCACAGAGACGATGTATATGCCCTTCTCATGGGCCTTCTTGATCGTCGGGGTGAGGGTCGAGGAATCATAGGCGAGCACGACGAGGGCGTTCACGCCTTTGGCCATCAGATCTTCGACATCGGAGACCTGCTTCTGCGGAGAATCAGCCAGGGTCAGGGTGAACTCTACGTTCTTGTCCTTGGCTCCGATGTCCTTGATAGCCATCTGGGCATAGTACACGAGACCGCCGGTCCAGCCATGGTCGGCGCTTGGGATGGAGACGCCGATCTTTACTTTGCCCTGGGCCATCGCGGGCATGGCGAACAGCACAAGGACTGCGAGCATGACAAAGAGAATCTTCTTCATCGCTTCCTCCTAAAAACATCTCTTGCAAGCCACGGGATCCCTTCGCCAACGGCGAGGGCCTGTTCCCAGGCCAAAGGACACATACTCTAGGCGCGAGCCGATTTGGCCGAACCGCGCTGTATAAAAACCGCCGCTATTATCACGAGACCCTTGACCGTGCCCTGCAGGTAAGCGCTGACCGAAAGCATGTTGAGCATGTTGTTGATCATCCCAAGGATAATGGCGCCTATCACGACACCCCATATCGTGCCGCGTCCACCGGTCATCGGTGTGCCACCAATGACGACCGCCGCGATCGCGTCCATCTCGAAGTTGACGGCGCCGTTGGACGAGTTCACAGAGTTGAGGCGGCTGGAGAGAAGCACGCCGGTCACGGCGACCATTGCCCCGGTAATGACATAGGTGAGCAACCGTATTCTGTCTACATTGATAGCCGAGTACCGCGCCACTTTCTCATTGGATCCAACCGCGCAGGCGTAGCGCCCATAGCGGGTGCGGTTGAGCAAGCCGGACAAGAGGAATGCCAGGCCGAAAAACACGATGACCGCGGTGGGCACGCCGAGGATGCTGCTCATGCCCATGTCGCCATACAGCTCGCTCTGTGACACGAACTGGCCGGCATTTCCGATGTAGAGCGTGAGCGATCGGAAAATGGCCATCGTGCCGAGCGTCACGATGAAAGGCGCTACCCTGCCCTTCGTTATCACGATACCGTTGAAGAAGCCTGCCACTACACCCAAAGCCAAGGCTACCACCCATGCAGCAGCGATGGCGAGCGGCCCACCGCCAAGCGCGTTGACCACGAGTATCGCTATGGCACCGATGAAGGCAGTCATCGAGCCGACCGACAGGTCGATGCCGCCTCCGATGATGACGAAAGCCATGCCCAGACCGATGATGCCGGAGTAGGAAACCTGCTTGAGGATGTTGAGGAGATTCTGGACCTGTAGAAAGTATGGGCTTGCGAGAGAAGAAATTATGAAGAGCACGATCAAGGCCATAAGAGAGAGGTAGTTGGCTGGATTCAGCCGTTTCAGAAATGGTATATTCATATCACAATCCTCCCTTGATGCCCGTCGCGTAGTACATGATCTCTTCCTCATTGACGCCGCTGCCATGCAACTCGCCTTGTATGCGGCCTTCCTTCATAACGACGACGCGGTCGCACATGCCTATGATTTCCTCGAGCTCGCTCGATATGAACATGATCGCAAGCCCCTTGTCGGCAAGACCACGGATGAAGGCGTAGATGTCGCTCTTGGCTTTCACGTCGACGCCCCGAGTCGGCTCATCGACGATCAGCACACGCGGCTCCGTATCCAGGCTTTTAGCAAGCGACACCTTTTGCTGGTTGCCGCCTGAAAGGTTCTCGAGCCGCGCATCGAGCGATGGCGCCTTGATCTCGAACTGCTCGACATAGAAGGCGGTCTTCGCTGTTTCCAGGTTATGACGAAGCAGAGGACGCCCGTAATCGGCAATCGAGACCAGCGTTACGTTCTTGTAAACCTCGAAGGCCGTCAGGATTCCAGATCCCTGCCGATCCTCCGAAAGGTACGCGATACCAGCCTTCACAACGTCACCAGGATTCCTCATTGATGGTTCGACTCCTGCCACAATCACCTTTCCGGAAGATTTCTTGCGCAGGCACATGATGGTCTCGGCTATCTCCGTACGGCCGGCACCAATGAGTCCAGAGAAGCCAAGGATCTCGCCGGCGCGTATCTCGAAGGTGATGTCGTACAGGAGCCCGGGCACCGAAAGGCCCTCGACACGCATGGCGACATCGTCGCGCGGCCGGACCTTGGCCGGGAATATCTGACTCAACTCCCGGCCTACCATCCTGCGCGCCATGTCGTCGATCTCAAGAGCCGCCGCTTCCTCCAGACATATGAAAATCCCGTCGCGCAGGACCATGACCCTGTCGCAAATGGCCTTGATCTCTTTAAGCTTGTGCGAGATGTAGACAATCGTGACGCCCTTTTCCCGGAGGCCCTTCATGATACGGAACAGAATCTCTATCTCGTGGCTCGTAAGCACGGTCGTTGGTTCGTCCATGATGAGGAGGCGTGATTCCGACTTGATGGCCTTCGCAATTTCGACCATCTGCTTCTGGGCTACACTGAGTTTCCTGATGCTGGACTCCGGGTCGACCTGGGCGCCGAGTTCGGTCATCAGTTCGTTTGTCCTTCGGATCATGCCTTTCCGGTCGAGGAGGCCACTCGCGAGACACTTCTCGTCACCAAGGAAGATGTTCTCATAGACATTCAGTGTATCTACAAGGTTGAATTCCTGGGGAATGAGGCTAACCCCGATGCGTTTGGCGTCTTTGGCGTCCCTGATCTCGACCTTCTCCCCCGCGAACTCGATCGAGCCGCGGGTGGGCGTGTATATTCCCGAGAGGATCTTGATGAAAGTGGACTTGCCGGCGCCATTCTCACCTATCAGGCCGAGAATTTCCCCCTGCCTGATATCGATACTGATGTTGTCGAGCACCCTCACGGAGGCGAATTCCTTCGTGATTCCGGCCGTCCTTATGAGGACGTCATTCATAGGGCTTCCATCACTTCTGCATCGCGGCATCAAAGGCGATGTCCGAGGGGGCGAAGTCCACCCGCCGGACAAAGGCCAGGGCTTCTCTGGCGCCGAACTCCCGCTCCATACCGGAGTCCTCCCATTCCACGGATAGCGGCCCTTGGTAATGGGCGGCGTTGAGCTCGCGGATTATGTTCTCAAAGTCGACATCACCGTGGCCCAGGCTGCGGAAATTCCAGCCGCGGCGGTTGTCGCCGAAGGCCAGATGCGAACCCAGGATGCCTGCCCTGCCGTCAAGGGTCACTGCCGCATCCTTCATGTGGACGTGGTAAATCCTCTTGGCGAAGTCGCGGATGAAGAGGTGGGGCGTCATGCCCTGCCAGATGAGGTGGCTGGGATCGAAATTGAAGCCGAAGGTAGGCCGATCCTTGAGTTCGGCGAGGAGACGTTGCGAAGTATAGAAGTCGAACGCTATCTCGGTCGGGTGTACCTCGAGAGCAAACTTGACGCCACAGGCGTCGAACTCATCGAATATCGGCGTCCAGAGCCTTGCTATCTCGGCGAATGCCTCATCGATCATCTGGTCCGTGGTCTGGGGGAATGAGTAGAAATACTTCCACACCGGGCTGCCCATGAAACCGGTGACAACCTTGCATCCCATATTCTTCGCGGCACGAGCCGTATACTTCATCTCCTGGATGGCCCACTCGCGTATCTTGGCGGGATTGCCCTTGCATTCAGTCGGGGCAAAGCCATCAAGGCGGGGGTCCCAGAGATCACCGACGCACTGACCCGCGAGATGGGCGCCGAGTGCCCAGACCTTGAGGCCGTGCTTCGCGAGGATTGCCTTCCTGTCCTCAACATACCTCGGTTCGGTGGCCGCACGCATCACGTCCATGTGGTCGCCCCAGCAGGCGATCTCTATGCCGTCATAGCCAAAGGACTTTGCCTTGGCGCAGAACTGGTCGAATGGCAGATCGGCCCACTGGCCGGAAAAGATCGTTACGGGTCTGGACATCATGCACTCCTTACATGTCGAGCCAGACAGCACCCTTGCGGGAGCTGTCGACGCACTTGCCTATGAATTTCACGCCGGCGACGCCGGCTTCTGGACCAGGGAAGTCCAGCTCGCCCTCGGAGAGCGGCTGGCCGGCCTTCTTCTTCGCCAATGCGTGGATAAAGGTGCGGTAGATATTGGCAAAAGCCTCAAAGTAGCCTTCTGGATGCCCCGACGGTATGCGGGAATAGGATTGAGCATGGGGATAGAAGCCATCCCTCCCGCGGGAAAGCGTCACCGTTGGCTGGCCGAGCTTCGATACCACCAGGTAATTGGGGTTCTCCTGCGACCACTGGATCGTGCCCTTCGAACCGAAAATGCGGATGCGCAGGGCGTTGTCATAGCCCACGGCAACCTGGCTCGACCAATACAGGCCTTTGGCGCCGCCCTTGTAGTTCACCATGATGCTGGCGTTGTCATCGAGCACACGGCCGGGAACGAAGCTGTCCAAGCGAGCGCAAAGCGATGATATCTCGAGTCCCGTCATGTAGGCGGCCATGTTCTCAACATGGCTGCCAATGTCGCCTACACAGTTGGACTTGCCCGCCTGCGCGGGGTCAGAACGCCATGCTGCCTGCCTTGAACCATCGCACTCTACGGGTGTAGCGAGCCATTCCTGGGGATACTCGGCGTTCACAAAGCGAACGTCCCCAATTTCGCCGTGTCGTATCATCTCTCGCGCCTGCTTTACAGCCGGGTAGCCTGTATAGGTATAGGTCACGCAGAAGAGAAGATTCTTCTGCTTCGCAAGCATTGCGAGTTCCTCGGCCTCCGCCACCTCGAATGTCAGGGGCTTGTCACAGACGACGTTGATGCCCCGAGCAAGAAATGCCTTGGTGGCTGCATAGTGGCCCACATTCGGGGTTACTATGACGACGAAGTCGATCCCGTCCGGGCGGGTAGATTCAGCCGCGGCCATCGCCTTGAAATCAGCATAGAGCCTGTCCATGGCAAGACCGAGGCTACGTCCTGTCTCCAGTGTCTTCTCGAGGCTCCTGGAAAAGCAGCCGGCCTGAAGATCTGCGAGGCCGTCGAGTCCAATGGCCTTGCGGTGAACCTCTCCGATGAAGGCGCCAGGCCCTCCTCCAACCATTCCGTAACGCAGACGCCCAATGGTCGAATTCGTCGCGACTCCCTCGATCATATATGCCTCCTCGATTGCTATCATGCACACGCGTGCATGATAGATCCGCTTTCCCAAACGAGCAACAAAAAAGATTAGTTCGTCGAACCTTGCATCCACCCTGTTCTGGCATACGCGGGGAGTCGGTCGGGCTTCTTCTTGAGCGGAGTAGCGGCCTGCTTGAGCCAAATCCTTGCAGCCTCATCACTTGGCGTGTGCTGGCTGATGAAGGGCCGGTCGGTGTACAGCCTGGCAAGCTGTGCCCTGATCGATCCGCGGTCGATGCCGGCCACCTCCGCGTGCACGAAAGCGTCGGTCTGTACCGATTCGACTCGATACGGCTTCTGGTAGTTGTGGTACGCCATGTGGCAGGCGAACCGAGACAGCCCGTTGGCAACGTTGCGGGTGAAGCAGGTGCTCTCGCGCCGGAACGCCGCCACATCCTTGCGGAGCTCCCGGTCATAGTAGTTGACGGCGAACAGGGGGTTGAGCACGGTGCGTGGCGCGGTCGACGGCCACGTCATATGCCGCAGCGACCCGTCATGCATCGCCATGAGCAGGGGCCCCGTGTCCATGATGGCAGCAGGGTAGTCGCGGTGCTCGTCGGTCCACAGCTGGAGATCCGGC
>DATKVB010000013.1:0-356895 GCA_035530295.1 bacterium | reverse complement strand
ACCCTTGATGTGCGGTAGCACACCGGCGGGACCCAAACGGGGGCGCTTCGCGTATCTGCACCCGGAAAAAGGAAAAAGGCTTGTTTCACGGATCTGGTATGGGCGCCACGCTTCGCGGGCGAGGGAGCCGGTATTGGGTTGCTCCGTGCTACGAGAGAAGCATCAGGATTTTACGGAAATACGAGCCTTGCTTGCAGACTTGAAAGATGCTAAACTTGGTACAGTTTCCATCGTAGTAGTGTAATGAGCGGAGGACCGCATGGTTGAGAGGGAAGCCCAGCTGCAACTCGTGACATTCCAGCTGAGCGACGAGCTGTATGGTATTGATATCATGGATGTCAAAGAGATAGTGACATTGCAGGAGATACGTGCCATTCCTAATGCGCCTTCGTTTGTCGAAGGACTATACAATCTCCGCGGTGAGATCATTCCCGTCATCAACCTGCACAAGAGGTTTCATCTGAGGAAAGCACAGCTCGGCGAAGATGAGGCGCTGCTATCAGGATTCATCATCATCGATATTGATGGCATGAGGCTCGGCATAATAATCGACAAGGTTGAACGCGTTATTCTGATCGATTACAACGAGATTCAGCCACCCCCACAGATGATCACCGGCATAGGCGCCGAATATATCCAAGGTGTCGTTAACCAGAAAACCGGGTATATGATCATCCTCGATATCAGGAAGCTGTTCAGCACCAAAGAGCTGCAAAAGATAGAAGAAATCAGGAAGTAGGCTTCTTGTTGATGGAATTATTAGCTCGCAGTTCGTATATCCGCCGCAAGGATATGGACTCTGTCTTGAATTGTATTGTCTCCGATCGACTTGAGGCCGGTGAATTCTGCGATAGACTCCTCAAAAATGCAAAGGAACGCCTTGGGTTTGAGTATGGGGTTGCTCTCCGGAATCCGATGATAGCTCTCGACACGGCGCTTGCGTGTCTTGGCGTGGCTTCTGGCGATTCGATCGCGCTATCAGCGCTCTCGCCGATGTGGAGCTATCGAGTGCTCGCTGCACGGGGCATACATGCGGTATGGCTCGATGTCGATGCATCCAGCGCATCGATATCTCCACGCGCGGTGGAGTCGCTTGGAACCAGTCTCCTCAAGGCGATATACTTGGCCGAGCCATGGGGCATAATGCCGGATCCTGGGCTTTTCGCTGAAACAGGGCTTCCGATAATCGAAGACGCAACGTATTCCATCGGGGCAAGTGCTGGAGACATCAGGGCTGGTCTGATCGGAACCTTCGGCATAGTGAGTCTGGAACCTGCGTGTTCGATAACTGCAGGTGGTGGGGCTTTGCTCTATGCACTGGGTCGACGCGATGCACAGGCGCTGCGGAATGTCTCCGATCAACTCGGTGCCGAGGAGCACATGACCGATATGAATGCGGCACTGGCTCTCTCGCAGATCAGGGATATTGATAAATTCCTTGAGAAGCGCCGTGAGCTTGCCGAATTGTATGGTCAATCGCTGGCGCGAGCACATCGTAAGCCTCTTATGGCATCAATCGAGTGCGAGCCTGCGAACTTCGGCTGTGTAGTAGTTCTGGATTCGGGTGCCAAGGATGTGCGCGCGTATGCCAGGAAGAAGGATGTCGACACGGTTATGGCGTTTGATGATACGTGTGCCGCAGCGGGAATTGTGCCCGATGGCTGTTGTCCCCAGGCACTGTCTCTGGTGAATAGATCAGTGGCGTTTCCACTCAATCCGCGTATTGGAAAGACCGCCGCCCAGAAGATAGCCAGGGTACTAGCGACATTGCCGTAAGTCGGAAGGGGTACCGTGAAAGCGAAGCGCGGGCATGCGGTCATTCTTGTAAATACACTCAAGAATGATGCTGAGTCACTTTCTCGGGAAATTGCCTTTGAGTTGGGCGGCGATGGTTGGTCGACTTCCGTCATTACGGTGGGAAAGACCAGAGGTGTCATGAGCGCTCTCGCTTCCGGGGATATCCTGATCAGTCTGGGGGGAGATGGCACCGTGCTCTATGCAGCGCGGGCGGCGGCTCCCTATGGCATCCCTATCCTGCCCATAAACCTGGGAACGCTCGGATTCATAGCCTGGGTCAAGCAAACCGAATGGCGGATCCGATTCGACGAGGCGGTTTCCGGCAGTCTTGCCGTCTCGGAGCGCTTCATGCTCGATATTTCGGTTTGCCGTGATGACCGTTCCATTGCTGCGTTCTGCGCGCTCAATGATGGCGTCGTTTCAGGAGCGGGTCCTGCCAAGATAGTCAATCTGAGCATCAGTGTTCATGGATCAGCGCTTGGACGCTATCGATCCGACGGCTTGATTGTGGCGACGCCGACCGGTTCCACGGCCTATTCCCTTGCCGCGGGTGGGCCGGTTCTTGATCCCGACATGGATGCCATGGTTTTTACCCCGATTTGCCCATTTACGCTTTCAAATCGACCATTGGTGATTCCAGGTGGCGAGAGTCTGGAATTGCGGGTTGAGCCGGGCCAGCGAGAGGATACCATGCTGACTGTCGATGGGCAGGAATTCTTCAACTTGCTCGAAGGTGATCTGGTGCAATTCAAGCGTTCAGCCTTCAAGGCGCGTTTGTTCAGGGCGGATCGCGGTTCATTCTTCCAGGTTCTGCGCTCCAAGCTCAATTGGTCGGGAGGCCCCGATGCTTGAAGAACTGACCATCAGGGATTTCGCCATCATAGACAAGCTATCGATGCGTTTCGAGCGGGGGCTGAACCTGCTTACTGGAGAGACAGGCGCAGGCAAATCGATTCTGATAGGAGCGCTTGGGTTCTTGCTGGGCAACAAGGCTGACACGGGCATTATTCGCGCTGGAGCCGAGGAGACGCTCGTCAGCGGCGTCATGGTTGTTGAATCAAACAAGGATGCGCTGAGCTGGCTGTCGGATCATGGGATGGCTGCTGAAGATGGCTCAGTCATCGTGAGACGCGGACTCAAGCGCAATGGTCGCGGTTCCATACATATTCAGAATGTCCCTGTGGTCAGGCAAGAGCTCCAGGAGTTCTCGGGTATGCTTGTCGAGATGCATGGCCAGCGTGATGGGCATGCCTTGCTCAAGAAGGAGCGACATCGCGCCTTGTTGGATCGATTCGCAGGCATAGAGGCCGATGTAATCGACTATGCGGCCATATATGACGACCTGTTGGCTACCCGCAAGACACTGGAGACGATGACCAATTCCGAGGCAGAGCGGGCCAGGGAGATGGAGCTTCTCCGTTTCTCGGTCGAGGAAATCGATGCTGCAGCGCTACGGCCCAATGAGGAAGCTGAACTTGAACTCGAGGAACTGCGCCTGTCCCAGCATGAAAAGCTGTTCGCATCGGTATCGCAGGCTCGCGAGCTGCTGTCCGATCCAGATGGAGTAGTGCCAAGGTTGCGCAAGGCCAGGACTCAGCTTGAATCCGCCGGCATGATCGACCAGCGCCTGACTGACAGCGCGCGACGCCTTGATGATGCCTACTATGAGCTGGAAGACATAGGTGAATCCTTGGTCACCTATGTCGATCAGCTGCTTTTTGATCCAGCACGGCTCGAGGCAATAGAATCGCGCCTCGCGGTTCTGCAGCGGTTGAAGCGAAAGTACGGCCCGACGATAGAAGCGGTCATCGAGTATGGCAAGAACTCGATGGAAAGGCTGTCGCGGCTTGAGAACTGGGAAGAGAACAGAGCCGGGATAGAGCAACGAGTCAGCGAACTTGAGTCTGATGCGGTTACAAGGGCCGAGGCCTTGTCAATAGCTCGGAAGGCCGCGGCGATGAGGCTGGATTCAGCGGTCTGTTCCATTCTGTCCAGCCTCGGGATGGCGAACGCCAGGATCGTCACCAGGATAGAGCGACTGCCCCTGGCCAATGGCAAGATGGTCGTTGGCCCGTCCGGGCTCGATGACATCGAGTTTTATGTCTCGGCCAACAAGGGGGAACCGCTGCGTCCGCTTGCCGATGTTGCTTCTGGCGGAGAGTTGTCCAGAGTCATGCTTTCGCTCAAAACGGTGCTGGCCGAAGATGGGGGCGCTCCCACGATGGTTTTTGACGAGATCGATACCGGAATTGGTGGCGAGGTGGCTCTTGGCGTGGGGCTGCACCTGGCGAACCTCGCTGCAACGAAACAGGTTCTGTGTATTACACATCTCGCATCAATAGCCGCGCGCGCCGATACTCATTATATGGTCAGCAAGCGTGTCGATGGCGAGAGGACCGTGACCAGGGTAACGCGGCTGGACGGAGACGATCGTATACGGGAGATAGCGAGGATGCTATCTGGCGATGCCGAATCGCGAACATCGATCGATCACGCCGCCGATCTCGTTTCCAAGCTTGGTAGCACCAGGGGAACATGATGTCCAAGATTACACAGGAACAGCGAAATCGCTACGCCGACAAGGTCAAGGAATACAAAGCCGTCATAGACTCAATCCTTGCCAAGGAACAATCGTTTCTGAGCCTGCTCAAACAGCCTGGTGGCCAAGGGCCAGGCTATGTCAGGGTCAAACTCGCCCGCGAGATGCTCGCGTTGACATCATACCAGGTGTTGATCAATACGCTCTCTGTCTCGTTGCTCGGCGTCAAGAATGAGGATTCGCTTGCCGAGGCACGGAAGAGCATAGTCCGCGGCATCAAGTACCTTGAAGACATCGTGAGCGGATATGTCGATGCTCCGTTCTCCGAATATGAGAAAAACCTCGAAGCCATATCGGAGATCAGCTACGATGAGCGCTACGCGCTCCTGCGCAAGATAGGCTTTGCCATCAGGGAAATTGAAGAGGGATATGGCGCCAATTCCAAATGGAAATGGTCCTTTGTGGAGATTTGGGCCAAGCTTGCCACGGTTACCAAGAATAGCCTTGATCTCAAACGAGCCTACCAGGATCTTGACCTGACTTCTCCCAGCCGCATCGTCGTGCTTTCATATCTGGCATTCGTCAAGAAGTTGCTCCAGACCACCGCGGATCGATATCGCGAAAAATATGAAGTTTCGTCCATGAAAATGGATGACTTCAAATCGGCGATACTATTTCTTGGCGCCTTGCGGCGCATTCATGTGGTGTTTGGCGACAGGGCCGAGGCAGATGAGCTGAAGAAGAAGATAGAGATATGGTCAGGCAAGCTCGAAAGTGACCTCAAGAAGCGTGACGAGGAATCCAAACAGCGCTGATCGAGCCTGGATGTCGCCTGAATCTACCTTGTGGCAAGCTCATGGAGCGCGTCATGCGGCAATAGTTCTCCCATGGTGGCATCGACGACTCCGCCTGTCGCACCCCCAAAGCGGATAGGAAAATCCGGGCCGACAAACTCGCTTATGAACTGGCGGCATGCGCCGCATGGACTGACTGGATACTGCGCATCGGGACAGGAAATGGCCAGTGCCTTGAACCTGGTCTTGCCTTGGGCAATCGCCGAGACGAGTGCCGATCGTTCTGCGCAAATAGCGAGCCCGTACGAACGATTTTCAACATTGGCGGCGGTCACTACCGAACCATCCTCGCAGAGGAGTGCCGCTCCAACCCTGAATTTTGAGTATGGAGAATATGACCTCGAGGCGGCTTGGGTTGCCAAATCGAAAAGCTGTGACTGATCCATCGTTTCCTCCGCGTCTGCTCTCTCGTGAAAACCACTTCGTATTGACGGAATGGGACGATACTATATACCATTCGGTGACGATAGCCAATGGCATTTAGGGGGCAGCATGGACGAGGGGAAGGGGCGGCACCGAGTCGTCGCCATTATGGCGATGAGTATCTTCATCCCCGTGTATTTTTTCGTCTTCGCCGAGCATCTGTCACCCGAGCTTTCGGCGGTACCCCGCTGGCGTGTCGATCTTGTGCCGGGACAGGCAGCAGACAGCTCGTCTGCTGCATTGCCTTCCGGCGCGCAATCTGCCGGGCAACCGATAGCCTTTCTCGCTGGCAACAGGTTTGGGTACTTCCTGGCAGATGGTACCGTCTTGCTGTTAGCTGACGCGGCGAATGGCGTTGCGATATCGGATAATGCCTGCGTGGTAACCGAGACAACCTCTCAGGACGGCATCTTGCTCCAGTCTCTGGGCAAATCACGAACCGTCATACATGATATCCGGCCATTTTTCGGCGCAGGTCGGCTCTTTTCAGCCTCGATCGATGGTACTGGAGTTTCAGCCTACGACGCCAGCGGCCACTTTGACTGGGCATATACTTTTCCGTGCCAGCTCAGCGCGTTTGCGGCAAGCGATAGCATGATTGTAGGCGGTACCGTCGAAGGCTGGCTTGAAGGCGTCAATCGTGATGGCACCAAGGCATTTGAATTTGCGCCCGGAGGCTCCAGGTTGCCGGTTATTCTCGGTGCGGCCATATCGCCATCTGGCTCATGGATTGCCGCCATGTCGGGCATAGATCGCCAACGGCTCATTGTATTGGGTCGCGGCGACTCCAAGTACCACGTAAAGAGCCATAAATATCTGGAATCAGATTATCGTGAGCCCGTGAAGCTGATAGTGATGAGCGACGAGCGTCATGTGCTCTATCGGCGACCGGACGGGATCGGAGTATGGGCAGTCGACGGCAAAGTCGACGCGGTGCTTCCCGTGATGGCAGACGATTTCGACGCCTCAATCGACACAGGGCTCGGTGTGGCATACGTGGTGGCGAGGCAGGGCACGAAGACTGAGATGGCCGTATTCAGGCAGCCTGCGTCGCTTATGGGAACGATAGCGCTTCCCGATTCCAGCGAGTATGTCCGGTTCATTGGATCTTCCGCCTACATTGGCGGTCGGTCGTGGCTTGCGCGTTTCGATTTTGTGGAGGATTGAGATGCGCAACAACATGAAGACGATACCATATCTTGTCGTGGTCGGACTTTCCATGGCGGTTCTTGCGGCCTTTGCCTATGACTGGCCTCTTGACGACGGTGGCTTTCGATACGGCTTTGGATCAGCGCGCGTGGGGTTCCTGAAGGGTGTCGAGTTCGGAGGCGCCGATGGCATCGTGCGGGCCGCGGATGATGGCGAGCTTGTGTTTGCGGCGATCGACCCGCGTCTTCCAGGCGGATATCCCTTGGCAGCCGGCTCGTTGATGGCTATTGATCACGCATCCGACATGGTTACCATATACGCGGGGATGGCCCGCGAATCAACCACCGCATATCTGACTAACGTCAGGAAGGGAGCAATCCTCGGGCGATCGATGCGGGCCGGCAATGGCCATGGAGTAACGATGTACGCGTATGATGCCCGCACCCGCCGGTACATCAATCCGCTCATCCTGATGCCTGCCATCCGCGATGACAGGGCTCCGGTGATCAAATCGATAGTGTTATTGGCAGATGGGCAGGAGATCGCTCTGGACCAGGCCAAGCCAATCAGGCAGGGATCGTACCGGGTCATTGTGGACACCTATGATCCGTCCCCCGCAGGCATGACCAGCGCACCTTTCGAGATAAGGGTACTTATAGATGGCTCGGAACGAGCCGCTGTCGCGTATGATGCTGCATGGGCGCGTGATGGTGTCATGTCTGTATTCGGCGGAGCCAGTAGGGTGGCTTCAGAATATCAAGAGGTGGATGGTCGGGTGCACTTCGGGCCATATATCTTTTCCAGGGGACGTTCAGTGATGTCCATCATCGTGGCCGATTATGCAGGCAACAAACGGGAGCAAACCTATTCAATCATCATTCAGTGATGGCGCGCTCCGCACCTTCTCGACAAGCCCTGCGGTCGGTCGCGGGGAGACTGCCCGGTCGGTGCCGTGTCCACTATGCGGGGCAGCGGATACCCGTGGCCAATGGAAGGCGCAGGGTGTGTTGTTCAAGCGTTGCCAGGGCTGCGGCCTCTGGAGGCAAGATCCCCAGCCCGAGCTTCATGACGTTCTGGCACGCTATGGTGATGAATATCTTGCATACGAGACCGACCGACACCTGGAATATCGCGCCATTTCGCTCAAGAGCCTCGGTGAGGCTGGACTGGATCCGGCCAGTTCGGTCTGCGCAGATGGTCGCAAGAAATCAATACTCGAGATAGGTTGTGCTACTGGGGCGCTCTTGTCGGCTTTTGCCGAGTCTGGGTGGAACGCCACGGGAGTGGAAACGGGAGCCTCTATGGCCGCGTTTGCTCGATCCACCTTCGGTCTCGATGTGAGGACCGGTACGCTTGAGCATGTCGCCTTGCCTCAAGGCAGCTTTGACACCGTGGTGGCAACGCATTTGATAGAACACCTGAACGATCCTATATCATTCTTGCGGACTGCCAGGGCGATGATGCGCGGCGACGGGAACCTGTTCCTGATCACTCCCAATGTCGACGGCCTCCAGGCCCGGATCATGCAGTCGAAGTGGAGAAGCGCAATTCGGGACCATCTGTTCCTGTTCTCCAAACGCACACTCGCCAAGGCCCTCGCGGTTGCAGGATTCGCTGTAGAATATGCAGGAACGTGGGGAGGCTGGCCGGCGAGCATGCCCCCCGCCATTCTGAAGCGCCCACTTGATGGTGCCGCCAAGCGTCTTGGCTGGGGCGACGTGATGGTTGTCAGAGCCTCGTTGAGTCGGCGTTCAGCTGACCAACACGGTTGAAAGGAGCCTGCGATGGAAGCTAGCCAGAAGGTTTTGTTCGTCGATGCTTCGACCGGATACTACCGCATGCGGCGCTATCCATTACGCGACTATTTTGGCCCCGTCGACCTGGGACTGCATTTGTCCGGGCGGCAGCAATGCATCAATATCGGTGTCGGACTCTTTGCCGGCTCAATCTTGCCTGGTTCGAACAGGCTGATAGTCAATGGTTTCTCGCAGTGCTGGCGTGGCTTCTACGTCTCGAGCATGGGCGGCGCGGGGCTTGTCTTTGACAATCTTGGCATCAACATGGTGTCGATAGTCGGCAAGGCTGCAACACCCTCGATTCTGTACCTCAACCGGGAGCATGGTGAGGAGATAGAGGTGGAGGTGGTGCCGGTGGATGCGCGAGCTGTCTGGGCCTCCGGCGGCAAGAGGAGCGGGACATACGCCATGCTTGATGAATCGCTGCGAAGATTTGGCGGCAGATACTCGGGAGAGTACCGGGCGATGGCGGTAGGACCTGCCGCATCAACGACCGATTTTGCCGGCATCCTTTCGGCGCCAGTCAAAGATGGCAAGGCTACCGACGTAGACACCTGGGCAGGTCGTGGCGGCATGGGTTCCACGCTGTTCATGGATCACGGCATCGCCGCCATAGTCTACGGCGGCACCGTGGTTGATGAGGATTTCAGGGACAGAAGCGTAGCCGATGCCTGGTTCGAAGAGAAATACAACAAGAACCTGGCGGTCAAGGACTTCGAGGCTACAACCAAGTATCGTTTTGACCCAAAGTTCGATACTGGCGGCACGCTTGGCGTCAACTACGCGAGCGTCGGTGGGCGCCTCATAGCGCTGAATTACCGCAGCGTTTCATGGTCCGAGGCAGAGCGCCTCGAACTGCACAAGCGGCTGGTTCTCGAACACTACCTGCGGCAATTCAACGAAGAGACGATTGCCACCAGGAATCAGGCAACGTGTGGCGAACCGTGTACCGCTGTCTGCAAGAAATTGAATGGTGAATACAAGAAGGATTATGAGCCGTATCAAGCGCTTGGGCCGCTTTCAGGCATATTTGACCAACGGGCGGCCGAGCTGGCTACGCGGGCTTCTGACACCTGGGGTTTCGACGCCATATCCGCTGGAGGCGTGGTCTCGTGGTTCATGGATTGCATAGACGCTGGTGAACTCAAGCCAGAGGACCTCGGCGTTCCCGATGTTCCTCATTGGGACATGAAGAAGTTCGATGTCGTGGCTGACTCCATGCACAACGCCGGGCTTGCCGTGGAGCTGTTGCGTTCTATAGGCGAGCGACGTGGCGTCGTTGACTTCTCGGAAGGCGCCAGAAAGTGGGCTAGACGCGTGCGCGCCACGACCGGCGTGCGGATTCTTGATCGATTCGCGTATATCGCTCATGGACGCAAGGGATGGATGGTGCCGAACCAGTACTGGACACCAGGAGCGCTCGCTCCGATGGCGATTATGGGCAAGTACTACATGCACTATGGGTCTGAGTTCATGCCGCCGAGGATGCTCGGGCGTGCGTGCGCCGAGCGACTCAAGAAGGAACTGGTTATGGACAATGCCGGAGTCTGCAGGTTTCATAGAGGCTGGGCGGAGGAGATGATTCCGGAGGCGATGCAGGCGCTCTATGGCAAGCGTGAGCAATACCTGGCATCTATAGCGGTTGCGGCGAGCCGGATCAACAGCCGCAATGCCGGCGTATTCTGGGAGAGTTCACTCGACATACAGTTTGTGCAATCCTTCCTGCAGCGGGCCAAGGACGTCGATGGCTCGGCGAGCCCGGAGCTGGCCACCTGGCTGGCGGCCTTCGAGGCTGACCCTGCAGAGGCCGCACTGGATTTCTGGTTCGAGATGCGCAAGGGCATCGATGAATCACTGAGGGATTTCCTGTGACCGGCGATGATCCGGTCCCCGCGGGCGCCTTGGCACCACGACCATTGGCGCCCGCTCTTGAGCCGGGCAGTCTTGAGTACATCGCCGCGATAGCGTCGGCCATCGCGGGGGTCAAGGAGCGGATGGCCGCGGCATGTGCGCGCTCCGGTCGGGCGGTGGATAGCGTCGAATTACTCGCGGTAACGAAGTTCAATCCGGCCGCGGCGGTATCAGCGGCCTACGCTGCGGGCATCAGAAGCTTCGGCGAGAATCGCGTTCAGGAAGCCGAGACGAAATTCGCATCGCTCGCCGGCTTGTTGCCCGGAAGCCGAATCCATCTGCTTGGGCACCTGCAGAGCAACAAGGCCAAGAAGGCGTCAGAGCTGTTCGACTGCGTACAGTCGATAGACTCGGTTGATATCCTTGACGAGCTTGCGAAGCGCGCATCCGCCACAGGCAGAGTCATCGATGTGCTCTTTGAGTTGCATACCGGCGAAGAATCCAAGAGCGGGTTTTCCGATGCAGACGAGCTGTTCAGGGCGATGCAGCGAGCCATGACGCTCCAGTCTGTTCGTCCACGGGGCTTGATGACCATGGCTCCGTACTGTGACGACGAGGCGACCATCCGGTCGTCCTTCAGTGCCTGTGCCGCTGCTTTCACGAAGGCTCGCGCCGAGTTTGGCTTCGAGTCGATGGACACGCTGTCGATGGGTATGACCAATGACCTGGAGCTCGCAATCGAAGAAGGCTCGACGATGGTCAGAGTCGGAACGGCCATCTTCGGGCAACGGGTATATCAATGAGACCATTGCGAATAGTCGCGGCCTGCCTTGTCGCACTGGTCGCATTGTCAACGGTATCGCCGCAGACGGCAGTCTCGCCGGCCGCAGTGCCAGAACCCTACACGAAGGATGAGTTCCCGCCGTGGGCTACTGGCGTCAGGCGCTTCGAGATAGTCAGCCTTGGAGTTTTTCCTATACTGTTGTTCTACACGAGGTTGGCTGCCGATCTGCAACGGTATGCAGGCAGCAATTTCGATGGCAACTTCGTGCCCTGGCCATTCAAGAACGAGAACTCCTATTCGCCTACCGATTCGGAACAGATAACATACGTATTGACCGCAGCCGGCATTTCGCTGGCATTTGGCGCTGTCGACGCCATCCTGCTGTTCAGGGCTAACCTCCCATAGGTCTTGGCCAGCTGTCGGGGCGTCATATCATCGGTACTTCACAGAATTGCTGCCGACGCGTTAGTATTCCGACATGCATAGTGTACCAAACATGCGCGATACCACGATCTTGGCTGTCGACGTCGGTGGAACCAACATCAGCTGCGCCATAGTCGATTTTCGATCGGGACGCTTTATGAAGAGCTTCGAACGCAGATATGGGACCAGGTCGGAACCTTCTCTGCTTGTGCCGCTCGGCCGATTCATCGAAGAGGCTTCCACCGCGAAGGCGCCACGGCCGAGACTGTTGTGCGTCAGTGGGGCGGGCCCTGTCGTGGGCCGCCGTATTCGCCTGACCAACGCGGCATGGGGCATCGATGCCGCTGAACTCGAGAATCGTTTTGGGCTGAGGACGTTTGTCATAAACGATTTCAGCGCGATAGCCTGGGGGGTATTGCTCCTTGATCCGGATGATTCTACGGAACTCGTGCCTCTGGCGAGTCCTGGTGGCGGCGTTGTTGCCCCTGATGGCGATGGCCCGATTGTCGTCCTTGGAGCGGGTACAGGGCTTGGATTCGGGTTTGTGATGCGTGACGATGGTATGATACGGGTGTATCCATCAGAGGGTGGACACATCAGCCTGCCTGTCTATGATGACGAGACGCGGGCGCTGAGCCGATGGCTTGAAGATGCCTATGGATTCGCGGCCGGCGTTGAGGCCGGTGTATCCGGGCAAGGCATCGGGCACATCTTTGCGTTCCTGGCGGCTCGCGAGTCGTACCCATCCGCCGCGGTCAGGCACATACTCGAGGCCTCCGAGCAGGACCGTCCCGCGATGGTGGCCAAGGCGGCCTCCGAAGGTGATCCTCTCTGCCTGCATGCGATGGACATATTCGTGCGGCTCTATGCCCGTTTTGCCTCGGATGCCGCGGCGATGTTCCTGCCTTCCGGCGGTGTCTATCTGGCGGGAGGAATCGCCGCCAAGAACATACAGTTCTTCGTCGATGCGGACCGCTTCATGGAGAGCTTTGGAAAAGGGTACCGCGAACATATACGTGATATCGCGGCCCGTACCCCGGTATACATCGTCAAGGATTATGACATTTCAATCTATGGAGCCGCGAATGCAGCCTTGAACCTGGCCCTCCGCGACGGAGGCACCCGGTGATCGATCCGGAGCTGTCCCGCGACATGTTAGCGAAGGGCATCGATATGGATCTGAGCCTGTCGATGCTCGATAATATCAACGCCGGCCTGTATGACGGCGGCTCCACGGTGGATGTGGCTGGAGTGCCGCCGGTCGATGGCACGTCGATCGTGCCAGCCGGAATCGGCATGCGTTACACGGTCGACCATGTGGCTGCATCGGCGCGACTGGTTCTGCTCGGCCTTGCGATGCCTGCCGGCGCCGTGGTGCATGGTTCGACCGTCACGCTGGACAGGCCGGCTCTGGTCGACCTGGGAGAGCGGCTCTACGCGCATACCGCCTGGGGCGTCCTCAATGGCGGATCGGCTACCAGCTATGCCGACACCAAGAAGAACCGGTCCCTTGGCGCCGGTGTCTTCGAGGCTGTCGAGCCATGGTTCAACATGTTGGCTCCGCTCTGCCAGGGGCGACCCAAGGGCGTCACGCCGGCCTACATCAACCCCGATGGTAGCCCCGGTGCCAGCTTCATCACGCTCAAGATGCGCGCTGCCCTGCTGCGCGCGGCACGTTATGTTGATCGCTTTGGCAAGCCTGATCGTCCGGTGCTGCCGTTTTTCCAGATGACCAGCGACGCGACCGACCGCTTGCTCGCCGCCGCGTATGCCGATTATGCCAAAGACGACTGGTTGGCGCCGCTGATTGCGGCAACCGGTACCGACCCAACGAGGCCGCGTTCGGCGAAGCAACCCCTGGTGTCTGCCTTTACCCATTCCTCCGATGGCCATCCGCGCAGGATCTTCGAGCATGCGTATGGCAAGCCTCACAGTACGGTCGCCCTGCCAGGCGGGCATGGGCAGGGATTCAGGGTGCTGGCGCCGATATACCGTGAGCTGCTCGACGCGGGTTACCGGTACGCCTACCTTGGCAATGTCGACAATGCAGGATATTTCCCCGATCCCGCGGAACTTGCGGTGATGGCACTGTCCGGCGCACCCGCCGCCTTCGAGTTCTCGTACAGGACTGCCGTCGACATCAAGGGCGGCGTGCTCGTGCAGACAGTGAATGGTGGCAGGACCGTCGTCGACATCGGACAGGCCATATCGTTCGAGCGGGTCAAGGCGATCGAGGCGGCAGGGCAGCGCGTGCTGTTCAATTGTGCCACGGGGCTCTTCGACCTCGCGTGGCTCGTGCCGCATCTTGATGATATTGCCGGGCGCCTGCCTGTTCGTGTCTCCGACCAGGACAAGGATGCCGGCCGCTACAGCCAGGCTGAACAGTCAACGTGGGAAGTCGTCGGGCTGATACCGGATCTACTCGGCTTTGCGGTAGAGAAGGGCGAGCGTTTCATAGCGGCCAAGCTGCTGGTGGAGACGTTGCTCGCCAGTTCCATCGTCGATCCAGTCAATGTTGATGAAACCATCGCTTCTACGGCACACATGATGTCCGAAGGCCTGCGGGCGGTGTTGTCAGGGCCTTGCGGCCTGAGGCTGGAGCGTGGCATGTGGAGGCCGGTATGAGCGGCTCGGTGGTCGCCGTGCTCTACGGCTGGTTTGCCGTGACGTATGTCATATTCGTCGCAACAGGCGGCCTGCCATCCGAGCTCAAACCAAGCCGCAGACTTCCGGGGCGGGTGCTTCTGGATCGCGGCGCGTTCTTTATGGCCATATTCGTGGTACCGTCGATTGCCCTGCCGCTCGCATGCGGCATCCATCCCGATAGTCTGCGGCTTGCTGCGGGAAGCCCGCTGTCGTGGGTTCCGTGGACAGTGCTGCTTTCGGCTCTGGCAGCAACGATAGGCTTCTTCAGCGCCAAGAGCGATGCGGACAGGCAGAATTATCCACAATACCTGCCCGCCCGCTGGAACGCCGCCGCCGCATGCCTCGAGGTCGGCTCGTGGGCGCTGTATCTCTTTGCCTACGAGTTTGCCTTCAGGGGCTATCTGCTGACGGCGTTGGTGCCGCTGGGTGCGCCGGCCGCGATAGCCGTGAATACGGCGCTCTATGCGTTTGCTCACCTGCCCAAGAGTGGCAAGGAAGCAGCCGGGGCATTGCTGCTTGGCGTCGTACTTTCGCTGCTGACGCTTGCGTGGGGGACGATTGTTCCTGCCTTCATCATCCATCTGGCTCTGGCGCTCGGCAATGATGCCGGGGCGTTGCGCGCCGCGCGGATATCCAATTCGGAGCATCGCCCATGAAGCGTTTCGAAATCGACGGAGCATCCGTCATCATTACCGGCGCGGGATCCGGCATAGGTCGCGAGCTTGCGAAGGCATCATGCGCTCGAGGCGCTCGCGTCGCACTGCTGGGCCGCCGACGCGAGGCGCTCGAGGAGACAGCGGACCTGCTGCCATCAGGGGCAGAGGCCATCATCATCACGGCTGACGTCACGGAATATGACTCTTGTCTGAAGGCTCGCGGCTCCGTGCTCGAATCATTCGGTCGTATCGACGCCCTGTTCAACAACGCGGGGATATCGATGCGCGGAGCATTCGGGGACACCGCTCCTGGGGTCTTGCGATTGTTGGTTGAAGGCGACCTCCTGGGCCCCATGCTGATGACCAGGGCCTGCATACATGACATAGTCTCGGTACGTGGAATCGTGTGCTTCGTATCGAGCCTTGCCGGGTTGTATGGCTTGCCGCTCGTCTCGGCCTATTCGGCATCGAAGATGGGGCTCTCGGGGCTTGCCCAATCCTTGCGTACCGAATACGCGGGCAGCGGGACAAGCTTTACCGTTGTGCATATCGGGCTCGTTGACAATGACGCGGGCAAGCGCGTGCTTTCGGCCGATGGCACCATGATACCGATTTCCAGACCGGCTCACGCCACCAGAAAGAATGCGGCAGAATTCATACTGAAGGCCTCATTGCGGCGCAAGAAGACGGCACTCCATACCGCCGCGGGGAAAGTCATGTCGATTGCCGTCCGCTTCGCGCCAGGGACTGTGGGTGCGCTCCTGGCTCTGAGCAAGCGTAGTATGAAGAATCTATACCAATGAGCGGCACAGCCCCTAGAGCATCCCCTTGGCCTTGAACCATGCCACCGCGGCAGCCGCGGCCGTTTCAAGATTGCCTTTCTGATAGCCCAGCTCCCGCTCCGCCTTCGATGAGTCGTAGTACTGGCCTTCAAGTGACACTCTGGTCATCGCCAGGCTCAACTGCGGAGCCTTGCCGCTGACACGCGAGCAGGCCGAGCCCAGGGCGCCATACGCAAGCGCTATGCCGCCAGGCATTCTGAGCCGTGGCGCTCTGGCGTTGGTCACTGAGGCAAGGATCGAGAATGCCTCCTTGTATGACAGGTTCTGCCCTCCGAGGATATAGCATTGACCTCCGCGCCCGCGCTCAAGCGAGGAGACAATTCCCTGCGCGACCGCGCGGACATCGGCGAATGACCTTCCTCCAGCGGTATAGCCAGGTACGCTCTGATTGGCGATCGCAAGAATCATCGCGCCAGAACTCGGTTTGCTGTCATAGGGGCCAAACATGAATGTCGGGTTGACGACCGTCACTCTGAAATCAGGCGCATCGAGCGCCAGCATCAAACCTTGCGCCTCATGTTTGGTATCGAGATAATCCAGACCAAAACGGGACGACGTGTAGGCTCCCCTCTCATCGCCTGGTTTTTCCTTTGGTCCCCAGGCAAATGAACTGGCTGTGCCCACGTGCACGAATACCCGTGTACCCGCATTTCGCGCCGCGGTGGCAATTCTTGTTGCCGCGTCTACATTGAGTGCGCGCATGGCGGGTATCCGCTCCGGCCATACAGCGGTTGACGCGGCGGTATGAATGACTCCCGAAGTGCCTTGAACCGCCGCGCTTACAAATTCTGCATCCAGGAGACTACCTCGGACGGTTTCCATCTCGAGGCCGTCGAGCGCGTCACCGTGTCTCGTTGGTTCGACCATGGCCCGGACACGGTATCCCTCATCGAGCACGGCGCGCACCACGTTTGACCCTAGAAAGCCATCGGCGCCGGTTACCAGGATAGTCTCCTGCTTTGTATTCCTCATGGCAGCGCTATCTCCAGCACCTCTTCCATCCGCTCGACCGGGTGGAAGGTTATGCCCTTCTTGACGTGCTCCGGAATCTCATCCAGGTCTTTTTCGTTGGCCTTGGGGATGATGATGTCGCGAATCTTGTTGCGCTTTGCCGCCACGGTCTTTTCACGCAGGCCGCCTATCGGAAGCACCTGTCCGGTCAGCGACAATTCTCCTGTCATCGCGAGCCTGTCCTTTACCTGCTTGCCCAACACCAGTGACATAAGAGCCGTGGCCATTGTGACGCCGGCGCTCGGACCGTCCTTGGGCGTGGCACCTTCCGGTATGTGCAGGTGAATCTGGCGCTCCTCGAAATACTTCGCCGGAATGTCAAAGGCGTCCGCGGCATGGTGCCGAACCCAGGTATACGCTATGCCTGCGGATTCCTGCATCACCGCGCCCATCTGTCCGGTCAGCTTGAAACCTTCCTTGCCCGGGTTGGCGACCGCCTCTATGATCAGCGTATCACCGCCCATGTTTGTCCACGCGAGCCCGACCGTCATGCCCGGCAGCGTTGCCCGCTTGATGTCGTCTGGATCGAAGCGTGGCTTGCCCAGGTACTTCTCCAGCGATGGCTTGTCCACTTCGAACTTCCTGGTCTCTTCCGTCCCCTGCTCGTCGGATGTAACGACCTGCAGCGCTATCTTGCGATGGATGCGGTCAAGCAGTTTCTCGAAATTGCGGACACCCGCTTCCCTCGCGTAGCCTTCGGCGATGGCGGTCAACGCATCCCTGGTATACTTGACCCGGGCCTTCTTGAGGCCAGCCTTCTCGAGGCTCTTTGGAATCAAGTACCGGCGCGCTATCTCGAGCTTCTCGGAATCGACATAGCCTGAAAGCTGAATGATCTCCATGCGGTCGCGCAGCGGCCCCGGGATCGTGTCCAGGGTGTTGGCGGTCACGATGAAGAATACGCTGGAGACATCGAAGGGCAGATCGAGGTAGTGGTCACGGAACGAGAAGTTCTGCTCAGGGTCGAGCACCTCGAGCAAGGCGCTCGAAGGATCGCCCTGATAGCTCGAGCCCATCTTGTCTATCTCGTCTATCATGAACACGGGATCACGGCTCTTGGTTATCTTGAGCCCCTGGATTATCTTGCCCGGCAGGGCGCCCACATAGGTGCGGCGATGGCCCTTGATCTCGGCCTCATCGCGCATGCCTCCAACGGAGAACCTGAAGAACTCCTTGCCCAGCGCGCGCGCTATCGACTTGCCGACGCTTGTCTTGCCTACACCAGGCGGCCCCACGAGGCAGAGTATAGATCCCTTCGCGTCTTTCTTGAGCTTGCGGACCGCCAGATACTCGATGATGCGATCCTTGACATCCTTGAGCCCGTAGTGGTCGTTCTCCAGGATATCGCGCGCGGCCTTCATGTCGAAGTCCTTGCCGGTATCCACCTTCCAGGGCAACGAGCTGACGAGCTCCAGCCAGTTTCTGGTTACTATGAACTCGCTTGAGTTTGGATCCATCAGGCCAAATTTTTCGAGTTCCTGGTCGACCAGTTCCTTGACCTCGCCCACAAAGCCGAACGTGTCGAGCTTTTCCTTGAATCGCTGATGGTCCGAACCCTTCGCGTCGGCGGGCATGCCCAGTTCCTGCTTTATGGCCTTGAGTTCTTCACGCAGAAAGTAGTCGCGCTGACTCTTCTCCACCTTCTCGTTGATCTCGCTCTGGATACGCTTCTGTATCTTGAGCAGCTCCTGCTCGCGCTTGATGGACATAAGCACGCGTTCCATACGCTCCCGGATATCAAAGAGCTCGAGTATCTTCTGCTGCTCATCCTTGTCGATGTTGAGGATGCTCGCTATGAAGTCGGCTATCTTGCCAGGATGATCGATATTGATCATGTTCAGGCGCATTTCTTCGGAGAAGAGCGGGTTGTTTTCGGAAACCTGCTTCATCTCGGAGAGTAGCGCCCGGGTCAAAGCCTTTATCTCGTCAGGACCTTCACCTTGATCGTCTATGTATTCAACCGCGGCCATGATCGGCTGCTCTTTTGACAGCGCCTTCTTGATTTTGAAGCGTTTCAGCGTCGATATGAAGATGTTGACCGAGCCGTCGGGCAGGTTGATTCTCTTGACGATCTTGGCGACGGTGCCTACATCATGCAGATCGGTTGATTTTGGCTTCTCTGTTTCCGTACGCACAAGGACAAGGCCGACCATGCCATCTGACTGCATCGCGTCATCGACTGTCTGTATATCGTCCTGGCTTCCGAGCATCAATGGCGTAAAGATACCGGGAAATATCGGTTTTCCGTTAAGCGGAATGATTGGAATCTTGTTGGGCAGCATCATCTCTATCGGTACAATCTCGTTTTCTGGCATATTCCGCAGTCCTTTCGATTGGTTTTGATATAAAATATAGAGGTATTGGCTGTCGAGGCAATAGTTTCAGGCTCGATTACGCTGACTTTGACCGGCTAAATTGACTTTTGGGGTCAGAGTACGGCGGCCGCGGCGTGCCTTAGGACACTGGTGTCCATGGCAATTCCCGGAACCTGGATGGCGTGTTCCGCAACGCGATTGCCGAGCCGCAGGCACCGGGCCAGTGACGAGCCCGAGAGGGCGGCTGCCATGAAACCGGCCGCGAAGGCGTCGCCCGCTCCGGTTGTGTCGGTAGCCTGGATCGGTCGCACGGCGCTTTCGATTATCAGTCCATCGCTGACGCATACCGCGCCTATCTCCGCCCGCTTGACGATGACAACTCCCGGAACATCGGCCGAGAATGATGCCAGCCCATCATCGACGCTGACGTCAGCAAGCGCAATGAATTCATCCTCGTTCATGAAGGTCCATGAGCACGATTCCCTCATCAATGAGAGGAAGAGCTCGCGATTCCTGACCGCGATTCTGGATCCTGCCACGTCAAAGGCCACAGGCATGCCGGCCGCCTTCGCCCGCCTGACCAGGACAGTCAGCGTATCGGGCGATGACGCAAGGAATCCGTCGAGGTAGAGTGTTGAGGATGGATTGAAGAAGGCATCAGGTATACGCTCCGCATCGAGCTGTGCCGCCACACCCGGACCGACGACAATAGTCCGCTCGCCCGCGGGCTCGATCAGTACGCAGAAGACGCCTGTATGGCCAGGGTTCACCTGCAGGTGCGACTCCACGCCGGCCTGCCGCATGTCGGCGATATAATGGCGTCCATACTCATCATGCCCGATGGAGCCAGCAAAGCTTGAAGGATAGCCAAGCGATGCGAATACGCGGGCGGTATTGGCTGCGCCTCCACCGGCGCCATACGATGCGCCCTGAAGCTGCGCTAGAACAGGCTCAAGATCTGCTGCACTGACATGTGCCGTCGAACCTCCATGCAGACCTATGCTCGAAGGAAAGTCAGTCTCCACGAATGCGATGATGTCTATAAGCGCGTTTCCAGCACATGACAGCCTCATCGTTTCGCTCCCGTTATCATGGCATATTCTATCATGGTTATATCGTACCTGTCATTCGAAGTGTTGTGGCTCAGCTTGACCGGCCTTTAGCCCTCATGCTAGTGTCTGAACATAGGGGCGCTTGGCTCAGCTGGTCAGAGCGCCTGGTTTACACCCAGGATGTCGCAGGTTCAAATCCTGCAGCGCCCATAAAAACCCGTACGGCCATAGGCCGCGCGGGTTTTTATATTTTGGCGCTACAGGATTTGAACCGAGGAGCGTCGCGAGCGGTAGCGCAGCGCGAGGCGCAGGACGCGCCGAGAGCGACGAAGGCGGGCTGGAGGGAGCGCGCACGACGCGCGCGACCGGAAGCCAAATCCTGCAGCGCCCATAAAAACCCGTACGGCCATAGGCCGCGCGGGTTTTTATGGGCGCTGCAGGATTTGTAGCGGGCCCGCCTGACGGCGGGCCGTACCATGCCATACCTTACGCATGCGCGCATCGCGCGCTACCCAGCGAGCGCGCCGCGATAGCGGCGAAAGGCGCCCATGGATGGGCGCGACAGCGAGTGAGGCGGCCCGTAGGTTCGAGACAGGAAGTCGAGAACCGGGGGGCAAATCCTGCAGCGCCCATAGAGAATCCTGTCCGCTACCGCGGACGGGACCAAAGACTCATAACGCACCGAAGAACAAGGGGCATTTCGAGCCGTTGCATAAGGATATGGGAAGTGGACGATCCACCTTGCGCTACGTATGATTCTGTTTCGATAGAACGGCTCATCATATCGTCGAGCAGGCCCATCTATTCCTCAAGCGGCAAATTTTACATCGGAGTTGACAGCGGGCCTTGGCTTCCCTTGATGTGGCCATACGAGTATGCTTGGATGGGATACTAAAATCCCGGAAGAAGAGGTTGACGGCGTGAACTATGTGAACGGCACAAAGGCCATATCCCGGGAAGGCGGGACGAGTTTCGGCATCTTCCAGACCGTGGCTAGCGCTGCCATCTCCGAGATACTGGCCACCTGTGGATTCGACTGGATACTTGTCGATATGGAACACGGCATGACGGGTATCGAGACCGCTGGTGACCTCTTGGCCGCCATAGACCGGGGAGGTTCGACCCCGCTGGCAAGGGTACCGTCCAACGACCAGACGGCCATCAAACGCGCGCTGGACGCGGGCGCGATGGGAGTGATGATCCCCATGGTCAATTCAAGGGAAGACGCGGTCAATGCTGTTGCCTCCTGCAAGTACCCGCCGGCCGGCACCCGCGGCATGGGGCCGGGCAGGGCTTCTCTTTTCGGCATCCGGATGGGCGAATACCTTGCGATAGCCGATTCCCAAGTCATGGTGATAGCACAGGCGGAACACCGGGAGGCAGTGGAACATATCGACGAGATCCTGTCCGTGCCCGGCATCGACGTGGTATTCGTCGGGCCCTTCGATCTTTCCTGTTCCATGGGCTTGCCGGGACAGGTCAGTCACCCCGATGTGGAAAAAGCCATCGAAACGGTGCTGTCGGCAGCCAGGCGGGCGGGCGTCACGCCTGGAATATTCTGCATGGATGCTGAAGGCGCCCGCCGCCGCGCCGCGCAGGGTTTCAGGTTCATCGCCATTGGCCTCGAATCTGTCTTCCTCGACCGGGCCGTTTCTCGGGAACTTGGATCGCTGCGCGAGGGTGATGTTGGCCGAGGTCGGTTCGCCTGACAGCCCGGCTACACGGCATAAAAGGCGATGGCGAAGCCGTTGATGCATTTGGATGCCGTGTTCTCGTTCCGGAAACCAGCCTGGATAGTCCCTGATATCCGGGCCGGATGCGATCCATATCCGGGCCGGATATGATGCATATCTGGCCCGGATGTGTCCGAAAAGTGGCCCGGATATGTCCGGGAAGTGGTGCATGGCTATTTTCCGAGCAGACCACCAAACGGCTTCGGACTTCACCCACATCGAAGGACGAGAACGCTTCCTTGATCTTGTCGTGATCCTCTTTCACATCGGGCGTAAGGCCGTATACAGCCTTGGGCAGGAATTTCGGGAGCGTCGTCGCGGCGCTGGCTGCGCCGATGCCTGCCTTCTTGGCCAACTCGCCGATGATCTTTGGCCCCAGTGCTGACTGGACTTGGTATCCCGTACGACGTAACGCGCACGGAATTCTCTGGTACTTGACTATTTATGGCAAAGTTTCAATAATTGGAAACAAGGAGAGCGTATGGATACCGTAACCCTGTACATTATTGTCGCGCTTGCCTTGGTCGTGTCGATCGTCAAGGACAGAAGGAAGACGGTGCTGGCGCTCAGGAAGGCCTGGAAGGCGTTCGAAGGTATCCTGCCCCAATTTTTGGTTGTGCTCGTGCTGATCGCCATGATCCTCGCCGTGCTCGATACCGCGACCATATCAAGACTGATCGGTTCTCGTTCCGGCGTATGGGGGATACTGGGTGCCTCGTTGATCGGCGCGATCACGCTGATTCCTGGCTTCATAGCCTTTCCGGCCGCTGCGGCATTGCTGGCTGGTGGGGCAGGGGTAGTACAGATAGCCGCGTTCGTGTCCAGCCTGATGATGGTCGGCATCGTTACCCTGCCTATGGAGATGCAGTACTTTGGCCGGAGGGTCGCGATTACCAGAAACATGCTTGCCTATGCTTTTTCGTTGCTTGCGGCGCTCTTTGTAGGATGGGTGGTAGCACTATGAGCAAGCTCGTGAAGCGGTACCGGGTGTTCATCATCATGGCCATCATCCTCGGCATCTTTCTGGCAGCATTCCCGCAATGGCGGCATGGTGCTCTCGACACTCTCGGATATCAGGCAATGACTGTGCCCTTTGTCTTGCCACCGATCTTCATCCTGCTCGGACTCCTGGACGTATGGGTGCCGCGCGAATCGATGACCAGATATATGGGGACCGGCTCGGGGTTGCGAGGTCCGATACTCGCCTTTCTGCTTGGCTCATTCGCGGCCGGACCGTTGTATGGCGCGTTTCCTGTTGCCTCGGTTTTAATGAAGAAGGGCGCGAGCTTCATCAATATCATGATTTTCATCGGGGCATGGTCGACGACCAAGATTCCGATGCTCTTGTTCGAGATGTCATCGCTAGGCGTTCGCTTCGCGCTATCAAGACTCGCCATCGATATAGTCGGTATCGTGGTCATAGCGTTTGCGATTTCGATGACATTGCCATCCCGGGAAGTTGAACGCCTCTATGCAGAGGCGGAGCATATAGACTGAAGTTGCTCTATCCATAAGGAGGATTCCATGAAGATTCAGATTCTTGGTAGTGGTTGCCCAAAATGCAGACTGCTCGAGCAACATGCCCGAGAGGCAGTCGCGGAACTTGGTGTGCAGGCGGAGATCGAGAAGGTGACAGATACCGAGGCGATCATGGATATGGGCGTGATGATGACTCCCGCTCTGGCTATCGATGGAGATATCATGAGCGTCGGAAAGGTGCTCACCAAGGAACAGATAGCAGCCTTCCTCAACCAGGGCAAGTAAGCGATTGTATGCGCCCATTCAGGAACGCATACGGAAAGGTGCAAGCATGAGTGCCCAGGAAATGTCTCCCAACAAGAAGCTGTTGATTGTCTTTGGCGTATTTATCGCGGCGTATTTCATACCGTGGAGTGCCGCGCGCGTTCTTGGCGCGACCAACGAGGCCTTCCTGATGCTCGGCGAATACGCGCGTCAGCATGTGATCCTCTGTCTGGTTCCCGCCATGTTCATAGCCGGCGCCATTACCGTGTTCCTCAACCAGCAGGCGGTGATGCGCTACCTTGGACCCGATGCGAACCGATTTACCGCCTATACCGTGGCCTCGGTCTCCGGCGCCATCCTGGCTGTCTGCTCCTGCACGGTGCTGCCTATATTCAAGGGCATCTACAAGAAAGGCGCCGGGCTCGGGCCGGCTGTCGCGTTCCTGTATTCCGGGCCGGCCATCAATATTCTGGCTATCGTGTTGTCGGCGAAGGTTTTTGGCTTGAAACTCGGAGCGGCCCGGGCGATAGGCGCCATACTGTTCTCCATCGTTATAGGCTTGATCATGGCGCTGATTTTCAGAAAGGATGACAAGAAGCGGTCTGCCGATGCGCGCATGTTCGCGGCTCCCGACGAGGCTCCCGCCCGCGGTCTTGGCAAGATGATCATCTATATGGCCAGCATGATTGGCATACTGGTATTTCTGAACTGGGCCAACTCAAAGGGCGGCAGCGGTGTCTGGGACGCCATCTATTCGGTCAAGTGGTGGATAAGCGCCGCCTTCGGTCTGGTCCTCTTGTATACCATTGTCCGCTGGTTCAACAAGGAAGAGCGTATGGAGTGGGTCGTTGCCACGAGGGACTTCTCGCTGCAGATACTTCCGCTGCTCTTTGGTGGGGTGCTCGTCGCGGGATTCCTCCTTGGACGGCCCGGCCATGACGCCCTCATACCGAGCGCCTGGATTGGCAGCCTGTTGGGCGGCAACTCATTGTTTGCCAACTTCTTTGCCGCCTTTGCGGGGGCACTCATGTACTTCGCGACGCTGACCGAGATCCCGATAATTCAGGGACTCCTGGGCGCTGGAATGGGACAGGGGCCGGCACTGGCGCTGCTGCTCGCTGGACCGAGCCTGTCGCTGCCATCGATTCTGGTGATCGGTGGTGAGCTGGGCTGGAAGAAGACGGCGACTTATGTGAGTCTGGTCGTAGTTCTTTCGACGCTCGCGGGCGTCATCTTTGGGGCGTTCATCGCGTGAGCGAACCCGCCGGGGACCTGATGATGCATCAGTACGACGATACTCGAGTGGGCCTGGCCCCGCTCATCCCGCACAGTATGGAGTCTTGCCATGACACTGCAAGAACGATTTGACGCTATCAGAAAATCCGGCGCGGAGATCCAGCGTCCCATGGAGCTTTTCGGCGCGCTCGACGAGAAGAGTACTTTGGCGCATCTCGATACCAAGGCCGCGGCTCTCGCGCCTGGCGCCTTGCCCGTGAAGTACAAGGCACTGGTGGCGCTGGCTGCCGCCGTCGCCCTGGATTCATCGCCATGCATCTTGAACAACACGAGGCTGGCAAAGCAGAGTGGAGCTACAAGGGCCGAGATCATGGAGACTATTGCGGTGGCAAAATTCGCCAAGTCAGCTACGGTGCTTTCCGCTTCGGCGCCCGCTCTGGAGTGGCTCATAGCCCAGGCTGATTAGTCCGGCAGGAGTACCCATGGATTCCAAAGATCAGGTTGAGCACCAGGCTGGTCGTGCCCATGCGCACCAGCATACGCATGGCGTCATGACCTCGGATCATGACGCCAAGGGCAGCAAGTTCGTTCTTTCAATAGCGATAACGAGCCTTACCCTGGTTGCGGAGATAGTCGGCGGCATCATGACGGGCAGCCTTGCGCTGCTGTCCGACGCGGCGCATGTATTCCTGGATATCTTTGCCCTGGCGTTGAGCTATGGTGCGATACGGCTCGCGTCGCGGGCACCAAGCGAGAAGCACAGCTATGGCTTCCACCGGATGAAGGTCATAGCGGCCTTCATCAATGGCGTCACCCTTGTGGTTGTGGCGCTGGAGATTTTCCGCGAAGCTATCAACCGATTCGGCCACCCTGAACCGGTAATCGCCGGTCCCATGCTCATAGTCGCCGTGATAGGGCTGGCGGCCAATCTGATCGTCGCTCTGGTGTTGGGACACCATGACCATGATGACCTGAATACCCGCGCCGCCTTTCTGCATGTGCTTGGCGACGCTCTATCGTCGGTCGGCGTCATCGCGGCGGGCTTCATAATCCTGGCCACTGGTTGGACCTGGGTTGACCCCGCGGTCAGCATCCTGATAGGCATCATCATCATGACAGGCGCGTGGCGCGTGCTCAGGGAGGCCGTCCATATCCTGAACGAGGGAGCACCCGAAAATGCCAGCGTCAAGGATGTATCGGAGGCGATGTCGACTGTCGACGGCGTTCTTGAAGTACACGACGCGCACGTGTGGACCGTTGGGCCTGGTTACAAAGTCCTGAGTGCCCACGTGTTGCTGTCGGATCAGGCCCTGAGCCAGACCGAAGGCATAATGCACCAGCTCAAGGAAATTCTTGCGCATCGATTCGGTATAGAACACACGACCATACAGTTTGAATGCGCCAATTGCGGCCAGGGGCCGGCGAATTTCGTGCTCAAACGCTAGGAGCCTGTCGGACTTATGAACGCACGCAAAAATTTTAAGGCAAATACAAGGGAATGAAGATCAATGAAGTGCTTTTTGACCGGACTCGGCGCTCTGCGGCGCAAAATCGGCTCGTCAATCGGGCCATACACGAAGTATGGCCCTCAATCCTCACCAATTTTTCACTCGCAGATCACCTTCGCCCGATCAAAATCCTAAGTCCGACAGGCTCCTAGGCAGCAATGATAGCGTCTTGAATTTCCTGGTATAGGATTCCCGATGTGGAGGTTGTTAATTGAAAGTCAAGCTTGTTCTCAGTGGTGGCATCAAGACGTGCTGCTCGGTCACATCGACCGAGGTCGTCCAGAAGGCCGTGCGGGAATGGCTCCCCGAATCCGACGAGCTTGTCGTGATAGACAGGGAGAAGCAGCCGTGGACAGCCGAGGGGCTGGCGGCATTCGCGGAGCGATATTTCCATGACGAAGTCTATCCCTTGCTGTTCATCGATGACACGCTCGCGATGATCGGTGGCCTGCCTTCCCGCAAGAACCTGCTGGCGATGACAAGCGGGCACGAACCATTCGGACTGACCGAAAACGACATCGTGACCGCCGCAAAGAGTCTGGGTTACACCGCCTGACACGAGACAACGAGCGCCTGATGGCCTTTTTGTTTGCGCGCGTGCGAGTGCCCTGCTATACTCGGCACGAGTTCAATGCCACAGTGTGACGGAGGATCGTGTGCTGAAGCTATCAAGACGTATGGTGATTGCCTGTTTTGCGATAGTGATGGCGACGCTTGTTCCGTCAATCGCGGCCGCCGCCCCACGTGTGGCGGTACTCAATCTTGAGAATAGATCCGGAGATCCACGGTACGACTATATCGGTGGCATAGCGCAGGGATTGCTGCTGTATGACCTTTCGACGAGTGGGTCGGTTGAGCTACTGGATCGAAGCGCTATTGATGCCTTGCTCAAGGAGCGGGAGCTGTCGCTTTCCTCGATAGCGGCGGCTCCGGTCAAGGCGTTTGATGGCATCTCCAGCGCGGATTACATCATAGCCGGCGAATATATACTGCTCGGTACCGAAATGCGGCTGACGCTGAAGCTGATCGATGTTGCCACTTCACGCGTGGCCACGTTCTCCGATTCCGGCTCCACCGAGAACCTTATCCACGGTCTCGCCGAAGGCATAGTGGAACGGCTGACAGGCAAACGGCCAGTCCTGCGCGAAGAGGGCAAGAGCCGATCGATCCTGTCTTTGCGTGACGAGACGCCGGGTACCATCGCGCTTTTCTCGCCGTTGATCGATGCCCGCGTGTTGCTCGACGGAGCTTTCATTGGATACACAACAGGCGATCGCCGCGTTCCACTGGTGCTTGACGGTCTCGACCCGGGCGTTCATGAGGTGTCAACGGACCTCGGCCGCGACTTCGGCGTGGTCAAGCTGCCGGAGGTAAGCTTTAGCCCCTGGAAAGAGCTGGTCCGTGTGCCCGCCGGAAAGCGGGTGGTCGTCGTCGATCCCAGCACGCATTTCAACGACATCCTGTACCGGCTCAAGCGGGTGCTCGCTGAATCAAAGACCGTATCGTTTGACTCTGCTGGCCGATTCGCCACAACGTACTCTTTTTCGTTTGTTGACCGAACGGCTGTATCGCATACGGGTCGCGTGTCGCTGGATCTCGGAGCTCCGGCAAATGCCGACGCCCATGGTCATGGTTCGGTCCAGATCGAACTCGATGGGACCAGCCAGACATTCGCGCTTGACTATGCAGATGGTGCCGCGGCCGAGGCAGGCGCGACCATAGGCCTGGCCAGTTTCAGTGCCCAGGTCAGCCAGAGTTATGGGCGTGTGTCCTTTGAGCTGGAAGTTGAACGCACCGATGTCGATCAGGGAATGCACCGCCTGGACGACTAGGATCCCGCGGGCAGCAGTGGTCGTCTCATCACGACCGAGTCCGGCGCTTCTATAAGCAAGGGATCGAGCCTCCATCGCTCGGCGATCCACCGCATGGTGGCTTCCCGGAAGAAACCCACATGGGTGCTGTCCATACGGTACCACCAGCGGTCAACGTCCTTGCGCGCGCGTGGCGCGAACCGCGTCCTGATGCACAGAGCCCCGCCGGGTGCGAGCAACGGATGGAGCTCGGAGAGTATGGCATAGGGGTCGGCCAGGTGCTCAGCCACCTCGTGCAACAGTATGGCATCCCAGCAATCCTTTCGCCATGATGTGTCCGGTGCAAAGTACGGGTCGTATATGCAGACCCGGTAGCCTCGTTCCGACAGGAGGCGCCCGGGAACAGGTTCGGGGCCCGAACCAAAATCCAGGATTGTTCCGCCGGCCGGTATGAATGGAACAATTCTGTCGAGATATGAAGCAATCCAGGCTGTATAGCCGACATCGTCATACGAATTGCGGTGCAGGGTATAGCGAGCCAGCTCTGCCTGTTCGTTCGGGATATGGTCGTCGTCAATCTGGACATAACCGCAGACGGGACAATCGGCATAGGGCGTAGCCGCCACGAAGAATGGTTCGGCATCGGTATGACACAGCCTGCAACGCATAGGCAATCCTATGCCGGAAGGGCAGCGCGGCACAAGCGCCGCGCTAGCGCGGTACACCGCAACGCTTGACATTCGCGAGCGGTCTGTATAGGTTCAATTCAACGCTTGGATCCTGACCACAAGGACCGAGACGCGAGGTGAAATGACATGACCCATCGCTGCACCGCGACTGTATCGAGCCGACCATGTCGCTCGTAACCATCCAGTCGCTCTCGTTCACATATCCCGGTTCGAGCACGCAGGCTCTGTCCGACATCAACCTGTCTCTGGCGCCCGGTGAGTATATCGCGGTGGTCGGCGCCAATGGCTCAGGCAAGAGCACCCTGATCAGATGCCTGAACGGTCTGCTTGTTCCGCCACCAGGAACCGTCTGTGTCGATGGCTTCGATCCTGCCGAGCCGTCGGGCCGGGTCGGCGCGCGCAAGGCCATGTCTGTCGTATTTCAATCCCCGTCGGATCAGATTGTCGCCTCCATAGTCGAAGAGGACGTGGCCTTTGGGCTGGAGAACCTCGGCGTTCCATACGATGAAATGCACAGCCGTGTCGACGGAGCCCTGGGCGCCGTGGATCTCCTGGCGGAGCGGCATCGTTCGCCCCGCTTCCTGTCTTCAGGCCAGCAGCAGCGGCTTGCTGTCGCGGGCGCATTGGCTATGCGACCACGAGTGGTCGCCTTCGATGAAGCCACATCGATGATAGACCCAAATGGCCGTGCCGCAATCCTCGGCCTGATGGATAATCTTGTCTCCAGCGGCATCACCGTCATACACGTAACACACGACATGGACGAGGCGGCACGCGCGCAGAGGATTGTGGTTCTGTCCGAGGGACGACTGGTCTTCACCGGCACACCGGAGCGATTGTTCGCCTCACGGGATCTGGATGGCTATCGACTTGAGCTGCCACGGTCCTATGATGCCGCCCTGAAGCTTGGACTCGAACCCCATGCGGGTGAGGATGCGGCAGGGCTCGGGAAGAGAGCAGCGCGGGCATGCGGCATGGATGTACTCGCGATGATCAGCCGCCTCGAACCGGCCGCTAGCCCCGCCGATGGATCGCCGGCAGGTGTCACGGCGTTCAGTGTGCGGGATGCTTCGATGAGCTATAGTGCCGAGACTGCAGGCGGCCGTCCAGCCGTCCAGAGGGCGTCGATCGAGATCCCGGCAGGCACGCTCGTCGCGTTGGTCGGCAAGACCGGCGCCGGCAAATCGAGCCTTCTGCAGTTGCTTGACGCGCTGGCCATCCCCGATTCGGGATCGGTCGTCTCGCTGGGCAATACCACGAGCGACCGTTCGGCCGATCTGCGTTCGTTGCGCATGCGTGCCCCACTGGCCGTCCAGCGGCCCGAGAGCGCCATATTCGAGGCCTATGTCGGCGACGAGGTGGCATTCGGTCCCCGAAACCAGGGCATCCGGGGAGCCGGCCTTGTGGAACGAGTAGAAGCTGCCCTGGACGCGGTCGGCCTTCCGTTCCAGACTTACCGGGACGTGTTGACCAGGACACTTTCCGGCGGCATGAAACGCAGGCTGGCGCTGGCATCCATACTCTCGCTCGATCCCGAAGCCTTGCTTCTGGACGAACCGACAGCGGCACTCGATCCGGCGACACGCCGCGACGTGCTGTCATTGATCCAGTCATACGCGCGGCAGGGTCGCACCGTGGTGATGTCGACCCACTCGATGGACGAGGCCGCGCTTGCCGACATGGTCATCGTCATGCGCGAAGGCGCCATCGCCGCGTCCGGTGCGCCAGACACCGTATTCGGTGATGCATGGGATGAGTCCTGGGGTATCGGTCGACCATTTTCATGGACCATGGCAGGTGCCGCGAAGGATGAGCTTAACATGGAGGCCGTTCGATGAAGGGCATCGAGTTCTTCAGGAATGTATCCATCGGCCGGTATGTCGATGTAGACTCTCCAGTCCATCGCCTGACTCCTGTGGCCAAGTATCTATGGCTGATGGCGATAATCATCCCGGTCAGCGTATCGAGCTCCACCGCGGCGGTGCTGGCGTGCTCTATCATCGCTCTGGCATGTACGGTGCTGGCTCACGTGCGGCTAGGCTTTCTGCTTCGGGGCTTCGTGCCGGTATTGCCGCTGTTTGGCATCGCCGCCGTATTCCAGGCTCTGTTGTCGTGGCCAGGCGATGCGAGTCCCATCCTTGTTGCGATTGGCCCTGCATCGCTCAGCATGCGCGAAATGATGGCTATAGCATCGATGGCCCTGCGGTTTGTGGCCATGATGCTGGCCATAGGCCTTTTTACGTCGGTGACCACCGAGGGCGATACGGCTCGAGGCGTAGAAGACCTGTTCGCTCCGTTGTCACTCCTGGGTTTTCCGGCGCGGGGATTCGCTCTGACTATCGCCGTCGCCTTTAGATTCATACCCATCGTCGCCGGCGAGTTCGAGTCGGTTGTCAAGGCGCAGGCGGCCCGAGGCGCCGATTTTGGCTCCGGCGCGCGCGGTCCGATACGCAAGGCCCGCGCGTATCTGCCATTGATTGTCCCTGTCACCATACGTGCTCTGGAGCGCGCCGAGGCGCTGGGAGAGGCAATGGAGGCTCGATGCTATGGCGTTGGCCCGGCGACGCGCTATGTGCGCAGCGTTGGCAGCACGGCCGATACGATGGCCCGTATTGGCGCTGTCATGTTCGCGGTCGCGGCACTCGCCGGGCCTTTGATTCTGGGCTTGCACTGAACCGTGATCGATCGCGGGAATGGTTCCCGCTTCGAAATATGTGCCCGGACGCGACCGCGCTAAAGCGGCGTGTACCGGAGCCAGGAGGAACAGATGGAACGAACGAATATCAGGCGCATCGTGGTGTCCGGTGCGCTGGGCGCAGTCTCGGCAGTGATGGCGGTTACGCCGTTGGGCTACCTGCCGTGGTTTGGCGGGGCCTCGCTTACAATCATGCATATCCCGGTTATCATCGCCGCAATTCTGGAGGGCCCGGTCGCCGGAGCCATCGTTGGCCTGGTGTTCGGTGTGACGAGCATGGTCAAGGCGGCGACGGCGCCGATCGGGCCGCTCGACCCCCTGTTTGCCAATCCGTTGGTATCGGTTCTGCCCCGGCTATTCATCGGTGTGGTGGCGTGGGGTGTCTATCGCCTGTTCCGGGGAAAGTTGACGCCGCTGGCAGCCGGGCTGGCGGGAGCGGCGGGTGGCATAACCAATACGGTGCTCGTGCTGGGAGCTCTGGGGCTGACGGCCGCGGCTCAGTTGTCGGGGACCTTTGGCGTCGCGACCAGCGCGTTGCCGGCCGTGCTGGCTACCATCGCGCTGACCAACGGCCTCATAGAGGCCGCCGCCGCGGCCGTATTTACAAGTGCCATCATAACGGCCTGGAAAGGCGTAGAAGGCGCTCGTGGCGCCTCCAGACTGTCCGATGAGGAGCGCCGACAACCATGATGCTTGCGCTGGACGTAAGGAACGACAGAATCCTGGCCGGCTTCAGGACAGGCGATGCCTGGAAGACGGTGATACGGCTGGGCGTCGACAGAAGCGCCGACGAACTGAGCTTTCTGCTTGAGTCTTGCGTCCGGCGCATCGGTCTGGCAGAAGGGGACATTGATGCCGCGTGGATATCGAGCGTTGTGCCTGCCCTGACACCGCGGGTGACGCAGGCTGTGTTGTCAACTTTCAACCTCGAGGCGTCTGTTGTCGGGCCTGGAACCAGGACCGGCATCAAGATACGCACCGACTCACCTTCGGAACTTGGCAGTGACATAGTCTGCGCTGCAGTTGCAACCAGGAGCCTCGTGCAAGGCGCGTCGATCGTCGTCGATTTTGGCACCGCAATTGTCCTGTCGGCCATGAATTCCGGAGGAGAGCTTCTGGGTGTATCAATCGCGCCAGGACTACAGACAGCAGCGCATGCGTTGAGGGCCAGCACCGCGCAGATCCCCGAGGTGCGCCTCGATATCCCCAGGCGGGTCATAGGCCGGAACACTGCGCAGTCAGTGCAATCAGGCATATATCTGGGCTACGGCGGACTCGTCCGGCATCTGGCTGAGCTGATGTCGGACGAAATGGGCGAGACCGCCACGGTTCTGGGCACCGGTGACGAGGAAGGGCATGCGATCATGAAGAGCGTAGGGTACGATGCTTTTCATCCATTTCTTGTTCTTGACGGCCTGGCGATCATCGGCGGTTGACAAAAGCCCGCGCGTTCTGTATAAATGCCGGGCACTCAGAAATGGCGGCGTAGCTCAGTCGGTAGAGCAAACGGCTCATATCCGTTGTGTCGAGGGTTCAATCCCCCCCGCCGCTATAAACACCATGAAAAAGCCGTCCCTTGCGGACGGCTTTTTCATTATTCCACCAGTCTGGAGCCTGCATGTCATCAACCGAATGGAAAGACATAGCGTACGACGGAACCTTCGAGACTACCATGCGCAGCCTTGTGCGCAGGCGCGTCGACGATGCCACCTTTACGGCAGAAGCCGCCAGGGGAGTACTCAAGCATCTCTACATACAGGACGGCAACGATTGGGCAGGGCGGGGCGGGCTTCAGGATATCGTGACGCAGGCCACGATAGATGCCTATGAGCAGTTCATCACCGAATGGGAAACGTCAGACCGGCAGGATCAAGACAGGTCGGCATTGACCTCATAGATCTGGTCAAAATCGGAATCGATTGTCTTGAAGACTTCCACCAACGCAGGGTCGAAGTGAGTCCCGGCATCAGCGACAATCAGGAGCGACGCCCGCTTGTGATCGAACGGCTCCTTGTAGCTTCGCCGCATGCGCAACGCGTCGTAGACATCGGCGATGGAGACGATGCGGGCAGGCAGCGGGATCATGTCTCCCATGATCTTGTACGGATATCCGGTGCCATCCCACCATTCATGGTGTGACTGGGCAATCTGCTTTGCCATTGGATCTGGATAGCTCGACAGGATGAAGGCGCCGTTGATCGTATGCTCCTTCATGATATTCCACTCGAACTCGTCAAGTGGCCCCTTCTTGTTCAGAATGTCGTCGGGGGTCCCGATCTTGCCCACATCGTGCATCGCGGCAAGAAACCCAATATTTTCTATGAAATCTATATCGATTTCCGGCCATCCAGCCCTGCCATGCAATGCCTTTGCCAGCCGTTCAGCATACAGATTGACCCGTTCAATATGGCGGCCGGTATCATTGTCCTTGAGCTTGGATGCTTCGAGCAGGCTCAGGAACAGACCATGCAGGAAACCGTTCTGCTCCTCTGTCACGTCGTCCATGAACGCGACCCAGGCATGTGGACGCTCGTTGCCCGACGCTTCCGGCCTGAAGGGCACAATGGTGGTCTTCGAGATGACACTGCTTGTCTTGCTCGATCGCAGTCGGATCGTGCCTGTCCAGCTGAATCCCTTCTCGGGACTCCTGATGTTGGCTATGAGGCTCCGGGCAGTATCGGCGTCCAGGAAACGACCAATCGCCCCAAACAGCGTTGGTTTTCCGGCACCCTCGAATGTCACCATCGTGCGCTCGAACGAGGCGTTCTTGTACATGAATACCAGTGATTCATCGAGTATCGCGACCGGTATCGGCACGATTGCGTAGGATGATACGAGGTCCCGTAGATTCTCGGCGAGTGCTGCCTTGGGCAAGCGCTGTCCGGTCCCCTCGGAGATTTCTGATTGAAGCTCCTCCGCTTCAGTCACATCAAGCTCTTCCAGCGTACCGAAGTCTTCGTTCTGGCGCTTGGAGGCGCTCATGGATTGCCTCCTGACGCGGCAGCCATCACCGCTTCCTCGGCATCGCTTGCCCTGATATAGGCAAGCCCCGCATCCGAAGCGCTCGGGCCGTGGGACAGGTATGACTCGGCGGCAAGCCTGGCCATTGCCGAGACCGACGAACGACGCCGTTCAGTCGCGATCCTGAAACCGGATCGATCGGCCAGCGTCTCTTCGAGCATGTCTGAGTCGGGACCGACGAACAGGACCTCAGGATATGCTTGCGTCAGTGCTATGATGCGGCCAAGCCCGTCGTCAAACGGACCCGAGATGAGCCGGCCCTGCTCATAGATGGCAAAATAGAAGTGTGAACGCTTGGCGTCGATGACGGGAACTATGACAGGCGCGGCTCCCATCCAGTCGCCAGCCATGGCATCGAGCGTGGGCACGGTGACGAACGGCGTGCCCAGTCCCAGGGACAGTCCCTTGATGGTCGACAAGCCTATGCGCAATCCGGTAAAGGAACCGGGCCCGCCAGCGCAGGCCAGGAGATCAAGATCGCCTGGCTTGAGGCCAGCTTCGGCTATGCAGTACTCGATAGCGCCCATGATCCGTTCGGCGTGCCTGTAGCCGACATCGATTGATACCCCGACGAAACCAGCACCTGGCGCATGCCCGGTCTCTTCGCGATACGGGTGCTTTGATGCCTGGGTGCCGTGGCTCGGAGCCTCCAGGCTACTGGAGCCCCTCGCGACCCCGACGCAGAGCAGGTCTCCGGAGCAATCGACGGCCAGGATATTCATGACAACGCTTCCTCGAGAACCGGTCCATCGAGAGAGATGGCTCTGGAACCATCAATCGCTGGTTCTATGCTGATCATAATGACACTGTCGGGCAACGCCTTCGACACTCGCTCGCTCCATTCAATTGCGCACAAACCATCGCCATACAGATAACGATCCGCATCCAGAAGCTCGAACTCGGCGGCCGATGACAGCCGGTACGCGTCAAAATGGTAGAACGGCATCACGCCATCGTACTCGTTTATCAATGTGTATGTCGGGCTCGTTATGGGTTCCACTACATTGAGCCCTCGCGCAATGCCTCTGCAGAGCGCGGTCTTGCCCGCGCCCAGGCCTCCGCGCAATGCCAGTATCATGCCCGGTCTGGCAGCTTTGGCGATTCGCACTCCAAGCGCCTCGGTATCAGAGACGTCCCTGCAGACAAATTGTATCAGGGTAGCACTCCGCGTTTGTCAAGCTCCAGAATATAGGTCTTAAGCCCATTGACTATCGGAACCAGGGGATAGTCGATATCTTCGACTATCACCACATTGATATCCATGGCACCTGTCGGTCTTAGCTCAAGCACAAACTCGACAGGCACACTGCGTGTCTGCTGCATGATCTCTATGGCCGCTTCGGCCTTGAATTCACGGCGGTAATATAGGTGGGTCTGTTTTCTGCTGACATTGGCCAGATCGACTATCTTCATGCCGGAAATTGTATGTTTAGCGCGGGCAACGGTCAAGTAAGGATCGACGCATTGTAGCTCAATTCAATCGTATCCATAGACGACCGATCGAATTTCATTGATTGTCTTTCTGTTTGCCTTCACAAATTTCAGGTGCATCAACGCGCCGCTTCTGGATCTGCTTACACGGACAACCGTGGCGTATGCGGAGCGGCTGCCGGTGCCCAGGTCGAATTCCAGCTTCACGAACTCACCCGCGTTGACGGGACTCATCGTCTGCATTGACAAGCCACCACCCGAAAGATCGGTAATGATCCCGGCGACGGCGGCTCGTTCGACCTGCACCGACTTCACGACCTTGCCCTTGTCTTTGGCGGCTTTGACGTGCACCAGGTAGAATCTCGCGGTCAGTCGAATCTCCGAACGCTGGTATCGACGTGCTGGAAGCGGCTTGATCTTGTCACTGTGCGCTATGCACAAGAGCTTCTTGCCGTCCATGTCAACCAGTCCTCTGACGTGGGATTGAAAGCTGAAGCCGACGTGGTTGCCCGTATAGAAATAGACAGTGATACGTGATCGGAAAGGAAATTTGATAGGAGCGCCGAAGGCGTCGAGCGCAGGCTCGAGGTAGAGAGCTTTTGACTCGTTGATCAAGAGTATCGAAGAATAGTGTGCCTCGCGCGTCGTCACGATCGACAGCGGTGTTCTTGACTTGAGCTGGCGCGTTGAGCGAATGGAAACACCCGTGCTCAGCCTGGCGCCCAGAGCCTCGCGTATGGCGAACAAGTCATGCTTCTGGTTCTCCGCTTCTTCCTCTGTCTCTGCGTGCTGCTCTATGTACTTGAAGGCGTTCTTCATGAAAGTATCGAGCTGTGTCTTGCTGCCGAAGATGGCCTGAGGACTCGTGACGCCAAGCTTCCGAGCGTAGAACTCCAGAAATTCCACTTCCTCACCAGAAAAGCCATGTTCTTCTGCCTTGCGCCTGAATGCGCCTTTCGAGAATCCCTGGCTTGGACTCGGTCTGGAATTGGACTCGGATGGCTTGCCATAGACAAGATTCCGCAGTATCGAATACAGAACCGGCACGGCGATCAGAGCGGCGATAACTACCAGGAACCACGTGGTCTCGACTGGATTGTCCTGTTTCCAGTACATCTGAGCCAGTATGATCTGGCCCTTCCCAAGGATAGGATTCATACGGTTGCCATCGCCTGCCTGATGGCGGTAAAGAACGATTCGAGCCTTGGCCGGATCTCATACTCGGCCAGGTCGCCTATCAGCACGCCATCCTTGTTCTCGAATGCCGATGCCAGCTCGAGCAGCACGTTGTTGAATGCCCCGTAGAATTCCGGCATGGTAGCTCCCTCTATATCGACGACAGGCGCGGATCCCATACGCATGAATTCCGGGATGATCCTGACCGTCTTGTGAATCAGCTCCACCACCAGCACCATCGTCCGCATGGCCTGGGCATCCTTCCCCGTCTGCAGCCGCACCGGCACCTCGGACAGATCGGCCTTGATGGCGTCGAACACGCGTGCGGCGGCGAGCATCGCGTTGCCGGGATCGCGGAGTTCCGCAAGCCGTTCTCCGAAGAACGATTCAAGCCTGCCTGCCAGCTCTGTCAGATCCGCGCCAGGTGCACCGCTGGCGAGTCTTTCGGCAAAGGCCTCCACAAAGGATTGCTCCTCGGCCGAGAACAGGCCGCCAAAGGCGCCGCGATACGAATCCCAGGCTCCTCTCGCCGCGCTGATCGTGGCTTCGTCACCGGTCTCCAGAGCCGCAGGCGATGCGCGCACCAGCTCCAGCAGCGTCTCCAGCGCCCGTCCCTTGAGGTCGGCCGCTGGTTCCTCTACCAAGTCTACCGTGCCGGTGCCAGAGGCATCAGCATCGGATATCGTGGCCAGTTCCTCGGGACCGATTGAAGTCCCGTTCAGTCTGACCTCGACTATGATGTTGCCCATAGCCTCCGCTCGCTCGTCCAGCTCGGAAAGTACCGCTCCTATCGACTTGCCTTGTGATGGTATGTCAGTCGTCGAACCGTTGATGGTAAAGATCATGGTGTACTCCTCACTCTAGTTTCCCTGTTTACCGAAACTGTCCCAGGCGCTCGATGATTGCTCCATCTGGTTCAGCGAACTCTCCATCAGGCCGTACTTTCGCTTGAGGTCGGCTTCCTTTCGGGCAAGCTGAGTCTCAAGCGAATCGATCTGCTTCTTCTGCTCCGTCATCTGGCTGTCAAGCGTGCTGGTCCTTGTCGATACGATACCGCCGGTCTCGACGTAGGCCTTCATCAACGCGTCCAGCTTGAAGGCGACTCCCGAGTTGACTATGAGATCGCCGTCGGTGTCGTAGCCCATCATGTCCTTCACTTGCTGGAAATTTTCCTTCAGGGCCTTGTCGAGCGCCGTCTCGTCTATTTCCAGGTACCCGCGCATCCTGGACGCGTCGTACGATCCGCCGCGCCGTGAATCGGTCGAAATGCCGGCCGAACCGAGTATCATGTCCCCGCCTCTTGTCTGATATGGGTCCATGATGGTCCGCTGCAGCGATGTGCGCAGCTGGGACAGCGACGAGTCACCTTGCATGAGCCCAAGTCGTTCCTTGTATGTTTTCTTCTCGTCCTCGGTAAAGTAGGTTATCTCCTCGAGTATCTTGTCATCGGGGCGGGCCAGGATGTTCAGTTCGGCCATCAGTCGGTTGTAATTGCCAACCAGTTCGATCAGCGAGTCCTTGGCTGCTTTGCGGTCAGGTTCGACCTTCAGCTTGACCGGCTTGTCGGATGCCTGCCAGAGGTTAAGCGTCAATCCGGGCACCAGGTCAGATATCGCGTTCGAGGGCCGTGTGACCTCTATGCCATCCATCGCTATGACCGCGTCCCGCGCCGTCTGAACCGGATTCTTGGGTCGCATCCCCGCTGTTTCGGTCGGATCCAACACCCGCGCCGACTTGATGCGCAGGTCACGATCCGTATTGCCATTGCGCAGGCCAAGCCCGGCAAAGGAGTCGGCGTACGCGGGCAGGGGGATAGTGACCGTTTTGTAGCCGGCACCCGCGGCAACTGCCGGCAGGGCAATCGAACGGCCCGCGCCGTCTATGATGTAAAGGGGAGAAAAGTCATCCCGTTTGACGGGCGCGGGTGGGGGAGTCCATTCCGGCAGCGCGGCGGCAGAGGGCTCGCTCGTGATCCTGATGCCTTCATACTCCATGACGCCGGTAGGAGGAATGCTTGGACCTGGTGGTGGGCCATCAGGGGCAGCAGGAGCCGTCCTGTCGGCCAGCTCCAGTTCGACCTCCAGGACGAGGCCTGTCGTCGGAACCGCGGTGCGTAGCCTGAGCGCTGCTTCGGCCTGCGAACCAACCATCAGCACACCATCCTTCGTCACGACCTTGGATGGGTCAAGTGCTTGCTCGAAGCGCGAAGTCTCGCTCAGGGACAGGTCGCGCCTGCTTGAACTGGCCTTCTCCACCAGTCCGACCGACAGTGCCCACGGTTCTGCGGCGTCGGAAAAGGACAGGCGATTCTTCGAGCCGGTCCTGAGCGATTCTACCACGAGCACGCGGCTATCGGAGGTAACGGCGACGACCTCGGCGCGCACCGTATCGCCACCCTTGCGGTTGATGGCGTCGACAAAATCCTTGATGGAGCCGCCGCCATAAGACAGCTTGACCGAAGACTCGCCGACGGTAAACGTATAGGAACCGGCGGGAACCTTGGCGTCGGCCTTGACTGGGTCGGACATGAACCGGTCCGCGGCGGCGGTTCGCTTCACGTCGAAGCTCCTGGTCTCTTCCAGGGCCTCACGCGTAGCTGTCGCGGTCAGGACTGATTCGTCGCTTGATGTGGCTATACGATCATTGAATGGATTCTGGAATGAGAACATGGACCGGGAACTCTCCCGGAGGGCGGTAAGGCGGCGATTGAGGTCGAGCCATGTTGTCTTCTTGAGCTGTATCTGCTTGAGTTGCTCTTCGGCGCGCGTCATGGGGATGCGCTCGATCTTCATCAGACCTTCGATGAGCTTCTCAGTATCGTACTTACTCTTGACGCCGGGGATGCTGATGTCCGACATAGGGCCTCTTGGGCCCTCCTTTCAGTTCACGCCTTTTCGTCGAACAGGATGCCGATCACCTCCCTGATTCGCTCGTGGACGTGTTGAATCTCTGCGGGCGGAATTTCCCTGATTACCTTATCGGTATCGGTATCGATGACCTTTACGACGACCTCGTTGATCTTCTCGTTGATGCTGAAAGCGAGGCGCTTGTTGAAGGCCGCGCTCACCTTGGTCAGCTCGCCCAAAAGAGCATCCATCGAAACGGGAGGCTCGGTCTTCATCACGTCGCCTGGACGAACCTGCAATGTGCCAAAAGCACGATCTCCCAAGGCTGTCTTGACGGTAAGAACGCTTGGTAACGCGTTGACGGCTGAAACGTCTATTGACATACGTTTCCTCCTCTATGGTGGCGGATGCGTGGCTGATCCTCGGTGATAGCCCTGACATCCGGCGATGGAAAAAAGGTGAAGGGAGGAGGGCGCGATCCCCTCCCTTCCAAGAAACTGCAGTAACCTGTCGCGGAAAGACGACGTCCAGGAAGCTCTCCGCTACGAGTACAGAACGGTTTTCTTTAACCCAACAACTGCATGACTGACTGGGTCCTGGTATTGGCCTGGGCGAGCATCGCTCCGCCAGCCTGCGTCAGAATCCGGTTCTTGGTATAGTTGACCATCTCGCTGGCCATATCGGTGTCGCGGATGCGGCTCTCGGCGGCCTGCAGGTTCTCAGACGCAATGGCGACACCCTTGGAAGCCATCTCGAAGCGGTTCTGGTAGGCACCGAGGTCGGCGCGCTGCTTTGAAACGATCTTGAGGGCGTTGTCGAGGGTACCAATCGCCTGATTGGACTTGGATGGATCCTCTATGGAAATCATCTCGGCGGTGCCCTGGGCACCCTGGAGACCGAGAGCCTGCGCGGTCATCGTACCGATGAATATCCGCTCATTCTGATCCATATTGGCGCCAACCTGCAGCTGCATGATCTGTCCGCCTTCTTTTGCGAAGCGACCGGTCAGGATGTTCATGCCGTTGAACTGAGCGTGGCTCGCTATACGGTTGACTTCGTCGACCAGCTGCGAAACCTCGACCTGAATCTGCATGCGATCCTCATTGGTGTAAATGCCGTTGGACGACTGTACAGCCAATTCGCGCACGCGGTGCAGGATGTCCTGCGTCTCCTGGAGGTAGCCCTCTGAGGTCTGTATGAAGGAAACGCCGTTTTCGATGTTGCGCTGGGCCTGATTGAGGCCGCGAATCTGTCCGCGCAGCTTCTCTGAGACCGCCAGGCCTGAAGCATCATCACCGGCGCGGTTGATACGCATACCGGAGGCGAGCTTCTCCATGTTCTTGTCCAGATCGACCTGTGTCGCACCCAAAGTCCGGTTGGCGTACATAGCGCTCATGTTGTGGTTAATTATCATATGACCCTCCTTGCAGGACGTACTGCGCGGCATTCCTTGCCGCGCGTCCCGCGCGCATGGCTGTGGGGACGGGAATTGAATCTCGCGCCCGTTCCCGTCCGTTCATGCCCCACGCGGCGGGGGAACCGGCCTCCTTTTTGGGGGCAGGCATCTCCGCCGGCATGCGCACGAGGGTATTTGTCAAAGATCGATACACTGGCGGCGAGCCGCTAAGACTCGCCGCCATATTACTACGAAGTATAACCCCTTACTGGAGCAACTGCAATACTGATGCCGTCTTCTGGTTGGCCTGCGCGAGCATCGCGCTTGACGCCTGGACGAGTATGCGGTTCTTGGTATATTCAACCATCTGGCTGGCCATGTCGGTGTCGCGGATGCGGCTCTCGGCGGCCTGGAGGTTCTCCGCGCCGATGTCGATGCCGCGAACGGCGTGCTCTAGCCGGTTCTGGTATGCGCCCAGGTCCGCGCGCTGCTTGTTGACCTTCTTCAGGGCTTCATCGAGGACGCCGATGGAGCGGTTGGCCGAATCGGGGGCTTCCAGGCTGAGGATCTCGTCGCTGGATACCTGCTTGACGCCGAGGCCCTTGGCCGTCATGGTGCCCACATAGACACGCTCGCGCTGATCCATATTGGCTCCGATATGAAACCACATTGAAGCGGTTACGACGTTTTCGCCGCCTTCACGGGCAAAACGTCCTGTCAGGATGTTCATGCCATTGAACTGGGCATGGCTGGCTATGCGGTCGATCTCGTCGACGAGCTGGGACACTTCCACCTGGATCTGCATGCGATCCTCATTGGTGTATATGCCGTTGGCGGCCTGCACAGACAGCTCGCGGAGACGCTGCAGGATGTCGGAGCTCTCCTGGAGATAGCCTTCTGTGGTCTGGATGAATGAAACGCCGTTGGCGGCATTCTTCGAGGCCTGGTTCAGACCGCGGATCTGTGAGCGCATCTTCTCGGACACGGCGAGACCTGACGCGTCGTCTCCGGCGCGGTTTATGCGCATACCGGAAGACAATTTCTCCATGTTCTTGTCGACGAGCCCACCGTTGATACCGAGCTGGCGGTTGGTATACATGGCGCTGAGATTGTGATTGATGATCATGACTTCCTCCTTGAGTCTATACGCGGGGCATCCATGTCCCGCGGGTCGATATGGTTCCTGGTCTCCGTCGCCGGGCTGTCCTCCTTTCATGATTCGGCGACCGCGGGCAACTCATTGTCGAATTGCCCTCAAGTTGGTCGAGCCGGAGCCGATTATCGAAGAGTAGGGTAGATCCATGGTGGCCATACGGCCAGGCCTGGATCATTGACCCTTGTACTCTTCATCTATCGGCAGGTCTTGCTTGTAACTTGAGCGCGATTTGCCCAGACCTCGGAACGGGTGTATACTCGGAAACATGAAGACCAACGAGTTCTCGTATATAGCCGATGATGGCAAGAGCATCCATGTCTATCATTGGGCTCCCCAGACCGCCCCAAAGGCCTGCGTGCTGATTGCTCATGGCATGGCCGAGCATGCGTCGCGCTATGCCAGATTCGCGGAGATCCTCACCGCGTCAGGTTACGAGGTGTGGGCGCCTGACCATCGCGGCCATGGCAAGACCGCCTCTGAAGGAGAGCTTGGCTGGCTGGCTGACCATGATGGTTTCAGACGCGTCATAGAGGACCTGCACGGACTCTCCGGTTCCATAAAGCGCGAACATCCAGACAAGAAGCTGTATCTGTTCGGGCATTCATGGGGATCCTTTCTGTCGCAGGGCTACTGCGCGCTGTATGGCGACGAACTGGCCGGTTGCGTGCTGAGCGGAACCGCCGGTGATGGTGGCGCCACGGTGAAGGCCGGACGACTGGTCGCGGCCATAGGCTGCGCTCTCCAGGGGCAGAGAACCAGGGCGCCGCTCCTTGACACGATGAGCTTTGGCTCGTTCAACAAGGCTTTCCTGCCTGCCCGCACGCCGTTTGACTGGCTCTCACGTGATGCCGCCGAGGTTGACAAGTACATACAGGATCCACTCTGCGGCTTCATCTGCACCTATGGGTTTTTCCGCGACCTTTTGTCTGGGTTGTCATGGATACACGCTCCGGCCACCATGGCAGCGGTTCCGCACACCCTGCCGATATTCATGATAGCCGGGGCAAAAGACCCCGTAGGCGCAGCGCCCGGCACACTGGACTGGCTATACAGGACGTATACATCGCTGGGAAGTACCGATCTGAAGCTCAAGCTGTACCCCGATGGTCGGCATGAGGTACTCAATGACACATGCCGGGACGAAGCTGCCGCCGATGTGCTTTCCTGGCTGGACGCCAGAGCATAGGTGACGGCTCGAAAGCGCGCATGCGGCCTGGCCTTGACCAGAGATGGCAGGGCCGGGGTATAGTCGCTTGTCCGCACATCAAGCTGCGCGGATCGATCCCTTTATGGTCAGTGCAGGGGACAAGGTGCTCATACGATATCAGAATGGGCCGGATGGCAAGCCGGTCAAGAAAGCAATAGTCTATACAGAACGCGAACATGGCATCGATACACTCGACGTCGATCCGGACGCCGTCAGGATAGTCGAGCGGCTCCGACACAATGGCCACGCGGCGTATATAGTCGGTGGCGCCGTGCGCGACCTGATTCTTGGACGCATTCCAAAAGACTACGATATCGTCACCGATGCCGAGCCACCCAGGATCAAAAAGCTGTTCTATCGCAGCCGGGTGATCGGCAAGCGGTTCAGGCTGGTGCACGTCTATGTCGGCCCCAAGATATACGAAGTCTCCACCTTTCGCTCGATCGTCAATGGCACCGTCGGAAACACCTACGGCACCATAGACGAGGATGCCCGCAGGCGTGATTTCAGCATGAACGCGCTGTATTACGATCCGCTCGAGAGCAAACTGGTCGATTATGTCGGCGGCCTCAAGGATATGCGTGCCAGGCGTATTGTACCCGTCATCCCGCTCAAGACAATCTTCTCTGAAGATCCGGTACGCATGATCCGGGCGGTCAAGTACGCCGTCGCGACCGGGTTTACAATACCGTTGCTGACACGCCTGGCCATACGCCGCAATGCTCCATTGCTTGCGGGCGCCTCGGTCAGCAGGCTGGGTGAGGAAGCGACGAAGATATACTATTCAGGAAACGCGACTGCCATAATCGAGGCGCTGGCCAGTTATGGGCTCTTGAAGCCAATAATGCCCGGCATCGAAGCGTCCCTTGCGGCCCGCGGCAACGTGGCAGCATCGATGCGGGCAAACCTGCTCGAGCTTGACGCCCATGTCGCAGCCACTGGTGAAAAAACGCTTGGCATCCTTCTGTCATTCATAGTGCGGGATGCGGTCGCCGCGGCGGAGTCCCTGCCTGCTCCGGATGCGCAGATTGCCTTCAGGAACGCTCTCGACGCGGCCCGTGATTTCCTGTCGCCGCTGACTATGCCGCGCATCGAGGTCGAAGCCGCCGTCAGCGCCGTTTTCAGACCGCCGGAGCCAAAACAGAAGGCCAAGCGGCCTCGTCACAGGCGTCGGCGCAAGCCGGGAATCGGGAGCGATGATCAGGGTGCCCATCCGGTTGATCCGGCATGAGGGCAGGCAATCCGGTGCTGGCTCCGACAGCCCGGTGGCTTGACACGGCAACTGAATTTCCCGGATGATACCCAAGTGAATGTCGAACGACTGAACGCGCTGTCTATTGAAGCCTTGTACGCCCTGGCGGAGAAGATGGGGCTCGACTTGCCTGCAGAACTTGAACGGGTCTTCATAATCGAAGCGCTCATCGAGGCGTTCGAAGAGGACAGTGAGGATCGCAGGGCCAGTGGCGACGCCGCTGTGCATATAGAGGAAAAAAAATATTCAGGCTCTGAACTCGATGAAATTGACGCATCCCTGGATGCCGCTCCTTGCATAGCCAATCGCTACAATGAGACAGTGATTCATGCAATTGTCCGGGACCCGGAGTGGGCCTTCGTATTCTGGGATATTCGCGATGAGGATTTCGAAGCCATCAAGTCTTGCGATGGAGCAAGCAGCCTGTTGCTCAGGGTTATCAAGGAGCCTGGCTACGATGGCAAAGGCGCATCGTCATTCGAAGTAGTGGTCGGGGAGAATGACGATCACTGGTACCTGCATCTGCCCGATCAGGACAGAGCTTACCGTGTGGATCTGTACGCCAAGTGTGGGTCCCATCCACGCTTGCTTGCGCGTTCGGCAGTGATTCGCACGCCGCGGGCGCTGATGGCCGATGCGTTGTCTGATTTGGACCCCGTTGTATCTCGATTGGTGGCCCTGTCGGGGCTGGCGAGCCTCGAGATCGTGGAGATACCCAATCATCATCCATCGCGCATTCTGGGAGACTTTGACGAATAGTCCAATTTTCGGGGGTTGTTGTTCCTGAAATTGGCTTTGCAGTTTCTCGACAATGAGTAAAACTTTTTTAAGGGGACACGCAACTCTTGAAAAATGATCGAGTAACGGAGGACATTCGTGGATAGCGGATATCTGGCGCTGGTTCTGAACGCGCACCTGCCTTTCGTGCGACAACCTGACTATCCTCGTTTCCTCGAAGAGCGTTGGCTCTTTGAATCGCTATCCGAGACATATCTGCCACTGCTCCGCGTCTTTGCGAGGCTCGAGGCTGACAAGGTGCCGTGGCGGCTGAGTCTGGCTCTGTCACCCACTCTGGAAGCGATGCTCGGGGATGCGCTGTTGCGCGAGCGCTATACCGAATGGCTGGCCATGCAGATGACCCTGGCCGAGAATGAAGTCAAGCGCTGCGCAGGAGATCCTGCCTTTGGTCCTCTCGCTACGATGTACCTCGACCTGTACAGGAAGGACTACGAGGACTTTACGGTGCTGTATGGCGGCAACATCAGGGGGGCCCTGGACTTCTACTACAAGAAGGGGCGCATCGATCTGATGACCAGCGGCGCCACCGGCGCGTTCATGCCCATGTACCGGTCATATCCCGAGGCGACAGCCGCGCAGATAGAGGCGGCGGTGGTCTCGTTCCGGTCAGCGTTTGGCCGCTCTCCCTCGGGGTTCTGGATGCCTCAGCTGGGCTGGTATCCTGGGGTCGAAGAGACACTGAGTGCGTATGGCCTGCAGTACAGCGTAGTCTCGACACGCGGAGCACTGCTCGGAGACCCGACGCCGCGGCTTGGATCGTATGCGCCGGTCTCCTGCCCCAATGGCTTTACCACATTCATCCGGGATGTCGCAGCCACCGAGGCGGTATGGTCGGAGCGTAGCGGGTTCCCAGCCGACCCCGTATACCGTGATTTTTACCGTGATATTGGCTTCGATCTTCCTATCGATTATATCGGACCGTACATAGAGCAGAACCAGGTCAGGATCTTTACCGGCTTCAAATACTGGGCCGTCACCGATCATGGTTCAGACAAGCGCCCCTATGTTCCAGAGCGGGCTTCGGAACGGGTTGCCGAGCACGCCGACCAGTTCCTGCGCGACCGTCTGGCCCAGGCTATGACGGCCGCTCGGGACATCGACGACAGACCTCCGCTTATGGTGGCTCCATACGATGCCGAGCTCTTCGGCCATTGGTGGTTTGAAGGGCCACAATGGATAGAAGCGCTCTTCAGGCAGGCCCAGAAGTTTGATGGGCTCCGTTTCATAACGCTGGCCGAATACCGCCGCTCGCATCCCGACAACTTCGAGTCGGTACCGGAATATTCCTCATGGGGCGATGGCGGGTATGGTAGCGTCTGGCTTGAAAAGTCAAACGACTGGATATATCGCCATGTCTTCAAGATGATAGAGCGCATGACCGAGCTGGCGGAGCGTTTTCCCAATGAGAATGGCCTGCGCGAACGCGTATTGAACCAGGCCGCCAGGGAAGTACTCCTGGCGCAGGCATCGGACTGGCCATTCCTCCTGCGGGCTGGCAAGTCAGGTTCATTTGCCCGCAAGCAGATAGAGGACGCGGTGACCAACTTCAACCGCATCTACGAGATGCTCTGCGCCAATACCGTTGGCACGGAGTGGCTGACCCGTCTTGAAAAGCGCAACAATATCTTCCCGAACATCAATTACCGGGTCTTCCGGCACAAGCGCTGATCATAGGCCCGTATCATGACGACGAATGCGCTTAGAATAGTCAGGTCACTCGGCATAGCCGTTGAGACTCGTGACTATGAGTGGTCGGAGGAAGACCTGTCGGCTTCGGCCGCCGCCCTTAAGCTCGGGGTCGATCCAGACCGGGTGTTCAAGACCATAGCGGTACGGGGCGCCTCGAGCGGGCCTTCCCTGTGCGTCGTGCCTGGCCTGGCCGAAATCGACCTCAAGAAAGCCGCCAAAGTATCAGGCAACAAGTCCGTAGAGCCGCTGCCCTTGCGCGAACTGGAGCCGCTGACCGGCTACGTCCGGGGCGGCTGCTCGCCGGTGGGCACGAAGAAGGCGCTGCCTGTGTACATCGACGAGACCGCTATGCTCTGGGACACGATTCATGTGAGCGCCGGCGCCCGGGGCCTGCAGATGGTGCTGTCACCAGCCGATCTGGCCCGGGCCGCCAACGCGACGTTCGCCGACCTCGTATAGTCCGCGTCTGTTCCTACTGCTGTACTGTGCCCGTGAAAGCGGCGAACCTGGTCTTGTCCACCCCGGCCAGCGTCGCCTGGTCAGCTACGACTATCCACGTTATGGGCGCGTTGACAACATAGGCATTGACGGCGGCGACGATGTCCTCAGGGCTTATGGCGTTGATTTTGTCTATGAAGCGCAGGTACTCTGTATGGTCCCCGAAGTATATGTAACTTGAGGCCAACTGGGTGGCGGTCTGCGCATTGGTCTCCTGATTCCCGTAGAACGCGTTGACATACTTTGCCTTGTACGCGTCTATCGTCGAGGCTATCGGCGCGTATTTGTCGTCCCCGCCCTTGATGTTCAGCGTTTTGCCTGACGCAAGCAGCGCTATCGACTCATCGACCCAGCCCTTCGCGGCGCTTGGCTTGTCGGTCTTGTAGACTACCAGCGAACCATAGGGGTTGAGGAAACCGAAGGCGCGCGACCAGACGGAATAGCACGCCCCGTGGTCGGTGCGCACGATGCTGAACAGCAACTCATCGAGCATTGAATAGGCGAGCTGCAGGCTCGGGAAATCCGGGCTCTTGATGTCGGCTATGGGATAGTCGCCACGAACATAGGCTACGCCTTTGGACTTGTCGAACTTCTCAAGGTATAGCTCTGCCTTGGGCGTATAGCGGCCGACCGGCGGAATGACGACGCCCTTTGCCGGGATGGCTCCTATCGTCGCGTTGAGCGATGCCGCCAGTCTGTCAGCGTCAAAGTTGCCTACGGCGACGACGACCATGCGGTCGGCACCGATGGTGCGCGCGTAGTACGACTTGATGTCGTCAAGTGTTATTGACGATATGGATGAGGCAGTGCCGCCGAATTCGGCGGCGTACGGATGGCCCGCGAACATCCTGTCATGCAGCTTCGTGACGGCGTAGTTGTACGGATCGGCCATCGACTTCTGTATTGATACCTTGAAGTCATTCTGGACCAGAGCGAACTGGGCCGGGTCGAATGCCGGGTTCAGGGCGCAATCGGCAAACACCTTGAAGAGCTCATCCCAGTATTTGTCTATTGTGTTGAGGTCTAGACTCGACCAGTCGTAGCTCGACGCGGTGGAGCCTATGGAGCTGGACTTCTCGTACTGCAGGCGCTGCAACTCGGCATACGGGTATGTCGTCGAGCCCCTTGCTATCAGGGCAAGGGTCATTGCCTCGAGTCCGGCCTTCTCCGGCGGCACCAGGGCTGAACCACCCCTGAACGCGACCTTCATGGAGAATATGCGGTTGGCAGGATTTTTCTTTACTATGAGCGTCGCCCCATTTGCCAGGACGCGTGTCTCGATGCTCGGCAGATTGGCCTGCATGTACGCGCCTGGAGTCGATGGCAGTTTCCATTGGGAGACGGGAGACCCAGGCAGCTTCCAGACCGCCTCGCTGGCTCCCGCGGTCGCGTCGGTCGGCTCGACAGCGGGCTCGGCTACGGTCGGAGCGGCAGGCGAACTGACACAGGAGAAGGCCAGGGCGCATGCTGCCAGCGCCACCAGCGCGGGCCGGCTCCTTCGTACGATTGAGCGCATCATTTTGAACCATCCTTCCACCAGAACGCGGTATCGGCACTTACGGTCGAGTAGCCTGACTGGGCAAACGCGTCTTCTTCTGCCTTGAAGTCTGCCGGATTGACGCGGACGGCAATCACGGGAACATTGGAAAGTACGAACTTGCGCAGGAAGGCCGCGACATCGGCACGTTCCACGTGCTTCATGTTCGGAACGTAGTTGAAGAAGTAATCGGTCGACGCGACTGACCACCAGAACGACAGCGTCTCTATCAGTTTCTCCGGCGTTTCAAGGCTGAGTATCTGCTCATCCTCCAGCTTCTGCTTGACGACGCCGAACTCGGCATCGGAGAAGTAGGCTTGATCCGAAGCCATCTTCGCTATCTGTTCGGTCACGATGTCCTTGAACGATGCCTGGGCTCGGGCTGCCAGTGGCTTGTCCTTGTCCACGAAGCAATAGGTATAGAATGATACCTGCCCGCCATCACGTTGCGTGTAGTAATAACCGCCTATGTAGTCCTTGTCGTACAGGCCCGGCACACCATCAAAGACGGCGGTCTTGAACGCGCCATCTGGCTTCTGTATCAGGTAGCCCCACACATCAGCCGCGTAGGTGGGTTTGGGCTCGATGACAACATCGGGGCCGCGGTACCGCATCTCGATGTAGGCTATGCCCTGTGGAAGGGATTCATCAGGATAGACCAGGTAGACAGGCTTGGAGACGCCAGGGGTCGGATGAGGCGGCGCGGGCGATTTCCAGGGATCGGCCCCGGCCTTCCAGGTGCCATACCATTGCTTGGCCATCGCGTACACTTTCTCCGGATCCACATCGCCGCCGACGAAAAGCGCCGCGTTGTTGGGCAGATAGTATGTCGACTGAATGGAACGAAGCGTATCGACGGTGGCCGATCTGACTACAGCCTCGTTGCCGCCGACATCACGGCGCCACGGATACCTGGAGAAGAGCGCCTTGTCCATAGCCGACGAGTACACGTGATCGGGATCGGACAGGAATCCGTTTATCTCGTTTGAGACAACTCCTTGCTCTATCTGCAGCTCGGCCGGATCGAACAAGGGCTCGCGCATCGCGTACGACCAGAACTGAAGGCCGGCTTCCGTCTTGGCCGATGGCACGGTGAAGTAGTACGTGACGTACTCGGTGGAGGTGCCGCCATTCCATTCCGCCACGCCCAGGTCAGTCATCGCGGCCGAGAACTCGGTCTCTGTCCGGTACCGGGAATTGCCCTTGAAGAGCATGTGCTCGTAGAGATGGAAGAGGCCAGCCGTCTCGGGGGTCTGCGTTATTGAACCGCAACGAAACGTTATCTGCACCCGTGTCAGCGGCACTGCGTGGTTCTCCAGTACAAAGAGCTCAAGCCCGTTGTCAAGGCGATACCGATGGAGTCCCTGAATCGGCGTGCCGTCGGCAAAAACCAGACCCAGCGCGGCGATAGCCAGCGCCGTCGCCAGCGCTAAACTGCGTTTCATGACATTGCCCTCCTTGTCGAGCGATTAACAGGGTAGGGGAGCTCCGGAAGCCTGTCAAGGCGGATGCCTAGCCGACGATGCGGCTCCTGGGGTAAGATGACACCGATGTTCTTCAGTCTTTCAGCCAATGCGTTCGCGCGCTCTGTCAAGGCGATGAGGCGCGATGCTCGTCTCGTCATTCCAGGCACAACCAAGGCATACGACTCCACTGTCAGCTCCGCGGCTACCGCAGGTTCGCCCGCGACTACCACGTCCACAGCTTCAGACGCCATCCGCCTGGCGCGACTGCTCGGGCGCATCGCGCTCCGCGCTCTTGTCTGGTTCCATGTCTGGTACCTGGGCGTGACGTGTCTCCTGGTCATATGCTTCAGCTTCATCACGCCGGGGGCGACGACGCTCTCCTTGTATCGTAAATATATCGATGGTTGGAAGATAACCAGGCCTGTACCGGTATCGCTGCTCAAGGTTCCAAAGACGACACGACAGATGCTTGTCTCGGTTGAGGATTATAGGTTCTACGAGCACCACGGCATCGACATCGAGGCCTTCCAGCGGGCCATCGAGATAAACAAGCAGCTGGGGCGACCGCTGTATGGAGGCTCGACCCTTACCATGCAGACCGCCCGCACGTTGTTCCTGATTCCGACCAAGAGCTACGTTCGCAAGTATCTTGAGGTCATAGTCGCCTTCGAGCTTGAGCTGTTCGCGGGCAAGAAGCGCATTCTGGAGCTGTACTTCTCGTGGGCTGAATGGGGCAAAGGCGTCTTTGGAATCGAGGCCGCATCGCGCCGCTACTATGGCGTTCCGATAGGCAAGCTGGACATCGATCAGGCGGCGCGCCTGATAGCGATCCTGTCGTCGCCCATCAGGTATTCGCCTACAACGATACTGCGAAGTTCGCTGCTCAGGACGCGCTACAACTTCCTGCTGGAGCGCTACGCCCGCTGAGCGGCGATGGCGACATGGATGGCCTTGTCAAGCGCGCCTGCGAATGCCCTGGCCTCCTTGGGGCTAAAACTCCTCGCGCGTGACGATGGTGGCGCTATTCCAGCCTCGCGGAGCGACTCCATGTGGTTGCGCAGTGACAGGCGCTCCCTGACGCTGTCGGCTGTCCATAGATCGCCACGGTCATTGATGGCAATGACTCCAATGCCGATGGCCCTGGCGGCCAGCGGAATGTCCCTTGTGACCAGGATGTCGTGTGGACACGCGTGGCCGATGATGTAATCATCGGCTGTCATGGCGCCATCGCGGTACGCCGGGTCGCCGTGCGGGGCTCCCGCGGCATCCGCCGGCCGAGCGGAGGCACCCGCCGGACCAACGGTAACAGCCTGCAGGTTCTTGCCCGGTGGAAGCGGTATGGGCCGGTTGGCGACGAATACGGCACGGATCCTTCCGTCGCCGGTATTGCCTGCGGACCCTGGATGGGACGGATCGACCATGGTTCCGGCTCTCCGTCCAATCAGTTCCTTGACTTCACGCGGCAATGAATCCGCATCGGCCCAGATGGTCATGCCGGCACGCTGGCCCTGAAGACTTCACCATCGCCCGCCAGCTCGTAGTCGCGCTCGCTGGCGGGTATGAATACCGATGCGCCTCGCGGAAGTTCAATCGCCTGGACGGCCTTGGCCCGCACCGAGACGGCGCCGGCGGTGCACAACAGAATTTCGGGCGCCAGCGGCCTCGAATGCACCATCAGCCTGCCCCGGATGATGGCCCTGCCAAGCGAGTAGTCAGGCACGTCGCAGTGGTATGTCAGAAACCCGTCCAATCCAGGACGGGCGATGATTGGTTCAATGTCATAGCTGTCGAATCCAAGGACCGAGAAGAGCTCCGGAATGTCGACATGTTTGTGCGTCAGTCCGCCGCGCAGGACGTTGTCCGAATTGGCCATGATTTCAACGCCCATGCCGGACAGGTAGGCGTGTGCGTCCCCCGCCATAAGATTAAGCCCCTGGCCGGGTTGCAGTTCAAAGAGGTTGAGTACGAGCGGTGCCAGCGTACCCAGATCGTCCGGGTATTCATCCATCAACGCAAGCACCGTGGAAAAGATGAGCCCCGTCGGGCTGTCACGCCCTTCGTCCCTGACTATGCGTTCACTGCGCAGCCGTATGTACCGGAACTTCCTCTCCTGCTGCTCCGAGAGCGCCGAGAAGAAAGAATACAGGAACACCGAGAGCTCCAGTTTGCCGGGATTCTTGACGAGCCTGCCCAGGCTGCGCTCCCAGTTCTTGTCGGATAGAAGCCTGACATTCTCTATGATAGCCTCAATGGGCCTGAAGCCGCACAGCCCCCTGAACTGGGTCATCGCGACTATCGTCTCGGGTTTGTGATTGGGGTCTTTATAATTTCGTTCCGGGGCATTCAGCGGTATGCCCGCTACTTCCTCGCGCGCAAAACCGTGCTCCGCCTTGCGTTTCGACGGATGTGCCTGGATTGACAGCGGCTTTGATGCGGTCAGCACCTTGAGCAGGAATGGCAACTGGTTGCTGAATCGTTCAGCCGTCGACTGGCCCAGCATCGCTACCGGATCCCCGGCAATCAGCGAGTCGAGCGCATGCCTGGCACCCGTCTGTTGATCGATCACCATCGACGGCGCCTTGGGGTGAGCACCCATCCATAGCTCGGCCCATGGCTCGCCAGATGGATTAGCGCGGCCCAGAAACTCTGGAAGCTCGACCCGGGAACCCCATGCGTATTTTTGAATCGTATTATCGAGCATATACATCGCCATGCGACGATTGTATACAGCAGTTCGCCATCTGTGAAGCCTGCGATCATGCCCTGGCAAGAAAATCGCGCAAATCATCCACCAAGGCTGAGAGCGGCTTGAAGCATGTTCTTGTCCGGGGCAGTGATGCGACAAAGATCGTGCCATAGCGCTTTGCCAGGAGCCTGACATCGAGCACGACTACGGCTCCCCTGTCCTCTGAATGGCGTATCAGCCGACCAAAGCCCTGCTTGAACCGTATCACGGCCTCCGGCAGCGACAGGTCCATGAACGAATTGCCTCCGCGTCGTTCGACGGCTTCCGCCCGTGCCTTCTGCACCGGGTCGGTCGGCACCCGGAATGGCAATTTTGTTATGATGACCAGCTCGAGAGTCTCGCCTGGCGCGTCGATACCTTCCCAGAATGAATCGGTGGCGAATAATACGCTCGCTATGTCAGTCTTGAACGCGTCAAGGAGGCGGCTCCTCTCATCATCCCCCTGCCTGAACGCAGTTATGCCCAAAGTGTCGAGCCGCGGCTTTACAGAATCCCAGGCCGCCCGCAGGGCCGTGTACGAGGTAAAGAGCACAAGGCCCCGGCCGCCGGATGCCTCGACCAACCGATATATGGCCTCGTTGATCCAGGCCTGCCACTCAGCTGAATCCGGCGAAGGCGCGTCGTTGACCGCGGCGAGCGTGGCGTTGCGCTCGAACGGAAATGGCGACTGAAACGCCATGCACTCCGATCGGGCCGCCGAATTCGACAGGCCAACGCGCCGTTTCCAGAATTCGAAAGAATTGCCAACCGACAGCGTCGCGGACACGCATACCACCGACCTGAACTGGTCGAAGACGGCCTCGTTCATCGTGTCGGCTATGTCCAGTGGCGTTATGCAGAAGCGCGCGAACGCCTCGCCCTGGCTGGTCTTGCCCTTGTCTATCCAGTAGACGTGGGCAGGATCCTCGTCATGGCCCTTGAATTTCGCACAGGTCGCGGCAAGGGCGGACAGTCTGACCAGCGCAAGTCCCGCCTCGTTCACCGATTGGTCGGTCTCGGCGTCATCGGGAACACCGTCGAGAGCGTCCTTGAGCAGCTCCGCTATCGACAACAGCGCGCGTTCGACGGCGCCGAGTGCGGTGATGATGCCGGCGGCCGGTCCGGGGTGCCCGGCGAGCAACCTGTAGTTCATATCCTGGCCGAGCAGGGCGATGCCGGCCATGTCCGCCGCGTCGATCGCCGCCTGCAGAGCCGCGGCGGCATCAGGAAACTGCTTCAATACGCCTTGCGGCAGGTTCTTCAGGTTCTGCAGCCGCACGATGATGCCGAACTTGCGGCCGCGTCTCTCGCGGTACAGACGCGAAGACTGCTTGAGCACGGAGAATCTGGTCAACTCGTCGGAGAAGAAACTGGTCGCGCTCGTCTCTATGGCATGGGCCTCGTCGAATATGATGGCGCCGTACGGCGGCAGCACCGCCGTGGATTCATACCCGGCTCCACCGGATCGGGCGGCCAGATCGCTGAACAGGATGTGGTGGTTGGCGACTATCAGGTCAGCGTCCGCGGCGTCGCGCTTGACCTTCAGCACGAAGCATGACTCCCTGAACGGGCAGCGCATGTTCAGGCACTCATCTGCCTCTGCCCGCACGCGTGACCACAGAGCGTCATCGGGCCAGAACGACAGATCGGACCGATCACCGGTAGCGCTGGTCTGGGCCCAGGCGGCTATGCGTTTAAGCGGGTGGTCGTCGTCCGCGAACAGCCCCTCCTCATCGAGCGCGTCGAGCAACCTTGTCCTGCACAGGTAGTTGCCACGCCCCTTGACCAGCACCGACTTGAGCTTCTTCTTGAACAGCGACGACACGAGCGGAATATCCTTGTCCATCAGTTGCCGTTGCAGGTTGATGGTGGCGGTCGAGACGACGACGCGTTCCTTGTTGCGCGCGGCCCATGCCAGAGCGGGTATCAGGTAGGCGAATGACTTGCCGACACCGGTGCCGGCCTCGGCTGCCAGGATGTAGCCCTCATTGAGAGCGTCGGCAATGGCCCTGACCAGCTCGATCTGGCTACGCCGCGGCTCGTACCCGGGTAGCCGTTCTGCCAGTTTGCCGCCTTCTTCAAGCACCCCGGCCAGCTCGTCAGCATCGAGGGCGACGAGTGACCTGGCCCGCACTGGTTCCGCGACGACATACACGCGGCGTACGTCGCCATCGACAATGTATGAGCCGACGCCCTGCTCGCCGACGCGGGAGGCCACGGACAGGTCGGCGTCGCTCGGCTCAAGCAGGCCGGATGGATGATTGTGTATCAGCACATCGCCGCGGTCCAGGAACCCGGCGACCGCAGGCACGCTCGAGGCTCCGCCGCGCGCTCCCACGATGATCTCGGCAACCAACCCCTGGGCGTCGAGCTTGCCTGCCGCGAATACCTCGTTGAATCCGGCATCTGCGATCGCGGCGCGCAGTTCCGATGCTGCTTCGTCGGTAAATCGTTCGCTGGCCTTCATGATTTATGTAGTTCCTCGAAGCTTGTTACGAGGCAACCATATATATGACGGGCTGTAGCGTCCGGGGCTGCATCTACAACTGATGGTATTGAAAACTGAGCTGCAACAAGCTTCGTGAAACTAGTCAAAGTGCATGAACGGAGATACCTGTGCATGAAGAACTCCAAACGGGGGCGTATCGCTGTTTGCCCCTGCTAGCAGGCGGCGCCGGCCGCAGTATAATATGGCCAGCCACCCTCAACAAGCGAAGGAGGGCTTCATTTTCGGCTCTTTGTGGCCGATAATCAATCGAAGTAGTCTACAGATAGGATGGCAATGAACGTAGGACAGAAAGCTGCCATAAGCCTTCTCGCCTCAACGCTGGCCGCCGCGGGATTCGCGGCGCTGGCGTGGTCTGGTCTGTTCACTGTCGTGGAGACGCGCTTCTTCGACGAGCGCGTGCGCCAGTCTGTCGACGCCTCGATGCAGAGCCTGGCATCGTCAGCTGATGCCTATCACGCCCGAAACACGGCCCGTTTCACATCCATCCTTGAAAAAGACTACGTCAGACGCAGCTTCCTGCCAAACCAGAGCTCTCAGGATGAATTCGACAGGACCAGGGAATTCGGACTGCTTGCCGAAGAGACTCCTGGACTGCTTGGCATACGTCTCCTTGACCAGGACGGCAAGCGCATCCATTTTTCGACCTTTCCAGCCGATACCGTCCGCTCCGATCCGCTCAAGGTTGTCTATCGCAACTACGGAGAGGCAGGCGACGAGCCATTCATCGGATTGAGCGTCGCTGAAGGTTCCACCGCGGCCCTGACACCGCTGGCGGAGCGACGGGCCTTTGCCTATCGGTTCCCTTTTATCGACGGCTTTGGCGTATACCGCGGCACCGCGCTCTTCTATGTCTCGTTTTCAGGCCTGCTCGAGCGGCTTGTCAAGGATGGCTGCATCGCGCTTGGCGACGATGTCATCTCTGTTGGCGACTCTGGCGTGCTTCTTGGGGCACCATCGTGGGGCGGTACCGATCTTGCGGCCAGGGTGCAATCGATATGGAACTCTGGGCCCAACGCTCAGCCTGTTGCCGTCGGCTCAACGGAAGCCTCTGGTGGGTTCATACTGTTCACCAGACGTGGCACGGCCGGTCTCATAGGCCGATTGGTTCCCGCATCCTGGTTCGTTATGCCAGACGCGTTGCGGTGGCTCCTCCTGGCCTCGTTTTTTGTGACTGTGTACCTTGTGCTCTTTCTTGTACTCAACCTCAGGCAAGACCGCCTGGCGGTGCTGGCGACCAGGATCAAACGTTTCCAGATAGAACTGCTCGAGGAGTACCTTGAACGCAAGGGTGATCTTGATCTGGACCGGTGGAGAGGCGAGCTTGAGGCCAAGCGCGGTGAGACCAAGGAGCGCATCAGGAAGAGCGCTGGCCATCTTGCCAGAAAGCGTTCTGTAGAAGTCGATGCCCTGATAGATAAATCATGGGACGAGATCATCGCGGTGATGACATCGCGCGGCGATCGATCGGGCGGAGCGGATCTGGCCAGATTCGAAGCCCTGCTCAAGGAAGCGCTGAGCAAGGGTTCATTTGTCATCGGTTCGCAGCAGGCCATCCCGCCGCCTGCCGCGCTGCAGCCCATCCACCAGATGCCCATCCACCGGATGCCCATCCACCGGATGCCCATCCGCCAGATGCCCGCGACAACGGCGAAAACCTCGCAGGAAGCCCGGCCCACCGGAGAACCCGAGGAGCTCGAAGAGGCTGAGGAGCTCGAAGAGGCGGAGGAGCTTGCGGAGGCTTTGGAGTCTGGACAGACCGAAGAGCCTGAAGAGCCTGAAGAAGCCGAGGAGCTTGAGGAAGCCGAGGAGCTTGAGGAGGCTTTGGAGCCCGGACAGACCGAAGAGCCTGAAGAAGCCGAGGAACTCGAAGAAGCCGAGGAACTTGAGGAAGCCGAGGAACTTGAGGAAGCCGAGGAGCTTGAAGAAGTTGAGGAGCTTGAAGAAGTTGAGGCCGCCGATCAGGAAGTAGCTGTTGCCCAGCCAGAAGTAACTGTCGCAGGTCCAGAAGTAACTGTCGCAGAGCCAGAAGCAACTGCCGCAGAGCCAGAAGCAACTGTCACAGAGCCAGAAGTAACTCTCGCAGGTCCAGAAGTAGCTGTCGCAGAGACAGAAGTAACTCTCGCAGGTCCAGAAGCAACTATTGCAGGGCTCGAAGCGGCCGAAGATATCGAGGAGCTTGAAGAGGCCGAGGATCTGGCAGAATCAACTGAGGCCGAAGAGGCGGAAGCAGCGGAAGAGGTCGAGGAACTCGTCGACGACATCCATACACCTTCTATCGATTCCGATGTTGACTGGGGCAGTCTGTCGGCCGAGGCCCTGGCGCTGTCCGCGGGTGAAGATGAAGATGTGCCGTTCATACCGGAGAGTCTCGGGCTTGAGCTTGTTGAAGAGACAGACCTCGCGGACGTCATAGGCTATATGGGCAAGGGCCTGAACGAGGACCAGATGGTGCCCGATGGCGTGCCCACATACGATAACGATGTGATGATGAATATCGAGCTTACATCGCCGTTCGAGAACATTTCCTCCTCGGCATTCAACTTCGCCGCTATGATGTCAGGCGCCATTGCCCCTGGCTCGGCCTCGGAAGACTCGAAATCTGGTCCTGCAGGCGATGGCTCGGCGACCGAGGCCGCCGGGTCGGATTTTTCGGCGTACCAGGACACAGACGCGCTCCAGCCTCAGTCGGTGGACGAAATGCTCGAGGAGGTTGAGTTCGACCTCTTCCTTGGTTCGCTTGATCTAAGCGGCCTCGATGGATACCGCGACGAGGAAGGCTTCCTTGAACTTGACAACGTCAGTTTCGACCAGCCGCTTGTTACCCCGATCGATGAAGCCGAGTACATGCTCGATGAGGGCGAGAGCGAGATATCGCTCCTTTCCAATGAACAGCGAGACAAGGTCGAAGAACTGCAGGCAGCCGAGTCGGATGATGAGGAAGTGGCCGACCTGGAACCGCTGCCGGATCTGCCATATACCCGCTCCGGTTCGGGATACCATAGACTCGGGTTTGTTGATTCGACCGTTGTGGAGCTAGAGGCCGTCGGCGAAGACACACCGGCTGATGCGATACCCGAACATCGCTTTGATTCCGAGGCCATGGAGGCCCAGGGCGTCATCATGCTGGTCGATGGAGTCTATACGATTGACAAGGGCGCGCTGGCTGGCCATGAGGCGCAGGATCCAGAGCTCAAGGCGCTTGCCGACTCGGTGCTCTCCGGCGGACGCGCTTGACAGCACGCTTCCGGGGGCCGTACCTTAACAGTCGATGAGTTATACCAACTACGTGTTCATCCTGGGTGGAGTTCAAACCGTAATTCTGCATCCATTCGACTCTGGTCATGTTTTCGGCGATAGCGATCCGGGGTCCATCCTGGGCCGCTATGGTGCCGGTGAGATGCCCCGATCCGCCGACGCTATCCGCAAGGAACTATATGCCGCGATGGAAAAAGGCGCGCGTCGTCATTTCCTGGACAAAGGATACTATGTACGTCTGGCCATAACGGTGGCGATATTCATTGTCGCATATCTGTTCCTGTCCATAGTCGTGCGGGATCCTGTCCCGCTCATCGACGAGTTGGCGGTCAGCACCTTGTCCGCAGCCGCCTTCTACTTCGGTTCCGAGCGCAAGGCTCTGTCGTCCCCCGCGCACATCGAGGCTGTGCTCAAGCTGCGAAGGTCCATCGATGGCGCCTATTTTTCTGAGAGCCGCGTCATTGATCTGGTGGAATCGTGGCGTGATGAGGCGATCGCTCTTGGCCCCGCTTCATTCTACCGCAACGAGGCAGCTCCGGTTGTACTGCAGGCCGACGAAGTCGCCGAGGCCACTGCACTGTGCCGCCTGCTGGCGGCGCGCTGGAAGTCGAGAAGCATCGTCTCCGATATCTATGTAGCCTCTACCAAGGGAGGCGTGCCGGGCACGTTGCTGGACAGGCTCAAGAGGCAGCTGGGAGCCGAAGAGAGCGGACTGGCACTCGCGTACCTGCGCCTGATACCGCTGACAGGCGTGGTGGCCTGAATGAGTCGCAGAACCATCGCCTCGAGCGCTGCCACGTGGCTGCGCGGCGCACTGCTGGGGCTGGTGGGTGCTGGCATTGTCATGGCTATAGCCGTTATTGTCGTCTGGCCCCTCTGGTTCCTTGCTACCGTCCATACTCTCATATACACTGTGCTTGTGCTGGCCGGCGTTGCCACAGCGACGATTTACCTGATTGCCACGAGGCACGGCAGGCGCCGGCGCGATACCCCATGAGGCGCGTGCGCCTGATCCTGGCCATCCTTGGCATGTGCCTGTCAACGGTCCATGCCGCAGCATCACCGCCAACGACATATCAGCGGATTACAAGCCTGTCGATGTCGGATATTGTTTTCAAGCAGGTCCAGGACTCAATTTCGCAGGGGTACCGGGCAGAGAAACTGGCCGACACCTTTCCAGACCTGTTCTTCTGCCTGTGGACGGCGGCCGGTGGCGAAGACCTATACGCGGTAGCGGCGCGGCTCGCCTTGCCCTACGAGACGCTGGCAACCCTCAATGGGATAGGAAGACCCCGCTTGCTGGCAGTGGGCGAGGACCTCATCGTCCCATCGATAGCAGGCGTTTTTGTACCGGACCAGGCGCGAAACGATTTGGATCTGCTGTTGTCGGCCCGGCTTGAGGAAGCCGGAAGCATGGCGCTCCGCGTCATGGTCGACACGAAGGCGGGGCGCGTCGGGTTCACATTCTACCCCGGCGCCAGGTTCTATGGTACGGAGCGCTCGTTCTTCCTCAATGTGGGTTTTCGGATGCCCTTGTCAAAGGCTGTCCTGACAAGCGGATTCGGCTTCAGGAAGAGCCCGATTGATGGCCATGATCGTATGCACGAGGGCATAGACCTGGCTGCACCGGAGGGTACCGAGGTGCTGGCCGCCCGCGAGGGTACGGTGATTTTCATCGGAAGGGACCCGGTTCTAGGGTTGCATGTGATTGTAGCGCATGAGGGTGGGATCCAGACGGTCTACGGGCACCTGTCCAGCGCTACCGTCGTGTTGAACCAAACGGTGCGATCGGGTACAATAGTCGGCGCGGTCGGTTCGACCGGCCTATCCACCGGGCCGCATCTCCATTTTGAGATACGATTGAGTGGAGCGGCGCGTGATCCTTCCAGTTATCTACCCGGATTGAAGCGATGAAGCGAGTATATGCGTTCGTCAGTCTAATAGCCTTGATCGTGGCTGCCCCGGTGTACTCGCAGGGGTTCCGGACAAACGTCGTTGGCAGCGTTATTCTCAATCCGGCCGAACCGGAAGGCATGACCATATCGCTCCACTACAACGAGGCGGTGGCGGTAACCTATCCGGCGGACTCGCCTTTCATCCAGGGCATAGAATTCGAGCTTCGCATACCCAAGGCAATGCAAGGCGCCGAATCATCGGTAGCCTGGTCAATATTCTCCAGGGTCACGCCCACGCCATCACCCGACAGGCTGGACTATTCTGCTGATCTTGTAGCTACCCAGCCCCTGCCTTCCCGCGTTTCGCTCGATCTTGTCGTCCCGACCATGGAACGCCACAGCATCAAGAATGGGCCTTTTGCCAGCCTGATACCGGTCATCGTGGCTCCAGACAGGTTTCCGCTTGTCTATAAGCTTACTCCCATCGGAAAAGGTACCACTTTGGCAATGGAGATGGCTGAGTTCAAGCTGACAATCAGGCCCGTACTGGCGGAAGAGGGCGGCATCAAGGTGACGGTAGCGGTACCTGACGCCGCGGAGCGACCCATTTCCGTCTTCGTAGACGACAAGCGCGTCGAGGATGTGCATTCACTCATCCTGGCCAAGAAAGGGGCCCATGTGGTGCGGGTCAGCGCCGATGGGTATCGGGAAGAAGTGATGACCGTCGCGGTTGAAGCGGGCAAGATCGTGCCGGTCTCGGTCAACCTGACTCCGAACGCGCCTCTCCTGGTGTTCCAGGCTCCGGCCGGGACGTTGATTTCTATCGATGGCCAGACCGTGCACCAGAACGAGATGAGTGGGCTGGCGGTTGATCCCGGTGAACACGCACTTTTCTTCAGGATAGGTGACTACTCGATGACCCGGAAGTTCATGGCGCTCCGCGGCAAGACATACCAGGTCATCCTGTCGGTTGAACTCGATATCGTGACATCTCCATGACCGAGCTTCGTGACCGCGCTCCGATACGGGCCGCAGACATCAAGGAGCGCAATGAACGCCTTGTTCTGGGAATGGTATTCAGGACCTCGTGTGCGTCCCAGAGCCAGGTAGCGCGCGCGACCGGCCTCAAGGCTCCGACTGTTTTCAGGATCTTTGCTGAGCTACAGAGGCTCGGGCTCATCGCCCCGCTGGACGCTCCGCCACCTACCGCAGCTGACCACAAGGGGCGGAGGCCCATCTGGTTCGGTACGGTGGCCGATGCCTACCGTGTTGCCGGCCTGGACTTCCGCGCAGGAGTCGCTTCTGTCGTCATAGAGGATTTTGCCAAACGCGTGCTGTACTCCGAAGAGCGTAGTATCCCTGTGGGTGCCAACGCTGATCAGGCCTATGACGTGGTGTCCAGGCTGCTTGCTGATGCGCTTGATCGCTCTCCTGGCGGCCCGGTGCTCGGCATAGGCGTGGGAGCCCCTGGTGTGGTCGATCTGGCTGGGGGTGCTGTGCTCGAATATATGAGGATCCCGGGCCTCTCCGGATTTCCGCTCGCGGCACGCCTGCGGGAACGCTTCGGGGTTACCGTCAGGATGAGCAACAACGCGACCGTGGCCGCGATGGCAGCCTATCGATACAGTGCAAAGCCCCAACCCGTGTCGCCCCGGGGGCGTCCGCAAGAGCGACCGCAAGAGCGACCGCAAGAGCGACGTTCAAGTGTCTTCGCGCTTTTATTGCGTACCGGAGTCGGCGGCGCTCTCCTGCGGGACGGTGTGCCATACGAGAGTGGCGGAAAGACGGCTGTCGAGATTGGCCACATGATCATGGATCCCGAAGGTCCTGCCTGCCCGTGTGGCGGCCATGGATGCCTCGAGACATACCTTGCCGAAGATGTACTCATATCCACCGTCGCCAGAGTCATGCCATGCGCTGACATCGATCAGCTGGACAGCCTTATCGCGGCTGGAGATGCCAGGGTTCTTGCGGCCCTGTTGCCCTCCGCGCGGGTCGTGGCGAACGCTCTGCTCAATGTCAGACACCTGCTCGACCCGGATGAGTTTATAGTGATATCGAGGTCGGACGCGCTGTCGCGCTTCCTCGCCGATGAGGCCACCAGCCAGATGGCGGCCAGGCCCAAGCCCGACGGAAGCTCACCGAAGGTTCGCGGCTACCGGTGGGACGCTATCCTGGCCGGGCGTGCCGCCTGCGATATGGTGTTCGACGGATTTTTCGCATAGCCAGCGCACATACGTGCTGAATGGAGAGCCTCATGGTACGAGTCGCGTCATGGAACGTCAACGGCATCAGGTCAGCCTCAGGCAAGGGCCTTTTCGAATGGATGGCCCAGGAATCAGCCGATGTGGTCTGCCTGCAGGAAACCAAGGCGGATCCTTCCCAGCTTGGCAAGGAATACTTCGATGTTAGAGACTCAGGTGGCTCGCCTTACAGGGTATTCTGGTCAAGCGCTGTAAGGCGCGGCTATTCCGGCGTGGCATTGTACTCCCGAGAGGAACCAAGAAGCGTCGGATACCTCGGCATCGAGCAGTTCGATGCCGAAGGCCGGTACATCGAGGCCGACTTCGGAGATCTCGTGGTCATAAGCGCCTATTTTCCTAATTCCCAGGAAGCTGGAGCGCGGATCGACTACAAACTGGGCTTCTGCGACGCCGTGCTTGCCCGCTGTGACACTATTATAAAGGATGGACGCCACGTTGTGGTGGCCGGTGATTACAACATTGCCCATGAACCGATCGACCTGACATACCCCAAGGCCAATGAGGCCAATCCAGGCTACTTGCCCCAGGAGCGCTCCTGGATGACAAGGTTTCTTGGCTCAGGCTATGCGGACACCTTCAGGCGGTTCCATCCAGGAGAACCGGGCCATTACAGCTGGTGGAGCTACCGGATGAAGGCCCGTGACAAGGATATTGGATGGCGGCTTGACTACCATTGCGTCGACGAAGGCCTCATGCCTTCTGTCAAGGATACAGCGATACGGAAGCATGTGACCGGATCGGACCACTGCCCAGTCATAGTCGATCTGGATATATGAAAGGATGGAACCATGACGATTCGCTATAACGCCCCGATGACACTAACCTTTACGCTGGTGTGCGCCGCAGTGCTGCTGGCCAGCAGCGTCTTCCCGGGACTCGCTTCCGAGTGGTTTTCGGTTCCTGGCCGCGGTGGATTTGACTCCCATTCGGTGCGCGACTATGTCAGGCTCTTTACCCACATACTTGGACATGCCGACATCAACCACTTCCTGTCGAACTTCTCGTTCATCCTGCTCCTGGGGCCGATACTCGAGACAACCTATGGATCGGTGGGCCTTCTGATCATGACCATTATCACAGCGGTCGTTACGGGCATCCTGAATATCCTGCTGTTCCAGACGGGGCTGATGGGTGCCAGCGGCATCGTCTTCATGATGATTCTGCTGTCGTCGTTTACCAACTTCAACAAGGGTGAGATTCCGCTTACTTTCATATTGATACTGCTTCTGTACCTTGGCCGCGAGATATTCAACGCCTTTCAGGCCAACAGCATATCCGAATTCGCCCACATCATCGGAGGCCTCTGCGGGAGCATCTTTGGCTACCTGAGGCCGGCCAGGCGCTGAGTGTATCGGCGAACATCCAGGAGCCTGTCGGACTTATGAACGCACGCAAGATTTTTTAAGCAAAAACAAGGGAATGAAGATCAATGGAGTGCTTTTTGACCGGACTCGGCGCTCTGCGGCGCGAAATTGGCTCGTCAATCGGGCCATACACGAAGTATGGCCCTCAATCCTCACCAATTTTTCACTCGCAGATCACCTTCGTCCGATCAAAATCCTAAGTCCGACAGGCGCCTGGCTTGCGTCCTGAGTCCGGCAGCGTATACTGTAAGCAGCCCTGTGGTGCGCGGAGGAAGCAACGATGCCAGACAACGGTGACAGGAAAATTTTCGTCGTGGACACCAATGTGCTCATCCACAATCCAGAATCGATCATGTCGTTCAGGGACAACGAGATAGTCATACCGCTGCAGGTCCTGGAAGAGCTTGACAATCTGAAGACATATTCCGACCAGCGCGGCAAGAGCGCGCGGGATGCCATCAGGTTTCTCGACTCCATAGCCAGGAAAGGTGACCTCAACGAGGGGGTCAAGCTGGATAACGGGTCAATACTCCGCGTCTCCCTTGCGCAGGCCGACATGGCGCCCAAAGGCTTCGACACGACCAAGAATGACAACCGAATCATCCTGTGCGCCGCGGCCTTGAAGGAGGGTGGCAAGCACGTCTTCTTCGTATCAAAGGACATAAATGCCAGGGTCAAGGCGACCGCGCTGGGCGTTCGTGCCGTCGACTATGAAAAAGAAAAGGTGGACATCGCGTCGCTTTACCAAGGCGTTACGGAGAGCGAGGTTCCAGCAGATGTGTTCGCGGCCTTCGTCGCCACTGGCGTCATCCCATGGAAGGACAAGCTGCGGCAGAACGAATTCGTCATTCTCCGCGAACGAGGCGGAAAGGATGAGCGCATAGGTCGATGGAATCCGGAGGATGGCACCATCGTGGCCATTGCCACCGATATCGGATCGGTATCGGGGATCAGTCCGCTCAATGCGCGGCAACGCGTAGCCCTGGAACTCCTGCTCGACGACACGCTTAGGCTCGTCACCATCGTGGGCAAGGCAGGCACCGGCAAGACCCTGCTTGCCATTGCGGCCGGCTTGCGCAAGATATATGACGAAAAATCCTACACCAAGATGCTGGTGACAAGGCCTGTCGTCTCTGTTGGCAAGGATATAGGCTATCTGCCTGGCGAGAAACAAGCCAAGATGTCCAACTGGATGCAACCGCTTTTCGACAACCTGGAATACATCCTGAGCGTGCACAAGCGCGACAAGGCCAAAACTGTCGACCAGATGCTCAAGGACAAGCTCATCGAGATCGAGGCGCTTTCGTACATACGAGGGCGGTCGTTGCCGGCCCAATACATCATCATTGACGAGGCGCAGAACCTGACACCGCACGAGATAAAGACAATAGTATCGCGGGCCGGCGAGGGTTCCAAGGTCGTATTGACAGGTGATCCATACCAGATTGACAACATGTACCTCGATGCCAACTCGAACGGGCTTTCGTTCCTGGTCGACAAATTCAAGGGGCAACCACTCTACGGCCATGTGACGCTGCAGAAGACCGAGCGAAGCGAGCTTGCCGAGCTGGCGGCAAGCCTCCTGTGAGGGCCGTTATGAAGATAGCGTTGTGCGAATCATGCGGGCGGGTCATTCTGAGAGGCTTCATCTACTGCCCGTACTGCGGAGTTGCCTTGCATGCCGGTCCCGCGATGGGCACGGCGACCGATTCGTCATTCCGCCGCCTGGAAGCGATGCAGACCCAGGCGCGCGCCGAACACATAGATGAGCTCTTGGAGCGCCTGAATGGACTCGAAGCCGATGTTGAAGAGATACTCAACGGCATAGGCTTGCCTGGTTGAACCACGTTGCCGTATCAATCGCGGGCATGATAAACTGCGCCATCAGCACAGCATAGAATGACGCGAACTTCCACACGCCACTGTCTTGCCAAAAGGAGCCTCGCATGTATGGATCGATGAAAAAGGAACTGCAACAGAAACTCGACGCTATCCGCACCGATGGATTATACAAGGATGAACGGGTCATCATGACACCGCAGGGTGCCGTCATCGCTGTAAAAAGCGGCAAGCGTGTCGTCAACTTCTGCGCCAACAACTATCTGGGTCTAGCCAACGACGCCGGGATCCGGGACGCGGCCAAGCGGGCCATCGATGAGTGGGGTTACGGCCTGTCAAGCGTGCGGTTCATTTGCGGCACCCAGGATACACACAAACAACTCGAGAAATCCGTGTCGGAATTCCTCGGGATGGATGACGCCATCCTCTTCTCCTCATGCTTCGACGCAAACGCCGCAGTATTCGAGCCACTCCTCGACGCCGACTGCGCCATCATTGCGGACAGCCTGAACCACGCGTCCATCATTGATGGCGTCAGACTGAGCAAGGCCGAACGCTTTATATACGAGCACAATGATTTCGATGATCTTGAGAAGAAGCTCCAATCATCCGCCGGCAAGCGCCTCAGGATGGTGGTGACAGACGGCGTCTTCTCGATGGATGGCGACATAGCCGACCTTGGACGCATTTGTGATCTGGCGGAGCGCTACGATGCGCTGGTCATGGTCGATGACAGCCATGCCACCGGCTTCATCGGAGCCAAGGGGCGCGGCACCCATGAGTACCGGGGTGTCATGGGACGAGTGGATATCATTACGACGACCTTCGGCAAGGCCCTGGGCGGCGCATCCGGCGGATGCATAGCGGGCCACGCCGAGATAGTCGAATATCTCAGGCAGAAGGCGAGACCATACCTGTTTTCGAACACCCTGGCCCCGGCCATTGTCGGAGGAACCATCAAGGCCCTTGCGATACTGTCCGCGTCAACAGAATTACGCGACCGTCTTGAATCCAACACCAAGCGATTCCGGGAAGGGCTTGCCAAGGCGGGCCTCGACGTCAGGCCCGGCGTTCATCCGATCTGCCCGGTGATGCTCTATGACGAGAAGCTCGCCCACACCATGGCCGACCGATTGCTCGAAGAGGGCATTTACGTCATCGGCTTCAGCTTTCCTGTCGTACCGCGCGGCAAGGCCCGCATTCGGGTCCAGGTCTCGGCCGCCCATACCACGGAGCAGATCGATGCCGCCATAGCGGCATTTGCCAAAGTAGGCGCTGAACTCGGTGCGCTCGGGAAGTGAGGCCATTGAAAGCGATGCGTAATCCAAAGGCTGTCGTACTCGTCTCAGGCATTACGATAGCATGCGTGGTACTGGCCGGATTTCTGGCGCTCAATGTCTATACCGGCAGCAAGAGCGCGAGGGAATCGCTCTTGACCCAGTATTTTCGTGCCTACGCATCGGGGGACAGCGCCTCGATCGCAGATCTGACCAGCGAGGACTTTGCCAACGATCTAGGCATAGAAACGCTGGCGCGCGGCACCTACGAGCTATATAAACTGACAAGCTCGACCGAGGGCGCCATGCGCTTCATCATGATCATGGAAGGCAATGGGGATGCCAGGCGGGCTATTGTCGCCGACATGCTCTACAAGCGCACCGGTTTCTCGAACCGGATCGAGTCGATCAAGCTCGTCGACCAGGGCAGCCAGCTCAAGGAGTAGTGGTTGCCTTGCCGGGACGCTTGAAGCCGCTGACACGCGGCGAGGCGTTCAGCTCGAGTCCATCGCGATCACCACGCGCGAGCATATGGTATCCGAGCCCGGCTATCATCGCTGCGTTGTCGCCACAGAATTCGAGCGGCGGAAACAGCGTGCGCAGGTCCCGTCGGGCACCCAGGCTTGCTCGCAGATACGTATTTGCGGCTACTCCGCCACCGGCGACGACAGTCTTGATGCCTGTATCGTCGACAGCCCGCAGAAGCCGAGTCACCAGCATGTCGATGGCGGCCCTCTCGAAGGCGGCGGCGAGGTTTTCGTCGCTGCGTTCGAATGCCGGGTTCCAGAACTGGTCGAGCTGACGTATGGCGGCTGTCTTGATGCCGGAATACGAAACATCGAAGCGATGTTCGCTCTTGTAGAGGTTTGGAACAGGAAAACGACACGATGCAGCGTTGCCTGACCTCGCCAGACGATCTATCGCCGAGCCTCCCGGATAGCCAAGCCCATAGTGCTTGGCAACCTTGTCGAAAGCCTCGCCGACAGCATCGTCTATGGTCGTGCCCAGCACCGTGATATCATCGAATCCATCGGCGCGGCAGATGAGCGTGTGTCCCCCGGAGACGATCAGACCTATGAACGGATATTCGACGTCTTCGGTCAAAAGAGGAGCATAGAGATGGGCCAGCACGTGATTGACGCCGACGAACGGCTTGCCGGTGGACCAGGCCAGCGCCTTGGCAAAGGAAACACCGACGAGCAGCGAACCAGCCAGCCCCGGACGGGCTGTCACGGCAATGCCATCGATATCCTCAGGTGTCACCGATGCCTCGGCAAGTGACCGCGCCACGACGTCATATATCCATTCAGTATGCAATCTTGACGCTATCTCGGGCACAACTCCATCAAATTCGGCGTGGCGCTCGATCTGCGTGGCTATGACGCTTGAAATGACGCGGCGGCCGTCGAGTACGACGGCCGCCGCGCACTCGTCGCACGATGACTCAATCCCCAAGATCGTCATCGTCGTCCTTGTCCATCATGATTCTGGAGATGGTTGAAAGGCTGAAACCCTGTTCTATCAGCTGGGGATACAGTTCGCTGAGCGTCTGTGCAAGCTCAGACGACCAGACATGGCCGATCATCACCGCGTATCCGCGCTTTTCCGCGACCTTGGTGCCCTCGTTGATATAGTGCAGTATTGATGCCTTGTCGGGCATATTGTCTAGAAACACAGCGCGCTCCCACGTAGTCTGTCTCATGAGTGAAGCCACCGAGTGTATCACGGAATCACCTATGGTTAAAGAGTCCAGAACATATATACCCGCTCTCCTGGCTTCATCGAGCACGATGGTCATTGTCCTTGTGTCGGAAGTAGCCTTGGAGCCCATGTGGTTGTTGATGCCGGCAGCCCCATGCACCTGTGCCAGGTTGGCGCGGATGGTCTGTCGTATCGCATCGTCGTCCATGTCGGTCATGATGGCGCGGGGACCCGGGTCAGATCCATCAATGGCCTCCATCGGCTGATGCAGTATAAGCTCCTTGCCAGCCGACTCTATCATGCGCACCGCCTCATCGGTGTAGGGCACTCCGGGCAGCACAGCCAGAGTGACGGCGAAGGGAAGCTCCAGGAACGGCTTCAGCTGCCATGCGTTGTAGCCCACATCATCGATGACAAAAACAAGCGTACCTCGACTCTTGTGCTTCCTGATGACCCGCTCCGGACCCTGCCGCCCGGCGGCCTTTGCCGGTTCTCCGCTGACCGGATGAGGCTGGTGGCTGGTATGGGCGGATGGCTCAGGCGTGCTTGATCCGGTTGCGTTCTGTCGCACTATGACAATAGCGGCACCGAATGCCACAAATACAAGCACAACCGCGGTGTAGAGCAACGGAAGGATATTTCTGGCTCGTCTGGAGTGTCTGATCTGTGTTGTTGCCATCGTGCATTGCGACTATACGACGGCCGCGCCCTCTGCCACAAGGCAGAGGACTCTGCCACAAGGCAGAGCAGTTCAGGCGCCGACGAACTCGGCGTAGTCACCTTGTTCGCGCAATTTCTTGATGGCTCGTTTTTCTATCTGTCGGACGGTCTCTGCCGATAATCCCATCGTCTGTCCTATGCCCTTGAGCGTGCGCTTGGAGTTTCCATAGAACTCGAAGCGATAAATCAGCACTTGCCGTTCCTTCTCCATCAGCGCTTCGAGCATCGTTATGGTCTTCTCCCGCAAGCACATGCGCATGAACTCAGCATCAGGGCTGTAGGTCTCGTCAGCGAATACATCCAGCACGCTTCCGGATTCGTCATCCTCATGATCGTTCTCAAGCGGTATCATCGCGCCGGACATCTCAAGGGCCTCTTGTACAAGGTGTTCGTCGATGCCAAGTTCAACCGCAATCTCGAACCAGGTTGGCTCCCGTGAAAGTGCCTGGGACAGATAGCCGTAGGTCTTGTGGATTCTCTTGATCAGGTCTTCCTTGCGATGCGGCAACCGTATCGATCGTCGCGAGTTGACCAGTGACCTGGTCACGGCTTGTCGTATCCACCACGATGCATATGTTGAGAACCTGACGTTGCGGCGATAATCGAAGCGTTCGGCGGCTTTTATCAGGCCCATGTTGCCTTCCTGGATGAGGTCGACGAGTGGAATATCGAAATTCGCGAATGCGCGCGCTATCTTGATGACCAGCCTGAGATTCGATTCGATGAGGCGCGAACGGGCGGCGTCATCGCCAGCCTGTATCTGCATGGACAGCTGGCGTTCTTCCTCCGCGGTCAGGAGTGGAATTTGCTTGACGCGCTCATAATATATCTTGAGCGTGTCCTCTGTTCTGCCTGTATCGGTATGTGCGCTCATTGCTGTAACCTCTATATATCTTTAAGCAAACAGCGTGCCAATATGCGCGTCTATTCAGATAATATAATAAAGTGTTATCTGTAAATGATATATTCGCTGGCGAAGTGAGAGCCGAAATTAGCAGGCATGAAATAGTATACAAATACACACTTATGTGGATTATGAGCGTCTACTAAATGATAAAAAAACCACCCATGCAGGGTGGTCGCTGTCATCGAAGTCAGGAACGGATCAATTGGGCAGTGCGTGCTGTATCTGTGCCTGCTCTACGCCGCGGCTGGATGGCCCTGAATACTCTCTAATGAATGTGAACAGAGCGAGCACCGCCACGATGACGATTACGAGCTTTCTCATCTCTCCTCCAAAAACGCCTTCAGTATATGCGTTCTGCCTTAAATGGGCAAGCGGCGTGACTGCGGTTTTATCGCTATTTCCCGTTCAGCATTTTGAGTGGATCGATTGCTACACCTCTTCTGAACACGCCGAAGTGCAGGTGTGGCCCGGTGCTGTACCCCGTGCTGCCGAGCAAGCCTACAGGAGCTCCCTGTGCTATCGACGTGCCGGTCTTGACCTTGATGGCGTTGAGATGCGCGTACAGTGTCTGATAGCTGTCCGGATGCGTGATGATGACGAAGTTGCCGAAGAGCGTGCTGTACCCCGTTTCCGCGACGCGGCCATCCATCGCGGCCTTTATGACCATATTCTCGGGCCCAACGATATCCAGGCCGTTATGGAACTGGCGTATGCCGGTGAATGGATTGGGGCGATAACCAAAGTACGAGCTTATAGCGCCTTTTATGGGCCACATCACCAGTTTTCCTAGAGCCTGCTTCAATTCATACGAAGAGAGTCGAGCTCCTGGTATGAACAGGGACTGGCCGGGCACAATGGTTTGGCTGCCGAGATCGTTGGCATCGATGATGTCGAGCAATGAGACGCCCCGGGCCGAGGCAATGGCCGATAGGCTGTCGCCCTTTCGTATCGTCTGCATGACCCCGTCGATGTTGGGTATCTTGAGTGTCGAGCCCGCGTTGATTCGTCTGACATCGCGTATGCCGTTGATGCTGATAAGCGTATCAAGCCGCACTCCAAAACGCTTTGCTATCAGGTCAAGCGTTTCGTTCTTCTTTACCGTATAGCTGGACAGCGTAAGGGTGTAGGGCAGGGCAGGTGCTGGCTCTTCATCGCCTGTCGCCCGGTCCTGCGGTGATACCGAATCGAGCAGTACCGATGCAATGATGGTGTCTTCAGGCAAAGAAAAACCATTCAGGTTGACCCTCGGCTCCATCGATCCGGCGGCGACCATCACCAGCGACAGTAGCGCAACTGCTCCTGCCGCCACTGCGCTGGGCACCAGGCCTGGCTTGAATCGCTTCGCCATCATATCGGCCAGGCTTCGCATCGATCGTCGCGGCGCGACAACACGTTCTACAGGCCCATTTCGGGGCTGGCGAACCATTCCGGGGTCGAGGACTATTCTGACTGGTTTTCTTCGCCGTACAATATACTGGTCGGCAATGACGCTCTGCATCTCCATACGCTAGACTATCGGCGAGTTTGCCTGGAGGGTTGAGCCTCGTATCCCCGCTTAACAAGGATCTGCATGCCATGAAGCACCGTCTGAACCGAACGCTTTCGGCCAGCCGCATCATCATCGCCGCAACCATCGTTGCCGCGCTTCTCAAGCTTCTTGTCTTTGATCTGGTGTTGGTGCGTGGGGAATCGATGCGCCCGACCATAGAGCCGGGCTCGGTTGTCGTGGTAGCCCGCTGTGCTTATGGCCTGCGTGTGCCGTTTATCAATCGATACATGGCGCGGTGGGCGGAACCGAAGCCGGGAGATCTGGTCCTTGTTTCGCCATCTCCCGGTGGATCGCGCAGGGCTATCAAGCGGGTCTTGGAGATCGGGCCCGCATTCATGTCGGCAGAGGCAGGCGTGCTCCACGGCCGAGGCGGTTCGGTGACGCTTGGAGCCGCCTCGGCCAGATTTGCAGGAACCAATTTTGTCCCCGGGGGAAGGCTGTTCATAGTCGGCGACAATGCCGAGGTTTCGTTCGATTCAAGGGACTACGGCTCCGTGCCGATTGAGACGATAGCGGGAAGAGTGGTAGTGTATCACGGCTGGTTGGCCAGCACCGTATCAAGGCTCCTTCAGTTCAAGGAAATCACTGGCGATGTCGATCGATAGGCGCTTCATACGACACTATGTCATACTCGGCGCCATCGTCATCGTGTCGGCGATAACGCTCGCCCGCTATGGCAAGTTGGCTCTGGGCACCGGCGTTGGGCCGCAGGCAGCTGCTCCGCGTGTCGTGTCAATACGCGGTTCCATATATGACAGGGAAGGCCGTCTGCTCGCCGCGGATACCGACCTCTATGATGTATCGGTATGGAGACCCTCTGTAGCCAAGGGCAATGAACCTGCCTTCGCCAACGCGCTTGGCATGGCTCTGGGCATGCCGGAAGACGACATTCTGGCACGCCTGACAGGAGATGGGCCGGATTTCGTATATCTGGCCCGCCGCGTCTCCGGCGAGGTGGCCAAGGCTGTGGAGCGCGCTGCAGAATCGACAGGAATGAATGGCCTGAGTCTGGACAGGGTTGCCGGCCGGGTCTATCCAGAGCGCGCGTTGGCATCGCATCTGATCGGGTTTGTGGGCACCGAAAACAAGGGACTGGCTGGGGCAGAGGCATCGTTTGAGTCCGTGCTCGCTCCTGATACATCCAAGGCGAGCGGCGGGTATGCCTATGGCGACTCAGTGTACCTGACAATCGATGCAGATCTGCAATACCGGCTTGAACAGCTGGGCCGCGCGGCACTGGTCGAGAACGCCGCCGAGGGCATCGCGCTTGTGGTGATGGAGGCTCACACGGGAGCCATCCTTGGCTATGTATCATTGCCTGATTTTGATCCAAACAACTTCCTGTCGGCCGATCGCTCGACCTGGGTCGACAGGGTTTCAATATACGCGTACGAACCTGGATCCGTTTTCAAGGTCTACAGCATGGGAGCCTTGATGGCGCTGGGTGGCATCGACGCAAACTCGACATTCGTCTGCGATGGCCAGTACGAAAAGACGATGAGTTCCGGTGAGGATGTGGTGATCAAGTGCCTGGGTTCCCATGGCGTGGTCAATGTCACGAAGATTCTTGAATACTCATGCAATGCCGGCGCCGCGTATGCCTCCGACACGGTATCCGCGATAGATTTCTACGCCAAGATACGGGAGTTCGGGTTTGGCGAGCGAGCCGGCGCCGATCTTGCGGGTGAGAGCCCCGGGCTGATACGAAAGCCAGTGGAATGGTCTGCCCGAACCAAGCCGACCATAGCGATTGGCCAGGAGCTGCTGGTAACCGCCCTGCAGATGGCCGATGCAGCCACGGTGATAGCCAACGGCGGCGTGCTTATGAGGCCCCGGACGCTTGCCCGCATAGTCGACCAGAATGGCACCATCGTAGACGCGCCGCAGCCCATTTCTGTCAGGCGCGTGATGGACGAGCCTGAGGCTCAGGAAATTCTGCAGTCCATGGAGGCCGTTGTCCTGAAGACCGGCACCGGCTGGCGGGCCAGGATCGACGACCTGCGCATGTCGGTAAAGACTGGAACTGCCCAGATGATAGACCCGGCGACACGCCGGTATTCCGATACCGACTTCATAGCCAGCACCATAGCGTTGTTCCCGAGCCAGGCACCCGAATACATTGTGTACGCGGCCATTTTCAAACCAAAAGGCGCGTCAACTTATGGTGGACGCATCGCGGCTCCGTTGGTCAAGGATGTGGCCAATACCATAGCCGATCTATACGGCGTCGCAAGGACGGGCTCGGCCGTCATCACGCACAGCGGGCGCATAGCGGTGAGCGGTGTCGATTCCGTCAGCATTGGCGACACAATGCCCAATCTGATAGGCACGCCCAAACGGTCGCTGACCGCCCTCCTTGAACGCGATGACATCAGCGTCGAGATCGTGGGCGATGGATGGGTCCGCGAGCAGTCTCCCGCTCCAGGAGTGCCCATCGTTGCCGGAATGACCATTACGTTGAGGCTTGAGTGAGCGTCGAAGGCACAGCCCTGTTTGAATCCAACCTGGCGGCGCTTTCGGCCCGATCGAAAGAGCTGGCGGATATTCTTGTCAATGTCAATCCGGTTCTTCTGGAAGCTGGCCTGGCCCGCAACGGGGAAGCTACGGCTCGTGCGGGTTCACGGTGGCTGCATTCCAGCTATGACCCGTCGTCGGAAGCACGCCGACTCGCCGATGAGGCCATGGCTACAGGTGCCGATCTTGTGGTCGTGCTCGGTCTGGGACTCGGCTATGCGGCGCGGGCGGTGCTTGCCTCAGGCAGGCAGGCCGTTGCCATAGAAGTCGATCCGGCATGGCTATCCGCGCTATTCCATATGGCTGATTTGACCGACCTGCTGGCTGACGCGCGATTTGCCCTTGTCTTGTGCCCAGATGGTGAAGGGCTGGCTTCGTATCTCGAATTCGCGAACCCGCGCTCAATCGCGGTCATCGAGAACAAAATGATGCTGGGCGCCTATGTGGAATCTGCTGCCAGGCTTCGAGAGCAACTGGACCGCTTCATGAGCAAGGATGCCATAAATCAGGCGACGCTCGAGCGCTTTGGCCGCCTGTGGGTGCGCAACATAGCGCGCAACATCGGGATCGTGGCCGGACTCCCCGGCGTTTCGAGTTTGGCCGGCATATTCACCGGATTGCCCGCGTTGGTGGTGGCGGCGGGGCCGTCGCTCGACGATGTGTTGCCTGTCCTCCCCGATATGGCGGAGCGCATGGTGATTGTATGTGTCGACACGGCGCTGCGTTCGGTGCTGCGCTCCGGCGTACGACCTGATTTTATCGTCGTAGTGGACCCGCAATACTGGAATGCCCGCCATCTCGATCGCTGTGATATGAGCGAGAGCGTGCTGGTCGTCGAAGCCGCAGTATGGCCGTCTGTCCTGCGGTTCCAGACCAGGCGGACCGTCGTCTGTTCGTCAATATATCCACTTGGACGGTATATCGAGAAGTGCCTGGGCCAGAACAAGGGATCCCTTGGCGCGGGCGGATCGGTGGCGACAACCGCATGGGATTTTGCCAGGACCCTGGGCTGCTCACCGCTCTATATGGCTGGTCTTGACCTGTCGTTTCCCGGTGGCAAGACCCATGCGCGCGCCAGCCTCTTTGAACAGCGCTCATTGGGCAGCGGATTACGGCTGAGGCCCGCCTCAGGCGATGCTTTCCAGGCCATGCGAGGTGGCCGCCCCTATCTGACACCTGCCAATGATGGCGCGATGGTGACCAGCGACAAGAGGCTTTCGCTCTATGCCTGGTGGTTCTCGAGCAGGCTGGCGACAAGTCCGCAGGCACCGACCTGGAATCTCTCCCGGCATGGTCTTGCGATAGCCGGCATGCCCTGCGCATCGAGCAAAGCCGTGCTTGACCTGCCTCCGCTGCGAAGCGTGATCGACGCCAGACTCGATGCGCTGGGCATGAGCGATTCCAGCGTCGCCACACATGAATTGGAAGCGATACTCGGGCAGTTGGTCGAGGACCTTGACTGTGTCGCAGCGCTTGCAGACGAAGCCATAGCCGTCGCCGAGCAGTCGCAGGTCCTTGATGCAGCCTCGCGGGAAGCCAGCATACGGCGCCTGGCGCTTATCGATGAGGCCGTGCTGGCAAGCCGTGCGCGCGATGTCGTCGGATTCCTGTTTGCGTCCGCCGCGCAGGCGGTAGGCAGTCCTTCAAGGAGCTTTGATGAGAGCCTGCGCCATACGGCAAGGCTCTATCGGGCGGTCGCCGAGAGCGCTCGGTGGCACGCTGACCAGATTCTTGGACGTTCCTGATATCGGCAATGGTCCCCGGCATGACATCCGAGTAGCGATGTTGCGCGTATATGCGTTTTTCCTTCAAGGCTTTGAGGCGCAATTCCGATATTTTATATAGGCATCCTTGCCTATGATAGAACGGTATGCGCAGACGTCCAGGCATACCGTTCTTTTTATTTAACGTTCCATCTGCATCAAATCGAACCCAACGATTGCCTATCTGAACGCATATAATCCTGCAGCCGCGGTAGATAAAAAAAGGCTACCCGTTTAGGGGTAGCCTCATATGCGAGCGGGAGCGGCTTACTTTGCTGCCTTGAGCGCCTCGGCGGCCACGGCTATGAAATCATTGATGGAAATGGACACACCGGAGATTGCATCGGTCTTGCCGTCAGCCTTCACGGTGATCTTCGATGGATCCTGCTGCTTTACAAGGGCGGCCTGAACGCGGGCTGCCTGGACATTCCATTCACCCTCTTTTGCGTTCATCTTGTAGGTGCCCTTGATGGCCCTCACGTATTTGGAATCGCCACCATCCTTATAGATGGCATTCCAGTTGGCGTCGACGATGCGGCCATTCACGATGGTCAAGAGCGCGGTGGTCATGTATCCGCTCTTGTCAAAGGCGGGAGCCTTGGCGAAGAACCATCCATCCTTCTTGTATGTGCCCTTGGCAACAGGGCCGGCGGCAAGAGCGGCCTTGACCAGCTCAAAGAAGCCCTTCACATGAATCGAGGCTCCGGCGATGGCGTCGGTTGTGCCCTCGGGGCTGCTGTACTTGGAGAATGCCGTGTCCTGTGTAGAAATCAGGTACTTCTCCACGACGGCGGCCTGCTCATGCCATTCCTTGCCAAGCTTGGACGCCTTGATCATACCGTAGTGTCCCGCGGCCGATTCTGACTTCTTGTCCAGGACGGCGCTGGTACTGATCCCGTTCCAGTTGGCGGCGACGATCTTGCCACCCTGTACATGCAGAACGACCTGATCCCTCCATCCACTTGACTGATATGCGGTTTCCTGGGCGAAATAGAAACCATCCTTGAGCTTTGCCTGCGCTCCAACAGAAACTATGGCACATAGTGCTAATAAGACCAAAAGCGCCACACCGTGCTTCTTCATGGTACCTCCAAACTCGTTTGATGTGTGCAACGCACACCCTTGTCACAACGACAAAGTATACCAAAGTACTGATATTAAAGACAAGTCAATAGTATCGATATTGCCATATCGCAATAATGTCAGGTGATAACCACGCTGTTTTCGGCGTCGCGGAATGGGCTCTGTGCATACTTGTCGGCATGCCAGTCATTTTCCCAGCGGTAGCCGTCGAACAGGTACCTGTAGTGATATTCGCGCCCGGTGTCGAGCCGCACACTTGCCTCGAATCCCCCATCCTTGGTCGCCTTCATCGGGATTGTGTCTCTGCTCCAGTTATTGAAGTCGCCCGACAACACCGCTTGCTCTACACCGGTTGCCTGTTCTGCCTCTATGACGAAAGTTACGGTACACGACGCCCCGTCGCGCGAATAGCGTTTCTTGATCATGGTACCTCCCTGATCTTCCTCGTAACGTAATCAAGTATATGATCGTCATCGCGGTAGCGCAATGGCGCCGACCCAAGGCCCAAGCTTGACAAGCTGCGAGCGGGACGCCTATACCGATAGGCGTATCCGCCGGACGAGTCCGGCGTGCCGATTTCGATGTGGAGGAATCAGATGAACGCCTTGGCCGAAGAGCTCAATCGATCGCTTGATGGAACGTGCGCGGGACGACTGCTGTCCGCTATTGGAACCAGGATGTATTTCCCCAAAGGTATACTTTCACAAAGCGCGGAGGCTACCGAGCGGGCCAAACGCTTCAATGCCACCATCGGGATGGCCGTTGCCCATGGTGAGCCGATGGCGCTGGACGCCATACTGTCTCAGTTGCCCAGCCTTTCCAAACGAGAGGCCGTAGCCTATGCGCCAACGGCCGGTGTGCCCGCCAATAGGGCTGCATGGCGCAGCGAGATACTGAAGAAGAATCCATCTCTCGCCGGCGTGGGCTTCTCGCTCCCTGTGGCCGTGCCGGGGCTGACCGCGGGCATATCGTACCTTGCCGATCTCTTCATCAATGAAGGTGATCCGGTGATAGTAGCCGACATGTTCTGGCCGAATTACAGGCTTATCATGGAAGAACGCAAGAATGCGCGGCTGGCATCATACAAGTTTTTCACACCCGAAGGCGGCTTCAATGTGGAAGGCCTTGAGCATGCTATCGTCGAGGCATCGCGCAATAGCCACAAGGCTGTTGTCATACTGAATTACCCGAATAATCCCACGGGCTACACGCCCACGGTCTCCGAGGCGGAGGCCATCAAGGCCGCGCTGATTCGAGTGGCTGATGGCGGAGTCGATATTCTGGTCATCTCTGACGATGCGTACTTCGGACTGCAATACGAGCCTGACAACCTGCGCGAATCGATGTTCGCGAAGATGGCTATGGCGCATCCGAGGATTCTTGCGGCCAAGGTCGATGGACAGACAAAAGAAGACTATGTCTGGGGTTTCCGTGGTGGTTTTGTCACGTTCGCGAGTCCTGACCTGAAAGAGGCGGCCTACGACGCCCTGGTGAAGAAACTGATGGGCGTGATCCGATCAAGCATTTCAAACGCGACGGCGCCGACCCAGCACATGCTGGCGAAGGCGGTTGCCGATCCAAGGTACCTGAAGCAGAAGCAGGAGTTCGGGGCTATTCTGGAGCGGCGCTACCATAAGGTCAAGGCGTTCCTGTCATCCCACCAGGCGCCTCGCGGATTTGTCGCGCTGCCGTTCAACTCTGGATACTTCATGTGCTTCGAGTGCCAGGGGTTCTCTGCGGAGACGCTGCGGCTGAACTTGCTCGACAATCGGGGCATCGGGACTATTTCAATACAGGATAAATGGCTGCGTGTGGCATTCTCGAGCGTCGATGAGGAAGACCTCGATGCGTTGTACACCGAGTTGTTCAATGCGGCCGGATCGATGATCCATTCATGACAGACGGTTGCTGAAAGCGACGCAGGGCGACCCATTCGCCCTGCGCCAAAGTTCATTTCAGTACATAGGTTGACAGTGGCGGGAAGCCGTTGAAGTAAATGGAGCTATAGCTCTGCGTATACGCCCCCGTGGACAGTATGTACGCCCGTTCGCCAATCCTGGTGCCGGCTGGCATGTCATACGGGGTTTTTTCGTACAGGATATCCATGCTGTCGCATGTCGGACCCGCCAGGATTATGTCGAGGGTAGGGCCTGACTTCTCGAAATATATGGGATACTTGATGGCCTCATCCAGAGTTTCTATGAGCCCGCCGAACTTTCCTATGTCCAGGAAGACCCAATGGTACAGGTCATGGGTGCTCTTCTTGGCAATGTTGACTACTTCGGTGACTATCATGCCGCAATCTCCGGCCATTGACCTGCCCGGCTCTATGATTATCTCCGGCAGATCGTCGCCAAAGTTGTTGGTAAGAAAAGACTTGATGTCGCCGGCGTAGTGTTCTATAGGATTGGTTGGATCGGTATAGGCTGCCGGAAAACCGCCCCCCATATTGATCATGGATAGCTTGATGCCGTGGTCTTCCGCCCATGAATAGATGTTGCTGACATTGCCCAGCGCCGTTGACCACTGGCCGATGTCGCGCTGCTGGCTTCCCACATGAAATGATATGCCATACGGATCCAGCCCGAGGTCGCGCGCGTGCAGTATCAGGTTTCGGGTCATCTCGGGATGACTGCCGAACTTCTTCGACAGCGGCCAGTCGGCGCCAAGCCCTTCGGTCAGGATCCGGAAGAAAACCCTGGAACCTGGAGCCGCCCTGGATAGTTTCTCCACATCCTCAAAGCTGTCGGTAGCGTAGAGCCGTATGCCTTTTTCGTAGAAGTAGGCTATGTCGCGTTCCTTCTTGATGGTGTTGCCATAGCTCATGCGGTCGGGCGTGATGCCGAGCCTGAGGAGCTGATCAAGCTCGAATCGAGTGGCTACATCGAAGCAAGAGCCAAGATCGCGAAGCAATGAGACAACCTCGTCGTTTGGATTGGCCTTGACTGCGTAGTAAATCTTGGCAAAGGGCATATTCTTTCGGAGTTCCTCGTACTTGGCGCGTACGATATCGAGGTCCAGGATCAGGAATGGAGTCTCCTTGTCCTGGGCAAAGCGCTTCATCCGTTCAAAGCGCTCCCGCGGCATGTATTCCTCAAGCGGGAACTCGTACTCTTCTTTCATCGCTCCTACCTCTATACGGGCATGATACCGACGCTTACAGCGCGGCTTGGGCACAAGATAGGGGCGGTCCCCCCCTTTGTCAATCATATTGCGCGACGGCTGCCGTTCATTGACCAAAGACTGCCCATGCCGTATGATCACGACATCGTATGTCCATCGCGACCAGCCAGCAAATCAGCAAATACTATGAGACCTACCGGGCGATAGCGGTCACCTTCACCAAGGAGATCGTCAAGTCCACGGGGCTGCAGCCGCAGGCCGTGTTCCTGAAGTGCCTTGGTGAGCAATGGCCGTGCGTCATCTACTCCAGCTCCTTCGATGAGGCAAAGGTACTGGCTCCGACCAGGCAGCCGCTGATGGAGCGGATCGCCAAGGCGAACAACCTGGTCAGCATTCGCCTGTCTTTCAAGCAGTCGGACAAGGCGGACGCGGTCACGTTTTTTGTGTCGGGTCGGGTCAATGGCTTCTCGCCGTATACCCAATCGAATGGCACACTGCAATTCATCAATATTCTGTTCACCCAGCGGCCCCCCGACGACTTTGTCGAGATCATGGGGCGTATGCTGGAGGCAAATGTAAATTCTGCCAGGCGGCGCGAGGATCGCATCCTCCTTACGCCGGACGCCATACGCAAGATCGGGCTGGCCCGCAAGGAATCAACGATCGTCATCGATGGAGTGCCTCGCAGATGCATCCTGCGCGACCTGTCATTCTCCGGCGCCAAGGTAATAATAGTCGGAATAGCGAAATACCTTGTGGGCAAGACATGCCATCTTCGTGTTGATTTCGAGGAACCCCGGGAAACGGTGGCCATAGCGGGGCTGGCGGTCCGCTACGAAGATGTCGAGGGTCGCAAGGATCTGACCGCCATTGCCATCAAGTACGACGACGCAGCGGTGCCGCTCTCGTACAAGATGCATATCAACGACTATGTCGGACAGCGAAAATCTACCGCAGAAGAAGAATCGCGCGATCCCGCCCCGGCGTGATCGCGGATTTGTACCACTCGAAACGGCCACTATCGGCCCCACTCTGGAGACACCATGAACCCTGAAACAGATTCCCCGCGCCTCCCTGGAAATATCATATTCATAGAGATACCCGAGAAGATGGCACGACCCATTGGATCCTTCGAGGTCGATCCTTCGATACCCATACCGGTTGAACTCGGGCAGAACACCAAAGACCTGTCTGGCCTGTCCTGGGAGATGATCGTGGCCGGCATGCTCAGGTTGCTTGCCTACGACCCGGACAACCAGAATGCCGCATATTTCAGGCGATTCGTGCTGGCGGTCAAGCCTGATGTATTTGCAGAGCTCTCCGAGGCTGGCATCCTGAAGGCGCGCAACGGCGATCTCGATGTGGCCGAGGAGATATTCAAGGCACTGTCCGGGCTGGCACCAGAGATGCCCGAGCCTCTATTGAATCTGGCCATTCTCTATGAAGACAAGGCCGACGCCCTGGATCAGTCCGAGAAAGAGGAGCTGGCAGATGCCGTCAGGGGCAAGGCGTTCGATCTGTACAAGCGCCTGCTGGCACTGGAGCCTCCGTATCCAAACGCTTTCTTCAACGCGGGCTTCTTCTACCTGAAGGGCCGTTCCTATGAGCAGGCCGCCCGCATGTTCGAGTCGTACATCGTTATGGGCGATGATGAGGCGAAGATAGGCAAGGCCAAGGAAATTCTGCATAAACTGCATATCCGCGGAGACGCCGATGCCTTGTTCAAGGAAGCCTATGATTTTATCAGGATGGGCAAAGAGGAAGCAGGCATAGCCAAGGCTCTTGCCTTCGTTGAGCAGGATCCTGGCATATGGAATGGCTGGTTCCTGGTAGGGTGGGGAAGGCGACGTCTGGGACAGTGGGAAGCCGGCCGGGAAGCCTTCCTCAAGGCGCTTGACCTTGGTGCCGACGAGGTTGATGTACTGAACGAGCTGGCGATATGCGAAATGGAACTTGGTCTGCTCTCCGAGAGCCGTTCCCGATTGGTGCAGGCCCTGCGCAAGGAGCCTGAAAATATAAAGATCATATCGAACCTGGGTATCGTCGCCAGAAAGGAAGGCCAGCTCGAGGAAGCCATCGGTTTCTTCAGGACCGTGCTCGACTATGAACCTGGAGATGCCTTGGCTCGTACCCAACTCGCCGATCTGGGAGCATCCTGAACCGGCTCATCACCCTTGACCCCGAGCCGAGTGGCGGCTAGTATCGGCCTATCATGGCACAACGAAAGACGACGACCCGCGGATCATCCGGGACCAAGCACGGAACTGGTTGCCTCGTTTGGCTTGTGATGCTGCTCGTCACGTTGCTGCTCTTTGTCTTTAGCTGGGACAAGATCAAGAGCACCCTGGCTTCGACCGGCTTTGTCGATGCTGTCGGATCCAGGACGCCCGCGACAGCGCCCGTCGAGCCGGTGCACGGTGATGGAAGCCTTGCACCGGAGCAGCCGCAGACCAAGTCTGCCCCGCAGGAAAGCCCGAAACAGGATGTTCCGAAGCCACTCGCGCCCGGCGCGGCGAATCCCGCGGTTACTTCGACCACCACGACTCCAGCTGCAACTACTACCAAACCTCAGCCCGCTCCCAAAGAACCTCCGACCGTAAGCCCCACCCCCAGGACGAGTCCCATGGAGGTGGTCAAGTCGACCAGGGTCGCGGTGCTCTATTTCATTCGTGTCGACGATGATGGCGTCATAAGCCGACACGAGGTGAAACGTACCGTCGATGCATCTGACTCTCCGATGACCGACGCTCTGAACGCCCTGATGGCTGGCCCCGACGCCGACGAACTGGCCCGCGGCTTTATCAGCCTTATACCATCAGACGCCAGGCTGGTTTCCGCACAGGTGCGCGGTTCTACCGCCTACCTCAACTTCAACGAGGCGTTCATGTACAACCGCTATGGCATAGAAGGGTACGCGGGGCAGCTCAAGCAGATAGTCTACACGGCGACCGGCTTCCCTACCGTCAAGGACGTGCAGATACTGATAGACGGCCAGACGCGTGACTACCTGGGCGGCGATGGCGTGTTCATTGGCAAGCCGCTCTCGAGGGCGTCATTCTAATGGGGGACCGCGATGCGCGCTGATGCCATCAAGCGTTCAATTCCGATGGTCGTGGAGCTTGAATACGCCAGATCGTCTGGCCCCGGTGGCCAGAACGTCAACAAGGTCGAAACGAAGGTCCGGGCACGAGTCGACTTTGAACGGATAGACGGCCTCTCCGCTGCAGAACGGCAGCGCGCCCGTGAACAGCTGGCCGCACGACTGGACGCGGAAGGGCGCCTCTATGTAGCGGTGGATCTGGAGCGAAGCAGGCTGCAGAATGAAGTCGGCGCCATCGCCCGCCTTATCGAACTTGTCATCAAGGCGGCACGTATTCCCAGACACCGCGTGCCGACAAAGCCCACCAGAGCCGCCAGGGAACGCCGTCTGGTCTCGAAGCATGTGAGATCATCGACGAAGGATGGGCGTTCAGCTCCTCATGCCGAGCAATAAGTGATTCTATTCATAATAATAGTATATCGATATGTTAATAATTAAAACGTCATTTCAATAGAACGACCTTGCCGCTCCCAGTCTTTCAAGTTACAATTACGTCGTCTTAAACGGTATCCGCGTTCGCGGAACCGCCGTACCAGGAGGACGAAATCGTGAATCAGACCCGCCTTCATGCGTGGCACATCGCAGCGGGGGCCAAAATGGCTCCATTCGCTGGTTATGACATGCCCATCAGCTATCCGCTCGGTTCCGTAGAGGAACATCTTGTTACCAGACGCTCTGTCGGTCTCTTTGATATCGATCATATGGGCCAGGTCGAGGTTACCGGCCCCGGAGCCGATGCCTTCGTTTCGGGATTGGTCAGCGCACGTGTCCTCGACATGAAGGACAATGACGCCAGGTACTCATTGTTGCTCAACGAGCGCGGCACCGTCATAGACGACCTTTTCGTGTACAAGATTCCGGGTGCGTGGTGGATTGTGGTCAACGCATCGAATCGCATCGAGGATGTCGCCTGGTTGGTCGCCCATAATCCGAACCCGGCCAAGGTCACCATAGTCGACCGTTCTGAAGAGACATACATGATAGCGGTCCAGGGGCCGCGCGCCATTGAGCTTCTGGACCTGGTCTCAGACGCGAAGATATCGGCGTATCCGCGCTTCACGTCGGGCCGCGCCAAGGTGCTTGGCGTGCCGTGCCTCGTGGGCAGGACCGGGTATACCGGCGAGGACGGTGTCGAGCTGTTCTTCCCGGCGGACAGCGCCGAGAAGCTGTGGACAGGGTTGCTCGCCGAGGGCAAGAAGCGCGGCATCGAAGTCGAGGCGATCGGGCTTGCGGCCCGGGACAGCCTGCGCTTCGAGGCAGGCATGCCGTTGCATGGCCATGAGATAAACCAGGAAATATATCCGCTCGAGGCGGGTTTCAAGTGGGCTTGCGATTTTGACAAGGAGTTTGTAGGCAAGGCCGCGCTCGAGAAGCTGGCCGCGACAGGCGTCGCCCGCAAGCTGATTGGGTTCGAGGTGCAAGGCGGAGTGCCTCGAGAAGGCTATGAGGTGCAGGACGGATCAGGGCGCACCATTGGCAAGGTCGTCGCGGGGATGTTCTGCCCGACAGTCAGGAAATTCGCCGCGAACGCGTTCGTGGAACCCGGTTTTTCAAAAGCCGGGACAGAGCTCAAGGTGATGATCAGGGGCAAGCCCGTCACGGCTGTCGTTGTCAAGCGCCCGCTGTACGTGCCGGCGTACCGGCGCTGAGCCGGACCAGGATCATTGATCGAGCCAGACGGCAGAAGCAACGGATTCGATATCGTTTTTCCATAAACACAGGAGGAAGCCATGAACATTGACAAGAACGCACGATACCTCACCTCGCACGAATGGGCACGCAAGGATGGAGCCAAGGTCATCGTAGGAATCTCTGACCACGCCCAGGAAGCGCTCGGCGACATAGTCTTTATAGAACTGCCCGAGATCGGCAAGACCCTGAAGAAGGGTGACACCTTTGGCGTCGTCGAATCGGTCAAGGCCGCGAGCGACGTATATTTGCCTATGTCAGGCAAGGTCGTCGCCATCAACGAGGCCCTCGCCGGTGATCCTGCCCTGGTCAACAAGGAACCCTATACCGGCGGATGGTTCCTCGCCATCGAACCTTCCAATCCCGCTGAATGGGACACGCTCCTGACTCCGGCCGCGTACGAGACTGAAGCCGGTAAGGAGTAGCATCGTGCCCTTCATACCCAATACCGATGCTGACCGCGCGGCGATGCTCGCCGCCATAGGCATCAAGTCGGTTGACGAATTGTTCGCCGACATCCCCGCGGCCAAGCGTTTCCCGAAGCTGGGATTGCCCGAAGGCCTTTCGGAACTCGAGGCGTTACGCGAGATAGAGGCGCTGGCCGCCAGGAACACGTCGGCGTCGAGCAGCGCCTGGTTCCTCGGCGCTGGTGCCTACAACCATTTCATACCAGCGGCCGTACCCGCGCTCGCCTCCCGTGGAGAGTTCCTGTCCGCGTATACCCCATACCAGCCGGAAGTCTCACAGGGTACCCTGCAGGCGATATTCGAGTATCAGTCGATGATGACCGAATTGCTTGGTGTCGACGCTGTCAACGCGTCGCACTACGATGGGGCGACCGCGCTGGCCGAGGCCGTGATCATGGCTGTGAACCACGGAGGTGACTCCAGGCCGCGCATCATGATACCGGCGGCACTGCACCCCGAATACAAGGGTGTGCTCCATACCTACCTCGCGGCATTTGCCATCGAGATCGAGGAATACACAGACGCGCCGGCAATCGCCGCAAAGAAGGCCGACGCCAGGACTTCGTGCTTCGTGGTGGCGTACCCCGATTTCGAGGGCCGCGTGCATGACTTGTCCGGTATAGCCGACGCCGTTCACGGCGCTGGCGGCGTGTTCATTGTCTCGGCGGATCCGCTGATGCTCGGTTTGCTCAAGAGCCCCGGCTCCTATGGTGCGGACATCGTGACGGCGGAAGGGCAGGCGCTTGGCAACGCCATGAACTACGGTGGACCCTTCCTCGGCGTTTTTGGCGTCGCGCAGAAATTTGTCCGCAAGATGCCGGGCCGACTCGTCGGACAGGCCGCCGACCATGATGGGCGGCGTGGCTTCGTCCTGACACTGACCGCGCGCGAACAGCACATCCGCCGGGAAAAGGCTGTCTCCAACATCTGCTCCAACCAGGGACTCGTGATGCTGATGACGACCATATACCTCGAGGCGCTCGGCAAGAGCGGCCTGGCTGCTGTTGCCGAGCTGTGCTGGAACAAGGCGCACTGGGCCGCTACACAGATCGCCGCCATTCCGGGCTACGCCGTTGCTGATGGCACCTTCTTCAAGGAATTCGTCGTCAAGACCCCTGTTCCGGCCAAGCATATCGTCGAGACCCTCGAGCGACGCGGTGTCGTGCCGGGCCTTGATATGTCGCGTTACTATCCGTCGCGGACCCACGAGCTTCTCGTATGCGTAACCGAGATGAACACCAAGGCCCAGATCGAGCTTCTGGCTCAATCGCTCAAGGAGGCCTCCCGATGAACCTGACCCCCGAACCTCTCGCATACGAGCTGTCCAGCCCAGGCCGGATAGGCGTCGCGTTGCCCAAATGCGACGTGCCTGTCACCACGGTGCCTGCCCACCTCGTCCGTGAATCGCTTAAATTGCCAGAGCTCGACGAACTGACCGTCGTGCGGCACTTTACCAGGCTGTCGCAGAAGAACTTCTCAATAGACACCGAGTACTACCCGCTGGGCAGTTGCACGATGAAGTACAACCCGAAGGCCAACGAGGTGGCGGCTGCGCAGCCTGGCTGGAAAGGCTCGCACCCGCTGCTGTCAGACCAGAACAGCCAGGGCTCGATAGAGCTGATATGGCGCCTGCAGGAGAGCCTCAAGAAGATTGGCGGCTTCTCCGCGGTAAGCCTGCAGCCAGCCGCCGGCGCCCATGGCGAGCTTGCCGGCGTCTTCATGATCCGCGCATACCACCATGCCCACGGCCAGCCTGGCCGCGTCAAGATGCTTATCCCTGACAGTGCTCATGGCACCAATCCAGCGTCCTGTTCGATGGCTGGCCTTACTACCGTGACCATCCCGAGCGACGCCGATGGCGGTATCGATATCGATGCCCTGAAGGCGCAGTGTGACGATACGGTGGCTGGCATCATGATAACCAACCCGAGCACGCTTGGCCTCTTCGAGCGCAACATCGAAAAGATTGCCAAGATAATCCATGATGCTGGCGGACTCGTGTATGGCGACGGCGCCAACATGAATGCCCTGACCGGGGTGCTGCGCCCCGTCGACGTGGGCATTGATGTTATGCACTTCAACCTGCACAAGACATTCTCCACGCCGCATGGCGGCGGCGGTCCAGGCGTTGGCATGGTCGGAGCTGCACAGGTGCTGGCCGAGTATCTGCCGGGCCCGATAGCGATGGAAGTCTCGGGAAAATACTCCATGAAGATGCCGGCGCACTCCATTGGCCGGATCAAGGCCTTTTATGGCAACTTTGGCGTTCTTGTGCGGGCGTACACTTATATCATGATGCTCGGCGAGTCCGGCATGAGGCGGCTGGCCGAGTCGGCCGTGCTCAATGCCAATTATCTGAAGGCACGGCTGGAGAAGACATACACCGTGAAGTACCCGCGCCGGTGCATGCATGAGTTCGTCGCCATGGGAGGAGTGCTGGCCGAAGGCATCCATACCCTGGACATAGCAAAACGGCTCATCGATTATGGCTACCATCCGCCCACAATTTACTTTCCGCTCATCGTTCCCGAGGCGCTGATGATCGAGCCTACGGAGACCGAGAGCAAGGAGACGCTCGATGGCTTTGTGGAGGCAATGCTGAAGATAGCCGACGAGGCCAGGCATAACCCTGAACTGCTGCATGACGCGCCGCACAACACGCCAATCGGTCGCCTCGACGAGGTCGCCGCGGCGCGCAATCCAGTTCTGTGCTACCGGGGCTAGCATGCTGATTCTCTGAATGACAGATTCATCGAGGCCGCCCACGTGGGCGGCCTCATTGTTTGCCGCCCAGCAGGCGCGATTCAGGCGTCTTTGAGCGTCTCCGATATGGCTATGAAGTCATGCAGGCGCGTGAAAAAGGCGTCGACCAGTTCCGGATCGAACATGGAGCCGCGCTGGGTCCGTATGTAATCGAGTATTCGTGTCAGTTCCCAAGGTGCCTTGTATGGGCGTGCCGCCGCAAGCGCGTCGTATACGTCGCACAGACAGACAACCCGGCCAGCGAACGAGATATCCTGGCCGCGCTTGCCTTCGGGGTAGCCGCCGCCATCCCAGTACTCATGGTGCTCGAGCGCTATCGTAGCGGCCATCTTGATGAGCGCGCGGTCAGACTTGTGCAGCAACTGATATCCCACCGTGGTGTGACCGCGTATCAGCCCGATCTCGTCCTGCGATAGTCCCGATGGCTTGTTCAGGATTTCATCGGGGATCGCTATCTTTCCAATATCATGCATCGGAGCGGCGTCGGCTATCAGCGTGGCCTCTTCGGTACTGCGGCCAGCGGCAAGGCTCAGAATTCTGGCGTATTCGCCGACCCTCGCAACATGCAGGGCCGTCTCCTTGGAGCGGAATTCCACCACCTCCGAGAGCGTTATCATGATTTCCTTCTGGGTTGAACCCAGTTCACGATTGATAGCCAGCAACTCCTTTTCGGCCTGTATGCGTCTATGGATCTCGTCGCGCAAGCGCTCGTTTCGGTGCGCCAGTTTCTCGGAAACGACCCGCAGCGTCTGTTCCTGCGCGCCGTGCAGCAGTATCAGCTCGCCGACAGCTATGCCGCCGAGTATGACGAGCACTATGACGAGCAGCCACGGTTCAACGGGATCGCCGGAATCGAACCACCTGTTGCCACGGCTCCAGAGCAGGGCATATATCGATCTGAATAGATACAGGCCGGTAAACGAGCCATAGAAGACGACGGCAAGCGAGGCATGGATGCGTATTGCCTTGGGCGAAAGGAAGAGGAGCACGTAGGAGGCCACCGCTCCAATCAGGACGTTGGCTATGCTCGTTGCGATCATGCGAGCCGACAGGCTTTCGTCAACATAGTAGAAAAATACCAGGAGCAGAGCCACCACCGCGACGATGGCACCAAGCAATCGTTCGAGCAGGGCGTTCCTGATTTTCAGGAAACGGAGTATGCCCAGCGTCTTGATCATCACACCGGCCAGTATGACCGTGTTGGCGACGACGATGGATAGCCAATCAGGAATCATGCCGCGCAGTGCGACGAGACCGATGCCAACCATGAAGCACGCAAAGCCCGCAAACCAGAATTGCGGACCATGCACCGTTCCCCTGGCTCGACTCCAGGTAAATGCGGAGAGGCCAAGAAACACCATGTTCATGGCGGTTCCGGCTACGAGCAGACTCCACATGTCAATATGCATCAATGGCACTCCAGGAGGGCTGTGGTGTGTCGCATTATTAATGCGTGTGATTATAGAATTATTGCATGAGAAAGGCAATTGGCCATCAGGGCAGCGCCGGCATGGCAAGATCCAGGAATCAAGCGCGCTTTTCTGGTATAATGGCACAAATGCAGACACGTACACCGGAAGCGGTACTCAAGACGGTCTTTGGCTACGACTCCTTCAAGCCCTTTCAGCGCGAAATAATCGAAGCCGTCTTGTCGGGGCGGGATTGCCTGGCCGTCCTTCCTACCGGGGGCGGCAAGTCTCTGTGCTACCAGATACCGGCGCTGCTGCTGAGCGGGACAACCTTGGTCGTATCGCCGCTGATAGCGTTGATGCGTGACCAGGTTTCGGCTCTCAGGGCTGCGGGCGTTGAAGCTGAGTTCATCAACAGCTCGCTGGAACCACAGGAGCGGCGGGGCATAGAGACACGGGTCAGGGCCGGCGATGTCCGGTTGCTGTACGCGGCGCCCGAGTCGCTTTCTGGTGACAGGCTCCTCTCGCTGATCGATGCGGTGCAGCCATCGCTTATCGTCGTCGACGAGGCGCACTGCGTATCGGAATGGGGCCACGATTTCAGGCCCGAGTATCGCGAGCTTGCTGTCTTGCGTCGCCGCTTCCCCAGCGCGGTCTGGCTTGCGACGACCGCCACCGCGACCGAGCGTGTCCGGGCCGACATTATCGACAGCCTTGGACTCTCGCAACCCGTTGTGTTTCTGGGGGGCTTTGACCGGCCGAATCTTCATATTTCAGTTGCGCCAAAGCATGAACTCAAGCGGAGATTGCTTGGCTTTGCCATGGCAAGGACAAATCAGTCGGGAATAGTGTATTGCGGTTCGAGACGGCGCACCGAGGAACTGGCAGCCCACCTGCGCACGGCTGGCATGAAGGCCGCGGCCTACCATGCAGGCATGAATTCGGAAGAGCGGTCGCAGGTGCAGGAAGCCTTTGTCCGCGATGATGTGCTCATCGTGGTAGCGACCGTCGCGTTCGGCATGGGTATCGACAAACCCGATGTGCGCTGGATTGTTCACGCTGATCTGCCCAAGAGCATCGAGAACTATTACCAGGAGATAGGCCGCGCCGGCCGGGACGGATTGCCTGCGGATTGTCTGTTGTACTACAGCGCGGCCGATGTCATGGTCGCGTCGAGGCTATTCGACGAGCTGCCCGATGAGCAGCGCCGGGCAGCTGTCGGTCGGCTCGAAGCGATGCGCGATTATGCCGAGAGTGACTGCTGCCGACGCTCCCTGATCCTGGAGCACTTCGGCGAGCCTCATGACGAGCGCTCATGCGGAATATGCGACAATTGTCGGGCTGGGCCGCGTGAAACGACCGATCTGTCGGTACCAGCGCAGAAGTTGTTGTCGTGCGTCAAGCGCACCGGAGAGCGGTTCGGCGCGGCGCACGTCATAGACGTTCTGCTCGGCCAAGCCACAGAGAAGGTGGAGCGATTCGGGCACCATGGGTTGTCTACCTTTGGCATAGGCGTGGAGCTTGGCAGGTCAGGATGGATGGCCTTGGCTCGCAGATTGATAGCGACAGGTCACCTTGTGCGCGAGCCGGAGCATTCGACATTGTCGCTGGGCAGCCCAGCCTATGCGCTCTTCAGGGACAAGGGGCCGTACCTTGTGCCCGTTGACCTGGTCAACCCCGCAATCTCCGGAGAATCCGGTGATGTTGGCAAGCCAGCACGCAAGCGATCTGGCAAGGCAGCGGCACGTACATGGGACCAGGCATCCGAGATCTATGCCCAGGGTGATGGAGGCTCAGATGAGGAGCTCTTCATGGCGCTGCGGGCTCTGCGCAAACGCCTCGCCGATGAGGCTGATGTGCCACCATACGTCATTTTTCCTGACAGAACGCTCAAGGAGATGATAGCAGACAAGCCCATGGACCTTGAAAGGCTCTCGCGTGTGTATGGCGTTGGGCAGAGCAAGCTGGGGCGCTATGGTGAAGCCTTCCTGCGCGTGTTGCGGAGCGCATCCGGTCTGGACTCGTGATGAGGCGCGTGAATGCACATCATTCAATTGAAATGGCACACATTCTTCTTGACAGCACACGGTTAAATGTTAGAATTATTCTAGGTGTTACGCAACACCTGTGCCAATGCGGTTTGGGATCCGGAGTACTCTAACGTTCAAGGGAGGACGAAAATGAGGAAAATTGTCACAAGATTCGTGACGGTCGGGGCCATCGCGGCCATTCTGCTCGGTGGCGTTTCGTGCGCCAAAAAAGTGGAGAAGCCGAAGGAAGTTACGATCAACATGTTCCAGCTCAAAGTCGAGATAAAGGACGCTCTCGACGCATACGCTGCCAAGTACTCGGCGGCGCACCCTGGCACCACGGTCAAGGTGGAGACGCTCGGCGGTGGTGGAGACTACGGTGGAGCTCTCAAGGCCAAGTCGCAGGCCGGACAGATGCCCGATATCTTCATGATAGAGGGCCGTGGTGGTTATGAGATATGGAAAGACTATATAGCGGATCTGAGCGACCAGCCATGGGTCAAGGACACCGACCTCGCGTTCAAGGTTGATGGCAAGGTTCGAGGGTTCCCCGTCGCTATCGAAGGCTACGGCCGGGCGTACAACGCGGACATCCTGGCCAAGGCCGGAATAGACCCCGCAACGCTGACGACCCGCGCAGCGTACGAGAATGCTTTCAAGATTCTCGATTCAAAGAAGAAGGAACTCGGCATCGATGCGCCGGTAGCCATGGCGGCTTCGGTTGCCGGTGGCATGTGGTGGGTCGCCGGCCAGCACAATCTGGCGTGCTACTGGGGTGGCGGTCTGGCATTCGACGATACGAGCATCATCGATATGGCCCTCAAGGGTCAGATGGACGAGGCGCGCTTTGCGCAGTACGCAAAGTACGTCCAGTTGCTGTTCAAGTATGCCGACAAGAAGATTCTCCTGAACGGCAGCTATGACGATCAGGTCGGATCGTTCGCCCAGGGTCGTACCGCGTTCCTGCACCAAGGCAACTGGGTCGACCCCAACCTGAAGCAGCTTGGCGTCACCTTCAAGATCGGCTACGCGCCTCACGCGTTCCTCGACACCGAAGAGAAGGGGCTGTACCTGTTCGCGCCGAGCTGGTACTGCGTTAATGCCAAGAGCCCGAACGCCGAAGCGGCAAAGGCCTTCCTCAACTCCATCGCATCTACGCCTGAAGGCCACGACTACATGGTCAACGGCGCTGGCATGATCCCAGCGTTCAAGTCTGTCACGCTCAAGCCAAGCGGCCAGCTCAGCAGTGCCTTGATGGAAGCCAATGCCCGTGGTGGCAACTATGGCGTGTTCTTCGGCATGCTGCCGGATGGCGCCGGCCAGAACGTGTTTGGCCCGATCTTCGACCTGTTCGCGCAGAATCCGAACAACATCGCTCAGTTCACTGCCGACATGAAGAAGGCCATCGCGGACCTGCCAAAGAAATAAAAAGCTATGCAACCCCGCAGTGCCAGCCGCCATCGTGTCGGCGGGTATTGCGGGGTATCCAGAACCCAAGGGACAAAACACATGAAGCGGAACAGGCTGGTCAACGTGCTTTTTTTGACTCCATCGGTGTTCGCCTTCGTGATGATTATCATCATTCCTTTTTTCTTTGGATTGTATTACTCGATGACCGACTGGAACGGGGTCAGCGACAACGTTGCTTTCGTGGGATTCAGGAATTTCAGGGATCTTTTTTCCGCTCCTGATTTTCTGTACTCGTTCCTCATAACCATTGCGTATACGGTGATCAACATTGTTTTGGTCAATGTGGTGAGCTTCTTGCTGTCGCTCATCGTGACCAGCAAGATCAAACGCCGCAATTTTTACCGTGCCGGCTTCTTCGTGCCGTACTTGATAGGCGGCATTGTACTCGGATACATCTGGCAGTTCATATTGAACAGCATCGTTGTGGATTTCGGCGCGTCCATGTCGATAGACGTGCTCAGGGTGTCGTTCCTGAGCCTCCCTGATACGGTCATATGGGCCATGTCGGCGGTCAACACCTGGCAGTACGCGGGCTATATCATGCTTATCTATGTCGCGTCCATCCAGAGCATACCGGCTTCATTGATGGAGGCCGCGAGCGTCGATGGCGCCAGCTATCCGGCCCGGGTGTTCCACATCCTCATCCCGATGATGGCCAACGCGTTTACGATATCATTGTTCCTGACACTGACTTCTTCATTCAAGCAATTCGACATGAACCTGACGCTGACCAATGGAGGCCCAGCCACGCGCTTCTTCGAGGCGCCAGTCAAGGCCAGCCAGTTGCTCGCGATGAACATATTCAATACGGCTACCGCCAACAGAATGGCCGAGGCGCAGGCCAAGGCAGTCGTGCTGTTCGTGGCATTGGTTGTCGTGTCGCTTGTGCAGGTAACAGTAAACAAAAAGAAAGAGGTGGAGATGTGATGACCGCTCGGAAAAGTCTGACCAGACTCCGCGTGAATCCTGGGCTTGTCCTCCTCGAAGTGCTGACCATCCTCCTGTTCATCGTGTTCATGTTCCCGTTCGGCATGGTTATCCTCAATTCAGCCAAGACCTCGAGGGAGATTATCTTCAATGCGATCGCATTGCCATCACACTGGGGACAACTGCTCACCAATATATCGCTCATTTTCAGCAATCCGACGGTCGACTATGTGGGGGCGTTCATCGACAGTACTGTAATAACGGTCCTCTCGCTGGTCGTCATAGTATTGTTTTCCTCTATGGCAGCATGGGTACTTGTCCGCAGCAACAAGGCGTGGTCGACCATCCTGTTCATGGTGTTTGTCGCCGCAATGGTAATACCGTTCCAGGTCCTGATGTATCCGCTTGTTCGCTGGATGCGCGTAGTTGGGGATTTTATGCACCTGCGTCTGCTCGGGACCTACCATGGAATCGTATTCGCGTATCTCGGGTTCGGGTCGCCGTTATCAATATTCGTTTTTCATGGTTTTATCAAGAATATTCCTTTTGAACTTGAGGAAGCCGCGACTATAGACGGTTGTTCAAAGCAATGCATATTCTTCAAGATCGTGTTCCCGTTGCTCAAGCCAATCATTGTTACGGTACTCATCCTGAACGGTATATGGATATGGAATGACTATCTATTGCCTTTGCTTGTCCTGGGTTCGAATGGCGCAGTGCAGACCATCCCCATAGCGGTTACGGCGTTTGCCGGCGCATATCTAAAGCAATGGGATCTCATACTGACATCGACCCTGATCGCCATTATCCCAGTGATTATCCTGTATCTGTTTGCCCAACGGTACATCATCAAGGGTATGGTTGAAGGCTCGATTAAATAGGGCATCAAGGAGAAGAGCAACATGAAGATCGTTCTTGTAGGAGCCGGCAGTGCCCAGTTCGGGCACGGTACGCTCGGTGACATTTTCTGCAGCAAGGCATTGTACGGCAGCGATATCGTATTGCACGACATCAACCCGAAGACGCTGGATTTGGTGCTTCGCAATGCGAAGACGTTCATCGCTGAACATGCGCTTGATTTCAACGTTACAGCGACAGTCGACAGGAAAGCCGCGTTCAGCGGTGCTGATTTTATAGTATCGTCGATAGAGGTCGGCAATCGCTTCCAGCTCTGGGACGAGGACTGGAAGGTCCCGATGCAATATGGCGTACATCAAGTGTACGGCGAAAACGGCGGTCCCGGCGGCATCTTCCATTCCCTGCGCATCGTACCGGTCATACTCGACATCGTTCGTGATGCTATGGAAGTGTGCCCTGAGGCCTATATTTTCAATTACTCCAACCCGATGACTGCCATAGTAACCACGGTCAAGCGAGCGTTTCCGCAAGCCAGGTTCATAGGCCTGTGCCATGAGATTGGTTGGCTGACACGGTGGCTGCCACGCATGCTCGGCATGAAGAAGGAAGACCTCCACTTTACAGCCGCCGGCCTCAACCATTTCAGTTGCATGCTCGAACTCAAGGACACGCGAACCGGCGTTGATCTGTATCCGGACGTATTGCGGAAGGCGAACGATTTTTTCCTGCATGAACCTGGCTACAGCGACATCTATGATGAGTTCCTTCGTACCGGCCGTATCGTCCACTCCGAAAAGCTCGAGAAGGAATCTTCCAGCAAACCCAGTCGTTTTGAATGGGCCGACCGTGCTCTGGTAAAGTTTATGCTGGAGAACTATAACCTTCTGCCCATAACAACCGATAGCCACTTCGGAGAATACCTGAGCTGGGCATGGGATATCGTGGACCATCGCGGTATCCTCGATTTCTACGACTGGTACAAGGCAATGCTGACAACAAATCTGGAGTACCAGATAAAGCTGGAGACTGCCGAACGTGTAGTCCCCATCATGGAAGGCATCATCAGCGATAGCGGCCATGAAGAGTCCGCCGTCAATATACTGAACGATGGTCTTATAGAAGATTTGCCTTCATGGCTTGCCGTCGAAGTGCCCGCCAGGGTAGGTGCCAATGGGCTTGTCGGAGTCACACTACCGGCCATTCCCAAAGGCTATCTGGCCTTGCTCAGAAACTATGCCGGGGTGTACGACCTCACCGCCGAAGCTGTAATCCACAAGGAGAAGGCGTTGGTAATCCAGGCCATCCTCGCCAATCCTGTGGTCCACCAGGCGCATAATGTCGAGGCGATGGTCGACAGGATGATCGATATGCAGAGGAAGTGGCTCGGTTATCTGCGATAGCAATACCAGGCTGCCCTTGCGTTGTTCGACACGCATGTGGCAGCACTGATCGGATTCCGCATACTATGGCAACGATAAAGCAGATAGCCGACAAGGCTGGTGTCAGCCCGACAACCGTCTCGAATGTATTGCACGGCAACATTGGAAAGGTGTCGCCTTCCACGCTTCTGCATGTCAAGGCGATATTGAAGTCGGAGAATTACACGCCAAACATGGGCGCCATCATGCTTGCCCGGAATAATTCCAGAATCATTGGCGTCATCATGTTCATGGAGCCGCGCCGTGACGAGACGGTGCTCGAGGATCCATTTTCATCGACGATCATGGGGGCCATGGAAGCGGAAATACGCAAGCATGGATATTTCATGATGATCCATACCACGAGCGACGAGGCCGAGGTCGTGAGGCTCGCAGGTACATGGAGACTCGGCGGCCTTGTGCTTGTCTGGGTTCCGGCTACCACGAGCCGGGTCATCAGGGAGAATATCAACCGGCCCGTGGTGTTCGTGGACAGTTACTTCGATGATGATGGAATTGGATACCATAATATCGGGCTTGATGACGAGCAGGGTGGCTACGAAATAGCGCGGCATCTACTTACCAAAGGGAACACGTCCATGACATTCCTGGCCAACGATACTGTTGCCATTGGCGCGGACCACGCCCGTTTCAATGGGTGCTGCCGCGCGTTTTCCGAGCGGGGCCTGTCGCTGTCGGAGAGCAGATACATGCCGATTTCCAAGGACTCGGTGGAGCGAAGGCGATTCTACCATCGTGTCGCCGGTGACCTGGCGAGTTTCGGAACACTGGTGTTCTCTGCGGACTATTATGCCGCCGAGGCGATGATGTACCTGCAGGACAATGGCATCCATGTGCCTGAAGATATTTCCATTACAGGATTCGATGATAATGTATTTTCACGGATTGTCAGGCCTGGCCTCACGACCGTGCATCAGGACGTGTATGGCAAAGGGCAGGCAGCCATCTCGATGTTGATGAAGCTCATCAAGGGAGAGACTATAACGGAGTGCGATGTGCGCCTGCCGGTACGGCTCATTGTCCGCGGTTCGGTGCGTGACAGAAGCGCCGGATGATGAACTCCGAGCCTGAGGGCACGCGATGAATCGAATTTGGAGCAGCCTCAGGCGCCAGTGCGATGATGAGTTCGCCGTGCGCGGGCTGACTTCGCGGCCAGATTGGCCCGTATTCGCCATCAGACTTGATGGCGAATTCCAGCGTCTCGCTGAGCTCTTCTGGGCTCTGTATGGAAGCCGCCCGGACTTCGCCCTGCAACTTGTACGTCTCGTCGAGGAAACATTCGTCGCGTATGAGCGGCGGGACCCGACTTTCCGTAATCGGGATGATCAAATGCCGCCGGAGTCAGGTTGGTTTGCCTCTTCGTCGCAGATTGGAGCAGTGGCTTATGTCGATCGCTTCGCAGGCAGTCTTGAAGGTATGATCGATAGAATACCGTACCTGAAAGAACTCGGTGTGACGTTTCTGCACCTGATGCCGTTCTTCAGATCACCGGAGCGCCACAATGACGGTGGATACGCCGTCTCAAGCTATCGCGATACCAATCCAGCGCTAGGCAGCATGGAAGATCTCGAGGCCCTTGCGCATGCGCTGGCAGCCGCAGGCATAGTCCTGGCGGCCGATTTCGTATTCAACCATACATCCGATGAGCACGAGTGGGCAAAGGCCGCTCGATCGGGCGATTTGGAGTATGACGACTTCTACCTTGTCTTTCCCGATCGCGCAGAGGTCGATGCATTTCAGAACCATTTGCGCGACATTTTTCCGGAGGTGCGCTCTGGATCGTTTACCTGGTCAGAGGATATGCAAGCCTGGGTCTGGACCACCTTCCACTCGTACCAGTGGGATCTCAACTATGGCAATCCCGCGGTGTTCTGCGCCATGGCCAATGAGATGCTGTTACTGGCCAATCGCGGCATCTCTGTACTGAGGCTCGATGCGGTCGCCTTCATATGGAAGCAGAGCGGTACCAGTTGCGAGAATTTGCCAGAGGCCCATACGATCATAAAGGCTTTTCAGTCAATCGCCCGCCTTGCCTGTCCATCGATGCTCTTTCTTTCCGAGGCTATTGTGCATCCAGATGACATCGCCGCGTATATAGGTCTGCGGGAATGCCAGTTGTCATACAACCCTCTCTTGATGGCCGAACTGTGGGAGGCTTCGGCGACCAGGGAGGTTCGGTTGCTGTCCCTGTCGCTGGCCAAGCGCCATCGCTTGCCAGCGGGATGTGCGTGGATCAACTATGTGCGTTGCCATGATGACATCGGCTGGACATTCGCCGATGAGGATGCCGCCGAACTTGGCATCAACGGCCATGATCACCGTGCGTTCCTGAACGACTTCTATATGGGAACCTTCCCTGGGAGTTTCAGTCGCGGCGTCAGTTTCCAGTACAACCCTGCCAATGGTGACCGGCGTATATGCGGCTCCGCGGCCTCGCTGGCCGGCATCGAACGCGCCCGGCTCGAGGGCGCTCGCCTTGAGGGCGCTCGCCTTGAGGGCGCTCGCCTTGAGGGTGCCCGCCTTGAGGGAGATAGCGAAGATCTGGATACCGCGGTACAGCGTGTGCTACTTCTGTATGGCATTGCATTTTCTGTCGGTGGTATTCCACTCCTCTACATGGGAGACGAGCTTGGCGTCACCAATGATTATTCGTATGAATCCGATCCGGCCGAATCAGCAGACAGCAGATGGGTGCATCGTCCACGGTGGAGCGATGAACTGGCAACTCAACGTCACGACGCCAAGACCGTAGCCGGACGGCTACACTCGGGTATGGCCCGCATGGCCAAAATCAGAGCAGCAAATCCTGTCTTTGGCTCCCAGGGTCTTGTCGTTGTCGATCCGGGACACCACTCCGTCCTGGCGTTCCACAAGCAAGATACCGGAAAGTCCTTGACCGTTCTGGGCAATTTCTCCGATCATGCTGTACGACTCGACCAGCAGACCGTATCCTTGCTCTTGCATGGCGTTAGAGGCATCAATCTGCTCGATGGATGCCTCGTAATGCCAGATGAGGATCTGCCGCTGGAGCCATGTGCGATGTTCTGGATTCTGTCATAATGATTTCTTGCCGTGGAGGACACTGACATGATGTATCAACGAAGCGTCGGGGCGGGAGCATCGGAAGACCGGCTGTCAAGACTGATTGCCGAGCGGCTGGCGCCGGGCGCCGACAAACAGCACATTGACGAGCGTATCTGGGACCTGTTTGGCGAGGAATGGGCCATCGTCTTTACCGACCTATCGGGCTTTTCCCGCAATGTTGAAGCCTTCGGAATAATCCATTTCTTGCAGACCATATATGAAAGCGAGCGCATGCTGGTGCCCATAATTGATGACCATGATGGCATCATATTGAAAATCGAAGGCGACTCGATGTTGATCATCTTCAGGAATACCATCAAGGCGCTGAGGGCAGTGGCAAGCATGCAGAATTCCTGCGCCACGTACAACGTGAGCAGGGCGGAGGAAGAGCGTGTGCTCCTGTGCGCTGGCGTCGGGTTTGGCCGTGTGTTGCGCATCGGTGATGCCGACGTGTTTGGCAAAGAGGTTAACTCGGCGAGCAAGCTAGGCGAGGACACCGCCAAGGCTGGCGAGGTACTCGTCACCCAGGCTGTAGTCACCGCGGTAGCGGATGTCCACGGTTTGCGTTTCGTCAAGCTCGATGAAAGCAATGCTGCTATCGGAACAACATACAGATTCGACTACCGCTGAACACCATTCGCCCGGTAGACACTACACCAGGGCCAGGGCAGGATCCTCGATCAATGCCTTCAGCTCAGCGACAAAGGCCGCTGCCACGGCGCCGTCTATCACACGGTGATCACTCGACAGGGTGATGCGCATGGTGCGCCGCGCGACTATCTCGTCGTTCCTGACCACAGCCTCCTTGGATATGGCGCCAAGCGCCAGGATAGCAGAGCCAGGCGGATTTATGATGGCGGTGAATTCCTCGACCCCGTATGTGCCGAGGTTCGATATCGTGAAACTGGCTTCAGAGTATTCATCGGGAGCCAGGGTGCCTGCGCGGGCGCGTTTGACCAGGTCGGTCAGTTCCGCGTCGATTGACCCGACAGACTTGCGTTCGCATGAACGGACGACCGGCGTTATCAGGCCCGAATCCAGCGATACCGCCAGCCCTATGTCTGCCGAGGGACGATATTGTATGGCGTCTCCTTCCCATGACGCATTGACAATGGGATGGCGCTCGAGGGCGGCCGCAACCAACCGCATGACAAAGGCGTTGAGTCCTATCGGGTGTTCGCGGCCGGCGTTGATGGAGGCGCGCAGGTCGAGCAGGCGCTCCATGTCTACCGCCGCCCTGACAAAGAAGTGAGGTGCGGCGGCATAGCTTGCGCCAAGCCGCCCGGCTATTACCGAGCGCATCTTCGACAGCGGCACACGTTCGTTGCGCAACAGACTACCGGACCTGGCTTCCTGATTATGCAACGGCATGGCAGTATCCAGCGCGGCCGGATTTGCACTGACTGATTCCGACGAGGCGAGCCCGGCGACATCACGCGCGATTATGCGGCCGTGTGGTCCCGATCCCCGGATCGACCTCAGATCGATGCCATGGTCACGTGCCAGCGCGCGGGCCAGGGGCGAAGAAGCCGAGGGCGACGATGGCATCCGCGGTGAAGTCGTGGCCTCGGTATTCTGCTGAGCCGCGAGCGATGATGGCCGCTCGGGCTGCGGTACTATAGGGCCGAGCGCCGGGAAGTCCGCCCCGGTGAGCTGCTGTGCCGGCTGGGCCTGTGCTGAAGGTGGCTCCGTAGACATGAGCGCTTGCCAATCATCACCTGTCTTGCCGATGATCGCTATGGTCTCGCCAACCAAGGCCCTTTGACCCGCCGGCCTTGTTATCTTCAATATTGTGCCGGCCAATGGCGATTCGTATGGCATCGTGGCCTTGTCGGTCTCTATCTCGCAGACGGCGTCCCCGGCCTTTACCGCCTGACCTTCCTTTACCAACCATTGGGCTATGACGCCATCCTGCATGGTAGGTGACAGCGCCGTCATCACCAGTGTTTTTGCCATTTCATTCCTCCATATACAGCGTGCGCAGGCATGCGCTCACTATCTTCGCGGCCGATGGCTGGACCGCCAGCTCAAGCGTGTGGTTGTATGGCATCGGTACATCTTCGCTTGAGACGAATGCCACCGGGGCGTCAAGCGAATCGAAGCGTTCCGATGCGATTCGATGAGCGATATAGGCACCGACGCTGGCCGCTGGCCACGACTCGTCGACGACGACGGCGCGTCCAGTCTTGGCCACGCTTGCCATGATCGCCGGCTCGTCGAGGGGCCTGAGGCTCCTGATGTCTATGACCTCGGCGGATATGCCGCGCTGCTGCAGCGCATCCGCTGCCTCGAGCGCGTACTTGACCGGCCGGCCGAACGCGACGATCGTCACATCGGTGCCTGTCCGCGGTATCGATGCTACACCAAGCGGCACAAGCATCTCCGCGTCGGGTACCTCGCCCTTGTCCGCATACAGCATCTCCGACTCCAGCACCACCACTGGGTCATTGTCGCGGATAGCCGACTTGAGGAGGCCATAGGCATCAGCCGGATTCGATGGAGATACCACCTTGAGCCCTGGCACATGCACCCAATAGCTGGCGAGCGCCTGTGAGTGCTGACTGGAAAGGTATTCGGCAGGTCCATTGGGGCCGCGGAACACGATTGGTACCGACAACCTGCCACCCGACATGTGCCGGAGCTTGGCCGCTTCGTTGACCACCTGATCCAGCGCCAGCAGCGCGAAGTTGTGGGTCATCCATTCCACGATAGGGCGCATCCCGGCTATGGCAGCACCGACGCCGAGGCCGGTAAAGCCAAGTTCTGTAATTGGCGTATCGAGGACTCGTTCGGGCCCGTACTTGTCCAGCAGACCCCGGGAGACCTTGTAGGCGCCGTCATATTCGGCCACCTCTTCTCCCATCAGCACGACCGCCTGGTCGCGCGCCATCTCCTCGTCCATTGCCCGGTTAAGCGCTTCGCGGTAGCTCATGATCGCCATGGTCATACCCTCCCCATGAAGAATGGCTCGTCCGCGTAAATGTCCTCATAGAGCGTATGCAGTGCCGGCTCGGCGGACGACTCCGCGAACGCAACGGCGTTGGTTGCCATAGCCTCGGCTTCATCATCCTGGGACTGGGCCTTTGCCTCATCCCAGACTCCAGCTTCCTTCATCGCAGCCTCGAGCAGGAATAATGGATCCTGCTTCTTGTACTCATCGACTTCTTCACGCGTCCTGTATTTCTGCGGGTCACTCATCGAATGACCCTTGTACCGGTACGTGCGTGCCTCGACAAGCACAGGCCTGCCTGCGCGGGCATCGACGAGCGCGCGTTGTGCCGCGTCGTAGACGGCGAGCACATCCATGCCGTCCACGCGTTCGCCGCGCACGCCATAGGCAGAGGCCATCAGTGAGAAGTCATCAACTGCGGAGACTCGTTTCCATCCTGTTCCCATGCCCCACTGGTTGTTTTCACATACGAGCACAGCAGGCAGGTTCCATATCTTCGCGAGGTTGAGCGCTTCATGGAATGCGCCTTGGTGAATCGCTCCATCGCCGAAGAAGACGACGGTCGCACCGCCTGTCTTCTGGTATTTCTGCGCAAACGCGACTCCGACCGCTACCGGGATCTGCGCGCCAACGATGCCGTTACCTCCAAGGAAATGCCGCTTGGGATCGAACAGATGCATCGAGCCGCCCTTGCCCCGTGAACTGCCGGTGATCTTCCCAAACAACTCCGCCATGATTTCGTCTGGGTTCATACCCGCAGCCAAGGCATGTCCATGGTCGCGATAGCCCGTCAGTACATAATCGCGCTCGTGATCGAGAGCCGCGGAGAATCCTGCCGCAACCGCCTCCTGTCCATTGTACAAATGGCAGAAGCCGCCAATCTTGCGCAATCCGTACATCTGACCGGCGGTCTCCTCGAAATGGCGTATCCTGGTCATCTCGTTGCGCAGATTCCAATACAGCACGGTGTCATTTTTTTTCATGGTTGACCTCGTGTATTGCTTGCTGCATCGGATGATAGAGGCTGATGTCGTCGATGGTTGATTCTATGACGATAAGGTGCTTCGGGTTGGTATTGACTCTCCAGAATGTGGTCAGGTCCCGGCCGAGAGCCTCCAGAACCTGGGCCTTGAGCTCGGGCAGGTCCAGAATCCGAGCGCGACCCGTCAGGCTGACTATGGTGTCCAGGCTCGGACTCTGAAACGACCACGCGACCCTATCGTTGTCGACAATGTCCTTGGCCTTCCTTGTGCCCGCCATGGTTACGCAATACAGTAGACGACGTTCACCTGGCAACATCGCCGCTGTTACCCATCGCGTATGTGGCTGCCCGTCATGGCCGCTCGTCGCCAGCAGCCCAACCTTGCTGCTGTCCAATAGGTATTTGAGCGCTGCAACTGGTTCCATTTCTTTCATCATGTTCCCCCGCGCTGATGCGATCGGATGGCCTCCATATCGGGCGCATGGTAAAGTTAAGTAAATAAGTAAGGAAAGGCAATGTCGTGGATGCCGCGGTGACGCTACAGAAAAAAAGAGGAAGCCTCCACGGACGAGGCTTCCTCCTATCGATGCTGGCTGTGTGCGGAGCGGCTCAGTACGCGTCACCCTCCGGCGGAACAAGGCAGATGAACTTGAGCGGGGCGGAGCCGGTGTTTACAAAATGGTGCTTCAGGCCTCCTGGTATGTAGGCCACCGAACCCGTTCGTACCGGCTCCTCCTTGCCATCGATAATGATCTTGCCCTGACCTTCGAGGATATAATTGGCATGGAACCATGGGTGCGTATGGTATGGACTGGACCCTCCTGCCTGCACGGTGAATACCCTGAGGTATCCATCATAGCCGTCCTTTGGGCCTAGCATGATTTTCTTGGTAACTCCGACCACGCCATCGCCCGCCATCTTAACCGATGCGATATCATCTTCATGTCTGACCATAGTGCCTCCCAATCGTATGCTGATCCTATCAGTATACTGCGACTTGCGGGAATCGCTATCAGCTTTTTGAGGCTGTCACATCGAATAGCATCGAGTAGTATCGGTCAATGGCGCGACCCAGTTCCATGATGCCAAAATTGCGAGCTTCGCGTATTGTCTCCTTGCCCTGGATGAACACCAGCACCGCTGGCACCGCGAAAATGGAAAGCTGGCCCCGGATCGCCGGCACCGCAGCAAGGTCGATATAGTATAGCCCCATGGCCGGGAAGTTCTCCGTCGCGAGGGCTGCCACCTTTGGCTTGAGGCTCTTGCAGACGCCACAATCGGGAGTGGAGCAGTAGAACAGCGCCGCCTTGTCACGGCTGACGATGCCATGCATCTGTTCAAGACTGGTAATCGATTGCATCGCTGGGGCGCTCACTTTCTCTACAGACTTGTTGCTCGGACCGGTCGCATGGCCCGACGGGCGGTGACGATGGATGACAGGATCACCGCCAGGAGGATGATCGCTCCACCGGCTAACGAATTGGGACTCGGTCGTTCACCGAGTGCCAGAAATACCCAGAGCGGGTTGAAAACAGGCTCGAGTCCCGCAATGATGGAACCCTGAATGGCGCTGACCCGTTTGATGCCCCATGACAGCAGCACCGCCGCCATACCTATCTGAAAGACCCCCAAGGCGACAATGGCGGCGATCGAGACTCCGGTAAGCCGGGGAGCCGGCAGGAACAAGGCTATGACAAAGCCAATCACAGCGGTCAGTATGTGGGCCAGCAGGTTCGACTCCAGTGGAGACCCGTCCTTCTGCATCCGCATGAAGACGAAGTACGCCGAGAAGGTAACGCCGGCAAGGATTGCGGCGATATTGCCCCTGATCGAGCCGCCGCCAAGGTTGCCCATGAAGAACAGCGCCATGCCGCCAGCGACGGCGACGAATGCCAGCCAGTGCTCGATCTTTGGTCTTTCCCTGAGGAATATGGCGCCCAGGATGGCGGTGTAGATGGGGGATCCGTACTGCAGGAGTATGGCGTTGGCGGCGGTGGTTGCCTTGTTGGCATAAATGAAGAGCAGCATCGTGGCCGAACTCGCGATGGCGGCGCCGACTTGTGGACCCGAGAATGTGAGCTTGGGCTTGCGCATCCACAGGAGCAGGAACACCGCGGCGACGACACTTCGGCCACAGGCTATGGCAAAGGGGTTCCAGTCTATCAACTTGATGAGAAGCCCCGCGAGGCTCCAGAAGAATGCCGTCGCGGCCAAGGCCAGTGCGCCAAGGCCGCGATCTTTTTCTGCGCTTGTCATGCCGTCGATACTATCCCGCGGCACTCACGCGAGGCAATGGCTATGCATGCTCGCATCAGTGCTCGCATCAGTGCGCGCATCAGTGCGCGCATCAGTGCGCGCATCAGTGCGAACACTGATGATTGGCATCGCCGTGCTCAGTACATCCGACGCCGGAGTCTGTTACGCTTCCGGCAAGCCATGCCTCGACTACCGAGCGCACCGCGCCGGAAGCTCCGCGTATCACCTCGATGCCATTGGCCTTGAGCACCTTGACGGCGCCTTCACCCATGTTGCCGGCCAGCATCAGCGAAACGCCCTGCTTGGCCAGGATTGACGCTATGTCGCTCTTGCACCCGCAACTCTCGGCACTGTCGACGATCTGCTCGCTGGAAATCTTTCTGTCCTGGATTGAAAATACGCTGAAGTATTGACAATGTCCAAAATGCGCGTCGACCATCCCGTCCCGTGATGGGACCGCTACCTTCTCATGCATGCGTTTCTCCTCTTGTTCTACAACTTGACCGCCCTCGAGCCTCAGCATCTTGCGATTGATGATGGCGTCGGCGACGATACGGTGCGCGTCTTCAAGTATGCGGCCGAACGTCTGCCGCGAAACGCCCATCTGGCGGGCGGCGGCTTCCTGATACAGTCCTTCAAGGTCGGCAAGGCGAATCGCCTCGGCACCGTCGAGACCCAGTACTATCTCTTCGAGTTCTCGCCCGGGAATGCCGGCTGGCTTGAACAGCCCGGTGGCCATGCCGCCGCGGATTCTGCGAGCGTTCAATGGACGTGGCATGATTGTGCTCCTTCAATCATCGTTATCTCTCAAAGATATGGTGAAAACATGCGTGCGAGGCCGTCCCTGATGCGAATCCCGACAGGCATCGAGCGCATATCTTCGGCGGAAACCGCGCGGCTCATTGCTATGCGTTTGTCCACCATTGCTTCCAGCGTCGCAGCGAGGTCGATATCATAACACTCTATGTTGTATTCAAAGTTGAGCCTGAGACTTCGGGCATCCCAGTTTGTCGATCCTATCAGTGACCACAGTCCATCAACCGTGAATATCTTGGTGTGGTCAAAGGGCCGTGGAGACAGAAATATTCTGCAACCCCTGTCGAGTAGGTCAGCCAGCTGTGGATGCATGGCCCAGTCCATATAGAACAGGTTGCTTCGCTCCGGCAAGACTATATCGACCATGACTCCGCGGAGCGCTGCCGTCTTGAGTGCCGCTATCAAGGCATCATCTGGAAGGAAATATGGAGTCACGATGCGCGCCCTGAGTTGAGCCGCCGCCAGGGCTCCCAGCATTATCATCTGCATGTTGTCCATGTCTGAATCGGGGCCATCTGGTATGCCTCTTGCAAAGACAGGCCCATCCGCCGGTACTTCCTTGAACCACATTGAGCCAGATAGCAGTTCGCCCGCGGCAATATTCCAGTCGGCCGCGAAGTCGCGCTGGAAATCGGCGATGATGGGCCCGGAGACGCGGAAGTGCAGATCCTGTACCGGCTTTGGTGGATTCGTTTGAAGCATGTTGCCTGCGCGAATATTCATGCCACCGGTAAATCCAATGACCCCATCGACGACCATGATCTTTCGATGATTGCGAAGGTTGGCATACCGCAGGATTCTTTTCCCATGGGTCGGGAGGAACGTTGCCGCGGGCACGCCAGCTTCCCTCAAGGCGCGGGTCATGTTTATGTGGCTGTAATGGGCCCCGACGGCATCTATCAGGACCCTGACCTGTACGCCTCGCCGAAAGGCCGCGGACAGCGCATTGAGAAAGGCGCGGCCAGCGTCGTCATAGTCGAATATATAGCTGGTCATGGTTATCGACTCGCGGGCTTCATGGATGGCGGTGAGCATTGCCGGGTACGCCTCGTCGCCGTTGACAAGCGGTTCTACCTTGTTCCCGGCGAGAAGCGGCCGGTTGACGACAAGTCCGGCCAGTCGGTGCATGCCCCTGAATCCGGAATGGGGGGTCTGTCCCTCATCCAGAGGTTGCTTGTCGTACCCGATGGAACCGAGGCCCAGACTGGAGCCGCTCCTGCCGACGCGGTTGATTCCAAACAGCAGATACAGAAACGGGCCGACAAGCGGGGCGAGCCAGGCTAGACCTATCCATCCGGTTGCTGATCGCACGTTGCGTTTGTAGAGCGCAACGTGGACGGTGACCGTCGCAGCGGCGGCAAGGTGGAGTATCGATAGCGATAGGGAACGAAACCAGAACACTTCAGGCATTATGCATCTGGGTTATCGCTCAAGCTTGCGGTACACGTAGCGGTGTGGTCGGTCGGCTTCTCCGCCCAGCTTCTCGTGGCGGTATTCCGCATATTCCGACCAGTTGCCGTCAAACCAGACAACCTCGCCATCCTCGAACGCCAGCAGATGGGTGCAGACACGGTCCAGGAACCAGCGGTCGTGGCTGACGACAAGGGCGCTGCCGGCGAAGCCATCGAGGGCTTCTTCCAGGGCGCGCAAGGTATTCACGTCCAGGTCGTTTGTCGGCTCGTCGAGCAGTATGACATTGGCGCCATCCTTGAGCATCATGGCCAGGTTCAGCCTGTTGCGTTCCCCTCCGGAAAGAATGCCCACCTTTTTCTGCTGGTCGCCACCGGAGAAATTGAACCACGAGCAGTACGCCCTACTGTTTACTTCCTTTACACCGCCCAGCTTGATGATATCGAGTCCGCCCGAAAGCTGTTCCCATACCGTCTTGTCCGGGTCGAGGCCTGCGCGCATCTGGTCGGCGTAGGCCAGCTTGACCGTGTCGCCGAGTCTGAGCGAGCCGGAGTCAGCCTGTTCGATGCCGGCGATCAGCTTGAACAGCGTCGTCTTGCCTGCGCCGTTCGGGCCGATGATACCAACCACCGCTCCTGGCGGCACGGAAAATTCCAGGTCCTGAAAGAGGAGCTTGTCGCCGTATGATTTTGTCAGACTCTTCGCGTCTATGACGACGGAGCCGAGCCTGGGGCCCGGCGTTATGAACAGCCTGGTTTCCTTGACCTTCTCGCGCTCGCCGTCGGCAAGGAGCTTCTCATACTGCGTGATGCGGGCCTTGCTCTTGGCATGTCGGCCCTTGGGGCTCATGCGCACCCATTCCAGCTCGCGCTCCAGCGTCTTGGCCCGCTCCGAGTTTCCTTTCTCTTCCTGTTCCAGCCGCTCGGCCTTCTGCTCCAGCCAGCTCGAGTAATTGCCCTTCCAGGGGATGCCCTCGCCACGGTCCAGCTCGAGTATCCATCCCGCGACGTTGTCGAGGAAGTACCTGTCATGCGTCACCGCTATGACGGTACCTTCATACTGCTGCAGATGGTGCTCAAGCCACGCCACCGTCTCGGCATCGAGGTGGTTGGTCGGTTCGTCAAGGAGGAGTATGTCAGGCTTCTTGAGCAGCAGACGGCAGAGCGCCACGCGCCTTCGCTCTCCGCCCGAGAGCACGTCTACAATCTGATCGGCAGGCGGACAACGCAAGGCCTCCATCGCCAGATCGAGCCGCGCGTCGAGGTTCCAGCCGTCGAGCGCCTCTATTGTCTCCTGCAGCGCGGCCTGCCTGGACGCCAGCTTGTCGAAATCGGCATCTGGGTCACCGAACGCCTCGCTGACGGCTTCGAATTCCGCAAGGGCATCGACTATTTCCTGAACGCCCTCCGAGACAACGGCCCGCACGGTCTTTCCTGCTTCGAGATGAGGTTCCTGTTCAAGAAAACCTATCGAGTAGCCAGGCGCGCAGGTGGTCTCGCCCGCGAATTCCGTATCGACGCCTGCCAGAATCCTGAGCAGGCTCGACTTGCCGGAGCCGTTGAGTCCTATGACACCGATCTTGGCGCCGTAGTAGTAGCTGATCGATATGTCCTTGAGGACCTGTTTGGTACCGTGCTTCTTGGAGACCCGGTACATTGAATAGATAATCTTCTTGTCGTCTACTGTGGCCATGCGATTAGTATACAGGAAACGAGGTGTTTGGTTGAGTAGGGGCCGCCGTGCCTTGTGAATTTGGCCGGGCGTTGCCATAATCCATCAGTATGAAATACGTACCCTATATATGCCCCGAATGTGGCGCGCACTATCCCCTTGAGTCGCTGGCGTTCCGCTGCTCGTGCGGCAGCCTGCTCGACATCGCGCCATTCGAGCCCCACTTCCCGCCATCCCCGGCCAGAGCAGGCGAGCGGTCGATATTCCGGTATGTCGATGCGATGCCTCCTGTCGACGACGATCACCATGACTGGACCGATGCCTGGCACCAGGTCTCCATGGGCGAGGGACTGACGCCGCTTATGCCCCTCGATCCATCCGACGCCAATATCCTGGTCAAGGTTGACTATGCGATGCCGACCCTGTCGTTCAAGGATCGAGGCGCGGCGGTGCTGGTCGCCGTGGCGCGTGCCGCCGGAGCCAGGCGGCTGGTGCAGGACAGCTCCGGTAATGCTGGAGCCTCGGTCGCGGCATACGCCGCGCGCGCGGGCATGGGTTGCGACATCTTCGTACCGGCCGCCACCTCCCCGCGCAAGGTTGCCCAGATAGAGGCCTACGGCGCGCGCGCTGTCATTGTTCCGGGCACCCGCGAAGACACCGCCGCGGCGGCTCTCGACGCGGCGGAAGCTGGCGCCCGCGATGGGTCAACGTTCTACGCGAGCCATGTCTATAACCCGTTCTTCTACCAAGGTACCAAAACGTACCTGTACGAGCTGTACGAATCGCTCGGTGGCCGTCTTCCCGACACGCTGTACATACCGCTGGGCAACGGCACGCTCGTGCTCGGCGCCTACCTGGCCATAAAGGATCTCATCGATCTGGGGCTGGTGGCCCGTAGCCCGCACATCGTTGCGGTTCAGGCCGCCGGTTGCGCTCCGGTTTTCGCGGCGTTCGAGCATGGCAACATGACGGTCGAGGCCGTGGCGAACACTGGCACCGAGGCGGAAGGCATAGCGATAGCGGCGCCGATGCGCGGCAGCCGCGTGCTGGCCGCCCTGCGCGAATTGGGCGGCGAGGTTGTGCTGGCTCCGGAAGCGGGAATCGCAGGTGCCAAACACGAAGTAGCGGCTCGGGGCTTCTTCATAGAGACGACGAGCGCAGCTACATTTGCCGCGTACTTCGAGCGCAGCAAGGCCGGGCTCGACGAGGGGCTGGTCGTTCTGCCGCTATGCGGAGCCGGCCTCAAGAGCGTCTAAGCATGAGCCGCAGGCCCTGGGGCATCAGCCACAAGTTCATCATGCTCGTCTCGGCAGCGGTGGCGGTATTCATGGTCACGGCATTCGTCGTTACCAGGACCATGCTGGAGGATTACGCCCTTCGAGCGGCGGACGAGACAGCGGGGATCATACTGGACCAGACCGACAAGCGACTCATCACATTCTTCTCCGAGCTCGAGGCCTTGTCCCGGAGCCTGGCTTCGATGCAACCAGTCCAGCGGATCGACCCTGACGCGATGCGTGATATATTCATTGCTTCCGTGAATGCCCGCAGCGCTTATCTCAGGGCAATCTACCTGGGAACCGCGGATGGACGGATGTACGAATGGGGCGTAGGCGCTGAATTTGTCGACAATACGCCAAAATTCCCTGAGGGATATGACCCGCGGACCAGACCCTGGTATCGCAGCACGATGGAACGCGGCGATTTTTCCGTTTCATCACCATACCGCTACGCGAGCGTCGATGATATAGGCATTACCTGCGCCTTGCCGGTCAAGACGGGTGACGGCTCGGTCGCGGGCGTTGTGGGCATGGATATTCTTCTGCGGAGCCTGGGCAGCGTCCTCGATGGGCTGGAGATTCCCAAGGGAGGCAAGGCCATCATCCTTGGTTCAGGAGGGGAGATCATAGCCAGCCAGTTCGCCCAGGACAGGCCGGAAGGCATGATTCTGAAGCGTTTCGAAGCCGGCGACGTACTCAAGGCTCCGGCTGGCAGCTTTCTTGGCTCGATAGGTGGCCAGGCTACCCAGTTTGTGCATCGCCGCATCGAGGGACTGGACTGGATCGTCGTCGTGGCCCTGCCGCTCGCCCCGATAAGGAATTCCGTACGCGCCTTGCTAGATCTGATAGGGCTCGTCGAAGCCTCGCTGATGGTCGCCCTCGTGCTGGCGCTGGCCTTCATTTCCGGCAGGCTTATAGTCGCACCACTTGGACACATCGTGTCGGTTATGAATCGAGTCGAGTCGGGACAGAAGGGCGTGCGGGTTTCGGTAAATACCAGCGACGAGTTCGGCTTTCTGGGCGACGAGTTCAACCGGCTGCTCGATACCATCGAGGAATACTCGACGACGCTGGAAGCCAAGGTCCGCAGCCGAACCGATGAGATAGGCAAGCTTCAGCGTGAAAACACGAAGCTCCGGGTCATAGAGGAACGCCGGAGGATATATCGCGACATGCATGACACGATTGGAGCCAAGCTGACCAACATATTCTTTTGCAACAGCGTTGCGCGTGATCTGGCCAAGGATGGCCCGGGCAGGCTCCTGGAAATGCTGGCTACCATCGAGGCCAACTGCCTTGACGCCATTGGCAGCCTGAAGGGCATAATCCTGGGCATGAGCGAGGATGACAGGCGCGCATCGTCATTTTCGCTGACTGTGTCGGCCGGCGTGAGGAACAGGCTGGAGGCCAGGGGCATAGCGCTGGATTGCCGGATACGCAACAAGCACGCGCTCGAAAACCTGCCCGCCGGACATCGGGAAGAATTGGAGAAGATCATAGACGAACTGGTCAGCAACGTCCTCAAGCATTCCGGTGCACGCCATGTCAGGATGCGTCTGTCCACTGGTGCCAAGGGCATTCTTCTGCGCTTTTCCGACGACGGGTCAGGCTTCGATCAGGGCGGCCGGATTTCGGGCTCGGGGCTCGGCAACATCAGGTACAGGATCGAGGCGCTGGGCGGAACAGTTCGGCTACAGACATCTCCAGGGGCGGGCACCGCGTACGCGATCGCCATTCCCGCGGTAAGCACAGGGGTGCATCGATGATAGGCGATGGACGCTCCCGGCCAACGACCATAGCCATCGTGGAAGACCAGAAAGAGGTGCGGGAAGGCCTTGTCTACCTTCTGGGCCTGGATGACCGCGTGCGGGTGGAGCAGAGCTTTGATCGAGCCGAGGAACTTTTGTCATGGCTCCGTGGCCGACAGACGCCTGACATCGTGCTGATGGATATACACCTGCCAGGTATAGATGGTATCGAGGCGACCCGTGTTCTGCGGGCAACACATCCTGGAATCGCCGTATTGATACTGACGATATTCGAGGAGCCCGATACCATACTCGCCGCCATCAGGGCGGGAGCCACCGGCTACATATTGAAGAATACCAGGCCGCTGGACCTGCTCGACCAGATCCTGTGCGCCAGGGACCAGGGCTCGCCTATCAGTCCGACGGTGGCCCGACGGCTCCTGGATGAGCTGCGGCGTGAAGCATCTGTGGTACCTGGCGATGACTACGGACTGACGCCGCGCGAACGCGAAGTCCTGAGGGATATCGTTGATGGGCTGACATACCGTGAGCTTGCAGAGAAGCACCACATAGCCGGTTCCACGGCCAAGAAGCACATGCTGCACATCTACCAGAAACTCAATGTATCCAGCAAGGCCGAGATTGTACGCAAGGCTCTGGACGAGCGCCTCGTATAAAATACACCCTTTGGTGAATATCGCGTATGGAAAAGCCATCGTACCCTGTAGTCGACAAACCCGGGCCCGTATGGGCCGGATGATCGATGTGCATTCCTGGAGGAAACCGTGGCTACAGAAAAAGTTGACAAGAAAGGCGTCTTCGATTGGTACTTCAAGACCAATCTGCTCACGCGCATTCTGATCGGCCTTATTGCAGGCGCGATCGTTGGCATCGTGCTCGGCTACATGCCCGGCACGGTTAAACCGTTCGTCGATTATACCAAGTTCTTCGGAGACCTGTTCATCCGCCTGCTCAAGATGATAGTCGTACCCGTGATCCTCTTCTCGCTGATATCCGGCGCCGCGAGCATAGCTCCTTCACGCCTTGGCCGGGTCGGCGTCAAGATCATGGTGTACTACCTCCTGACCAGCGCCTTTGCAGTAATCATCGGTCTCGTATTCGCCAACATCTTCAGGCCAGGACTGGGCTTCAATATTGTCGGCGATGCCGCCTTGAAGGCGTCGAACGCGGCCACACCGACGATAGTACAGATCCTGCTCAACATCGTGCCGACCAATCCGGTCGACTCGTTGGCCAAGGGCGATGTACTGCCTATCATCTTCTTCGCGGTTGTGTTCGGGCTGGGAATTTCCTATGTCAAGGATTCCAGGAACGCCGCGATAGCCAAGGGCGCCGATGCCCTGTTCGACGTCTGCAACGCCGGCGCCGAGACCATGTACAAGATCGTTGGTGGCATCATGCAGTACGCTCCTATCGGTGTGTTCGTGCTGATCGCCACCGTATTCGCGCAGCAGGGTCCCAAGGCCCTGGGCCCGCTCCTCGTCGTCACGCTGACGGTCTATGTCGGACTCATCGTCCACCTGGTTGGCGTGTATGGCGGACTCCTGTCAATATACAAGCTTGGCTTTGGAAAGTTCCTCAAGGGCGCAAACGAGGCGATGATCACCGCGTTCGTAACTCGTTCCTCGGGAGGCACGCTGCCAATAACCCTGCGCGTTACCGAAGAGAACCTGGGCGTGCCACGCTCGATTTCTTCATTCACGCTGCCTCTTGGCGCGACCATCAACATGGATGGCACCGCCATATACTTGGGCGTTTGCGCGATGTTCATCGGCTATGCGACGGGCAATCCTCTCACTATCAACCAGCAGCTCACCGTTATCATCACCGCGACGCTGGCATCCATCGGCACGGCCGGCGTGCCCGGAGCCGGCGCCATTATGTTGCTCATGGTGCTCGAGTCGATAGGCCTCAAGGTAACCGAGGGCTCGGCTGTCGCCGCGGCCTATGCAATGATACTGGGCATCGACGCCCTGCTCGACATGGGTCGCACATCGCTCAATGTCACCGGCGACATGGCTGGTTCAGCCATCGTATCCAAGACCGAGAAGGAACTGGATATGAGCAAGTGGGCCAAGGCCAAGTAGCATGAGAATCGAGACTGGGCCGGTTGTCGTCATCGGTGGTGGCGTTGGCCCGATGGCGGGTGTAGCGCTGCATGCGCTGATCATCAGCAATACACTGACCGACGGCACCGACCAGTCTCACCTCACCGTGCATCATTATTCATGCTCCGCCCGCATACCTGACAGGACTGAGTACTTGCTGGACCATGGAAAGGATGATCCCGCCCTGGCCATGGCCCAGGTCTTCAAGTTGGCCGCGCGCGCCCTCGATGGGCGCACGGCCGTGGGTGGGGTGCCCTGCAATACCTTTCACGCGCCGCTTATATTCGATGGATTCCTGGCGATTCTGGCTGAGTCGGGAGTCGGCATCCGCATCGTCAACATGCTTGAAGAGACCATGCTCACGCTGCGCCAACGGTTGCCTGGCTCAGCAAGCGAGAAGATCGGCGTGCTGTCTACGACCGGCACGCGGCGCAGCGCCGTCTATGATAGGCTGCTGGAGGCTAGTGGCTTTGAGCCGCTGTATGTGCCGGAATCCAGCCAGCAACTCCTGCATGCCTCAATATACGACCGCACCTGGGGGCTCAAGGCAACACCGAAACCCACAGACCGCGCCATAGAGATCGTGACGACCATGGCCAGCGAACTGGTCGGACGCGGAGCCGCTGCGCTTGTCCTGGCGTGCACCGAGCTGCCGCTCGCACTTGGCGGATCGCAGTTCCAGACTGTCCCTCTCGTTGATCCAATGGTTTCGCTCGCTCGCGCACTCATACGCGAAGCGGCTCCCGACAAGCTCGCGCCGCTGTAGCGCGCGCTCACATCCACGAAAAAACGACCGCAGTCAACTATACATGCTCAGATAATCGACCATAGTCAATAAAAATTAGAAAATAAAAGTTGACTGGAGTCATAAATGGATCTACGATGCAAATCGCCGCACGATGTCGGCCCAGGACGCCTGCGCGCCCCGGATTGTCTCTGGTCCGAGGGGGGTATTCTGTATGTTCGCATTAATGGCATCTCTTCCAATTCTGTTGGTGGTGATATTGATGGCCGGATTCAACTGGCCAGCGAAACGAGTCATGCCTCTGGGGTGGGCGCTCGCCCTTATACTGGCGGCCTTCGTCTGGAAGATGCCTGTACAATGGCTTGCCGGAGCGACTGTCTCTGGTGCGCTTGACGCCTTCAATATCCTCATCATTGTCTTTGGCGCAATTCTATTGATGAACACGCTGAAGAACTCGGGCGCAATCAGGGCAATCAAGGCTACATTCTACAATATCAGCCCTGATCGCCGGGTTCAGGCCATCATCATCGCCGGACTATTCGGATTCTTCATAGAAGGAGCCGCTGGCTTCGGTACGCCGGCCGCACTTGCCGGACCGCTGCTCGTCAGCCTTGGGTTCCCGCCCTTGGCAGCCGCCATTCTGGCGCTCGTCGGCAACAGCATGCCCGTCAGCTTCGGCGCCGTCGGTACGCCAATCATCGGTGGAGCCGCCAAGGTACTTGATTCGCCTGGAATCCGCGAGACCTTGACCCAATTCGGCTGGAGTTTTGATACGTTCGTGCACCAGATCGGCGTGTACACTGCAATCATACACGCGGCCGTTGGTACATTCCTTCCGTTGCTCATCGTGTTGATCCTGACCAAGCTCTTTGGCGAGAAGAAGAGCTTCAAGGAAGGATTCGCGATAGCCCCATTCGCGCTGTTCGCGGGTCTCTGCTTCTCCGTTCCATACCTGCTGATAGCCATATTCATCGGGCCGGAGCTGCCATCATTGCTCGGAGCCCTGATAGCGCTGATGATTGTAATTCCAGCCTCCAAGGCAGGTTTCATGCAGCCAAAGACGGTCTGGGATTTTCCTGCACGCAAGAACTGGGGCAGCGACTGGGTTGGCACCGTAGAGCCAGGCGAGCTTAAGGAAGATACGCCACAGATGAACAGCGCGCTCGCATGGACGCCGTATATTTTGGTCGCGCTCATACTGGTCATCACCCGTGTGCCTGCTCTTGGCATCAAGCAGCTTCTGACCAGCCCTGCGGTTACTATTTCGTGGAGCGGCATCCTTGGAACGAGACTGGCCTACAGCTTGCAGCCCTTGTATCTGCCCGGTACCGTTCCATTTGTTCTGGTAGCCATACTGACCATCCTGCTGCACCGCATGAATGGCAAGACAGTCAGCAAGACCTGGGGCGACAGTCTGAGGCAGATGGTGCCAGCGACCATTGCGCTGGTGTTCGCCGTCGCCATGGTGGCGATCATGAGAAACTCCGGCAACAACGCATCAGGCAGCCTTGATATGCTCAAGACCCTGTCTACCGCCGCCGCAGCGGCACTGAGTCCGGTGTGGGTGTTTGTTGCGCCGTTCATCGGCATATTGGGTGCCTTCATGGCTGGCAGCAATACGGTTTCAAATGTGCTGTTCAGCAGCTTCCAGTATGAGGTAGCCTCGAGCGCCGCGCTGTCCAGGGTCGTCATCGTCGCCCTGCAAGTTGTCGGAGGCGCCGTGGGCAACATGATATGTGTACACAATGTCGTCGCGGCGAGTACCACCGTGGGTGTGCTCGGCAAGGAAGGCAAGATCATCAGGATAAACCTGATTCCGGCGGCGATATACGCGGTTCTGGCTGGCGTTGTTGGACTGCTCATCATGACGGTCTTCGCACCTGGCTTGTTCTGATTCTGATAGCGTCATTGTGACAAGCACCCCGCGGGATGGTGAGTAGCGCCCCGCGGGGGCTGCAAGCATGGAGGGATTTCTTGAAAATCATTGTACCTATAAAACAGGTGCCCGAGACAAGCAATGTGAAGATGGATCCGGAGACAGGCACGGTCATACGCGCGGGCGTTGAGACCGTCGTCAATCCGCTTGATCTGTACGCGCTTGAAACGGCGCTCAGGCTCAAGGAACGTACCGGTGGCACGGTTACGGTGCTGTCGATGGGCCCACCGCAGGCGATGAAGGCACTTAAAGAAGCCATAGCGATGGGTTGTGACGACGCGGTACTGGTATCCGACCGCAAGTTTGGTGGCTCCGACACCTGGGCTACCTCGTACACGCTGGCCCAGTCCATAAAGAAGCTAGGCGACTACGATCTGGTCATCGCCGGAGAGCGGGCCACCGATGGTGACACCGCACAGGTAGGACCAGGCATCGCATCGTGGCTGGACATTCCGGTAGCCACCTATGTAGCCAGGATAGAGGATATGGATTCGTCACATATTGTCGTGGAGCGTCTGGTCGAAGATGGTTATCAAATATTATCGCTTCCGCTGCCTTCCCTTCTGACGGTTGTCAAGGAGATAGCGGCGCCCCGACTGCCGACCCTCGACGGCAAGATACGCGCGCGGCAGATGCAGATACCCGTGTTCAGCACCGACAACATGGAACTCGATGCCGCCTCTCTCGGGCTCAAGGGTTCACCGACCAAGGTTGTCAAGATCGACACGCCCAAGGTGACCAGGGGCGGTACGGTGGTCAAGGCGGGCGACGACGAAGCGGTCGTAGTCGCCGTTGATCAATTGATGACTTTCCTGGAATCAAAAGGCATCGTGTAAAGGGGATCCCACGCATGAGTTTTGTATGGACAATTGCTGAACAACACAACGGCAGACTCAAGGACGTTTCGTTCGAGTTGCTGGCACGCGGGCGCAAGCTGGCGGACAAGCTTGGAACCAAGCTGGCATCGGTACTGATAGGCGACAAGGTCAGCGAGCAGGCGATGCAGCAGCTCTTGTACCGAGGGGCCGATGAAGTCTATTCGATACAGGATCCGCGGCTGGAGAATTTTATATGTGAGAGCTACGCAAAGGTGCTGGCCAAAATCATCAGGACGTACCAGCCGAGCATAGTGCTGGCCGCCGCGACATCGTCTGGCAGAACCCTGATGCCGTACCTGGCCATCAAGGTCAACACAGGCCTTACCGCCGACTGTACCGAACTGGACATAGAGGAAGGCACGGGCAATCTCTTGCAGACCAGGCCTGCCATAGGCGGCAACATCATGGCTACGATCAAGACACCTGACCATCGACCCCAGATGGCTACGGTGCGGCCAAAATCAAGTCGGCCCCTGGCTGAGGACACGAGCCGCTCCGGTAGGATCATCGCGGTGCCCGTCACCGACGATATGCTCGATGGCAGGGTCAAGGTTCTTGGCTACCGCAAGGACGCCACCGATTTCGTCAACGTCGAGGAAGCGGACATTGTGGTTGCCGGAGGCAAGGGCCTCAAGAAGGGCGATAACTTCGCGATGATCAAGACACTCGCGGACAGTCTCAAGGGTGTCGTCGGCGCCAGCCGTGAGGCGGTCGATAGGGGCTGGATAGGGTATCCGCATCAGATCGGACTGTCAGGCAAGACCATTTCGCCCAAGCTCTACATTGGCATAGGCATCTCCGGCTCCATCCAGCACCTGGCTGGCATCAAGACAAGCGAGATCATCGTGTCAATCAATTCCGATCCTGATGCCAGCCTGCACAAGGTCGCGGATTTCGGCATCATCGGAGATGCCTTCGTGGTGGTTCCGGAATTGCAGCGGCGCCTGGACAAGCGCAATGGAGGTGCGAAATGACCGCTACGAAGACCAATACCTACGCGCCGGTTACCCAGGCGATTCTGGGTGAGCTGCGCGCCATCGTCGGGGCCAGGAATGTCCTCGTCGATGAAGAGAAGATAGAGGCCTATTCGCATGATGAGACCGATGCCCATGAATACGGCCACATGCCCGAGGTCGTTGTCCTGCCCGCGACCACGGAGCATGTTGCCGCGGTTGTCAAGCTTGCCAACCGGGAGCACATTCCCATCACGCCGCGTGGTGCGGGCTCGGGACTATCGGGCGGCGCCATACCACAGTTCGGTGGCATACTCGTATCTCTTGAGAAGATGAACAAGCTGCTTGAGCTTGATGTGGAGAATATGGTCGCGGTCGTCGAAACAGGCATGGTCACGAACGACCTGGCGGTGTATGTCCAGGAGCGCGGCCTCTTCTTCGCCGGCTACCCTATGAGCCTGCAGACATGCATGATTGGTGGCAACATCGCCGAAAACGCTGGCGGCGGCAAGGCCGTCAAGTATGGCGTTACCGGGCGATATATCCAGGGCATCGAACTGGTGACACCGACAGGCGACGTCGTGCAGCTCGGCGGCAAGCTGTCAAAGGATGTGAGCGGCTACGACCTCAAGTCGCTGGTCGTGGGTTCAGAGGGAACACTCGGAATCGCGACCAAGGCGATAATCAAGCTGATAGGTTACCCTACAGCCAAGGCCGATTTGCTCGTGCTGTTCAAGACGCCGCGCGAGGCCATCGATGTGGTGCCGGTTATCCTTTCAAAGGGGCTTACGCCGACAAGCATCGAGTTCATGGACCAGTTGTCAATCATAACAAGCTGCAAGTACCTCAACGAGAGCCTGCCATACGAGAAGGCTGGCGCGATGCTACTGATAGAACTGGACGGGACAAACGCCGAGCAGATCGAGATGGACCTGATCGCCGCGGGCCAGTTGTGCCAGCAACAAGGCGCCATCGAAGTCTATGTCGCCGAGGACCGCAACAACATCGAGCGCATCTGGAACGTACGGCGCAACATAGCCGAGGCGTTCAAGGTATACAGCCCTATCCAGAGCCTTGAGGACATCGTGGTGCCTATCTCGCGCATACCGGAAATAATCCCCAAGCTTGATGCGCTCAGCGCGAAGTACCGTGTACAGATACCGTGCTACGGACACGCCGGAGACGGCAACCTGCACGCTACACTCGTCAAGGATCCTGACATGAGCATGGAAGACTGGAAGCACAACGAGGTGGCCTGTCTGCGTGAGCTGTACAAGATTACCGGAGATCTTGGTGGCAAGATATCGGGCGAGCACGGGATCGGCCTCAAGCGCAAGCAATTCCTCAAGGAAGTGATAGACCCGGTCGAGTTGCAGCTGATGCAGGCGATAAAGAAGGCATGGGATCCCAACAACATCATGAACCCAGGAAAGATATTCGATCTGACCTGAGCAGGGATCCGATGGCTCTGGATGATTCTGGTGCCCTGCGAGAAATTGAAAACAGCATCGGTATTGAACAGATACCGATGTTGTAGTACCCTGCATCATTATGGCAAAGCTTGGTCCGACCGCGCTACGCACGAAGAACGCCATCATGGAAAGCGCGCTACGGCTCTTTGAACTGCGAGGTTTCGATTCGGTAACGGTAGAAGAGATAACCACCGACGCCAAGGTTGCCAAGGGCAGCTTCTACACCTATTTCACGACGAAGAGCGACATCATCGTCGACGAGTTCTGGAAGATCGACGAGTATTACCACGAGTATGCCACCAAGAACCTCAAGCGCTACAAGACCGCCCGCGAGAAGTTGCTGGCGTTTACCAGGGCTCAGATGCGCTATGTGCGCGACGTGATAGGCAACGCCAACCTCAAAATACTGTACGCCAACCAGACCATCCAGCCTGGCCGGGACAAAATTATTACAAAGAAGGAACGGCAGTGGGTGGCGATTGTCGGCGGGATCATCGCCGAGGGGCAGGCCTCAGGCGAGTTTCGTACCGATCTTGATGCCCCCTTGATGGCCAATCTGTTCAACCGCTCCGCCCGCGGCGTATTCCTTGACTGGTGCATTCTTGACGCCGAGTTTGACCTCGTCAAGGAGGGCCTCTTTGTTATGGACCGGTGGGTGATGTCGGCTCTGCAGCATAGCCCGGCGCCTTGATCCTGACGCCGATCGCGGTATGCTATCTACCGCAGCACTGCTTGTATTTTTTGCCTGATCCGCACGGGCATGGATCATTCCGTCCGACCTTGGGTGCGGACCGCACGACGGTGGCAGTCTTCACGTCACCTGATTCATACAGCCATGCATCGTCCTGTTTGACGAATGTGGCTGTCTCATGGTGCTCGTCCTTGAGGCCATCCATCGTATAGCTTGCGACAAATTCTACAATACCGGTGGTGTCAGCGGATCCGCCCTTCTCGGTGCGGACTATCCTGAGTCCCTTCCAGTCGGCCTTCTGGCTCCAGCTTCTGGTAGCGTCTTCGTCTATGCCATCGTCTTTCACGCAGGAATGCAGAATATAGTCAACCTCGCCTTTGACATAGGCCGTGTACCGCGAACGCATTAGCGCTTCCGCGGTAGCGGCCTTGGCGGTGCCCTTGATCACTGGTTTGCAGCATTCGGTATAGGCGCGGCCAGAGCCGCATGGACAGGGTTCGCTCATGGTGATCCTCCGGAGTCTACGTTGTACCGTGAAAGGGGCTTCCCGAGCAAGCGGCGGATGCGTAGTATGAGTGCTCTGTTGGAGGCACCATGTTGACCAGACGGCTTGACGAGGCACGCAAGGCTTACAAGAAGAATGATCCCGAGGCGTCGCGCTCGGCGCACGCCGATCCGGCGAGGAACGGCAGCGCTATGGAGGACCACCGCAACGCTCAGGGCAAGTACCTGAAGAGCGTCATATACGGAGGACTCGATGGGACCATCACCACCTTTGCCGCCGTCGCTGGCGTTGCCGGCGCCAACCTGTCGGCGGGGATCGTGTTGATCATGGGCTTTGCCAACCTGATAGCCGACGGGCTGTCCATGTCTATCGGCGATTACCTGTCATCCAAGAGCGAGGCCGAATACCAGGCCGCTGAGCGTGCGCGCGAGGCCTGGGAGGTACGACACTTCCCGGAAGGCGAGAAGCAGGAGCTGCGCGAAATATACGAGGCGCGTGGCATGGCCGCTCCAGATGCCGCCGCCGTGGTCGACATCATCGCCAAGGACGAGCAGGCCTGGATCGATATCATGATGATAGAGGAATTGGGCATACTGCCCGACGAGGATTCTCCCATGAAGGGAGCCATAGCGACCTTTGCGTCGTTTGGCATATTCGGTTTTCTGCCGGTGCTTGCCTATGTGATTGGGCTTTTCATACCTGGTATCGATTCGTTGCGGTTCCCGCTGGCATGCCTTCTGACGGGCTCCACGTTGTTCGGGCTCGGCGCGCTCAAGACACGCATCACCGGGCGCAACTGGTTCTTTTCCGGCCTCGAGATGCTGCTTGTCGGCGGGGTTGCCGCGGTTGCCGCCTATGTGGTTGGTTCCCTGCTGGGCGGATTGGCATAGGCGCCGATGGTCAGCATCGACGACCTGGAACGCATACATTCCCTGTCCATTCCGAGCGCCGCCACGGGCCGTGTGGCTACATACATTCCGGCCCTGGCGCGGGCAGACCCGCATGCACTCGGCCTGGCTATCGTCACGGCAGAAGGCGCGACCATTGCCGTCGGAGACGCGCGGACGCGTTTCACGATGCAGAGCATCTCCAAAGTGCTTGCGTTGGCGTACGTAATGAACGAACTTGGCGAGGACGCAGTATTTTCACGCGTCGGCAAGGAGCCGACGGGTGACCCATTCAATTCCATAATCCGCCTTGAGACAAGCGTTCGTGGCAAGCCGTTCAATCCGCTCATCAACGCGGGAGCCATAGTCGTCTCAGGCCTCATGCCAGGCTCGACTCCGGATGACAAGAGCGCGCGCTTCCGCGGCTTCGTAGGCGCGCTCATGGGCAGGGGAGATGTCAGCAAAGATGAAGAGGTCTACGAATCGGAGAAGTCCACCGCCGCTCGCAACCGCTCCATTGCGTGGTTCCTCAAGGAGCTGGATATTCTGCCTGGTGAGGTGGAGGAAACTCTGGACGTGTACTTCGCGCAGTGCGCCGTGTCGGTAGACGCTGTCGATCTGGCGCGCGTCGGAGCAATCCTGTGCGCCGAGGGTCTCGACCCCATACGCGGGACACGCGTTCTTGCCGCGCGCACGGCACGCGTCTGCAAGAGCCTCATGGTCACCTGCGGCATGTACGATGGCTCTGGCGAGTTTGCCGTTGACGTGGGCGTGCCGGCCAAGAGCGGCGTAGGAGGCGGCATCATGGCGACGGTACGCGACCGCATGGGCATCGGTGTCTATGGCCCGGCCCTTGACGACCGCGGCAACTCCGCCGCGGGACTCGAGGCGCTACGCCGCTTGTCCGACGAGCTTGACCTGCGGGTGCTGTAAGGCTGTACCCGCCGTCGGTAATGATGTACATTGTAGGTTGCTGTCGTCGACGGCAGGGAGCAATGAACGACCAAAATCGAGAGCATAACCAGATCCCCCGAATACTCGGAGAGCATTATCAATACCGTGCGGGAACCACTGATAGCCTTGGATCAGGATCTGCGGGTTATATCGGTCAGCCGCTCGTTCTATGATTTCTTCAAGGTAAAACCAGAGGAAACCGTCGGGCAACTCATCTACGACCTTGGCAACAAGCAATGGAACATCCCGAAGCTGCGGGAGCTTCTTGAAACCATACTACCGCAGAAGACTACATTCGATAATTACGAAGTGGAACACGACTTCGCGACCATCGGCCGCCGCATCATGCTGCTGAATGCCCGCCAAATTCAGCGGGTCTCGGGGCAGGAACTGATAATTCTCCTTGCCATCGAGGACATCACCGAACGCCGTGAGATCGAGATCGGTCTCGAGAAGACACGACGGGAACTCGAGAAGATAAAGCTAGCCGAGAATGAGGCCAGGGAATACGCCGAGAGCATCATCGATACTATCCGCGAACCCCTGATAGCCCTGAACCAGGACCTTCGCGTAGTAACGGCCAGCCGCTCGTTCTATGAGGTCTTCAAGGCAAAGCCAGAAGAGACCGTAGGGCAACTCATTTACGATCTGGGCAACAAGCAATGGAACATTCCGAAGCTGCGGGAACTCCTTGAAACGATACTTCCGCTCAAGACATCGTTCGACAATTACGAAGTCGAACACGATTTCGCCACTATCGGCCGCCGCATCATGCTGCTGAACGCTCGTCAGATACAGAGGATGTCCGGAAAGCCACGCATCATTCTCCTCGTCATCGAGGACATCACCAAGCGCAGGGAGATAGAGAACGGGCTGGGCAAGGCCCATGAAGAACTCGAGGCCCTGGCGGCTGAACTCAAGCGTACGGCCCGCGCGAAGTCCGAGTTTCTCGCGAACATGTCGCACGAGCTCAGGACCCCGCTCAATTCAATCAACGGATTTTCCGAAGTGCTGTTCGACGAAACCTTCGGGCCGCTCAACGACAAGCAGAAAAAATATGTCAACAATGTCCTGATAAGCGGAAAGCACCTGCTGATGCTCATAAACCAGATCCTTGACATGGCGAAGGTCGAAGCGGGCAAGATGAAGCTGACGCTGTCTCATCTGCCGATGAAGGCCCTGTTGAGCGAAATGGTGCTCCTCGTTGCCGACATGGCCGAGAAGAAGAAGCTGGAGATGCGCGTCGAAATCAGCGACGACCTTCCAGACATCGACGCCGACGAGCTCCGTGTCAAGGAAATCATATACAATCTGCTTTCGAATGCCGTCAAGTTTACGCCTGAAGGCGGGCACATCGGCATCCGCGCCGTCGGCACAGGCGAAGCGATAGCGATAGAGGTGTGGGATACCGGCGTCGGCATAGCGCTCGAGAACATGGACAAGATATTCGAGGGCTTCTTCAGGGTCGATACTCCATATTCCCGCCTGACCGAGGGCACCGGACTCGGCTTACCCCTCTCACGAAAGATGGTGGAACTTCACGGAGGAGTATTATCCGTGGAATCGAAAGGCCTTGACCAAGGGACGGCAATCCGCTTCACCCTACCTGTGCATTCGAACCGAGGAGCTTAATATGGGAAAGACAGCATTGGTTATTGACGATAATGCCAACAATCTGTTGCTTGAGAAGGATGTACTCGAGGTCGCCGGCTTCGAGGTCTTCATCGCCGAGAATGCCACCAAGGGCATATCGCTCGCGAGGGAGAAAAGGCCGGGGATCATAATCATGGATATGAGGCTGCCCGACATGCGTGGTTCCGATGCCGCCAAGCAACTGCTCTTATACCCCGAGACGCGTGATATCCCGGTGGTTTTTGTTACGGCTTCGGTACTGGCCGAAGGCATTGAGGAGATCAGGACAATCCCCAACGCCGTATTCATCAGCAAGCCCATCAACACGCGTACCTTTGCAAAGGAAGTCACCCAGTTCATGAAGTGATTGCGTATTGATCCGTTTCCGGATATGAAAAAGGGGCCGTCCGAAGACGACCCCATGTATATCCAATGCTACCGCAGTTGTGTATTACTCGTAGACGTAATCTTCATCGCCTGTGTGGGTGACGGTGATCGCCGCGGCTCCGGTGGCGTTGACGGTTACGTTGCCGTTTCCAGTGTTGGTTACCGTTACGACGCCGGTGGCGTTGCTGTTGATGGTCATGATGCCGTTGCCGGTGTTGGTCGCGGTCATGATGCCACCATCGTTGGTGATGTCGATTGTGCCAGTACCGACTTCGGTAACCGTCACGAGCCCGCCATCATTGTCGACGATGATGAAACCATCTCCGGGGACAGCGACTACGCTGGCAGCGGTGCTGCCGGTTATTGTAAGGGCCGGTACGATGGGTTCAACCACCGGTTCCTCAACCACCACTGCCGAAGGAATACCGTCGGCGTTGATGGCGGTGTTCACCATCGTGACCGCAGCGAATAGACTCAGAGCCTTGCCGTTGAGGGTGGTCACCGATTCATTGCCTGCAGTCGAGAAGGTCATGCCGGCGCTGGCTATGATGGTACCTGCCATGGTGCCGCCGCCCGCTCCGTTGATTGTCGCGGCGCTGCCTACCTGCCAGAATACATTGCTGGCCTTGGCACCATTGACCAGGATCACGCTGCGTGATGCCAGCGGAGTTCCCACCGTCAGCGAGCTGGCCATCTGGAAGATCCAGACTGCATCGGTATTGCCCTGTGCGTCGAGCGTAAGGTCAGATCCGGTAAGCAGGAATGCTCCCGAAGCAGACTTGTAGACACCCGGGACGAGTGTGAGCCCGCCGAGCTGTCCGGCGCCCGGATCGATGCCATCAGGCCTTGAAGCCAGGTCATTGAAGGCAACCAACGCATCGGCGGCTACCAATTTTGCATACTCGAAATCGCTGGCCGTTCCCTGGGGGGCGTTGGTGTACACGTTGCCGGTCACCGCTCCCACATTCAGGGGCGTCTCGGCGTAACTGAAGGTAGCGCTGTGAAATCCGGTGAGCATTGTCGAGGCACCGGTGGTGCCCATATCGCCGTGTATCGCGGTGTAGATGCCTTGGTTGGTGATGCCCGCTCCGCCGCCGAAGACCGCGAAGGACTCGGCCATGCCGAGATTCGAAGCCATTGGGCTCGTGCCGCTGGAAGCCGTCAGCAGCCTGTCGCCGTCAATGCTGGTGCTCAAGCCCATAGGGCTATTGCATGAAGCGATGAAGGCTCCCATCGCCAGAATCACGATTCCGTTCATCACTTTCTTTGTAAATGTTCTCATTCTTGTACCTCTTGGTTAGAATATACACCAATAATAGCTATAAAGCAAGTATCAAATACATATAATTAGGGTTAATATTGGCTTATATTGGAGTTTATTATATTGAAGGGCATCTATTCATGTGATATTCTGTGGAACGGGAGATACAGACATGTCAGAAAAGAAGACGATGACGCTCAACCTGTCTGAAGACGAAATGAGTTCTCTCGAGCAGCTGGCGGAGCGGAACGATATGACGAAAACAGCAGTAATAAAGAAGGCGATCAGGATATACCTGATCCTTGAGGCGAGAATGCAGCGCGGCGAGCACATTTTTGTTGAAGATGAAACTCACAAGGTCAAGGTCGAACTCCTGCTCGTATGACCTCTTGTGCATGAGTCATGCGTTGCCAGCCGCGATCTGGCCATTATCGCTTACTCGATGAGCCCCAGCCTTCGCGCCAGGAGGACGGCTTCCGTCCGGTTGGCCGTGCCCGACTTCTCCAGTACATGCTGCAGGTGATTGGCGACGGTATTGGCGCTTATCCCGAGCCGGGCAGCGATGGCCTTGTTTGTCAGGCCATCCGCCACAAGATCGAGCACCTCCCGCTCGCGCGCGGAGAGGTGCGGGTGGTCGGCATGACCATTGCAGAGCGAACCAGAACGCTCTTCGATCTTGCGCCGCGCCCGCTTCTCCAGCGGCAGCATCCTCAATCCATGCGCGGCTTCCGCGCTCTACAGTATGATGCGGCGCGCATCGGCCAGATCCTCCACACCCGATGCAGGGCTGGCAAGCGCATCGCCGAGTTCAAAGCGTATCCAGGCTTCCGCTGGTTGGTCGCCATAGTGTCGGGCCCAGCGCACGGCTTCACGAAGATGAGCCCGCGACACCGCGTGGTCGCCGTACGCATGGGCGGCCAGTCCCATCGCCCGTTCCAGGTGATAAGGATGGACGACATAGATATGCGGCAGCGCCCGCAAGTCCCTGTAGGCCCTGCGGCCAGCCTCCGCATTGCCCGATAGCCAAGCGACAAATCCAAGCAATATCCTGACCCGGAACAGTACAAAGGGATGCTCCCCGGGCGCTGTTGCCATATCCTGCAGTACTGTGGAATAGCGGGATATGCCTCGCGCATCCTCTGTCATGAATGTGCGGGCAATGGCGGTAGAAGCCACGTGCATATGCGCCGTGTAGGGGCCGCTGGGTGTCCGGCGCGACTCGGTCTCCAGCCTGGCGCGGTACCGGTCGCCGGCCGAAGCGTCTCCAACCATATACTCCAGGTGGCAACGGCATGAAAGCAGGAACACGTTATCAGGGGTAACGGCCAAGCCAGATTCGATGAATCGTCGCGCATCGTCCCAATCGCCCGAACAGAGCTCAATCCTCGCACGCGAGAAATTCGAACAGCCTGTAAGGAAGCCATGATGGGCAGCTTCTGCCAGAGACGGAGACAGATCCGCCTCGCCCCAGTGCTTGCCGGCCCACAGCAGTTCCTTGATGGTGAAGTCCTCTCCAACATACCGTGGCTGGACGATTTGGTGTTTTCACTGATATGAGCTTTGGCATGGATCAATCATGGGACGAGGGCGAAGATCCAGGCGATGGAGTGATGCTTCAAAGCCTCGGCGGCGGCAGGATTGGATTGACCTTCTATCTATGAAGATCATGCATTTGAATTGCCGGAAAGTCATCTCCACGGGGCCTTCCGAGAAAATCGGTGAGGCGTTCCTGAATTGAAAAAAACAGGCTGCCCGGGTTCATCCCTGGGCAGCCCCATGTCGTCGTGTTGTAGCGAGCGCCTACTGACGGCCTATGGTCGCGACCATGATGGCCTTTATCGTATGCAGGCGGTTCTCGGCCTCGTCAAAGACCTTGGAGTTCTTGTGGCGGAAGACATCATCGGCGACTTCCATGTTCCTAAGGCCGTATTTCTTCTCGATGTCCTTGCCCACATCGGTCTCGGTGTCATGGAAGGCGGGCAGGCAGTGCAGAAACAGACAATTGGGGTTGCCTGTCTTCTTCATGAAGTCCATCGTTACGCGGTACTTGTCAAGCTGCTTGATGCGTTCCTCGAACTTGGCTTCCTCGCCCATGGAGACCCACACATCGGTGTAGAGCGCGTCGGCGCCCTTGAGCGCCTCGTCGGCCCTGGTGATGTCGAAGAACTCGATTGATCCGCCGGTCTTCTGGGCTACGGCCTTCATCTCGGCGGTCAGTCTCTCGTTTGGCCACAGTTCCTTCGGCGCCAGAGCGACGAATGACATGCCCATCTTGGCGCAACCTATCATAAGCGCGTTGCCCATGTTGTTGCGGGCGTCGCCGCAGTACACCAGCTTGCATGCCGACAATGGCTTGGCTACGTTCTCTTCTATGGTCAAAAGGTCGGCCAGGATCTGCGTTGGATGGTCTTCGTCAGTCAGGCCATTCCAGACAGGCACGCCGGAATGTGCGGCCAGGTCCTCGACAAGCTTCTGCGAGAAGCCGCGGTACTGGATGCCGTCGTACATGCGGCCGAGCACCTTCGCGGTGTCCTCTACCGATTCCTTCTTGCCCATCTGGCTGTTTGTCAGGAAGGTGGCGTTGCCACCTTCATCCCAGCAGGCCGTCTCGAATGCGCAGCGCGTACGGGTGCTGGCCTTGTCGAATATCAGCACTATGTTCTTGCGCTCGAGGAGGTCGCCGCGTATGCCGGCCCGCTTCTTGGCCTTGAGGTTGGCGGAGAGGTCGAGCAGATACCGGATCTCCTCGGGGCTGAAATCCTTCAGTGTCAGAAAACTTCTTCCTTTAAGATTGACGGGCATGTGAATCCTCCTTGATTGACTGATGCGTGCTGGTGACGGAACAGCGCCCGAAACGTACAAGGGCGACCCGGGCGCTCCGTCCTGCGCGGGCGGTATAACACCTCGGCGGAACGATGGTCAAGAGACGCCCCGTATCCGTGTACCGTGCATAAAAATACGGCCGTTCAGCCCTTTTTCCCGTGGATGCCGTAGAGAAAACGCTTAATCTTCTGTGTTGGCGTCTTCTCGAATGGCTCATGGTGCAGGACTACCTTGGTCACCTTGCTGAACGCCGAAAGACCGGAGTTGACCTCCTTGCGGACATACTCCAGCATATCCTCGGTAGTGCGCTCGAAGGTCTCCATGCTGTCCTGGGCCTTGGCCTTGAGGTCGTCAAGCACTTCCTGCCTGAGCTGTACCAGTGCTGTCAGGCCAGAGCCTTCGCTGACGACCAGTGACTCGGCGACGTAGGCCGACTTGTTGATAAGCGCCTCTATCTCCTCGGGATAGATGTTCTCGCCCGAGGCGCCCAGGATCATGGTCTTGAGCCTGCCACGTATGAAGAGCCGGCCCCGCTCATCAAAAATTCCCAAATCTCCGGTGCGGAACCAGCCGTCTTCGCTGAAGACTTCTTTTGTCTTTTCGGGATCCTTGTAGTAGCCCTGCATGATGTTAGGGCCGCGTGCCTGGATCTCACCTTCGCCGGTATCAGGCTTAGGATCGGCAATGCGCAACTCCACGCCTTTAAGGGCGGGTCCAGTTGAGCGCAGGATCGTCTTGTATGGCCTGCTGCCCGCTATGAGGGGCGATGTCTCCGTGAGGCCGTAGCCTATGGCATAGGGGAAGTGGGCAGCAAGAAGGAACGCTTCCACATCCGGAGCGACAGCTGAACCGCCGATGCCGAAGAAGCGGACACGCCCGCCAAAGGTTTTCTTGAGCTTGATGCCTGCCAGCCTGTACAGAAGCGGCCTGAGCCACTCGTGCCTGTAAAGGCTCATCTTCTGCAGTGTTGGCAGAACGCTTGCCCGGTATACCTTCTCGATGATCAGCGGCACGGACAGTATGATCGTCGGTCTGACCTGCCTGAGCGCGGGCAACAGAACCGAGGCGACCGGCGGCTTGTCAAGATACCAGGCCGAGCTGCCCTGGGCCACCGCGTTGATGAAGCCAAGCGTACACTCGTAGGTGTGCGCCAGCGGCAGTATCGACAGGAACCTGTCGGTGCGGTGCATCCTGATGATCGACCTGGACGCTATGACGTTTGAAACGAGGTTCTTGTGCGTCAGCATGACACCCTTGGAAGTGCCCGTGGTGCCCGAGGTATAAAGGATTGCAGCCAGCGAGTCTTCATCGACAGACGGGAAGGCCGTGGCCGGGCTGGTCCCGGCCGCGGACACGCGAGCCTCCGGCGAAGCGAGCGACTCGATGGCTATAGTCGTTCCCTTGAAAGAACCGACCTTTGCTGTCGTCTTATCCGATACGACTATGGCCCTGGCCTCAGCGTGCGCAATGATGTTGGCTATCTGCTCGGGCATGAAATCCACGAGTATCGGCACGATTACGTAGCCGGCGGCCGTGGCGCCGAGGTAGGCCACGCCCCATTCTGGCCTGTTCTCCGACAGCAGCACGACACGGTCGCCGCGCTTGAGGCCTGCCGCCTCGAGCCTGTCGGCGAACGCGGCCGCGAGCGGAGCAAGGTCACGGTACTCGATGATGGTAGACCCATCGACCGTGCGGAGCGCCTGCCGTTCGGCATAGGTCTCTGAACTCTGCACAAGGATATCGCGAAGCGTCTGTTTTGCCAGTTTGTACACGGCTACCTTCTCTCCTGGGCTCCTTGCGGGGCTCAATACGACATAAAAATCCTTTGATTAGACTCCGCGCGACCACAAGAGTTGCGGAGTTCCGCAGAATAACCCGGAATTCCGGATGTAGCCAGAGGAATTTTCGCCACAGGTGCCCCACCATGGCGCCTTCTAATGGAAAGAATCGCATTGCTTGAGGTATACTTCAGGTAGGCTAACAGGTTGAGAGGTGTTGCTCCATGCGGAAAATACTGTTCGCGTCATTGATTCTCTTCTCTCTTTCCAGTACCGCCTGGGCAGCCACCATCACATGGAACGGAGCCTTCGATGGCAATTGGGTGAACACCGGAAATTGGATTGGCGGCGTCCTCCCAGTGTTGGGGGACGATGTCATCATCCAGACCGGAGCGCCGAATTATCCCAACCTCGGCGTAAGCGGAACCTACCTGAGCCTTTCCATCCAGACCGGCGCGACTATGACCCTTACCGGCAACATGACTATCACGAACGCTGTGACCGTGACGGGTGTCCTGAGCGTTGGCGGCAATACCCTCACCGTCGGGGGGAACCTATCGGTGCCGGCCGGCGGAGCGATCGAAGGCGGGGGCGTTGTCTCCATTACCGGCAGCTTGACCTTAAACGGCGCGATCGGTGGAACGACTCCCTTGACGAGCCTCGACGTCGGGACGACGAGTACGCTGGGGTCGACGGTGACGACGACGGGGAACCAGACGTTCTCGGGAGCGGTGACTTTAGGTGCTAATTCGACCTTGACAGCGGGCGGCGGGACGATCGCCTTCGGGAACGCTATAGACGGAACCTTCGCGCTGGACCTCATCGACGCGGGCGGTACTGTCACGGTGACAGGGGCGGCGGGAGCCGGAACGGCGCTGGGAGCTATCACGGTTACGACCGCTGGAACCGTGATGTTCTCGAGCACGGTCAACGCGGCGAGCTTCCTGCAGAGCGTGGGGACTGGGACGACGACCTTCGGCGGGGCTCAGGACTACACGGGGAACTTCGCGTTCACCGGAGCGGCTCTGACGGTGAACGCCGGAATGACGGTGGGCGGGACGACGACGATAACGAACGCGGGGACCTTCACGAAGAACTCGACGGGAACTATCACGAGTACGGGGGCGTTTACCCAGAACGGAGCCGGCGCGAACAGCCTCGGCTCGGATATCACGACCACGGGAACCGCTCTATCCTTCGCGACGGCCGTGACGCTGACGGCAAACGTGCAGCTGTCGACGGGGGCGGGGGCGGGAGACCTTAGCTTTTCTGGAACGGTGAACGGGACGACGAACGGAGCGGAAGCGCTGACGCTCCTGGCCGGTACGGGAAGCATAGTCTTTTCTCAAGCGGCGGGGGCAATCCGACGGTTGGGACCAACGACCATTACGAGCGCTACCGATGTGACGACCGTGAGCTTCCGCGCGTCGAACCTCCTTCAGAGCGCGGGTTCAGGAACGACGACCTTTGACGGAGCCCTGAATTTCAACGTTGCCGCCGGGCTTTCGGTTACCGCCGCGAATATCGTGGTGAACGGAACGATCACTACGAACGGCGGAGGAACGGTGACCTTGGATCCCGGAACGCAGTTGACGATCATGGCTACGGGGAATATCACGGCGACCGGGGCGTTCAGCCAAGGCGGAGCGGGAATCGTTTCCACCGCCGGGAACATCACGACCAGCGGCGGGGCGATAGGATTCGCCGGGCCGGTGACCCTGACCGGAGCGGTGGCGCTGAGCAACGGCGGTGGCGCCGGAAACATCGATTTCGGTTCTACCCTCGACGGGGCGCAGAACCTGACCTTGACCGCGGGGACGGGGAGCATCACGTTCACGGGCAATGTTGGAACCACGCGGCTGGGCACGGTGACGATCGCGAGCGCCGCGGACGTGACGAGCGCCGGTTTCAGGGCAGCGAGCTTCACGCAGAGCGCGGGGACGGGGACGACGACCTTCGGCGGGGTTCAGGACTACACGGGGAACTTCGCGTTCACCGGGACGGCTCTGACGGTGAACGCCGGACTGACGGTGGGCGGGACGACGACGATAACGAACGCCGGGACCTTCACGAAGAACGCCGCGGGAACCATCGCGAGCACGGGAGCGTTCACCCAGAACGGAGCCGGCGCGAACAGCCTCGGTTCGAATATTACGACCACGGGAACCAACCTCTCCTTCGCGACGGCTCTGACGCTGACGGCGTCGATAAGCGCGGATACGGGAGCGGGGGCGGGAAATATAGCCTTCGCTTCGACGGTGAACGGCGCGTTCGACATGAGTCTGGCCGCGGGAACGGGGAGCGTAACGTTCACGGGGACTGTGGGGAACTCGACACCGGTGGGCGACAGTACGGGCGCGGCTATAACGGTTACGACTGCGGGCACGGGCGTTTTCTTTCAGAACACGGTGGCGACGGCAAGCGGGTTGGCGATAACGCCGGACGCGACGCTGCGGGGCGATACGATGATCGGGTCTGGGGACACGGCGACGAGCTTTGCAGGGAGAGTGACGCTTGACGGGCTGGCGCTGAGCGCGGGGCGGTCCGTCTCGTTCGGGACCTTGGGGACCGATACGGCGACGCTGTCGAGCGCGGCGGTGAGCGTGGCGACGACGGCGAACAACGGCTCGATAAGCTTCGCGGGGCCTGTGTCGGGGGCGCAGGATCTGTCGCTGACGACGAACGGCACAGGAACGGTGAGCTTCGGCGGAGACGTAACGGTGGGCGCCATCGCGGCCACGGCATTGAGCGTATCGACCGGCGGAGTGGCGCTGGCCGCGAACGCCGATCTATCAACCGTGGCTACACCGAACGGCAACATCGCGCTGACGGTAGACGGGTTGACGCTGGCAGGCGCCAATACGGTGAACGCGGGGACGGGAACGGTGTCGTTGACGCCGCGAACGACGACCTTCACGATAGAGTTCGGCGATACCGATACGGCATTGGCGACGAGCGTGTACTATTCCTCAGCGTGGGCTGGCTTCACGGCCGGATCTTTCACGGTCGGCGCGGCGGGGCATACGGGTAACATCAGCTTGACGGGAACGGCAGCAGCGCCATACGCCTTATCCGTAACGAACGGCGGAACCGCCACGATCGCGGTGACCGGAGCGTATGGTTCGAGCAACAGGAATTTGACCTTGACCCCCGGGAGCGGCGGCATAGGCTTTTCGGGGATTGGGATAAGTCTGGGGAGCGGCGTTTTCACGGGGTCCGGCGCGGCGACGCTGAACGGGGGCGGAACGACGAGCGTCAGCGCGACGGGCGGCATAAGCTTCGGTTCCAGCATCTCCAATGGCGCGGCGCAAGGCTTGATCCTGACCGCTGGCGGAGGGACCATTTCGGTAACCGGAACGGTGGGGTCGGTGGTAGCCCTTGGAGCGATCACGGTGGCGTCGGCGGGGGGAGCGACCTTCTCGAATACGGTAGATGCGGCGAGCTTTACGCAGAGCGCGGGGACGGGGACGACCCTGTTCAGCGGGGCGCAGACGTACAGCGGGGCGTTCTCGTTCACGGGATCGGCGCTGACGGTCAACGCGGTCCTGTCGGCTACGACGGTGAGCGTCGTCAACGCTGGAATTTTCGCCATAACCGCAACAGGTAGCATCCAGCCGACAACGACTTTATCAGTTGTTGGTCCCACCGCATCATTAGGGACTATCATCGGCGGTTCCGGTTTGATGGACTTCGGAGGAGTTGTAACTCAATCGGGTGGAAGCATTACTGCCGGTCCCATCGCTCTTGGTTCGACTGCGGTTCAATTTCAGGCGAACTATATTGGTACGGGAGGAATCCTTAATGGTAACGGGGTAACCAATCCCGATCTGACATTCCGTGGCAATGTAACGCTGGGGACCTTGAACCAGAATGATGACCCACTGCTTTTTTCTGGTATCAGTGGTGATCAGAATTTTACCAGCTCAGGGCAATCGATCCAGGATATGAATATAACAAACGTTTCAGGGTCGGTTCTTTTGCAAGATCCATTCACACAGGTTTTAGCCCGACCCATCAATGTAGCCAATGGTGCCGTCCTCGATGCACAAGCTAATGCCTTTACTATCCGAGGTGTGCTTTCGTTGAACGCTTCCGGTGTTTTCCGCATTACCGGGAGCGCAGTGACGCAAATTGAGTCATATACCGCGGATGCGCCGCTTCCTGATGCCTCGGTGGCTACCAGCTCATTCATCGAATATTATGGAGTGACGACGATCAATCTGCTTCGTCCTTCTGATGCCAATCCTACGCCATTCACAAACCTGGAGGTCGCTGGTACCGCAACATTGGGGATGGATATTGAAGTCAACCAGGAATTGCATATCACTTCGGGTTCACTGGACGTAGGCGCGAATCATACGATCGTCCACCATGGATGGTCGTGGCGCAACGACGTCGGATTTGCAGGATTCCTCTCACAGACCGGCACCGTGACCTTCGACAAGCCAGCGGGCACAGTATACATCCGCGGCAACAATACCTGGTACATCTTCGAGTGCGTAGTGCCAGGCCTTACCATTCTCTTCGAAAACAACCGGACGCAGAGGATTGCTATCGGAGGCATCTTCCGTGTGCGAGGGACCGCGTGGGGTGCGGGGACGCAGATAAACCTGAACCGGATTGATTCGTCGGGAGGGAACCCGACTATACCTATCTTCGGCGTGGAAGATCCACTGTTCTGGTTCTTCGATATAATACCTGGCGCGACGATGGACATGCAGTTTGTCGATGTCTGGTACAGCAATGCGCGATCAAACCCAACCAATATTCCTCCAGACGTTCATGCAGGATACACGACTCCGGTCAATCAGTGGGACTTCAAGTGGCTGGCAAAACTGTACGCGCTTTATAGTTACACCGAAGACTTGGATTATAACGGCAAGATTGATCGGTTGCGCATCACGACCGAGGCAGCTGTCGGAAATGACTTCACCAACTTCGATATTGAAGTCGAAGGGTACGATATCGACAGGACCAAGGGTGTGAATGGATTCGAGCGCCCGCTGCCAGGTGTGTCACTCTATGTATACCTGAAGGAGAAGACATATCTTGATACCGACGCAGCTCCGCGCTGGCGTGTAACAACGAATACGAGCCTCAAGGATGAGGGAACAAACAGCAAGATATTCGGCACGCTCGAGACCGGTGCATCGGACTACATGATTCCCGGCGATACGGCATGGCCGATCATTGGCTACACGTTGGCGGTACCGCTATACCCGCGTGGTTTCGTGCATTTTTCGGAATCGGTGATCACATCCGGTGGCGCGACCCCAGGCGCCGCTGATTTTGGTTTTGCCGGCGGGCTGAATATCGTTTCGCAATCAGGCTTAGGAGTATCCGAGGCAGAAGGAGACATAGTGGCCCGGGATCTTCCAACCCTATTGGCGGGCGCGTCGATGATCAGTCCTACAGTGGATCTGAAGGATATGGGAACACCTCCGTATTGGGATGCGGATTACGATGTGCTTTCTCCGGGCGCGCCTGCTCCCACTTATCCTCCCCCTTCAGGTTATGGCGGTGACCCCAACACGTATCTAAGCTATGGGAGCCCGGTCCCTGACCCTGGTCCGATTACCCGCCCCGACTTCGAGCTACAACGAGGAGGCTCGATTCTACCGAAGGATCCTACCACCCATCGCGTCTCCGACGTCCTCATCTCCGTGCCGCCCACGCCGCTTGTCCCGACCTCATGGAGCGCGCTCAACCCGGATTCGTGGTTCATCTGGCCGATATGGGCCAGGGACTCCGGCTACTTGCCCGGCGACGTACTCACGTTCGAGCCGCTGACACCGCCTGAGTCAGCCAGCATCACGATAGGCCTGGCGCGAGCATTCGATGGAAGCCAGTGGCTGCGCGACCAGGATTTCATGATTCAGTCCAGGATCAATCCAGTTGCTGTTCCGGGGACCCCGACAATGTTCTATGATTCAAACGTGGCGACCAGGTTTCTTAGTACAGTGCCTGGCATTTGGCTGCCGCCATTCGCGGAGACGGATTTCTCCGGCCTTGCTGGCTTGCCGGACTCCGGTGCCTCATCGAGCGCTTCGGCATCGATCGGAGGAGACTTGTGGAACAATAATCTGCTCGCCTCCGATTCCAAGGTTTATGACAAGGCCTTGTTTGATTTCTGGTTCCAATTATCCGGTGCGCCCGCCAACCTGTATGCAGGTAGGCTGGACATGGTGTCTGGCGCCGCGACGCTGCCTGCCGACTGGTACAGGAGGGTCAGGCCGTTCTCGCTGCAAATACGGGACATCATCACGCAGCGCGGCAGTGTCACCATCATGAACAACGTGATAGACCCGACCAAGGGAGAGCGCACAAGGCTCAACTATGTGCTTGCGGAATCCGGTCCGGTGACTGTAACGGTTTTCACGCTGGCAGGCGACATCGTCAAGGTGCTGCAGCGCGGCAAGCAGGTTCCTGGCGACTACACTGTCAACTGGGATGGGCGCAATCTGGGTGGCGCAGCCGTGGCTCGCGGCATGTATTTCATCCGCGTTGTCGGGCCTGGCATCGACGAGATACGCAAGGTCATGGTTGTCAAGCAGTAAGCGCATTGGCCGACATGGGGTTCAATGATTGGGATTCCCATGTCGGCTGGTCTGCACACGAGAAACACTACAGCCTTATCAGCTCGTACTCCCTGCTTCCCAGTCCGATCTTCTGTCCATGCTCAAGTTGAAGCTCGCTCTTGGTGTTGGGGTGCATGGCGGTGAACTTGTCGTCACCGGCAGCGGCCTTGCCATCGAGCATCGAACCTGGCCAGACCGCGGCGGCTTTGACGAGGTCGAAGGATGCCTGATCGATGGCAACCGGATCGGTTGAGGCAAGAAAGCCTATGTCCGGCACGACGGGTATGTCGCTCCAGGAGGCGCAATCGCAGAGGGGCACGACTTTCTGGATTATGTTCAGGTAGATGACGCGGCCAGCCTTGCCGGATACGGCGCCAAGTGCATATTCGGTCAGCTTCTCGGTAAACTCAGGCAAGCCCACGTCCCAGTCCATGCCTATGGCCTTCGGGACGCAGACGGTCATGCATTCGCCGCAGCCAATACAGGTATCCTGGTTGATCGTGGCCTTGGCGCCTTTCTCTGGCTTGCGCGTCGCCGCGCCGGTGGGGCAGACGGAGACGCACAGGCCGCAGGCTATACAGGCGTCGGCGTTGACCTGGAACTTGACGCAGTGCTGCTCGCGCTTGCCTATGAATGGAGCGCAGCCCATGGCGAGGTTCTTGATGGCGCCGCCAAAGCCGGCCATCTCGTGTCCCTTTACGTGGGTCATAACGATCATGCTGTCGGCGGCCAGGATGCCGCTGGCTATCTTGGCCGATTTGAAGCGGGTACACGAGGTGGACAGCGGGACTTCCCGCCAGTCGTCGCTCTTGAGGCCGTCTGCGATGATGACGGGAGCGCCACAGACCTCGGGGACGAAGCCGTGGGCTATGGCGGTGTTGAGGTGGTCGACCGAATTGGACCGGGAACCGGTATACAGGGTGTTGGTGTCGGTAAAGAACGGCCTGGCGCCCTTGGATGTGGCCAGATCGGCTGCCGCGCGGGCAAAGACGGGGCTGATGTAGGCATCGTTGCCCATCTCTCCAAAGTGAATCTTGATGGCGCACAGGTCGCCGGCGCGCAGGGCCTCCGGCGAGTTCTGGGCAACCTTGGCGAGCAGGGCGCGTATCTTGGCTATCGAACTGGTCTTGGTGCTCTTCGATCGGGCATCCATGAAGTAGACGGGTACAGGCATGGGATATTCCTTCGGTTCAATGTGTAGTGGGCTGATCATACACCAAGACGAGCCTCGCGGTCATCACCGGGTGGATGGCAGCAGGAAGAGCCTGGCGACCAGGGCATTGGTCTGTGGGTCAATGCCCACTTCCGCCCGGGTGCGCAAGGACTGCAATCCCATGAGGGCGATGTCACAGCCGAGCCGCAATCCGACGACTATCGATGCCGGCTCAGGTCGCTGTCCGGCCCAGGCTGAGTCGACAAACATGGTCAGCTCGATGTCGCGCATTATAACAAGCTCGGAAAAGGAGATTGTCATATCGGCAGGAATCCAGCCGGCTGACAGCGAGGCGCCGAACATGGCTCTGCCTATGGCGTCGACGCGCGATGCATCGGCGACGCTCAGCGGATCGGACAGGAAGAACGGTGCGCGACCATCCGGATCGAATGCCACCCGTGTCATGCCTCCGGCACTTATAACCAGAAATGGCGACGGCGCATACGAAAGTGCGGTAACGGCAAATCCGAAATGCCGATCGGCCACGATGTCATATTGATGCCCTGCGTCGAGTCGCGCCTCGCTCCATGGACCTGCGCCGTTCGATAGCAGGGTCAATCCACTGGTCAAAAGCATCCGCGATCCATCCAGGCCGATGCGGTCCTGTTCGAGTCCGGAGAACAGCTCGAGCCTGCCATCTCCCCACGGAAACGCTGCGGTAAGGCTGGATCGCTGGTAGAGCAGCGGTAGGTCTTCGGCGTTGTCGTCCGGCCAGTTGGCCAGGGTGAGGGCAGACAGGCGCAGCCATGGCATGACATCGAGCAATCCTGATACGGTGATGGATGGCATGATGGTTCCATCAGAATACGCGTTCCAGTCCGCTCCGCCGTCGGCACCAAGCTCGAACGATCCAAGGCGGAAGCCAAGTCCCGCGCCAAAGAAAATGGTGTCATTGAGATAGAACTGATCACCCGGATACGCTGTTGAATCGAGGCGCGCCGTCATGGCCAGCGCGGGACGCTTTGATGGCGCATGGTCAAAAGGCGCCATCATTGAGCTGGCCCTTACGATAGCCGTATCGTATTCAGCCCGCGCCTCCTCAAGCCGCCTGTCGATTCCGCCTGGGGTCAGGGTCCCCAGGTGTGTCGATACGGCTTCAGCGGACGCATAGCCCAGGGAAGCCAGTTCATCGACCCTGTCAAATGACATGAACGAGAACGATTCGACATCGCAGCGAATCCATATCGCTTCCGGGTACCGAAGTATGTCGACAACCCCGGCCCTGCGCTTGCCGATGTCGAGTGCGGTGTTGAGCACGACGAGCGGATTGCGCAGGTTGAGGCCCTTGGCGTCATAGAAGGTGCTCGACACGATGACCTGTTCGGAGTACTTCGTAGCCAGACCGAGCGGCACGAGGTTTGTTATCCCGCCATCGATAAGCAGATGACCATCATAGGGCACAGGCGGAAAGAAGACAGGCAAGGCGTAGCCTGCCTCCATAATCGTAAGAAGATCACCTTCGGCCAGGAGGATCTGCCGTTTGCTTAAGAGGTCCTCGCAAGCTATCAATATTGGTATGGGCAGGTCTTCCAGCCGGAGGTCTCCGAGATACAGCCGGATAAGGTCGCTGAAGCGGCGTGGATCCAGGATGCCACCGGTCACAGGAAAGACGGGCGAAAAAAGAGCATTCAACTCCGTCCGAGAGACCAGTTCGTACAGCTGATCCGGCGACAGGCCGGCCGCGTACAGGAGTCCGATAATCGAGCCCATGGAGTTGGCTACGATGAAGTCGGGGACTATGCCGGCCTCTTCCAGCCGCTTGAGCACGCCGATGTGGGCAAAAGCCCGCGCCGATCCACCCGACAATACCAGCCCTACAGGCTCGCGAAGCCCTTTGGTTCGAGCCAGTATGCGCTCTCGGAATCCGGCTTCACCATAGATGATGGGAGTCGACGCGAGCAATAGCGGGTCCGTCTGCTGGGACCACGTGGGCACACCCGCCTGGACTGCCATGACGAGCATGGCGATGGCGAGGCGGGTTTTGATTATCATGCCGCGTTATACTCGTCCAACAGGTGCTGCATAGATGGCGAATTCATCTGTGCCGTCAACGCCAAGCGCCGCATCGAGTTTTTGCTGGTCATAGGCGGCCTGCGCGCAGGTGCCTAAGCCCAGTGCCTCACAGGCGCCGTACAGGGCCTGGCAGACGTGGCCAGCGTCAAGGAGTATGGTCTTGGCTGCGGCTATGGTGTAGCGCCACTCGGTCCGATATGGCACGACTGTCCAGATGAACATGGCGGCGCAATTCCACAGTTGCTCCGCGAGTCCTGCGTCCATCTCGGCATCGAGGTCGAGCCAGCCATTCCTGGTCTGGTCGGCTCCGGCTACTATGGCGGCGGGCTTGATCATGGCCAGCGCATGTTCCACAGGCAGGAAGCGGTACAAGCCAGGCTGAAGCCCGGTGACCCTGCGTATGTACAGCATGGTGTCGAATGGATGGCGACATCCGCCGCTGGGCACCGTCCTGAAGGCGTTGTCCTTCTTGACGACCTTGACACCGGCGCTGGCCCACAACAGGAATGACAGCTCCTCAAGCGATAGAGGTGCAGTCAGATACTTGCGCCGCGAGCGTCTGCTCGCAGTCACATCGCGGAAGCTCTTGTCGCCGAGCCCGGTGGCCGCCGGATCGGGCAGCTGTACCCGGAAGGCATCAGCCGGAACAGGCTGTACAAACGCAGGCGCCGGCACTCCACGAGATTGCGGCGTGCTGCCGAAGTCGAGCCTGTCCCAGTTGGACCTGAGCATGTTTCTGCCCAGTGCGATATTATCCGCCGTTTGATGCTCTTCGGGTATCGTGGCGGCTTCGGGATGGGCCGCCTTATAGCTTGCCAGCGCGGCATCGAGGTCGGAAAGGAAGCCATCGATGTCGCCATCGGTTGTGTCCCAACTGGCCATCCAACGGACGGCGCCGCCTTCCCAGTCATAGAAGAAGCGCTTGGCGCGCAATTCCTCGGTTACCACCGCCGGCAGTTTGATGAATATGCCGTTGGTCTGGGCAGGGTACTCAAGCGGCAGGCCTCGTTCGCCAAGGCCTGCTGCCAGGCGCCGGGCCAGGTTGTTGGCCGCGGTGGCGCATTCCTTCCAGAGGCCGTCCTTGACGTATTCATCGAACTGCGCGGCTATGAAGCGCATCTTGCTGGCCAGTTGCAGGCGCGTCTTTCTGAGCCGCGCCGTGTCGGGAAGGCTACCGTCTGATCGCGGGGCAAAGACAACGGCTTCTCCGAACATCAGGCCATTCTTGGTGCCGCCGAAGCACACCACATCGGCGCCTGCTGGAGCCGCGCCGGTCGGGACTTTGTAGCCGGCCGCCGCGGCGGGGCCGACACCCAGAGCCACTGCCGCGTTTGAAAGACGGGCGCCATCGATGTGCACAGCCATGCCTGCCTGGTGGGCCAAGCGGCACAGTTCCGCAAGCTCATCCTGGGTATAGACCGTGCCCACTTCGGTTGGCTGGCTGATAGACAGGGCGGCGGGACGAGCCTTGTGCATGTCATCGTAGTGGTGGATCATCCGCTCCAGGGCTGATGCGACTATCTTGCCGTCCCTGGTATCGACGGATACGAGCTGGGCGCCGGTGACGGCAGTCGGAGCGCCTGTCTCGTCGACCAGTATGTGGGCGCAGTCCGAGCAGAAGATGGCGTCACCCTGGCCCGCAAAGCAACCGAGCGCGTAGACATTGGCGCCGGTGCCGTTGAGCACGAATCGCACCGTCGCGCCGGGACCGAACAATCCGGCAACCGCCACTTCCGCCTTCGCGGTCAGTGGATCGTCACCGTATCCCACCGCGTGGCCCGCGTTGGCGCGCACGAGCGCCTCCATTATTCTTGGGTGCGCCGCCGCGTTGTTGTCGCTCGCAAACCACCGGTCTTCCATGCTTTCCTCCGAAGATCAAGTTATCAGTCATCTGTGATCAGTCGCGCTTGCCCGTTACCTTGATCACGTGGTAGCCAAACTGGGTAGACACCACGTCGGATATCGAGCCGACGCCGAGGCTCTTGCATGCGCTCTCGAATGCGGCGACCATCTTGCCGGGGCCGAACCAGCCCAGGTCGCCGCCCGACGACTTGGATGGGCAGGTAGAGAACTCCCGGGCAAGCGAACCGAAGTCGGCGCCTTGCTTGGCCTTGCGGACCAGATCCTGGGCCAGAGCCCTGTCCTTGACGAGTATGTGGCTGGCTTTCCATTCCATTGTTGACTCCTCTATGTATATGAAGCGCTGAACGCGGCTATGGCCTTTACCACCTGGTCCAGCTGATCCCTGGGCGGCAATATGGTCGTGCGGAAGTGGGCCGTGCCCGGAAGCTGGCCAAAGCCCGATCCCGGTACGACACAGATGCCGGTGGCCTCGAGCAGGGCCATGCACCACTGTTCGTCGGTCTTGCCCTTGGGCAGCTCGAATCGTGGGAACGCGTACATCGCGCCGGCGACCTCGTTGCACTTGAATCCGGGTATGGCGTTGAGGCCGGCCGCGAGTGATTTTGCCCGCGACTTGAGTTCGCCGAGTATGGCCTGCTTCTCCTGGTCGTGGACGGCCCGGCTCGGGCTGCCTTCCGGAGGCGGCGCGACCAGGCTGTACAGCACGACCTGGCCAGGCAGGTTGGCGCACAGGCTGACCGACTGCATCTTGAGTATCTGTGCCATCACCTCGTCGGAGACGTTGCGCACTTCCATGTAGCCGCCGCGCTGGCCGCATTCGCCGAGGTAGCCCTTGCTGGTGGAATGGAAGCTGAACAGCGACACATCGCGCTCGCCGAGTTCCATCATGGCCTTGGCAAACGACTCGAATTTCTCGCCTTCGCGGTAGATGTTGTCCTGGTATACTTCGTCGGCCAGTATGGTCAGCCCATGTTCCTTGGCAAACCGTATGACCATCTTGACGTTGTCCGCTGTCAGTACTGATCCGGTGGGGTTTCCCGGGTTGATGACGACTATGCCCTTGGGCCTGATGCCGGCCTTGACCGCCGTCTTCAGCGATTCCTCAAGCATGTCGCGGGAAAGCGCCCATTCATGGTCCTCGTCGAGGTAGTACCCGATCTGGTGTCCCTGGTACATGGTGATGGTGGCCGAGTACAGCGGGTACTGGGGTATAGGAATCATGATGCCGTCGGATGGCTCGGCAAGGAGCAGCCGCAACGCCGCCTGTACTCCCTTGGACGCTCCATCGGTCAGATATATTGATTCTGGATCTGCCTTGATGCCGTCGCGGCGGGTTATGAAGGCGGCGACGGCATCACGGATGTACTTGAGTCCCTTGCTCTCCGAATAGGCCCCGAGTCCGTTCTTTGAGCCGGTCAGCAGTTTGTGGGCGGCTTCGATTGCTTCCACTGGAAAGGCGCCTGGTGCCTTGTCGGCAAGGCCAGGGTATTCGCAGAGCGCCAGGAGCTGCCGCGTCCACGAGAGCGGCGCTTGCCCCAGGGCCTGAGGATTGCCTATGTTGCAGTATATGATGCGCCGCCCGGCCTTCTCGAGTTCCTGGGCTCTGGCGACGAGCGGGCCACGGACGGCGTACTGGGTATCCAGCACGGCCTTGCCAATATCATGTATGGAAACGGCCATGGAAGCCTCCTGTCAGACTGTCGCCATTCTACCATCCGTATGCCGATCGAACAAGTCGAGGCGACAATCCGGTATATCGATACTGGCCCTCGACCCGGGTGGGGCGGCGGTAGTAGTATGTATCTCGTGACAGAACTGCATGAAACGGCCGCCCGTCCGGAACGGGCCTACCTCGTCGGTGTGCGTGACGAAGAGGTTCGCATCGTCGAGGCGGAGAGTCTCCTCCGGGAGCTGTCCGGTCTGACATCGACGCTTGGCATTGAGACGGCCGGTACGATGATGGTAGGCCTCAGGACAAGGAGCGCGGCCACGCTCGTTGGCTCGGGCAAGGTCGAGGAGATCATAGCCGCCGCCAAGGCTGAAGGCGCCGACTCGATCATATTCGACAAGACGCTGAGCCCGGTTCAGCAGCGCAACTGGGAAGAGGCATCCGGGCTGCAGGTCTATGATAGATCCGAATTGATAATCGACATTTTCGGAAGCCGCGCGCGCACGCGCGAGGCGACCCTGCAGGTCGAGCTGGCACGCCTGCGCTATTCGTTGCCCCGGCTGGCACACTCATACGGTGACCTGCATAGGCAGCGGGGTGGGCGTTACGGCACCAAGGGCTCAGGCGAGCAGAAGATAGAGCTGGACAGGCGGCAGATTGCCAAACGAATAGCCGATATCGAGGACGAACTGGAGCTGGTTCGCAAGAGCCGCGCCACCCAGCGCAAGCGCCGCGAGCGCCTTGCGCTGAGGCGGGCCGCCATAGTCGGGTATACCAACGCCGGCAAGTCGTCGCTGCTCAATGTGCTGGCGACCAGCGCCGACGTGCTGGCCGAGGACAAGCTCTTCGCGACGCTTGATCCGACGACGAGGCGGCTGGATACGGGATCGGGCTCGGTGCTGGTCACCGATACTGTCGGATTCGTCAGGAACCTGCCACATGGCCTCGTGGAGGCGTTCAAGGCTACGCTCGAGGAAGCCGCCGATGCCGATCTACTGGTGCACGTAGTCGATGCCTCCGATCCGGAATGCGACATCCAGTACGAGACGACGCGGAAGGTGCTCGCGGAGATAGGCGCCGACACGTCCAAGTCAATACTGGTCTACAACAAGATAGACAGGATGCCCGACCGAACGCCGCTGGAATTCGTGTCGGTGCGGCACCAGGGGGCTATCTTCGTGTCGGCCAGGACAGGTGAGGGCCTGCCTGCCCTGAAGGCCGCGATCGAGGCGGCGCTGACGGCCGACGAGGCGGAGATGACGCTGAGCATCCCGTCCATGGAGTATGCGCTGGTGCCGCTGTTGTACCGCGAGGCAACCGTAGTCAGTGAAGAGCATGATGGCGAGAACACGATAGTGCGGTGCCGGGTACCCGACAGGCTCGTGTCGCGGGTGGAGCGTTTTAGAATCTAACGCTGGGTTAGCCTTCCTTGGTTTCCTTGGCGTAGAACTGCAACAGCTGAACCATATAGTAAATCTTCTTGTACGCCTCGGTCATGGCCTCGCGGAGGGGAATGGGTGAGGCGTTCTCTATTTCTTTCCAGTTGAGCATCAACTCATGGTGAGGTTTTGCCAGGTCGTCGATAAGCGCCTTGAGCAACCTGCCCACGGTTATCAGGCTGAGAGCCGAGCTGTTGACCAGAGTCAGGGCCTTGTCGTTGATGTCCTTGAGCAGTTGCCGAACGAATTTGATGTATTCTTTTTCCCTGTCGGCACGCATCAAGGCATTGCGCATCCGCGCGCCTATATCGCCATCATCTGCGAGCGAATCGTCAAACTGGATTATCTGCTCCGATACTTCAAGCAGGCCATGATAGCCATCGGACAATTGTTGCGATTGGATGTTGGCCGACCATTGGCCGCGGATAAGAAGGAGGTCAACCAGGTCCCGTATGTCTTTCTTGAAATAGTCGATCAGATAGGCCTTGAGGTAGTTGAGCGGTTGGGTCTGGGTATAGCCACCGAGCATTTTCTTGGCAAAGACAATATTGGCCTTGTCTGTGTAATTCTTGAGCCGCAGCACTATCGATGTGCCGAACACGGTCTTGGCTAGATCGTCGATTTTCGAATTTCGGCGTTCCTGCGCTATTTTTTGCAGTGTCATCGTCGTCTGGTTCTTCATCTTGTCGATGAACGTCTCGACGATGCGTTCGCCTGTCAGCCGCGGCGTGACCGTCAGGAACGGGTCGCGCTTGACGTGCATCACCAGCTGCTCGAGAACGCTTGAATCACGGACGCTCTTGAGGGCGACAGCCAGCTTGGTCCAGGATTCCACCTGGATTACATCCATGTTGCGGTATTCCTTGAGCGCCTCGAATATGCGCTTCCAGTCGGCTTCAAGGTCAAGCGGGATGAATACCTCGAGGAAATCATGGATGTCATCCGCGATGTAGTCGCCTGACAGTGAATCGAATTTAGGGTTGTACGCGAAATTGCGCTCGGCGATGTTGGAATCGAATTTCTTGAGAAGAAAGAAGAAATCAAAGTTTATAAAATTGATGAACGAGAGCAGGGTCGAGTAGGCGTTGTCTATCTGCATCGTCTTTTCGGCGTCGAAGGCCGAGAAGAAGGAGAGCATTGACTGCTTGATGTGTTCCTGCAGGTCCTTGATCGACAGGGTTTTGGCCTTTTCTTTTATGTATTCGTCGGTAAGACACGCCGCGAACTGCTTTTGCTCCGCCGACAGGAAAGTCTCGATGACAAAGGACTTGAGGACGCCGCTCTGCGATGCATTGGTCAGCATGACCTGAGCCGGGGCGATTACCTTGTAGGTCTCATAGAAGAACCGCGCGATACCGGGCAGTGCCTCCGATGTCTTGGGCTTGTAAAAATGGTAGCGGGAGTGCGAGAGGTCCTTGCCGATGTTCTTGATAAGCCGCTTCTTGTCAGCCTCGGGGTCGCCCATGCCAAAGATTCCCAGAATTTTCTGCAGAAAACCGGGATCCGACGAGTCATCATTGCGCGGTCTGTTATTCTGCGCGAGTTGGTCTTTGTTCGTGGGCATACTGCCAAACCTTACTATGTCCAGGCTCCCTCGTCAATAACGAAGCGCCAGGAGCCTGTCGGACTTATAAACGCACGCGAGAATATTTTGGAAAAAACAAGGGAATGAAGATCAATGAAGTGCTTTTTGACCGGACTCGGCGCTCTGCGGCGCAAAATCGGCTCATCAATCGGGCCATACACGAAGTATGGCCCTCAATCCTCACCAATTTTGCACTCGCAGATCACTTTCGCCCGATCAAAATTCTAAGTCCGACAGGCTCCTAGTTCTCCGGAGGCAAAGGTACGCATGCCATCGGTTGTCATGATCATTATGGAACCGGAACGGTCGACGCCAGCCAAGGTGCCCGTTACAGGCGCGTCGCCAATTCCAGGACGGAATGTCACTGGCTTTCCTGCCCAGACAAGCATCGAGGTGTACGCTTTTTCCCACTGGGCGGCGGCACCGCGGAGCGCGAACAAGGAGGCCAGCAGTGGCGCGAGCAGTGCTGAGGGTTCCGGAGCGATTCCTGTCTGTAGCCTGATTGATGTAGGCTCGGTTCTGTAGCCCGACGGAAAACTGGTCTGGCCGCAATTGAGGCCGATGCCAGCGTATATGGTAGCGCCGTGGGATTCGCACAGAATCCCCGCCAGCTTGTGTGCGCCGCATATGACGTCGTTGGGCCACTTGAGCAGCGGCGCCGTTTCGAATCGGGTGCCAGCCTGTCCGGCCCATGACTGGCAGGCGCGCACCAGGGCTATGCCAGTGATCAACGGCAACGGTGCCGGCCCGAATTCGCCCGCCGGGAACCACAGGGTGACGAGGAGACTGCCGCCTGCCTGCCCCTGCCAGCTTCTGCCCGGCAGCCTCCCGCGCCCTGCGCTCTGCTCGTCAGCGTATAGAAGGCCATACGGAGTCTCACGCGACAGATGCCACGCCTCGTCCATAGTGCTTGTGACGCGGGCTGCGTGGTAGCTGCGGGCGCCAGGGAAAGGGTTGTCCAGAGAAAGCTCCGTAGGCATGGTTCTGTCGTACCAGCATTCGATGCCAGCGGTCAAGGGCGGTTGACTGACGGGCTGTGAGGCGCTAGCCTCTCTGGTAGCGCGCGTCCGCATCTCAAGGGACCCGCGCCGGTGCCGTCTTTCGGCGTCGCTCCGCAGTGCCATCGTGGTAGCTCGGAATGACGCGGCGGGAACGCGGCCGGAAAGGAACTGTTCGTGTGCGGAATCGTAGGCTACACGGGGCCCAGGCAAGCCTCCAGAATTCTGGTGGATGGCCTGAAGCGCCTCGAGTATCGTGGTTATGACTCGGCAGGCATAGCCGTGCTGAGGGATGGCCAGACCAAGGATGGGGACGCCCCCATCGTCATCATCAAGAAGAAGGGCAAGATAGCCGAGCTCAGGCAGGCGGTGCCCAGGGATATGCCTGGAACCTGCGGCATCGGCCACACCCGATGGGCCACCCACGGCGGCGTCACCGACGCGAATGCCCACCCGCATACCGACACGTCGGGCACGGTAGCCATAGTCCACAACGGCATCATAGAAAACTATACCGCCCTCAAGGAGATGCTCCAGGCAGACGGTGCCGTCTTCAAGAGCGACACCGACAGCGAAGTTATCGCTCACCTTGTTGCATACCACTATGCTGGTGATCTTGAAACCGCGTTGAAGGCCGCGTTGCGGCACCTCAAGGGGACGTATGGCATAGCCGCCGTCCACTCGAACGAGCCAGGCCGCATCGTGGGCGCCCGCAATGGCAGCCCGCTGGTAGTGGGTGTCGGCGACGGCGAGATGCTCCTGGCAAGCGACGTGACGGCGCTGCTGGCGCACACGTCCACAGTGGTCTATCTGAATGACGGCGATGTCGTGTCGATGAATCCAACCGAGTTCAGGATAAGCGACCGCGAAGACAACCCCGTCGATCCGACCCTGGACCAGGTCACCTGGAAGCTCGATGCCATCGAAAAGGAAGGCTTCTCCTCGTACATGGAGAAGGAGATATTCGAACAACCTGAATCGGTCGAGCGCGCATTGTCAGGGCGGATGGATTTCGAGTATGGCTCGGCCAAGCTCGGTGGCCTCAATCTGTCCAAGAAGGAGCTGCACGCGATCGAGCGCCTGCGCGTGATAGCGGCGGGCACTAGCTGGCACGCCGGCCTCGTCGGTTGCCAGCTCCTCGAGTCGGTGGCGCGCCTGCCGGCGCAGGCAGAACTGGCCAGCGAGCTTCGGTACCGCAACCCGGTGGTCGAGCCGAACACGTTGTACCTGGCGGTTTCGCAGTCGGGCGAGACAGCTGATACGTTGTACGCGATGCGTGAGATCCAGCGTCGCGGCGGCTCGGTGCTTGGTATATGCAACGTCGTCGGATCAACAATAGCGCGGGAGAGTGACGGCGGCATCTATGTGCACTCGGGACCGGAGATAGCCGTGGCGTCGACCAAGGCGTTCACGAGCCAGCTCGCGGCATTCTACCTGTTGACTCTGTCCCTGGCGCGCCTGCACGACATGTCGCACCGCGATGGTGAAGTGTTCCTTGGGCGGCTCAAGTCCGTACCAGAGGCCATCAAGCGGACACTGGCGTTGCGCGATTCGATACAGGTCATAGCCAAACGCTATGCCCACCACCGCGATTTCCTGTTTCTGGGCCGGGGCCTCCTGTATCCCATAGCGCTCGAGGGGGCGCTGAAGCTCAAGGAAATTTCATACATCCACGCGGAGGGATATGCCGCTGGCGAGATAAAGCACGGGCCGATCGCCCTTGTGAGCCCTGACACGCCGAGCGTGTTTCTCGTACCAAACGACCACTTGCGCGAGAAGACCATATCGAACATGAAGGAGATCAAGGCGCGCGGCGGGCCTATCATAGCGCTGGCTGAAGAAGGCGATGACCTGGTGGCGGGCATAGCCGATGACTACATACCTGTTCCCAGGGTCGGTACGGCGTTCCAGCCATTCGTGATGGTGCCTCCGCTGCAGCTGTTCTCGTATTTTTGCGCCCTGGAACGAGGTTGCGACATAGACCAGCCGCGCAACCTTGCCAAAAGCGTGACGGTGGAATGATGGGACGGGCGGCGCCGCTGGTCGTGTGTATCATGCTTGGCCTGGCCGCCTGCGGCCGGGTCGTCCCTGTCGCGCCGCCCGATGCCGCCACGGCTGAAAGCCCCGCCACAGCCATGCCCGCGAGTCTGCAAGCGGGGCGCGCTGTCCTGGTGCGCGGAACCGCACGCACAAGCGGCGTGCCCGGCTTTGGTCACAATGCCTTTCCGGCGCTGTCCGGCGCCTACCTGTACCAGCGGGCCGGATTTTCGGCGGCTGGACTTTCGGCGGCTGGACTTTCGGCGGCTGGGCAACCGGATAGCGTGGCCATATGGTATACTATTGTGCCGCTGCTCATTGCCCCGCCGTGGTCCGCCGCCACATGTCCGGGCATGCCCGCGGAATACAGGACGTACACCGCGCCGACGGCGCAGGAAGGCGCGACACTGTGGCTCCTGTCCAGCGACCGATTCTCGCTTATCGTGGCCATGCCCTCGAGTATGATGGAGCCTTGCCGCTTCCTGGCTGTCTTCGCAGAACGCTTCTCGTTCTTCCTGCGCTATTCCGAGCGCCCCGAGGACATCTCATTTCCCGCGACTCTGGACATCGGCAGGTAGTATCTGTACTGCCTGCCGATGTCCAGTATGATCAGAGACGTCGCATCAGCGTTTCATAGAACATGCAGCATCGTCTGACATTGTCAACCGAAATGCGCTCGTTGGCTGCATGGATGCATGCCAGGTCAGCAGGAGCCTGCGTGACCGGCTCGAAGCGGTAGAGCGCTTCGACAACATCGATGTAGTGCTTGGTGTCGGTGCCCGCGGTAAACATGAACGGCACCACGCCGGCTTCGGGAAACACTTCCTGTATGCACGCGCCAATGGCGCGGTAGCCGTCATGATCGACAGGCGCCTCGGGTAGCGGCTCGACGGTGTGGCCAACATGGGCATATCCGGCCTTGGCTCCGGCCCTGGCGGCGATGGTGTCGAGTCTGGCCACGGCGGAGGCGACGGTGTCGCCGGGCAGCACGCGCACGTTGATAATGGCCTGGGATTTCTCCGGCAGTACGTTTTCCTTGTCGGAGCCTGACAGCATCGTCGCCGCCTGGGTAGTCCTCACAAGCGCATTGGTCGTCGGTGACATCGAGAAGGCCGCCTTGACGAGCGGCGCAGTCAGACCCAGGTTCCTGAAGAGCAGCCGGTACGCGAACGGCGCGTATGGTGACAGGTCGCGGAGGAATCGCGCCAGCGTCGCGGTGATTCTGGCAGGGAAGGGGCTTGCCTCGGAAAGCGCTACCGCCTTTGACACGAGGCCGGCGGCGGTATGGCGCGGCGGCATCGACGCATGCCCACCGGCTCCCGTCGCGGTTATGGCCACATCGACATAGCCTTTCTCCGCGACACCGATCAGGGCCAGTGGCCTGTCAGCAAACGAGAGCATGCCCTGGGCCACGAAGCCGCCTTCGTCCAAGAGGAATGACGCGTGAACGCCTCGGGCCTTGAGCATCGCGGCTATGGAGGCAGCTCCGCGCTCGCCTCCTATCTCCTCGTCGCCACCGAATGCGAACCAGATGGTGCGCTTGGGTACAAATCCTGATTTCAGCAGGCGTTCGGCCGCTTCAAGAGCGCAGACCATCATGATCTTGACATCCTGGGTGCCGCGGCCGTGCACATAGCCATCCGCTATGTCGCCGGAGAAGGGTGGCCTGTGCCAGAGGCTATCATCACCGGCTGGGACAACATCGAAGTGCGCTGTCAGTATGACCGGAGCCAGTAATGGATCACTGCCTGGCCACTCGTAGACCAGGGCACGGTCGCCCGCCTCGACTCGTAGCAGCCTGTCACGGACGAGGGGAAATAGTCCTGGTGCCGTCTCGAGCAGGCGCTCGAAGGCCGCTCCGTCCTCCTCGGAGGCATCAAACCTGGAGATGGTCGGTATCTTGATCAGGGTGGACAGCTTCTGTTCAACGCCGGCATACGCCTCCAGCCGCGACGCGTCGAGTACGTCGGGAGCGGCGGCCCCGGGTGTCAAGAGCGCGCGCGTTACCATGACGGCCAGTACGATGACGATGAATGCGGCCACAAGCAGGAATGGTGTGATCATACATACTCCTCAGGAAGCGTTTTGTATCGATGCCAGCTCTGAGTATCACCCGGAGCGATCTGGCAGTAAAGCCCGGATCGGGCCGATTTTCCGGCTTGTCTGCGCTAAAACGATATCGTATGCTGGCGCTCGGAGGATATCCAATGAAAGAAGCCGATGACGATGTCACTGGCCAGACTGGCTCGACGGCCGGTGCCATGACCGTACGGTCGTTTGTCGCATCACTCGCGGTGCTGGCAGTCTTGATGCTGGCCGCTGGCATACTGACGCTCGTGGTGCCCGGCGGTTCATACCAGCGTGTGGCAGCGGCGGATGGCTCCTTGGTGGTCGTCCCCGACAGCTACCAGCCAACTGCCCGACCCGACTACCCTGTCTGGCGCTGGTTGACCGCCCCGCTCGAGGTCCTGGCCAGCGATGACGCGGCGCTTGCCATCGTCATCATCATATTCATAGCCGTGGTCGGTGGGTCGTTTGCGCTGTTGCGCGAAGCGGGTGTGCTCAAGGAGAGCGTCAGGCTTCTGGCCAGACGCTTCGAATCGCGGCGCATCGCGATGCTCGCGATCCTGTGTCTCTTCTTCATGGCCATAGGCAGCTTCATGGGTGTCTTCGAAGAGGTAGTGCCGCTCGTGCCGCTGGCTATTGGGCTGTCACTGTCGTTTGGCTGGGATGTCTTTACCGGTCTTGGCATGAGCATCCTTGCCGTTGGATTCGGGTTCTCCGCCGCGATAGCCAACCCGTTCAGCATAGGCACAGCCCAGCGACTGGCAGGCATACCGGTGCTCAGCGGCTCGCTCTTCAGAATCATTGTGTTCCTGTGCGTCTATGCCTTGTACATGGCATTCATGGTCACCCATGTGCGCTCGATTGAACGCTCGAGGCTCCTGCATGATGCAATGCCCGGCGACCGACCTTCTGCAGAGCCGGAACCCGATGCGGCGGCCGCGCCGCGGCTGTTCGCCGGAGTCAGGTTCTTTGGTTGGTCGAGCGGGGCACTCGCGCTTGTCGTAGCGCTTTCTTCAGTAACGCGCATCGGTTCGGATCTGGTGCTCCCGGTTATTGCTCTTGGTTTCCTTGTCATTGGGGCCGGCGCGGGGCTGTCGGCCGGCATCAAGCCGGCAGCGGCTGCCAGGTCCTTCGGCGCCGGCGCGCTCGGCGTGCTGCCGGCGGGACTGCTCATCCTGATGGCGCTTAGTGTCAAGCGGATAGTCGTATCGGGCGGCATCATGGATACGGTGTTGTATGGCGCCAGCAGACTGCTGGCGGGCACGTCACGATATGGCGCGGCGGCTCTGATGTACCTGGTCGTACTTGGGATGAATTTCTTCATTGGCAGCGCGAGCGCCAAGGCCTTCCTCCTGATACCGATACTGTCGCCACTGGCGGATCTATCGGGTGTGTCCAGACAGATAGCGGTGCAGGCCTTTGCCTTCGGCGACGGCTTCTCAAACATGCTGTACCCGACCAACGCGGTGCTGTTGATATCGCTGGGCCTGGCCGGCATGTCCTGGGGTCAATGGTTCAAAAAAACATGGAAGCTGCAGGCCGCGACGTTCGTGCTGACAATGGCCCTCCTCTTGGTCGCGGTCGCGATAGGGTACCGATAGCGGCTGTTGCTCGCCTGAGCGCATCTGCTATACTCCGCGACCATGAGACGAACCGCTTGTGTACTTGTGTTGCTGGTATTGATCGGTGTGGCTGCCACTGGTCAGGAGTCCGAAGCCGCTGCCGTATGGGCGGGGCGATGGGATGGACAGCTGCATCTGGCCCAGGGCCAGATGCCGTTCTCGCTGCGCATCACCCTTGGTGGCGCCTTGCTCGATCTGCCGAGCGCACAGCTGTATGGGTATCCGTCGGCCACGGCACAGGTATCGGGCGATTCGGTAGCGCTATCGTTTGCCTTCGGCGGCGGCATGATGACGCTTGCAGGCCAGTCTGTGGACGGGCGGGTCGAAGGCTCGTTCCGGCAGGGCGATGGCCCAGATGCCCCCGGTGGCACGTTCTTCATGACGCGCTCGGAGACCCAGCCCGATTCATCGACCCTATGGACGGCTACCGCGCCCGACGGAGCCCGGCTTGCCGGAACCCTGCTCGTGCCTGCCGGCGCCGTGCCTGCCGCGACCAGGCCGCCGCTTGTCATACTGCACGCGGGGCTTGGCGCTGCCGATCGCGATGGCAACAACTACAACGTACCCGGCAAGAATGACGCGCTGCGGCTCCTGGCAGAGGATCTGCTGGCTCGGGGAGTCGCGACGTACCGATACGACAAGCGCGGCTCGGGAGAATCTTCGTGGCTGGTCAAGCGCGAAGAGGACATGAGCCTCGAGGCGTGGATACACGACATGGCCGCGGTTGCCAAGGAGCTGTCTGAGAGCGGCTGCTATTCCGGTATATGGTTGCTCGGCCTTAATGATGGCGCCCTCGTCGCGGTGTCTGCCGCCAACGAGTGCATCATAGCCGGGACGAAGGTGGCTGGTACCATAGTCGCATGTGCCTCGGCGGACGGCACGCTCGACGCGTTCAGAAAGGCGGTGCGGCAGGCGCCGGATGACCAGCGCGCTGAGGGAGAGGCGATCATAGCCGCCCTGCTCGCCGGTCACCAGGTGGAGTCGCCTTCAAGCTACTACGCCGCAGCTTTTCGGCCGAGCTTCCAGCCATACCTGATCGAGGCATTCAAGCGCGATATAGAGACCGAGCTTGCCCTCTGGAACGGCCCGTGCCTGCTGATCCAGGGTGACATGGACATGCAGGCGACGCTTGCCGACTTCATGGCGCTCGGCGCGGCTCGGCCTGGCGCCACAACGATAATGGTTCCCCGCATGAACCACGTGCTCAAGGACGTCTCACAGGATGTCGAGGAGAACCACGCCGCCTTCAGCGACCCGAGCTACCGTGTGTCGGATATTCTTGTTGGCGCAATCGTCGAGTTTGTATCGAATCCCTGAACCACTTCAATCGAGTCCTTGGTCATGGTGATAGACCGCCGGCAAGGGCCGCGATCGATGCGGGCAGGAGTGTTATGCCGCTTGCTGTCACCACGGAGCCGTTTGTGTGCCATACCGCTTCGTCGACGGTAGTCGCCGCGCTCTCGGGCCACAGCGCGGTAGCCGCCGCGAACAGGAATATCCTGCATAGCGGTGAAAACACCAGGGCGGCTCGATCCGAATCGAACTGAAACTGCATGGTAGTATCGTAGGCTCCGTTCCGTGGCCCGCCGTGAATGGGATGAGCGGATACGACCAGTGCCAGCATGGGGATCGCTCCATCTCCAAGCGGAACGTGCGCGGCTATGAGATCCATCGGCCATGGCACATAGATGGCGACGGGCGCTGACCACGCCTCCGCCCAGCGCGCAGGAATGGGATAGGCATTGGGTTGGGCCACGGCGGCTACAACGGTGTCGATTGGTATGGTACCGATGATGGCACGGCCACCGGTTACGAACGCCAGATTCACGGTGCCATCCTTGCGCTCCCATATGGCGCCCCTGCGATGCCAGCCGGAGTTGGTGGCCAGAGCGAATGAGGCCGATCCCTGCGGATAGTTGCCCTCGGCTACAGCGAGCAGGCTGTCCTGCTTGGCGCCGGGCGCGCGAACGAGAGCGAGCGTCAGCACATCGGTCTTGTCGATGATGCCGCGCGCGCTCTGTGCGTCGCTTGCGTCAATGCCGGCGATGCCATTGGTTATTGCCGCGTTCAGAACGGCCTTGTCAAGCCTCGCGTAGGCAAGCGCTCCAGGGGGCAGGAGCCGTTCAGTCTCGACATCGGCTGGCGCCTTGACGAGCGTTGCGCATCCCGACAGGGTGACAAGCGCCAGTACGGCGGCTACCGCTATTGATGTTCTCACAGGTTGTTCCTTTTCAGTGCCGCGATGGCGCGGCGACGATGCTCAAGAGCCGCCTCGTGCCAGCGATAGAGATGGGTCGAGTAGAATGTCGAATCGACGCGTATCGGCTTCTGGGTGGTCCAGCCCATCGACTTGTCCAGCTGGCTTCTGAGCCAGGCCAGCTTGTCATAGTGGCCAATGGCGGCGTACGGCGCCGATTCCGCTGGAGCGCCAGCCTCCCTGCGCCACAGGCGCGGTTCGTACGGCCTCGTGTTCCAGCGTATCACATAATCGGCCAGTCGCTCGTCCTTTGAGGGCTTTGTCCAGATGGCGAGCAATGTCCCGACCACCAATTCGTCATCATCGAAGCGGCGGCCCATGAAGACGCGCAGGTACCTGAATATCTTGCGGGCGGCCGCGGCGAATCTGTCCGCGTTGCGTATGCGTGAAAATTCAGGCCGCAGTCGACCGTCGGTCCAGACCGCGCCGGGCTCATCGGGGGATGAGAGCGCCTGCAAGTGGCCCGCTGGCGGCAAGCCCGAGGCAATAGAAGTGCCACCCATATCGTTCCAGTCGTCAAGCATGCCGCAGAAATTCTGGTGTGCCCAAGTGTCGGCAAAGGCATGAAGGGCTATGCCCATCAAGTATGGATCCTTGTCCTTGAATGCGGCAGTCAGCAATTCCTTGGCCATGATTGAGTTGGGTGTTACAGCCCAGACTGATCGCCGCCCGTCGGCGCGGACCGCTGCTGCCGCGGCGGCGTCGCCTGGCAGGAAATGGAACGGCAGATATATATCATTGCGCACTGATTCATCCCAGAATACGTAGTTCTGGGTTATCGCTATGTCTACACGGCCTTTTGGCGTCTCATAGGCTATGGGAGTGGTCGAGGCGTCCACTTCCTGGGATGCATTGGCCATGATGAAGGCGGTCCGTTCATCCAGGCCGGCTTCGAGAGCCAGCGCATGGATCGCGTAATAATGGAATTCTATGTTCACGGGCAGCTCCCGCCACGAGTGTATATGAGGCGGGACCGGCCGGCAAGCGGAGGCGAGCTTGCCGACCCCGAGCCGTGCAGGCTACTATGGTACTACCATGACAACCGACAAGGGAAAATCAGCGCTGGGCGCACTCCATGGCGTGCTCAGGCACAAGGGCAAACGAATAGGCGTGCTGGGTGCGGGCGCTTGGGGTACGGCGGTCGCGAAGGCGCTTGCCGAGCGTGGACACGAAGTGACGCTCTGGGCCCGCGAGCCGGCCCTGGCCACGGCAATACACCAAACGCATCGCAACGAGGCATATCTGCCCGGTGTCGATCTGCCCGATCGTCTGCATGCCAGCGCCGACCCGCTGGACGCCGCCAATGGCATGGAGGCCATTTTCCTGGCGGTACCATCGCCGTACCTCCTGGCCGCCGTCAGGCGCATCCTTACATCCCCCGACATCATGGAGGGGCGTCCCCTCATCGCGGTGCTGACAAAGGGCTTCATAGAGACTGACAGAGGCCCACGTCTCATAGTCGAGACGCTGGAGGATTATCTGCCTGGCTTCTACCGCGGAAACCTTGTGTATCTGTCAGGGCCGAGCCATGCCGAAGAGGTGTCCAGGGGCATCATGACCGGGCTGGCCGCCGCCAGCGCCAATGGACGCAACGCCATCCGTGTCAGGGAGCTGCTGCAGAGCCGTAGTCTCCTTGTCTTTCCATCGCTCGACATCGTTGGCGTCCAGGTCTGTGGCGCCGTCAAGAACGTCGTCGCCATAGCCTTTGGCATGCTCGACGCGCTCAAGGCGGACTCCAATCACTTTGGCGACAATACCGAATCGATGCTGCTGGCCGCCGGCCTCAACGAGATTCAGGCATTCGGCCAGGCGCTAGGCGCGACACATCCAGAGACCTTTACATCGATAGCTGGAGTCGGCGACCTCGATGTGACATGCCGCTCTATTCATGGCCGCAACAGGCGCTTTGGCAGGGAGATAGTCGAGAAACATGTGCTTGCTCCATTCAAGAATGCAACTGATCTGATAGCGCGGATCAACGAACTCGGGTACCTGCCTGAAGGCGCGCCAGCCAGCCGTTTTGTCCGCAGGATAGCGGATGAGCGGCATATCGACATGCCGATATGCCGCGGGGTGCATCGCATACTGGACAAGGAGCTGACGCCCAAGGAGTTCATAGAGGAATATCTCGGGAGTCTCGCCAGCACATAGCTGTCGTCGCCAGCACATAGCTGTCGTCGCCAGCACAGTCTTTACTAGGCCCGGCAATGTCTGTATATTTGTCGCATCCTACTACGATGAGTGCTTCAACGAGGTTATTTCATGCCGACGTATGAATATGAATGCAGAGCGTGCGGGTACACCTTCGAACGAACGCAGAATATGTCCGATGAGCCGGTTCGTCTGTGCCCGCAGTGCGGCAAGGATGTCCGCAGGCTGATCTTTGGCGGATCAGGCGTGATTTTCAAGGGCTCCGGCTTCTATGTCAACGATTCACGGGGCAAGAATCCGGCGGCTCCAGCCGGAAGCAAGGCTGCAGGCTCGGAGGGAACGGCTGCTCCAGCGTCGAAGAAGTCCGACACCTCCTCGGGCGCGCCAGCAGGAACCTCAACGGCGCCCACTTCGTCAGCCAAGGGTGACACCGGCAAGTCTTCCGCGTCGGCCATCAAGGAAACAGCCTGAAACGCTCCAAGGCGCCCCGGTTCTTCTGCGAACATTGCGGCGCCGAGGTCGGACGCGATGAGCCAGCGTGTCCGGTCTGTGGGCGACTCTTTTCCGCTGTCAGGTGCCCGCGATGCGGCTACTCCGGAGCGGCATCGAAATTTACACAAGGGTGCCCGGTCTGTGGCTACAGCATGGCGCCCGAACGTGTGCAGGAACAATGGAAATCATCGGGCAGTGTTCCCGACAGGCCAGCGCCACCGCTGCCTTTGTGGATATGGCTGGTAGCTCTTGGAGCGTTGGGCGCCGCCATATTGGCGCTGCTGACGGCGTTGTGACGCCGTGCAGCGCCCGGCTTCAGCTGGGGCTCTGGTCCAGATAACCGGCCCGCAGGAGCGTCGACTTGGCATGCTCGACGTCGAGGTCGTACACGTTGAAGTTTGTCCTGATGTCGAAACCTTCCAGTCTCGCCGCGAAGTTGAGCGACGCTGATCCTTCCTCGCCCGATGTTATCCTGTGGAATACTCCGGTTGGCCAGACAAGCATGGCGGGGCCTTCATAGACGACTTCGCCATTGTGGATGATGCGCTCGGGTTCGACGACAAATGACTCGACGCGACCGTGCTTCATCGTATAGATGTCGACGCTCCGGGAGCCGTGCAACACGAGGAGGTTGTCTTCCTGGTACGGATGCATGTACCAGGGTCGTTCGACGTCACCCACCGAACCCGGTGACAGAGCAAAGCGCTTGTGTACAACGCGGTCTATTCCTTCGATGTGGGGCAGCAGTTCCATCGGCATGATGTCAAACGAAACACCTTCGGTCCGCCTGAAGGCCTTGAGCTCTATTATTCTATAAAAACCGGCGACCTCATCGATCACATGCTTGGCCATGCCGACCTCCTTCTGTATTGAAACCTTATTCCAGTTTTATCGATGACGCCTGATAAATCAAGCGCGTTCGACCCCTCTGAAGGCCAGCGTCGGGCCATCACCATCGACACGTATGGTGCCCTTTCGTGCCGTACCGACGATGGAGGCGAGTGGGACAGAAACCAGGCGCCTGTAGGCTCGCTGCAAATCCCTGACTCCAAATTCCAGCGAATAGCCGCTGGTCAGGATCGCATCCAGCGCCTCGGGCGAGAAATCAAGCTCCAGGCCATATTCCCTGCGCAGGTTGGCATTGGAGTCGCGTACGATGACGCCCGACAGGATGGCGCGGGCGTCATCGCGGTCAAGCGCGCGGAACGGAACGATAGCGTCGAACCGGTTGAGCAGCTCCATGGGAAAGGCGCGCTTGAGGGCTGCCATGGGCACGCGGCCCGAGTCACGCTGGAGCGCGTGTTCGACATCGAATCCGACCGCCGGGCCGGTATCGCCGCCGACATTGCACGTAGCGACTATGGTAAGTGCCGAGAACGACAGCGACCTGCCTGTCGAGTCGGTGGCGCGACCGGCGTCGAGTATCTGGAGGAACAGGCGGTGTACCTGCGCGTGGGCCTTCTCGAATTCATCGAGCAGCAACACGCCGCCGGCGCATGCATCGACAGCCTTGGACAGTAGCGGCGCGTCATCGTAGCCTATGTAGCCGGGTGGCGCCCCGAGGAGGCGCGCTGCGGTATGGGCGTCGGAGAACTCGCTCATGTCGATACGGAAGAGGGCGTCATCGCGGCCTGACAGGGCGCGCGCCAGGTGCTCGGCGAGAGCCGTCTTGCCAACGCCGGTGGGACCCGTCAACAGGAACGCGCCGCTGGGCCTGTCGCGACGCGGGTCAAGCCTCATTCTGGCCACACGAACGGCCTGGGCGACGGTGCGTATCGCATCGTCCTGCCGCATCACGTCGCGTGACATGGCGGCTTCCAGCCCGGACAGGCCGCTCGCCTCATCCATGCCAGGCTCCACGATGACGTTGCCGATGTCGCGGACGGCGTCGACCAGGCGCGATTCTGTCAGCTCCCGTTCGGCGGCGAAGACTGCCTTGGCCGAGGCGCGATCGAGCACATCGAGCGCCTTGTCGGGGAACCGTTTCATGGGCAGGTAGCGGCGCGCCATCTCGATGGCGCGTGTCCTGACCGGTTCCGGTATGGTGATGCCGAAATGGCGCTCAAGCCGCGGCGTTATGCCGGCTACGATTGTGCCAAGTGCGGCCTCGTCGGGCTCCTTGACCAGCATGGTCTGGAACCGTCGCAACAGTGCCGTGTCCTTCTCAAGATATTTGGTGTAGTCGGTACTGGTCGTGGCACCGATGCACCTGATCCGCCCTGATGACAGCGCTGGCTTGAGCACCTCCGATATCGGGTTGTTGGCAAAGGCCGGCACCACCTGGTGTATCTCGTCTATAAACAGGAACGCGTCCGGCAGCGACTCGGCCGCCGTCACCAGCATGTTGAGGTTGTCCTCGAGTGCGCCATGCAGGTTGGTGCCCGCGAGCAGCTCCGAAACGTGTATGTCGAATATCCTGACAGACTTGAGCCGTTCAGGCACGGCGCCTGCCTTGATGCGCATCGCGAGCCCCTGCACCAGAGCCGTCTTGCCCACACCGCTCTCACCTATGATGAGGGGATTGGGCTTCCAGTACTTGAGCAGGACCGATGTCAGGTTGTCCAGCTCCGTCTCCCTGCCAAAGACCTGAAAATCAGCGTCCGGATCGGTCAGCTCTTCCCCAAAGCGCAGCAGCACCGAGACGGCCTCGCTGGGCCGTGATCGAAGGCCAAGGTCGGGCAGGACAATGTCGTCGGCGGGCAGCACGAGCTGAAGAGCGGATTCCGAGCGGAAGAATGGGGCGAGTTCTGCCTTGATTGTGGGCCACGCGGCCCTGATCAGGTGCGCCGGTTCGACCTTGGCGTCGCCGGCGAGCGCCTCCGCCTTGTCCAGTATGCTTCTGAACTCTCCCGATATCTTGACCGGTCCCTCGACATCACGGGGCGTGCTGGCTTCGATGCGTTCGTTCAGAGCCTTGATCAGCTCATGGTCGACGACGGCATTGTTGCTCTTGGCTATGGCGACGATGTCAGGCAACGCCGAGAGCAGCAGCGCCTCCGCCAGGTCCTGGTGGCCGGTCTCGCCGGCCACGCCCCGCATGGCTATATCCTGCGTTTTTACGAGGACCCCGATCGCGCTTTCGGAATACTTGTCGTATCTCGACATGATCACTCCTCGAATCGCAAGACGCCTGTCATTTCGGCGGCCAGCCTGGCCTTGTCGATGCCGGCGGCCTTGAGTATCTGATCAGCGTTGCGGACGTTGTCTGCGGTGTTCTCCGCGTCGTCAAGCGACGCGAACCCGCCAGCTATGGCCTCCGCTATGGCCTCGTGGTATTCATCGATGATCTGGACGAGGCCGTTCAGACACCTGAGAAACTGCTTCGATGTCAGCGCGCCGTCTTCGAGTGGGAACTCTATGATCGCCCTGATCTCACCGTCGCGCTCGTCATATTCATACTTGATAAGCTTTGATCGCCAGCATACGCCAAGCAATACCCTGAACACCTCCGCGGTATTTGGTCCGTCGGGGGGGTAGTGGTACAGATTGGGCGCCATCAGTTTAAAGTATTCGCCTTCCTCGTCGAGCCTGGCTATGATGAAGACGCTGGCGTCTCCATCGGCATCGCGGTATAGATCTGTGGCGAAGCTCGTACGAATGTAATCGTCGTGTATAGAGTACTTGAGGCCTTCCAGGCTCATATATGATTCCAGGACGGAAAGCGTTGTCGCCACGCCGCATCACTCCTTAGGTGCTGTATAACCTCGTCACCATGGTGCCCATGGTATAGTATATCGAAAATGCGCCATTTATTGTACCGGGAGGGACGAATGCGTCGCTGTTGCATAATTCCGGCCGCAGGCCGCTCGTCGCGGATGGGCGCATGGAAGCCAATGCTGCCGTGGGGTGATACGACCATGTGCGGAGCCGTGGTCAATACGGTGCTTTCCGCCGGTCTGCACCCGGTGGTTGTGGCGGGTTATAGGGCCGATGAGCTTGTTGCGGCGTTCATGGGCAGGCTCGATGTGACCGTGGTCGTCAATCAGGCGTGGGAGCTTGGCATGCTCGGCTCGGTACGCGCTGGCATCGAAGCACTGTCGCTGATAGCGGCCGGCTTTGACGGCTTCTTTGTCGCGCCTGCAGACATGCCGCGCCTGCCGGCAATCGCCTTTGCCCTCGAGATAGAAGAAGCCGAGCGCCACGCAGCAGATGGGAAGGCATGTGCCGTCTTCGCGGCTCGGGCGGAGAGGCTTGGGCATCCAGTCTGGATACCAGCCGCATTCGTGCCCGGACTCGCTGGCCGCGACCCTGATTCGCGCCTGCGCGACTACCTTCTGGGCCATTCGTGGACCAGTGCGCAGGTCGATGACGATGGTATTTTCGCCGACATCGATACGCCTGAAACCTACGCGGCCTTGAATAGTCATTGAGTGAGTGCTAGGATGGATACATGAAAACCAGACACATGCTTCTGCTTGCCGCGCTGGTCGCGGTGGTATCATTGGCGGCGGCCCAGTCACCAGGCCGCGTCGTTATGGGTGGCAAGGCCGTGACTATGGTCGCCGATGTTGTTTACGCCTTCCCGGCCGCCCGACCTCGGGTTGTAGCCATCGGCGGCACCGACCAGGGGCTCGGCGTCTTTCTTTCCACGGTTGATCCTGGCTTCTCCACATTGCCATCTTTTGACAGGCAGGCCGGGGTTGAAGTCTACGCCTCGTACCGGCCAGACCTGGTCATACTCAAGTCAAGCCTGCGCTCGGGGCTGGGTTCTGGACTGGAGACACTCGGCATCAAGACAGCCTATCTGTCGCTTGAGTCCCCAGAGGACTTTTACGCTGACATCACCACTGTCGGAACGATCTTTGAATCCCCTGACAGGGCCAAGGAGCTTGTCGGCTACTACCACGGCATCGTCGACTTGACCGAGCGGGCAAGCAAGGCGGTTCTTGGAAAACCAGGCGCAGCGCGGCCGCGCGTATTGATGGCCCAGTCCGTCAGCGATGGTTTCGAGGTTCCGCCTGATTCCTGGATTCAGACGCGTCTGGTTGAGCTCGCTGGAGGCACGCCCGTCTGGAAAGGCGCCAACCCTGGTTCTGGTTGGGCCAAGGTCGGACCGGAGCAGATAGCGGCCTGGAACCCCGATGTGTTCATAATCATATCGTACAAGGAGAAGGCCAGCGCCATCGCCGCCCGCTCCATGTCCGATCCCCGGTTCGCCGGGCTCAAGGCCGTGAAGACGGCGCGGATCATCGGTTTCCCGCAGGACTTCCTGTCGTGGGACCAGCCTGATACGCGCTGGGGACTCGGCCTGTTGTGGCTGACCGACTCGCTGTTTCCCGGTTCTATGCCCGGCTATTCCGCCGAGGCGGAGGCTCGCCGGTTCTTCGCGCTGTTCTATGGATTTGGAGACGCCGCCTTCAGTACGCGGGTGCTTCCACGCATGAGCGGCTCGAGCAGGTGAGCAAACGGGCCTCGATTGCCTGGTCCATTGTCCTCCTGGTGATCGTATCGGCTTTGGCTGTCCTCTTTGGCCGGTATCCAAGGCCTGGCTTCATCGATCCCCGGAGCCTGGCCCATGATCAGCTTGCCATGAGGATTGTACTTTTGGTCAGGTTGCCCAGGGTTGCGGGAGCCTTGTTGTTAGGCGCTGCTCTGGGCGCGTCAGGGGCGGCCATGCAGTTCGTGTTCGCCAACCCGCTCGTTGATGCGGGGTTCCTTGGTGTTTCCCAGGGTGCTTCCTTCGGGGCCGCCCTCTCGATGGTGCTCGGCGGAGGCTCGCTGGCGCTGTTCGGCTCGTCGTTCGGCTTTGCCTTGCTGGCACTGGGCCTTACCGTATCGATGTCCGGCCGCATACGTTTCGGCGGAGCCGTTCTCCGGCTCTTGCTGTCGGGCATAGCCGTTTCGGCCTTCTTCTCCGCCCTGGTCGCCCTGATCAAGTATGGCGCCGATCCCCTCAAGAGCCTGCCTGAGATAACCTATTGGCTTATGGGCGGCCTGTCCGGGGCATCGTGGCGACTCATCGCGATCGCGGCTCCCGTCGCTCTTGGCTCGGTGATCATATTGGTGGCGATGCGGTGGCGCACGGCGTTGCTGTCACTGGATGAGGCGACTGCCTCGTCTCTGGGCGCGAGGCCTCGGCTTGAACGGACCATCATCCTGGGCACGGCCGCCGCCGGTGTCGCCGCGGTGACAGCCCTGGCCGGAGTCGTATCCTGGGTCGGCCTCATCGTGCCACACTTGGCCAGACTGCTTTTCGGCGGCGATGGCTCACCGACCGTACCAGGCTCTGCTGTTCTGGGGGCCATATTCGTCGTGATATGCGATACGCTGTCGCGCGGTCTATTCTCCGGCGAACTGCCACTGGGTGTGACAACATCGCTTATAGGTACCGTGGCCTTCTTTGCGCTGCTCGCCGGGCAACGGCTGCGGGTTGAGCGAGGCTGACAATGGAGTTCATCGATGTGGGGTATCGCTACAAGGGCGGCAGCGACGACGCGGTGCTCGGTTTCAGCCTGAGCCTGAAGCCGGCAACGGTTACTGCCGTGCTTGGCCCCAATGGCTCCGGCAAGTCGACTATCCTTGGCATAGGCTCGGGGTGGCTGTCGCCATGCTCGGGCACCGTGCGCCGATCGGGGCAGGCGGCTTTTCTGCCCCAGACAGAGCGGCTGGCCTTCTCATTCAGCTGCCTGGAGTACGTATCGTTTGGCAGGGCGCCGCACCTGCCATACCTGTCAGTGCCATCCGACAAGGACAGGCAGGAGGCCCGACAGGCGCTGGAATCTGTTGGCATGGGAGCCAAGGCGACAAGGCGCATTACCGCTCTGTCAGGAGGCGAGCTACAGCTGGTCCGCATCGCGCGCGCGCTGGTTCAGGAAGCTTCCTGGGTTATCCTTGATGAACCGACCGACATGCTCGATCCTGCTCATGTCGCGGCGATAGGCTCGATAGTCAGGCGCATCGCCGATTCCGGTGCAGGAGTGCTGCTCTCGACGCACGATCTGGCATTCGCCCTTGCGTGCGCCGATGACGCCGTCCTGATGCGCTCGGGCCGGCTGGTGGCACTCGGGCCCGTCGCGCAACTCACGAGCTGCGAAGCGCTCGGCGACCTGTATGGCACGCCATTCGGCCTGGCGTCGATACCGACACCGCTCCATGCCAGGAGCCCTGCGGGGAGTTAGCGTACCGCTTGCGTGCCTCTTGCTGTCTGGCCCGCCACGGTTCTCTCCAGATTGAGCAAAGCCTCTTTTCTCCAGAGACCTCCGCCGTAGCCGCCAAGCTGGCCGTCCGCGTTGACGACACGGTGGCATGGCACGATGATCGCTATGCGGTTGAGACCGTTGGCGGTGCCGACTGCCCTCGCGGCTCCCGGCGTGCCCAAGGCCAGCGCAATCTGGGCGTAGCTTCGCGTCTGCCCATACGGAATGTCGGCCAGAGCCTTCCAGACGCTCCTCTGGAAATCCGAGCCGGGCTCGCTGCATGGCACTGTAAATACCGTCCGTGTCCCCGCGAAGTACTCACCAAGCTCATGACGGAGTCTTTCAATGATGTCGTTGTCGCCGGGCGCCATAGGCATGCCGCTGGTACGACCGAGCGCTTCTATTTGGGCCTCCATCGCGCGCCTGTCCGAAAACTCCAGAAAACGGACAGCATCCGCATCTGCTCCGGCGACCATCGGTCCCAGCGGCGTCTCTATCCAGGCCAGCCGGACATAGTCGCCGGCCTTGGCGCCGCGCGCGGCCGCGCCCGGTGGCGAACCGAACAGGTTGCCGAATGCCTCCCTGAAGCCGGAAAACGATTGCCAGCCCGAATCGAGAATGGCATCGTCGACGCTTGAGCCGGCGCGTATCGATTCAAAGGCTCTGGCAAGCCTTCGCGCCCGGCAGAAGGCCTGAAAGGTCATCCCATGTTCCCGTTTCCACCAGCGCCGTATGGCTACCGGGTCGAGCCCGGCTGCCCTGAGCTTCGCGTCGCCAAGTCTCTGGTCAGCATGGCTCTCGGCCAGGGCCATGACCTGATCGAGCCACGCAGGGACCTGCCCTGATGGTTCGAGCGGCTTGCAGCGCTTGCACGGCCTGAAGCCCGCGAAGAGGGCCTCGCGCGCCGTCGCGTAGAATATGACATGGGATCTATCCGGCTTGCGTGCCGGACATGATGGCTTGCAGAATATGCCCGTTGTGGTCACGGCGGCAAAGAAGGAGCCGTCATAGGCAGGGTTCCGTCCATAAAAGGCCTGTTCCATTTCGTCTTCGGGCGGCATGGCCGCCGGTCTGCCCATGAGGTCGCTCATGCGTTCCATAGTATCCTGCGCCAGCCGAACTCCGCCACCGGAATTTGGACGCCTAACTGCGCTCGGTAGGCGATTGGATGATCGCGCCGAGCTTTACCCCGCTGGCCATAGCGGCTTATACTGTCGGCATGTCCTTTGTACACCTCCACGTCCACAGTGATTACTCGTTGCTCGATGGCGCTGTCAGTGTCGGCAACCTCATCAAGCGTGCCGTCGAGTTCGGCATGCCTGGCCTGGCGCTGACCGATCACGGCAACATGTTTGGCGCCCTGAAATTCTACAAGGAATGCAAGAAAGCCGGCATCAATCCGATAGTTGGCTGCGAATTTTATGTAGCCGGAGCCACCCGCAAGGAAAAGACAGGCACGGAGGGCGGCAACAAGTACTACCACCTGGTGCTGCTGGCCAAGAACGAAGTAGGCTACCGCAACCTGACCATGCTCTCGTCACTGTCGTACACCGAGGGCTTCTATTACAAGCCGCGCATAGACTGGGAACTGCTGGAGCGGTACCATGAAGGGCTGATTTGCTCGACGGCCTGCGTCGCGGGCGAGGTGCCGCAGTTCATACTACTGGGTCGGACAGCCGACGCGGAGCGTGTGGCTGGGCGCTACCGTGACCTGTTCGGCGCGGAGAATTACTTTCTTGAATTGCAGGATCACGCTATGGACGAGGAGGCGAGGGTCAATCGGGAACTGATACCGATGGCCAAACGCCTCGGGGTGCGGCTTGTCGCGACAAACGATGTACACTACCTTGAACGCAATGACGCGGCGGCCCATGACGCGCTGCTGTGCGTAGGCACAAACCGCAAGGTGTCTGACCAGAACCGCATGCGCTTCCCGTGCCCTGATTTCTACTTCAAGAGCCCCGCCGAGATGTCCGACCTGTTCAGGGAAGTTCCGGAGGCCATATCCAACACCCTGCTGGTCAACGAGATGGTCGCTCTGTCCATACCGCTGCCGGGACCATTGCTGCCGGAATTTGCGATACCGTCAGTCTATTCAAGCGATGACGACGCGCAGGCCGAATCCGAGGTTGCCAGTGTCAGGGATTTTCTGGCGGCGATGAGCGACGAGGATGTATGCAAGCCCAACCCCAAGTACGGCAAGACACCAACCGCGGAGCTGGCGCCCGGTGTCAGGGCGTCCCTGGCCGAGAGGCTGGCCATGCCGGTCACGCGCTACTTCGTGTGGGCCAGTTATAGAGGCCTCGAGAAGCGGTATCCATCATATAACGCGGATATCAGGCGCCGCCTCGATTATGAACTGGCTACCATCATCCTGATGGACTTTGTCGGATATTTTTTGATCGTTTCTGACTTCATAAACTGGGCCAAGGATCACGACATACCTGTCGGGCCGGGTCGCGGTTCCGGTGCCGGATCGATTGTAGCGTATTCATTGCGCATTACTGACATCGACCCGCTCCGGTACGCCCTGCTGTTCGAGCGCTTCCTCAATCCGGAGCGCGTGTCGATGCCTGACTTTGACGTCGACTTCTGCTACGAAGGCCGCGGAGCCGTAATAGACTATGTGACGCAGAAGTATGGCAATGACCGCGTCGGGCAGATCATCACCTTCGGGACGCTCAAGGCCAAGGCTGTACTCAAGGATGTAGCGCGTGCGCTTGACTTGTCGATAGATGAATCGAACATGATAACCAAGCTGGTGCCCGAGGATCCCAAGATGACGCTTGAAAAGGCGTTCGAGCTTGAACCCAAGCTCAGGGAGCTGGCGGTGAATCCACGCTACCAGGAACTGTTCGAAATGGCCCGCAAGCTGGAGAACAAGAACAGGCACACCAGCTTCCACGCGGCCGGCATCGTGATAGGCAAGACGGTGCTGACCGATTACGTGCCGCTGTTCCGGGATCCAAAGACTGGCATCGTCGCGACGCAGTACACGATGGACCAGCTCGAAGAGTGCGGGCTCGTCAAGATGGACTTTCTGGGTCTCAAGACACTGACGCTGATCAAGAACACCATTGGCCTGATACGGCGTCGAGGCATAGATATCGCCGAAGACAAGATACCGGATACCGATGAAAAGACATTCGCCATGCTCGGCGAGGGCAGAAGCACGAGCGTCTTTCAGTTCGAATCGGATGGCATGCAGGGCATTCTCAGACAGGCCAAACCGTCAAGCGTGGAGGACCTGATAGCCCTCAATGCGCTCTACCGGCCCGGCCCCATGGACAACATCCCCAAGTATGTCGATTCCAAGTGGGGCCGGACTCCCATAACGTATCCGCACCGCTCGCTTGAAAAATACCTCAAAGAGACATACGGCGTCATAGTCTACCAGGAGCAGGTGATGCAGGTAGCCCAGGAGGTCGCCGGCTACTCACTGGGACGGGCGGACTTGCTTCGTCGCGCGATGAGCAAGAAGAAGGTAGAGGTGCTGGCCCAGGAAGAGAAGCCGTTTGTCGAGGGTGCCCTGGCCCGCGGCTACACCCGGGAAAACGCCAAGGAAATATTCGATATCCTGGTCCCGTTTGCGGGGTATGGTTTCAACAAGAGCCACGCCGCCGCGTACTCGGTCGTCGCGTACCGGACCGCCTGGCTCAAGGCAAACTATCCTGCGGAGTACATGGCCGCCAACCTCACCAACGAGATAAACAACACCGAGAAGCTGACACAATACATATCGGAAGCCCGCTCCATGGGGATAGGCCTGCTCGAGCCGGACATAAACCGTTCGGAGGCGACGTTCTCCGTATCGGAAGGCAAAATCGTCTACGGCCTTATTGGCGTCAAGGGCGTCGGCGAAGGCGTTGTCGAAGCCATAGTCAAGGAACGCGCTTCCGGCGGGCCATTCAAGGATTTCCTTGATTTCCTGGAACGCGTCGGCGTGCAGTCGATGAACAAGCGCGTGATCGAGACACTCATTCAGGCCGGGTGCTTCGACGCGATGGGCTACCGAAGGGCTGAACTGGTCCTGAACCTGGAGCGCGCCTATGAGTACTGCCAGAAGAAGGTGGAAGCGGGTGCCTATGGCCAGGCCAGCCTGTTCGAGGCATCGAGCGATGAGGAGTTCCCGCCGTTCCGTTTCGAGCCTACATCCGAGATGCCGCGGGCGGATCTCTTGAGAACCGAGAAACAATTGCTGGGTTTCTATTTCTCCGGTCACCCGCTGGATGAGTTCAAGGACGTCTACGAAAAGTGCTGCGATGTGGATTTTGCCCATCTGGAGCGTTCCAGCCCGGACAAGGAATATACGCTGATAGGGCAACTCGTAGAATGGCGCGAGATCCTGACCCGCAAGGGCAAGAAGATGGCCTTTGGCAAGGTTGAGGGCTATAGCGGCACGATTGACATAGTCGTATTCTCAGGCACGCTGGAGGCCAATCCCGGCCGTTTCGATGTCGATTCGATAGTCTTCCTCAAGGGAACGGTTGATACGGGACGCGAGACTCCGAGCTTCAAGGTGGACCGCCTGGTGCAGCCATCCGAGCTCAAGGAGAAGAGCTACCGCACCATGCACATAGCGCTCAATCCCGTGCGCAGCGAGGAAGACTTGGAGGGCCTGCGGGACATCCTGTTTGAGTCGAGCGGGCAGTGCGGGGTAGTGCTGCACCTCAGCGATTCAGGCAGCGATGTATCGGTAAAGGCGCACGCGCAGATAAGCTGCTCGCCGCGGGCCGATGTCGTGGAACGCATCCGGGAGGCTTCCTCGGTGGCCGAGGTGTGGCTCGACTAGCTCGCGTCAGTCTTCCAGGTGTTCCAGGACGTAGCGGCGCAGCTGGGCGTAGTCGCTGAACGCGAACTCAGCAGCGGTTCCGGCTGCTGCGCGCCTGCTCCTGGTTATCAGCGCGGTGCGCATCCCGGCTCCCATCGCTCCGGCCACGTCGTACTGCTCCGAGTTGCCGACATACAGGATATGCTCCGGCGGCGTGCCAAGGCGGCTGGCCAGGAGGTCGAAGGAAGCCCTGTCAGGCTTGACGAGTCCTGTCTCCTCGCTGGTCATAACCACATCGAACAACTCGCCCAGTCCAAGCAGTTGCACCTTGCGCTCACATGGAAAATCAGACAGCGCGCCAAGCCTGATGCCACGTTCTCGAAGAGCGCCAAGTAACTCAATCACCCCGGGATACAGCGGGATGGATGCGAAAGGCTCAACGGCGGCTGTGTAGAAGAAGCGCTCTATGGCTTCGTGTGTCTGTTCAGGATCGGCACCCATCCGTCTGGCGCACAGTTCAGCCTGGAACCGATGAAACGCCTCGATACCGTGTATATTTCTGGCACGGTACTCGGGGGAATCCAGAAGCTTTCGGATATCCAGCCGCGCCTCGTTGAATGCCACCATCAACTTGAGCGACTTCATGCCCCTGGCAAGGAGCCGCAGGTACAGGCGCCGGGCTGAATAGAGGGTTCCATCGATATCAAATCCAATGGCGCGTATCGGCATGGAACCCTTTATAGCTGGTAATGTGCGTTGTTGTCTATGATTGCGATCGATTTAACGAATTTCAAGCAATCGCTGACGGGCAGGAAGCCGGAACGGAATGACACTTCCGTTCCGGCTTCGAAGAAGAATGCAGAGCTATCAGACCACGCGGTGCCCGTATTTTGTATGCAGAAGTCCGTGTGACTCGTGCCCTAGCGGGGCTCCCAGGAACTCGGTATACAGTGCCTTGACCTCCGGGTTCTCATGCGATTTACGCAGCGGCAACGACCTGTCCTCCGTGTATATGGCTGTCCTTCGCTGTTCCCGCTTGAGCCATGTGGGCGCTACGGGCTGACCGCCACCGCCTATGCAGCCACCGGGGCACGACATGATCTCCACAAAGGCGTAGGGACTGGTGCCCGCAGCGATCCCGTCCAGGATGACCCGCGCGTTCTTGAGCGTATGGGCCACGGCCACCCGCAGCGGCGTACCTGCTACATCGATAGTCGCTTCCTTGATGCCGTCAAAGCCACGTATCGCCGCGAGCTCCAGACTGGCCAGCGGCTTCCCGACGGCAACCTCGTATGCTGTCCGCAGGGCCGCCTCCATCACGCCGCCTGTGGTGCCGAATATCGTCGCCGCTCCGGTGCTGGAGCCAAGCGGATTGTCAAACTGCTCTTCGGGCAGGCCGGTAAAATCAATGCCCGCCCTCTTGATCATCCGCGCCAGCTCACGCGTTGTCAGCGCGAAGTCGACATCGAAGTAGGGCGCGTCGCTGCGGCCCTTGTCCTTCCACCAGGCCCACGCATCGCGCATCTCAGGCCGCTTGGCCTCGAACTTCTTGGCGGTGCATGGCATGATCGACACGACGACTACCTTGGATGGATCGGTGCCTGTCTTCTGCGCCCAGTATGTCTTGGCCAGCGAACCGAACATCTGCTGCGGCGACTTGCACGTGGACAGGTGCGGCAGAAGCTTTGGATAGAACGTCTCGATGAAACTGATCCAGCCAGGCGAGCATGATGTGAGCATAGGCAGCGTGCCATGGTTGGATAGCCTGGCAAGAAGTTCCGAACCCTCCTCCATGATTGTCAGGTCGGCCGAGAACTGCGTGTCGAATACCTTGGCAAAGCCCAGCCTGCGCAGTGCGGCGGCCATCTTGCCCGTGACTAGGCTACCGGCCGGCATGCCGAGAGCCTCGCCCAAGGATGCGCGGATGGCAGGGGCGGTCTGCACGATAACGGTCAGCGTGGGGTCAAACAGGGCGGCGAACACTTCGTCAGTCTCGTCCCGTTCGGTCAGGGCTCCTGTCGGGCATACAACCGTGCACTGGCCGCATGACACGCATGACGACTCAGACAGCGGCTTGTCCATGAACGGCGCCACGTGCGAACGGACGCCGCGCCCGACAAAATCAATCGCCGATACCGATTGCATCTCTCGGCAGACAGCGACGCAGCGGCCGCACAGGATGCACTTGTCATTGTCGCGCATGACGCCCCAGCCAATGCGGTCAGGCAGCGTCGGTTTCTTGGTGCGAGGGAATGCCCTGTGGCGCACGCCCATAAGCTCGGCCATCGATTGCAGTTCACAGGTGCCGTTGCGCAGGCATGACAGGCAGTCATCGGGATGGTTGGCCAGCAGCAGCTCTATGACGGTGCGGCGCGATTCGAGTATCCTGGCGCTGGTCGTATGCACCTTCATGCCTGGCGCGGCTGCCTGCACGCATGAGCGTACCAGGCTCTTGGCGCCCTCTACCTCGACGACGCACATGCCACATGAGGCATTGGAGCATATTCCGTCCAGATTGCAGAGCGATGGAACCGTTATACCAGCCTGCGAGCAGGCCTTCAGAATCGATGTTCCCTGCGGCACGGAGACGTTCGTGCCATCAATGGTCAGATCAATCGTTTGCGTTGTGCTCATGGTGTTTCCTCCACTCATCGCCAGGGACCGAGCGCGTCGGCCCTGATGTCGCAGCGCAGGCAGCGCGCGGCCTCGGCTATGGCCTGCTCCCCGGTATACCCAAGGGAAATTTCCTGGAAATTGCCTCGCCGCTCCTCTGGCGGTACCACTCTGGACCTGTACATATTGGTCCTTGTCGGTTCCGGTGGTACGCACATCGAGTGGTCAAAATCCTTGAAAAGCGTGCTGAACACGTCACGGTTCATCAGTGCTGCGTCGATCGCCTTGGCGGTTCGCTTGCCCAGGCCCATCGCTTCGGCCGCGGTGGCAGGACCCGTAACGGCGTCTCCTATCGCCCACACGTTGCCGGTGGACAGTCCGCTGATGCCGTCGGCGGTAACGCGGCCATCACGGCCCGCGGGTATGCCGGCCTTGGCCAGGTAGCCGGATTCGACATGCTCGCCGACTGCCACGTACACATCGTCGCATGGTATGTCGACGGTGCGGTCCGTTTCCACAGGTGCCGGCCGTCCCGACGCGTCGATGCCACCGGAGCGCATGACCTTGAAGCGGACCGCCTTGACATGGCCTCGCTCGCCTAGTATCTCGATGGGCTGAAGCATGAACTCGAACCTGATGCCTTCATCCTCGGCCCCGGTCAGTTCGACGGCGTTTGCGGGCATATCGGCCTTGGTTCTGCGATATGCTATCGTCACCTCGCAATCCTGCCTGAACAGGGTCCGGGCCGCGTCTATGGCGACGTTGCCGCCCCCGATGACCAGCGCTCGCCGGCCTGGCTTGGCGGCCTTGCCCTGGGCAAAGGCTTCCAGCCATTCGTAACCGGGATGTACGCCCGCCAGGTCTTCTCCAGCCACGCCAAGATGTCTGTCCGACTGGGCTCCTATCGCCACGATCACCGAGTCGTACTGGCCGCGCAGCGTCTCCATCGCGACATCCTTGCCGACGGTCGTGTTGAACACGAACTTGACGCCGAGCCGTTTCCAGAGCTCCAGCTCCTTGTCCAGAATGTCTTTTGGCAGCCTGTATGCCGGTATGCCGTATCGCAGGATCCCTCCCGCCTTGGGCTTTGAATCGAACAAGGTTACTTCGTGACCCAGGCGCGCCAGGTAGAAACTGGCGGAGAGGCCAGCGGGACCTGCACCTATGATGGCGATGGAGCGGCCTGTAGAGACCTTGCGCTCCTTGGCCAGTCTCGCCCAGACATCCTTCTCACGTCCCATCTTGTACATGGTGTCCGCCAGGTAACGGTGTATCTCGCCCTGGGCCACCGGCTCATCGAGCGTGTCCCGCCGGCAACGCATCTGGCAATGGAAATGGCATATGCGGCCCATGGACCCAGGCAGGGGGTTGTCGCGGAGTGTCAGCTCGAACGCATCTTCGATGCGGCCCGCGTTGAGCAGCGCGATGTAGCCTGGAATGTTCATATGCAGCGGGCAGGAGTTCTCGCACAGTGCGGTGAACAGCGATTCGCATGTACCCGCTTCGCAGCGTTTCTCCAGAATATGACGCTCGTACTCATCGCGGAAATACTTCAGTGTCGTCTGAACCGGGTTGGATGCGGTCTGGCCAAGGCCACAGAGCGACGAGTCCTTGATGACCCTGGACAGGCGCTCGAGTTCGACCAGGTCACGCTCGGTTCCCTTGCCGCGTGAAATGTCTGTCAGGATCCGCAGCATCTGTGACAGGCCTTCCCTGCATGGTGTGCACTTGCCGCACGATTCAGCCGAGGTGAAGCCGACAAAATAGCGGGCAACATCGACCATGCAGTTGTCCTGGTCCATCACTACCATGCCACCCGAACCCATGATGGCTCCAAGTGCCGCCAGCGATTCATAGTCAACATGCACGCCGAATTCCGACGCGGGTATGCAACCTCCCGACGGGCCGCCGGTCTGCACCGCCTTGATGCGCTTGTGGGGGCCGGCGCCTTCACCCATGCCGTAGACTATGTCACGGAGCGGTGTGCCAAGCGGCAACTCGACAAGCCCGGTATTCTTTACCTTGCCGACCAGGCTGAACACTTTTGTGCCCGGGCTCTTCTCGGTGCCAATCGCGCTGAAGTACGATGCTCCACGCGCCACGATAACCGGCACGTTGCACCAGGTCTCCACATTGTTGATGTTGGTCGGCATGCCCAGATAGCCCTTCTGGGCGGGGAATGGTGGCCTGGGCAATGGTCTGCCTGCCTTGCCCTCGATGCTCGCGATGAGAGCTGTTTCCTCACCGCATACGAAGGCACCCGCGCCAGTCACTATTTCCATTGAGAATGAAAAATCGGAACCCATGACACGCTCGCCAAGGAATCCGGCCGCCGTGGCGTCCGCGATGGCCTTGGTCAGGCGTTCCACCGCCAGCGGGTATTCAGCGCGCACATAGACAATGCCCGTGCTGGCGCCCATCGCGTAGGCGCCTATGGCCATGCCTTCTATCAGCATGTGCGGGTCGCTTTCTATCTCGTTGCGGTTCATGTACGCGCCGGGATCGCCCTCGTCGGCGTTGCATATGATGTACTTCTGTGGAGCCTCGTTCTGGCGCATCAGCTTCCATTTGACGCCGGTAGGAAAGCCGGCGCCGCCGCGGCCACGGAGCCTGGCGGTTGTCACTTCGCCTATCACCTGCTCGGGCGTCATGCCTGAAATAGCCTTGGCCAGCGCTGAATATCCACCCACAGCAACGTATTCCTCGATGTTTTCGGGATCGATGAGCCCTGAGTCCCGCAGCACAAGTTTCTCTTGCCCTTTGAAGAAGGGAAGCTCGTTCCATTCAGGAATCGATGGGAAGCCGGTGCCGAAATCTATAACGGATGTCCTGAAGTCCCATCGGGATATCTTGGCGCGAGCCGATTTGGCGATGCGATCGTACGCCTTGTCGTCGAGCGCAGCCTCCATGAGTTTTGTTGCCTTTGACGCTTTGGCATCGCTGAACATCAGGATTGGCTTGCCAGGCCGGTACAGCATCAGGAGCGGTTCTTCGGCGCAGAAGCCGAAACAACCGGCTTTCTTGACGAGGACGGGGCCCGAATCGGAGGCGTCGCTGAGCGCGTCGAACAGGACATCGGCGCCGTTGCCTATGCCGCAGGTACCCAGCCCAACCGATATGGCAGGGCCGTCAGGCCGCACCGTCTCCATGCCGCGAGCCGCCAGGTCCCGGAGTGTCGTTACGTTCATCGTTTGACTCCTTTGCGCATCCCGTCGATGATCGCGCAGAGCTTGCCCTGGGTCATGCGGGAGTGGATCGCTCCATCGATGGCAACGACTGGAGCTAGGGCGCACTGGCCAAAGCAGGCTACCGTCCGCACCGTGAACTGCTTGTCCTCGGTCGTGAACGAAGGTTCCTCGTCCTCCCTGAAATCGGGCATACCCAACCTGGCCGCCGACTCCTTGAGGAGCCCCAGTGAACCTCGGGTGTGGCAGGCAGTGCCGCGGCAGACCACGATTGTGTGCTTCCCTTGAGGTTTCAGGTTGAAGAATGAATAGAAGGTAGCCACGGAATATACGCGCGAGAGTGGCTCGCCGGTTTCCGCGGATATCGACCGTAGTGTCTCTTCAGACAGGTAATTGTACTCGCACGCGCGCTGGGCATCCTCCAACGCCGTCAGCAACGCTCCAGGTCGTGTGTCCAACTGAGTAGCTGTGTTCATGAGACCTCCATCTGTATCGCCGCGACGCGGAATGACCATGGTGTCCAAGCATGATGTGTAACGATGATGCGTGGCGTACTTGAGCAAAAGTATAAATCAGAATTGGAAAAATACAAGATAAATATATAGATATATAATAGTCTTATGCTCAAATGGTGAAGAGGAGAACAAAGGGTCTGGGACAGTCGCAATTCCCTTCCTGACTTGCGCTTTGCGGGATTCGCCCTTAAACTGGATCATATATGCATACTTATGATGCCGATCCGGAACATCCGGGGGCACGGCATGTCTCGGCGCGAAGGCACATGGCGGGCCACAAACCAGAATCCCCGTTGATACAGCGCGCAATGGAAGCGACTTGCAGGATTTTTGACAGACTTGGCACCTACTCCTATCTGGACACCCAGGACAGAGAGGGGTTTTCATATTACTGTTCTCTCTATTGTCATTCGTTGATGCATATTGACAAGCGCATAACAGCGGGTGAGCTCGAGCCAGTCGATCTAAGCGATTTCCCGCAGATTGTCAGATTTCCGTCGTACACGATCCATGCCGCACTGTTCATAGGTTCGTTCGATCCCTTCCAGATGACCCACCTGGCAATGGCGCTCCGGTACCTCAGTTCATCCAAGGCCACAGCCCCCGTCGTCTTTGTGGTACCGGAGGGCAGCGACAACCCCAGGAAGCCCCGAAAGTGCGATTACCGCTATCGGTTCGATCTGCTGTCGATGCAGGTAGCGGACATATTCGGTCCCCTTATCGTGCCGCTCGATATTGGCGAAGGCGCGGACACCATAGAAATAATCCGGCGCTTCATAGCGATGTTTCCTGGAGCCCGCGTGTCGCTGACGCACCTTCTGGGTTCAGATGTTTTGCCGCTGGCGGTTGAGATGCTTCCACAGGACATGCGGGTCTGGAACGCCGAGGCGGAACGGCGCAATGCCGATTTCTCGTACAAGGCCTTCGTGGTGCAACGCGAGGGGTATCCGGTTTCGCAGGAGTTGATGGACGTGACGCGCGCTGCCAGCCAGCCCATCCATATCGATGATCAGCCCATTCGTATGCCTTCCAGCACTGACTTCAGGGAACACAGAGCCTTCTCCATAGTATTCCCGACCGATGCGGCTATCCGCCACCTCGAAGTGTTGTTCAGGTACAACCTCAACAGGCCGTGGAGTTCATGCTGTGACGATGACAGCCCGGTATTTACCCCGCCCTGATTTTGGACTATGGTTCTGGCGTTGATTTCGAGCGGAGGATAACCATGAAATTCGTATTCTTCGGAGCCCCGGGTGCCGGCAAGGGCACGATGGCATCGCGCGCGGCGGCAGCCTATGGTCTGCCCCATATCTCAACGGGCGACATATTCAGGCAGGCGATGAAGGATGGTACGCCGCTTGGCCTCAAGGTCAAAGCGATCATCGAATCCGGAGGTCTGGTCCCCGATGAGTTGACCATCGATCTGGTCAGGGAGCGATTGGCCAGGGACGATGCCCGGCGAGGATGGCTCCTCGATGGATTCCCGCGCACGATAGCCCAGGCCGAGGCGCTCGCGTCGTTCAACCCGGAAGACCATGTCATCAATCTGGAAGTCAGCGATGACAAGGTGATAGAGCGCCTTTCGGGACGACGGATGTGCCCAACGTGCGGTCGAATTTATCATGTACATTTCATGCCGCCAAAGGTTTCGGGGCTCTGCGATGACGACGGTGGCATTCTGTACACAAGACCGGACGACCGCGAGGAATCGGTGCGTGTCAGGCTCGAGAACTACCGCACGCAGACCGTTCCACTCGTCGATTTCTACCGGAAGCGATTGACCCTCGTGCCCATAGACGGAGAGAGCGATGCCGACACTGTCTGGAAGGTGCTCAACAGCGTACTGGACCGGCTCATCGCCGGATCGAGATAGGAGAACCACATGCGAAGCCCTCAACTCGTGATAGTGGCCTGTGCGGCAATCGCGTGCGCAGCATGCTCAAGCGGCACCAGACAGGCGAGTATGCGCGCCGCGAATCCCTCCCTCGTCATGGCGCACAGCGATGGGATCGTATCCAGGTTCGACGATATCAGCGTCGTTCTGAGTTCCGGACGTACCGACGCAGCGCGCAGCCTCGGCAATCCGTTCCGTTTCGAGCCGGCCATACGCGGCACCGTATCATGGAGCGATGATGGCACCAGGGCAGATTTCAGGCCGGAATCGCCGCTGTCGCCAGGCGCGACCTATAGGGTCGTCTTTGACTTCGCAGCGCTGGGCGAGTCATCCAATGGGTGGTTCTCGTTCAAGGTCCGTGCCGCCCAGCCTGGCCTGTCGGTAACGCCGGGCGAACTGTACGCGGCGTTTGACGGCAGCCTCTCGCTTGACGGCGTGGTCAGGACCGATGACGCTCCTTCAACCGCGGAGGTAGAGCGCGTGCTGTCAGCCAGGCTAGGGGGCGCGTCACTGCCGGTATCATGGAGCCACGGGACCGACGGTCAGCGTCGGGTTGCCGAGCACCGGTTCACGGTTAAGCGCATACCGCGTGGCTCATCATCAGCCTCACTCGACCTGTCGTGGAATGGCAAGCCAGTGGGTTCGGATGTGCATGGTTCGCAACGCATACGCATTCCCGCAGAGAGCAGTTTCGAACTGCTGTCAGTCCGGGGCCCCAAGCCAGGCGAGCCGTCATGCCTGACTGCCTCCTTCAGCGCCCCGGTGGACAAGAATCAGGATTTCCGCGGCCTTATCAGGGCCAACGGCGTCGGTGACCTGCGTTACGAGGCAGACGGAGGCCTCGTGCGGGTGTACTCGGCGTACAGATGGCCCGATGTCGTTGATATGACCATCGAGAAGGGGCTGAAGAGCCAGAACCTTGGCTCCATTGCCATCCCGGTGTCAGCTACGGTTCGCTTCGACTGGCAGATCCCTGAGGTGCGCTTCCAGGAAGGCGGCGTGATAGTGCCGACCAGCCAGGGTACGCGTGTCGTGCTCGAGACAAAGAACCTTGCCAAGGTCGTCGTGGAGGCGCTCCGCGTCTATGGCGACAATATGCCGCAGTTCATGCAGGTCAATGACCTGGACGGCACCAAGGAACTGAAACGCGTCGGCGACGTAGTCTGGCGCGAGGAGGTGGACCTTGGTTGGACCGACGACAAGAAGAATCAGTGGGTGCCATACGCTCTCGATTTGTCTCCGCTTCTGGCGAAGCATCCGGACGGGCTGTTCCAGCTACGCGTCGCCTTCGGCCATGAACATATCAGGTACGCCAGTCCGACCGACCACACGAACCTGGGCAAATGGACTTTTCCGCCGGTTCAGATACGGGACTCAGGCGGGGATTCGTCATATTGGGATTACTATGAAGAATGGTTCGACTGGGACGAGTACTATCGTTACCGCGATGATCCCGCGCACCCCGCGTTCTATGTCCAGCGGTATGGTCGGGACAGGACGGCGCGCCGCAATGTGCTTGTCTCCGATGTCGGCATAGCGGCCAAGCTGGATATCGACGGAGCCTGGCACGTGGTGTCAACCGACCTGAAGTCGGCCAAGCCGCTGGCTGGCGCCGATGTGATAGTCTATAGCTATGCGCAGCGGGAACTGGCCCGCTCGCGGACTGACGCCGCAGGCATGGCGATGATACGGACCGCCACAAATGGCTTGGTCGCAGACGAAGATGCGACCAAGCCATTCTTCATACAGGTCTCCGCGGCAGGCGCCAAGACAGGCCGCGACCGCGGCTACCTCAAGCTGTCGCCAGCCCAGGCTCTGGCTGTCAGTCACTTCGACATCGCGGGCCAGAAAGCCGATACCGGCATCAAGGGATTCATCTACGGTGAACGCGGCGTCTGGCGCCCCGGTGACGACATCCATCTGACCTTTATCCTCTACGACCGCATGAAGACGTTGCCGCCTGACCATCCCGTGCGTTTCGAGCTTGAGAACCCGCTTGGTCAGATAGTCAGGCAAGCCACCTACACGACGTCGGTCGGTGGCTTCTACTATATAAAGACTGGCACCGATCAGAGTTCACCGACCGGTACCTGGACCGCGCGCGTCAACGTTGGCGGCTCCGTCTTCACAAAGGCCATCAAGATAGAAGCGGTAATGCCCAACAGGCTGAAGCTGACGCTCGACTATGGCGCGGCGTCCTACATCGGTGCTGACCTTGCCGAGATGGGGCTCAAGGCGGTCTGGTTGCATGGCGCTCCAGCTCCGGGACTCAAGGCCGATGTGACTATGATGCTGTCGGCCTCAGGCAAGAGCCCAGGCAACTTCCCCGGCTTTTCGTTCCAGGATCCATTGCGAACGGCACCGGCGCAGAAATCGTTGCTGTTCGATGGCAATCTGGACCAGGCAGGCATGGCCCGGTTCCCTGTCAATCTGCAGCAGGAATCCGATGCACCAGGGCCGCTGACCGCGACATTCATGTCCCGGGCCTTCGAGCGATCTGGCCTGTTCTCAACAGAAGTATTCTCTTTGGATTTCCATCCCTATGCCAGGTACGTTGGCCTCAAGCTGCCCGCGGGCGACGCCTCGCGTGGCATGCTCATGACCGACAAGGATCACCCGGTTGAGCTGCTGCTCGTTGACCGGGATGGAAAGCCTGCCGGCAACGCGACGGTCGAAATAGCCCTCTATAAAATGGAATGGCGCTGGTGGTGGGAAAAGGGACAGGAGAGCCTGGCAGAGCAGGCTTCGGACATATTCAGCCATCTGGTGCAGAAGGATAGTGTGCCCATAAAAAATGGTCGCGGATCATGGAAACTGCGCATCAACTATCCCGAATGGGGCCGGTATATGATACGCGTGACCGATACCGCCGGAGGGCATGCCGCGGGTACGGTCTTCTATATGGACTGGCCAGGTTGGGCTGGCCGCGGCAAGGGAGAAGGCGGAGGCTCTGCGGTCATGCTATCGCTGAGCGCCGACAAGGATAGCTACGCTGTCGGCGAGCCTGTCCGTGTCAGCTTCCCCTCGAACAAGGAAGGACGCGCGTTCGTAACCCTGGAGCGAGCTGGCCGCGTTATCGATGAAGGCTGGGTCGACGCCGCAGCCGGCACGACCGTCTACCAGTTCAAGGCGACCGCTGACATGGCGCCCAATGTCTATGTGCATGTCAGCTTCATTCAGCCACATCTGCAGACCCTGAATGATCTGCCAATCAGGCTCTACGGCGTCATACCCGTGATGGTCGAGGATCCGGCAACAAGGCTGACGCCGGTCATCGGCGCTCCGGCCACGCTGGAGCCGATGAAGAAGGCCGTAGTCACCATATCGGAGCGGTCTGGCAGGCCGATGACCTATACGCTCGCCGTAGTCGATGAGGGGCTTCTGGGCATCACCCGGTACGGTACGCCTAACCCCTGGAACGAGATGTACAAGAAGGAAGCCAGCCTCCTGTCCTCATTCGATCTGTACAAGGATGTGGCCGGAGCGCTGTCAGGAAAACTCCAGACGCTGATATCGATCGGCGGCTCTGAATTTGGCGACGCGGGAGGAACACGCAAGGTCAGCCGGTTCCCGCCTGTAGTCAAATTCCTCGGCCCATTTACCCTGGCCAAAGGCGCGGTAGCCAGGCACGATATCGAGCTTGGGCCATACGTCGGCGCGGTGCGTTTCATGGTCGTCGCCGGTACTCAGGAAGGCGCATACGGCATCGCTGAGGTAGAGACACCCGTCAGGTCGGACCTGATGGCATATATCACCGCGCCTCGCGTGCTTGGGCCAGGTGAACGTCTGGCAATTCCGGTAACGGTGTTTGGTTTCATGGGTAAGGGCAGTGCCGCGACGCTGCGGCTCAAGGTAGAAGGCGATGCCAGCATAGTCGGTGATTCGACGCGGACGGTGACTTTTCCCGAGGAAGGCGAGCAATCAGCTTCCTTCGAGCTGGCTTTGGGTTCGTCCGTCGGCACGGTTAGGCTTACCGCGGAGGCTAGCGGGCCTGGTGGCCGTAGCTCCACCCAGAGTGTCGACATACCGGTCCGTTCCGCCTCGGTGCCGGTGACAACGGTGACCGCGGCGACCATAGCCAGCAAGGGATCCGGCAGCATGGAAGCCACATTGCCTGGAATCGATGGATCAAATGACGTCTGGCTGGAGCTTTCACTGGCGCCTCCCATAGATCTGTCCGGGCGACTGGCATACCTGCTTGGATATCCCCATGGGTGCGGTGAACAGACGACCAGTACGGCCTTTCCGCAGCTCTTCCTTGATGACGCGATGGCTCTGACGCCTGAACAGCAGGCCGTTGCCCAAACCAATGTCTCGGCAGCGATAACCAAGCTGGCCGGATTCCAGACGACAAGCGGCGGGTTTGTATTCTGGCCCGGTTCATACCAGGAGAGCACCTGGCTTTCGGTCTACATAACGCACTTCCTGACCATGGCGCGGCGGAAGGGCTTTACCGTACAGGATTCGATGATGGATGCCGCTCTGGGGTACATGAAATCGCGGGCAGCGTCATGGAGTTCACAAGAGGATTACGCCAAGACAGAACAGGCGTACAGGCTCTACGTACTGGCGCTCGCCGGTGTTCCTGATGTGGCATCGATGAATCGCTTCATGGAATATGGACCATTCCCCGCGGCGGCGGCTTATCAGATGGCAACGGCCTACGCGCTGGCCGGCATGCGGGACCGCGCTCTGGAGATCCTGCGCGACGCACCCACGACCGTTCAGAAATATAACGGCATGGAGCGGGTGTACGGCTCGGTGCTCCGTGATCGCGCGATGGTACTCGACGCCTTCAACACACTGGGAGACTCGTCACGATCACTGCCGATATTCAGGCAGATCGCGGCCGACCTCTCGTCGGGTTCTTCATATTCGACCCAGGACCTGGGCTTTGCGCTGATGGCTTCATTGCCATACCTGCATCAGCTGGGATCGGGTTCAGCCGCGGTTACCTATGACTATGGCGGTGGTTCTGGTTCGGTATCGCTGTCGCGGGCCATCGCGCGGGTGCCACTCAGTTCAAGCGCGGGCGCCTTGTCGGTGCGCCTTGGCAACGGCGGCGCGGTGCCGCTGTACGCGAGGATAGTCGCCACGGGCACGCCAGCCCCTGGTGATGAGCGCTATCGTTCGGAAGGCCTTTCGCTGACGGCCAAGTACCTCGATACCGCCGAGATTTCTGTCGACCCCGATCGCATGGCGCTTGGTTCCGACATGATAGTCGAGATGTCTGTCCGCAATGTCTCGGGCGATGTGCTGTCTGACCTGGCCTTGACCTTCAGGACGCCTTCGGGATGGGAGCTCGCCAACATGAGGATAGGCCGGTCCGATGAGGCGGGGGCGCAGGCGCCCGCATCGTTTGACTACCAGGATATACGCGACGATCGAGTGATGACATACTTTGGCCTGCAGCGCGGCGAAACAAAGCGTTTCAGGTTCTATGTCAACAAAGCCTATGATGGCGCCTTCTTCCTGCCCGCGGCCACGGTGGAGGCGATGTATCGTCCCGATGTGTTCGCGGTACTGCCAGGCAGGGCCCTGTCCCGATCGCCTGCCATGGCACCGACCAACCCGAACGGTCGTGGCCTCAGGCCATGAGGGGTCGGGGCGCCGCGCTGATTCTGTCCAGACTGGCGCCCCTGGCTGTCCGGGCGCGGCGCGGCGCCATCCTGGCTGTCTCGTTCGCGAGGCGCGCCGATGTGGCGCCAGCTATTCTTGGATCGCTGTTGTTCGCGGTGGCCGTTCTCGCGTTCGATCCCGCCGCTGGCAGTCGGGCGCCGCAGTCGAGCGCCCTGTATGCGGCCGGCGGTGAGTTGCTTGGCGCGACCGTCGCCTCGGACGGGCAATGGAGGCTCAAGGCCAGTGGACCAGTACCTGATCGTTTTGTAGGTGCATTGGTGCTGTATGAGGACAAGCGGTTCTTTGGCCACGCGGGCTTTGACCCCGCCGCTATCGTGCGGGCCATGCTGGTCAACGGCAAGGCCGGGCGCGTCGTCTCGGGTGGCTCCACGCTGACCATGCAGGTTGCCCGTCTCTCGGGCAAGGCCGGCGCCAGGAACTGGGGCGCCAAACTCACCGAGCTATGGATGGCGGTCAGGCTGGAGGCTCACCATACCAAATCGGGCATACTGTCGCTGTATGCGGAGCGGGCGCCGTTCGGCGGCAATGTCGTCGGCCTTGAGGCCGCCGGATTCAGGTGGTTTGGACGGCCACCGCAGATGCTGACCTGGGCGGAAGCGGCGACGCTCGCGGTGTTGCCGAACAGCCCGGCACTGGTGCATCCTGGTCGCTCCCGTGACGAGTTGCGCCGCAAGCGTGATGGCTTGCTTTCGCGCCTCGTGGCGGTCGGGCGCATGCCTTCGGGTGATCTTGCGACCGCGCTTGCCGAACCGCTGCCCGGAGCGCCGCTGCCTATGCCAAATCTGTCTCCGCACCTGCTGGCGCGTTCCGGTCCAGGTCGCAGCACGACAACCATAGACATGTCGACCCAGGTGCGGGTACAGGAGCGGGCCGCTCGGTATGCCGCCAGGCTGGAGCTTCATGACATACACAACCTGGCAGCCGTAGTCATACGCGTCGATGACGGCAGCCTCGCCGCCTATGTCGGCAATGTGCCCGCTCCAGTCAGCGGCGAGTCCCGGATGCCAGCGGAGCAGCTTGCCTCTTGGGTCGACTGCGCAGCTGCCCCGAGGAGTTCCGGCAGCATCCTCAAGCCGTTCCTCTACGCGGCCATGCTTGACTCCGGTGAACTTTCGCCATCACGGCTCGTGCCCGACATACCGACGCGCATCGGCTCGTACAGCCCCGAAAACAATCTCAAGAGCTACGCGGGCGCGGTCCGCGCCGATGAGGCGCTCGCCCGCTCGCTCAACGTGCCATTTGTTCGCCTCTTGCGATCATACGGTGTCGAGCGCTTCGCCTCGACACTGAAACGTCTTGGATTCTCGACGCTTTCCAGGGCGCCGGCCGACTATGGCCTGACGCTGATACTGGGCGGCGCGGAGGTGACACTGCTTGACGCGGCATCCGCGTACGCCGCACTTGCCCGAGCCGCCAAGGGTGTTGCTGGAGAGGCCGGGCCAGCAGGGGGGGAGCTCATCGCTCCTGCTCCCTTTTCGGCCGGCGCCGCGTGGTTGACAATGCAGGCTCTTGTCGAGGTTGCCCGACCCGGTGATGACGCCTCGTGGCAGGAGTACGCCAGCTCCAGGCGCATAGCCTGGAAGACTGGCACCAGCTTCGGGTCGCGCGATGCCTGGGCCATAGGTGTCACGCCATCTTGGGTCGTCGCGGTCTGGGTGGGCAATGCCGACGGTTCGGGCCGGCCGGAACTCAAGGGCACCGATACGGCGGCTCCTCTCCTTTTTGACCTTTTCCAGAACCTGCCGCAGTCACGCTGGTTCGATGAGCCCGTGTCGTCGCTCCGGTACGAAACGGTATGCGCCGATTCAGGCTATGTGGCGGGACCCGATTGCGCCCGTACGACGCGCATCCTTGTGCCGGCTGTGGCAAAGACCGACCAGGTTTGTCCATACTGCCGCGTCGTACATCTGAGCGCCGACGGCCGGTACCGCGTACGGGCCGAAAGCGCTGGCAGTCTGGGCCTGGTTACGGAACGCCGGTTTGTGCTGCCACCGGCGATCGAATGGTATTACCAGCGTTCAACGCTTGGCTACCGCCCTTTGCCGCCATGGGCGCCAGGCATGTCCGGGCCCGAGTCAGACGCGCTTGAGTTCATAGCACCGGAAGAGGGATCATCGATATTCGTGCCCATAGAACTGGATGGTCGGCCCGGCATGACTATATTCAGGGTAGCCCATCGCGGCGGTTCGACGCGGCTCTTCTGGCACCTCGATGGCGATTATCTGGGCGAGACGACAACCGACCACCGCATGGAGGCGCACCCGGCCGCGGGTTGGCACACGCTGGTCGTGGTTGATGAGGACGGCTCCAGCATAACCCGTCGATTCGAGGTCTACGCCAGACGGTGATGGCGAACTTGCGCATTGTGGCCATTCGTTGTATAACCCGCGGGTGTGTTCTGACAGGCGCTCTTGCGTGTGCTCTGGAAGGCGCGGCCACAAGACCATGAGAACCGTAATCGACAAAGGAGAACGGCATGAACGTAGCGGTGATAGGAGCCCAGTGGGGCGACGAGGGCAAGGGAAAGATCGTTGACTATCTGGCGACCGATGCCCAGATCATTGTCCGGTTCTCGGGCGGCGCCAATGCGGGCCATACCATCGTGCGCGGCAATGAGCAATTCGCGCTGCACCTGGTTCCATCTGGCGTGCTGTACCCGGACAAGCGTGTCATCCTTGGTACGGGCATGGTCATCGATCCGGAGGCGCTGTTCGCCGAGCTGGGTATGCTCGCCGAGCGTGGTATCGACTGGCAAGGTCGCGTCTTCATATCGGACCGGGCACATGTCGTACTGCCGAGGTATCGCGACATAGACAAGGCTATGGAGGCAGCCAGACGCAGGCCCATAGGCACGACGGGGCGCGGCATAGGCGTCGCGTATTCGATGAAGTCATCACGCGATGGCGTGCGGATAGCGGATTTGTATGATGACGAGAGGCTCGAGAACCTGGAGGCAGCCGACGTCGAATTCATCAAGGTCTGGCGTGACAGGCTCGCGCCGCTCTCCGTAGATTTGACCAACTTCATAGCGGCTCACCGCAATACCTACTGCCTCTTCGAGGGTGCGCAGGGCGCTCTGCTTGATCTGGATTCCGGAACATATCCGTATGTCTCGAGCGGCATGTCCGGAGCGTCCGGAGCCGCGGCTCAGGGCGGTATTGGACCGCGGCGGCTGGACAAGGTGCTCGGCGTATTCAAAGCCTATTCCACCAGGGTGGGCAATGGTCCGTTTCCCACCGAGTTCAATCCAGACAGCCAGTCGGCACTCGATCAATTTATAAGGGACACCGGACGCGAATACGGCGTGACCACCGGCAGGCCGCGCCGATGCGGGTACCTCGATCTGGTGGCGCTTCGGTATGCCTGCCTTGCCAACTCGATAGACTCGCTTGTCCTCACGCATCTCGACGTGTACGACACGCTCGACACCTTCGAGGCATGCGTCGCGTACAAGGTGCGCGGGTCCTTGGTCGAGCACTTCCCGGCATCGGTTCGCGATCTGTCTGACGCGCAACCCGTGTTGCGCACCTTCCGCGGCTGGAAACGCCCGCTCAAGGATGTCCGCGAATTCGATGAGTTGCCGCGAGAGGCGCGCGACTACATAGCGTTCATAGAAGAATACACGGAGACACCGGTGGACATCGTATCTGTTGGATACGACCGCCATGATACGATTGTCAGGAAGAGCCCGTGGACCAGATACTGATACTGGATTATGGCAGCCAGTATACGCAGCTCATAGCCAGGCGAATACGCGAGCTTGGTGTCTATACGGATATAGCCCCTGGCGATGCCGCTCTGACACCGGAACGCCTTGCAGGCGTTAAGGGCATTGTGATGGCGGGGTCACCATGGAGTGTATACGACGAAGGTGCTCCGGTGCCGGACAAGTCCGTGTACTCCCTGGGCATACCGGTTCTCGGTGTCTGTTATGGCGCGCAGCGCATGATGTGGGACCACGGCGGAGCGGTCGCGACACTTGCCGACCGCGAATACGGCAAGCGGCCCGTCACGGTCACGTCGGCCGATCCGCTGTTCCGCGATGTGCCTGCATCATTCATCAGCTGGATGAGCCACGGAGACTCGATAGAGAAGCTGGCACCGGGATTCAAGGTGATAGCCACGACCGACAACGGCATACCCGCCGCCATCGTCCACGAACGGCTGCCATTGCGTGGCGTGCAGTTTCATCCCGAGGTAACGCACTGCGAACATGGCACGCGCATCCTGTCAAACTTCGTCCTGGACATATGTGGCTGCCAGAAGTCATGGTCCATGGAGCGCTATGTCGATGAGGAACGCGTGGCCTTGCGCGCCAGGGTCGGCACGTCGCCCGTGTTGTTGCTGATATCCGGCGGCGTCGACTCCACAGTCGCCGCTGCGCTACTCCTCAAGACGCTCGGGCCTGAGCGCCTGCACCTGCTGTACATCGATACCGGGCTGATGCGCAAGGATGAGAGCATCGAAGTGATGCGAACCCTCGGTGCCCTGGGTGCAGCGCATGTGCGCCAGGCGAATGCCGAGCCGGACTTTCTCGGTGCACTGGCCGGCGTTTCGGAGCCGGAAGAGAAGCGCAGGATTATTGGTGATATGTTCATAACAGTCCAGCAGCGCGAGGTCGAGCGGCTTGGCCTGGGCGACGACTACTTTCTGGCGCAAGGAACCCTGTATACGGACCTGATCGAATCGGGCAAGGGTGTTGGCAAGAAGGCCCACGTCATCAAGAGCCACCACAACGTCCGCTCGCCCCTGGTGGAGAAGAAGCGCGCCGAGGGACGGATCATCGAACCTCTGGACAAGTTGTACAAGGATGAGGTTCGCGCTCTGGGCCGGGTGCTCGGTGTAGCCGAGTCGGTGGTGTCGCGCCACCCCTTCCCTGGTCCCGGACTCGGTGTCCGGGTTCTGGGCGAGGTTACCAAGGAAAAGTGCGACACGCTCCGCGAGGCGGACGACCTGTACCTGGGCGAGTTGCGCCGGCGCGGCCTGTACGACCGTATATGGCAGGCCTTCGCGGTGTTGCTGCCGGTGCGATCGGTCGGCGTTGCAGGCGATGTACGCCGCTATGGCTGGACCGTGGCGCTTCGCGCCGTAGCCTCCACAGACGGGATGACCGCTGACGTCTTCGAGTTTCCCATGAAGGACCTGCTCGAGATATCGGCCATCATCACCAACCGGGTGCCTGCCGTCGGCCGCGTCGTATACGACGTGTCGAGCAAACCGCCAGCTACCATCGAGTGGGAGTGACAGCGCCGAAATCCATCGTCGATATGACGCCGATTCGCTGAGACTCGTTCAGCTCATACCCTTCATCACAGCCACAGGGCTCTCTTCATACTTTGATCGGAGCACCACGAGCCTCTCAGGGCGTCGAATATCAACAGACTGCCTGAATCCGCCAATTGTCCGATACATCCATTTTCAACTTCGAAGGCATGGAATGATGTTGTTGGATGTAGTGCCTGCAAAAACCGCATATACAAGTCTAAAGATATTTCAATGTTTATGGGACGATCCATAAACAGTGTCCTATGTAGATAACTAAGCAAAAAACAAGCAATTATGATCGAAGTTGTTTGACAACTAAAAAAAGCGATGGTATCCTGCGACCAACAGGTACAGGCAATCAAGAGTCTTGTACCATGATGAGAGGGGTATCGTGCAGACTCGGGAGAAGATCGAAGCTCTCAGCCATGGGGCGAAAGAGAAAATACTCGACTACATACGCGCATCCGAGCTGCGCGTCGGCGATACATTGCCTACGGAAGCCAAACTGATGGAGATGCTTGAAGCCAGCCGACACACGATACGTGAGGCCCTTGCGCTCCTCGAACAGGAACGAATTGTCTATCGTATTCAGGGCAAGGGCACTTTTCTGAAGCGCAAGCCCCTCCGGATAGAGCATGGGCTCGAGAAGCTCGCGAGTATGACTGACATGATCAGAAGTTGCGGTTTCGAGCCCAGTACTCGCTGGATCTCAATTGAGGTGAAGAACGCGAGCGCTCATATGGCAGAGCAGCTTGGGCTGGGCCTGGACGAGAAGGTTGTCACGTTCAAGCGCCTCAGGTTTGCCAGTGGGAACCTTGCCAGCTACTGCATCGACAGCGTCGCTGCATCTCGCTTCGATTCCATACCATGCGAGATACCGGACGAATCACTTTTCCAGTATCTGGAGCGTGAGAAGGACATTGTGATTGAGACTGCGGTCGGCTATGTGATACCCACGAAGCCGAGTAGGGAGATGGTCGAAGAGCTGGGGGTTGATGAAGATCAGCTCTTCGTACTGCTCGAGCAATTGCACTATGACAATGAGGGTCGCCCGGTCATCTATTCGCTGGATTACTATCAGCCGGAAGTGATCCGATTCAAGATAAACAGAACGAGGTAAGGGATCAATGGGAAAGATTGTTGCGATGGAATTCAGTGCGGATCACTTGCGTCTCGTAGACCAGCGAAAGTTGCCAAAAGAATATACCATCTTTGAGTGTGCTACATATCAGGATTGCGTATTCGCAATAAAGGAAATGGTGGTTCGCGGCGCGCCGGCTATAGGCGCCGCTGCGGCATACGGTGTCGTCATTGCAGCCAGGCAATACGGCGGGCTCGAAAAAAGCTCTTTCCAGGAGCGAATGGAGCGTGCGCTCGACGAGCTGAGCGCGGCCAGGCCGACCGCCGTCAACCTCATGTGGGCGATGGATCGGATGCGGCGATCGCTTCTCGCGGCGCGAAGTGGCACCAATGAATCGATCTGGCTGGCTCTGAGGAAAGAAGCAGACGCCATAATCGCCGAGGAAATAGACAGAAGTGAACGGGTTTCCACTTTTGGCAACGCGCTCGTGCCTGACAAGGCAACACTATTGACTCATTGCAATACGGGGTCGCTGGCGGTGCCTGGGTTGGGTACGGCATTGGGCATCATTCGAGCGGCACATCGGTCCGGTAAGGGCATATCGGTCTACGCCGACGAGACGCGGCCGCGCCTGCAAGGAGCCAGACTCACCGCCTGGGAGCTGATGGAAGAGGGAATACCGGTCACGCTGATTGCCGATAGTGTTGCCGCTACCCTGATCAGGGACGGCAAGATCAATCTTGTAATTGTGGGAGCCGACCGAATTGCCACAAATGGCGATACAGCCAACAAGATTGGCACATTCATGCTATCGGTCGTATCGAAGCACTATGGAGTGCCGTTCTATGTCGCGGCGCCTATCTCGACAATAGATTTCGGATGCCCTGGTGGTGATCGTATCGTAATTGAAGAGCGCGGACCGGAAGAGGTCACCCACATAGAAGGCATACAAGTAGCGCCACAGGGCGTACGCGTCTATAACCCCGCCTTTGACGTGACACCGGCGGAGAACATCAGCGGAATTGTAACAGAGCAGGGCGTGCTGTATCCCCCGTTTGGCGACGCCATTGCGCACCTGGGACACACAGTACGATGAATCCAAAGCCCAAAGCCCAAGGAGCATGACCATGAAATTTGACACACAATCCATACACGCCGGCGGAAAGCATGTGCAGCCGGAACATGCTCTGAATCCGCCTATCTTCATGACTTCGACCTTTACCTTCGAGGACACCGATAAGGTCGATGCGGTGATGAGTTTCCAGAGCGATGATTATGTATACACGCGTGGCAACAATCCAACGCTTCGTCTCTTCGAGCAGCGGATGACAGCACTCGAAAACGGCAAGGGTGCCGTCGCCTTCGCTTCCGGTATGGCCGCCATAAGCTCGGTACTCTTCTCGCTGCTTCGTCCCGGCGACAACGTGCTTGTGCACAGGACTCTGTACGGTTCATCGTACAGCGTTGTTACAAAGGTTCTGCCAAAATATGGAATGAACTACAGGATAGGTGACCTGGAAAAACTTGACGACTTTGCCTCGATGGTTGACGAGCATACCAAGGTCATTTATTTCGAGAGCCCCAGCAATCCCAATCTGAGCATCGTCGACATCCGACGCGTCTGCGCTTTCGCAAAACCACGCGGCATCAAGGTTGTCATCGACAACACGTTCGCTACTCCATATTTCCAGCGCCCTCTGGAGCTCGGGGTGGACGTTGTAGTACATAGCGCAACCAAGTATATATGCGGGCATGGTGATGTGGTTGCCGGAGTCGCTGTCGCGAACGATCCCGACTATATACTCAGTCTGAAATTCGACTACATGAGTGAGTTCGGTGGAGTCCTCAGCCCCTTCAACGCATGGCTTCTCCTGCGCGGCCTCAAGACACTGGGGCTACGGATGCGTCAACACGAGGCTAACGCGATGGCTGTTGCGCGGTATCTTGAAAAGCATCCAAAAGTGAGCCAGGTATTCTATCCGGGGCTCGAAGGGTTCCCTGGTCATGAAACGGCACGAGCTCAAATGAGCGGCTTCGGAGCCATCATAAGCTTTGAAGTCCGTGGTGGCCTGGAGGCCGCGAAGCGTGTCGTCAACAACATGAACATGTTTCAGCTCGCGGTGAGTCTCGGCGATTGCGAGACGCTTGTGCAGTTGCCAGCGGCAATGACGCACCGCGGCTATGACCACGAGCGCCTCAGGGAGTTTGGCCTGACCGAAAGCATGATCAGGATATCGGTAGGGCTTGAAAACATCGAAGATATCCTGGCCGAACTTGCATCCATTCTGGAGCATGCGTAGCACGGAGATTCCTCAAGACGATTTCGGCCGAGCGACAAGTGTGATGATTTTTGAACAGGTTCCAGATGGAGGCATCGCATAGCCGTTGGCTACGGTGCCATCCATTCAGTCCACATGCGGAGTAAGAGGAGAAGGCGATGGTAATGAAAAGAGTACTGTTGATCAGCGCCATGGTTCTTGTCGCGTCGCTGAGCGGATGCGCCAAGGCAAAGCCGGAGGCGGCAACTTCCGCCGCTCAGCCAAAGGCAGAAGAAATCAAAAAGGTGGCCGTCATTTGTGATCCGGTCGGAGTCAATCCGTTCCTGACGCAGGTCGTCAACAAGATGGCCGAGCTCAAGGCTGCCAAGACATATCCGATGGATTACAGCGTCATCGAGTGTGCCGACGACTCGGCCTGGGCGGAGAATATCCGTGCTTCGGTTGAAGAAGGCTACAACCTGATCCTCGTCGTGGGATGGCAGGGCGCAGATCCCCTCAAAGCAGTGGCCACCCAGTTCCCTGACAAGGCTCAGTACGCCATCATAGACACTGTCTGTGACAATCCCAAGGTCAAGTCGTATATTTTCAAGCCGCAAGAAGCAGCCTATCTCATCGGCATCATTGCAGCATCGGTAAGCAAGGACGCCGGAAAACCGAACGGCCCCTTTGGCGGTGTACATGCCAATCCCGGTCAGGGCAGTTTCGAGTGGCGCTATGGCTACATGATGGGCGTGAAGTCAGTCAATCCGTCGGTTACGATGGCCAATTTCCTGTTCAATTACACGAAGTCGTATACGGATGCGCCGATAGCCAAGGAACTGGCACTCCAGCAGGCAGCCCAGGGTTGTGTGTTCATCAATGCCGCCTCCGCCGTTGCCGATTATGGCACGTTTGAAGCCGCTGCAGAGAAGAAGTTCTATACATCCGGTCAGGATACTGACATGACCAATCCTTCGAATCCGTACATCATAACCTCTCAGGTGAAGTACACGGGCACCGTAGCAGGTATGATCATCGATGAATTCTTCAAGACAGGGATCCAGCCCGGCGTGGTATCTCTTGGTCTCAAGGAAGGCGTCGTTGGCGCGACCTACATCACCGATGATGGCGTCAATCCCAGGAATACCGCTGTCCTGACCGACAGGATCGTGAAGCTGGCACGTGAAGCGGCCAATAAGATAAAGTCCGGCGAGCTTATCCTGAATGTACCGCTGGAGAAGGATTTCAAGCTGTAATCGTCAATACCATATCGCCTCCTGTACCATCCGGCATTTGGAGGCGATTGGTTTTCATGTGGTATTGCCCGTTCAAGGGTGAGCCATCGCCTTGATCCAGGGAGCAACGATGATGCCGAAGGTTGACGACACGCCGATGCTGACGATGGAGCATATCGTCAAGCTCTATGATCAGCTCGTAGCCAATGATGACGTAAGCATCGCCTTGCATGAAGGTGAAATTCTTGCCGTTATTGGCGAGAACGGGGCAGGCAAGACAACCCTGATGAAGATTCTGTACGGCATGGAGCAGCCTACGAGCGGCACCATACATCTAAAAGGAAAACAACTTCATCTCAAGAACGCGGCCCATGCCATAGCCAGTGGCATCGGCATGGTGCAACAGCATTTCATGCTCTTTGATCCCTTCACGGTTACAGAGAATGTCGTCTACGGAAAAGAGCCCGTGAAGGGCCTGTACTTTGACTTGAAAAAGGCTACCAGCATCATAAAGGAATTGTCAAAGCGCTTCGAGCTGCCGCTGGATCCGTACGCGCGGATACAGGGCATGCCAGTCGGACTCAGGCAGCGCGTCGAGATTCTGAAGGTGCTGTACCAGAATACAGACATCATCATCTTTGACGAGCCCACGGCTGTGCTGACTCCTCAGGAAGTCCATGAGTTGCTTGGAACGATGAAGCGACTCGCGGCTGCGGGCAAGAGCATCATAATCATAACGCACAAGCTCAATGAGGTCATGGAAGTAGCTGACCGCGCCGTCGTAATGCGCGCGGGAAGACACGTTGCCGATGTGAACATCAAAGACACGACCATTGAAGAACTCAGTTTTATGATGGTCGGTCGCCACCTGTTGAAAAAGGAAGTGCCTGTTATCACTCCCGGTGACGACATACTGCGGATAGATGATCTGTGCGTTCAGGGAACGGGCGCTGTTCCGCTGATCGATCATCTTTCGCTTCATGTCGAAGCGGGAGAAATAGTTGGCATCGCCGGTGTTTCCGGCAATGGCCAGTCGGAGTTGGAGCGTTGTATTCTCGGCTTGCAACACATCGACAGCGGATCGATAACGATCAAGGGCGTCGAGATAGGCAATCACCGAGTGGCCGAGGTTCGCGATGCGGGCGTTTCGATGATACCCGAAGATCGCTACCTATGGGGCTCGGCCTCTGAGGCCTCAATAATGGAAACAGCTATCATGACCCATTACAGGCGGAATCCTCTGTCCTCCAATGGCATGCTCAATATGAAGAATATCAGGAAATTCACCACGGACCTTGTCAGGGCCTTTTCGGTGAAGACCGACGATATACGGCTCAAGACCGGCTCGCTATCGGGAGGAAATGCGCAGAAATTGATAGCCGCGCGCGAGATAGCCCATGGTACGCCTTTGCTGGTCGCCTGCGAGCCTACCAGGGGGGTCGACATTGGCGCGATGGAATACATACACGACCGGCTTGTGGAGAAGCGGACGAGCGGAGATGCCGTGTTGCTGATATCCAGCGAACTCTCCGAGATCATGGAACTCTCCGATCGCATCTATGTAATGTACGGGGGAAAAATCAATGGGGAGTTCAAGCGAGGTTGCGTCAGGGAAGAAGAGCTGGGCCTGTTGATGGTCGGAGGCGCAAACCATGGCTGACCGGAAGATTCGACGGCTGCTGGCTCCGTTGGCACAGCCAGCGCTGGCCATTGGATTAGCCCTGGCAGTCGGAGCAATGGCCATCCTTGTTACAGGAGAAAATCCGCTCACCGTATACGCGGCGATGCTTAAGGGAGCCTTCGGCAACAAATACTACTTGCTGACAACGCTGACGCGCGCCACGCCCATCATAATCTGTGGGCTTGGAGCCGCAATAGCCTGGAGCTCAAATTATATGGGCATCGGCGGCGAGGGCCAGATGATTGTCGGCGGCTTTACCACGGCAATCGTCGCGATCTACGCGCCTGGGCCGCCCTGGTTCAGGCTTGTTCTGGCGATAGTCATGGCGCTGCTTGCAGGAGGCCTCCTGTCGCTGCTCTCCGCCTGGCTCCTCGACAAGTTCAGAATGTCGCTCGCCATATCCACCCTGATGTTCAACTACACGGCACAGTACGTGACGATGCATTTTGTCGCCAATGTGTTTCAGGATACGACAGGTGATGCCAAACTGACGCAGACACTCAGGATCGAAGAGGGGCTGCAGTTTCCTCGCCTGTTCGATGGATATAGCCTTCATCTCGGTTTCCTGATTGCCGTCGGGCTTGTTGTGGCAATATGGTTCCTCCTCAACCGTACGACATTCGGATACGAATCCAGGATGAGCGGCTTCAATATCAACTTCTGTGATTACGGTGGCATCAGTAGTCGCAAGGTCATGTACGGTATGCTGTTGCTCAGTGGCGCGATCAGCGCACTTGCCGGTACCGGCGAGGTTCTTGGAGTGCAATACCGGTACGTCCATAACAACTATGTTTCGGCCAGCTATGCGTGGGTAGGGCTTAATGCCGCTCTCATTTCAGGATACAACCCGATAGGTGTTTTTCTGACCTCTATAATCCTGGCCGGCATCCAGACGGGCGGTGCCGCGATAGCGCGATCAACAACGGTTCCTCTGGAGATATCATCGATAATCCAGGGCTGCATAACACTCTTCATATCCGCAAGGATAGTCCTCGGTTCGCGCCGAAGGAGCAGCGTCGCGCTGAAAGGACCGCTGGCTGCCGCAGAGCTCGCTGTGGATTCCGCTGACGAGAAAGGACGGCCCCGATGAATTTTGATGCCAACTATCTTGCGGTGGTCTTCAACTCGACGATACGGATGACAACACCCATACTCTACGTGGCGCTCGGGTCCGCTCTGTGCAACCGCGTCTTTATCTTCAATATCGGGCTCGAAGGCATGATGCTCGTAGGTGGCTTCGCGGCCATAGTAGCCAATTTCTATACGGGGAGTCTGGTTCTGTCTGTGCTTTTCGCGATGCTGGCGTCGATGCTCGTCGCCTGGGTTGCGGGCGTGTTCATGGTCAAGTTCAAGGGTGCCATGCTTGTCGTAGGTGTCTCGATCAATGTGCTGATTTCCGGTGCCACTACCTTTCTTATGCAGATCATCTTTGGAAGCAAAGGCGCATTCGTCAGCACCAAGCTGATCAGCCTGCCCAAGATAGATGTCTCATTCATGAGGGGCGTTCCGATAATGCAAACCATGTTCGGCTCGCTTACATACCTGGATCTATTCGCGGTGGTGCTCGCAATAATCCTGTATCTGTTCCTGTTCAGGACTGTTACGGGCTTCAGGATGCGATCGGTTGGCATCAACAAACCCGCGGCCGAGAGTCTGGGCATACATGCTGACAGGCTCCAGATACTTACGGTCGTGTTTTCCGGGCTTGTATCCGGGCTCGGCGGCGTGCTCTTGACCATGGGCGGTGTTACCATGTTTGCGCAGAATATCACTGCGGGCCGGGGATTCATAGCGATGGCCGCCGGCACGCTCGGTGCTGCCCATCCGCTCGGCGTCATTGCGTCAAGCGCCTTCTTCGGCTTTGCGCAATCGATGGCCAATATGCTGCAGAACACGGCTGTGAGCAGCCAGTTGACGATGGCGTTGCCATATGCGTCCACGGTGCTGGCCCTTGCTTTGTATAATTACGCCCAGAATAGAAGGATCCAGCGATCCGTCAAATAGTCCGACGAGGAGAAGAGATATGTCTTATGATTACGCATACTACATGAAGAGCGCGGACTACGTGCGTGACAGGATCAATTTTGATCCGGAAGTGGCGGTCATCCTCGGTTCGGCATTGGGTGGCCTCGCGAGTGAGATCGAGAACCCGGTGGAGATAGCCTATGCGGACATTCCCAACTTCCTTGTCTCGACTGTCGAGTCGCACGCGGGAAAACTCATGGCCGGTACACTGTCCGGCCGTAGGGTCGTCTGTATGTCAGGACGGTTCCATTACTATGAAGGCTATAGTTTCGAGCAGCTGGCTGCGCCGATTCGGCTCTTCAAGTCGCTGGGCGTCAAGGCCACAATCGCTACCAATGCTGCCGGCGCCGTGAACACCGCGTATAAGCCAGGCGACATCATGGTCATAAAGGATCATATAAATCTGGTTGGAGCCAGTCCTATGCGCGGCCCGAATATCGATGAGTATGGTCCGCGCTTCTTCGATGTTGGTGGATTGTATACAGCCGGTCTCAGGCAACTTGCGTTGGAGTGTGCGAAGGGCAGCAGCCTTACCGTGCATGAAGGCGTCTACCAATTCTTCGTAGGACCCCATTTCGAGACGCCAGCTGAGATCAGAGCCGCAAGGATACTTGGAGCAGACGCGGTGGGCATGTCGACGGTCACCGAGGCGCTCACCGCTGCCCACTGCGGCATGCCCCTGCTAGGTTTGTCGGTAGTGACAAATATGGCCGCAGGCGTTCTCGAACAGCCCCTTGGTACGGGCGAGGTTATGGCAACGGCCAGACGCATATCATCCTTGTTCCAGAACTACGTCAAAACCATCATCAGTCGGCTGCCGCGGACGGGAGCCTGAGCCATGCATACCCTGCTGCTGTCCAATGCGGACGTACTGATATACGAGGACTCTTCATGGTCAGTCATCAAGAGCGGCTTTGTTGGCATCGACGATGACCGTATTGATTATGTCGGTCAGGAACGTCCGATCGCGCGATATCCAGAGGAAAAAGAACTGTCAGGGCACCTCCTGATGGCCGGGCTATACAACATGCATACGCACACGCCCATGACGCTGTTGCGTGGCCTTGGAAGTGATTTGCCGCTCGACCGATGGCTTCATGAGGCGATGTTCCCTGTAGAAGCCAGGTTGACCCCCGCCGACATAAGCGTCGGCACGAGGCTGGCGATGATGGAAATGCTGGCGTCGGGTGTGGTCAGCTTTTCGGACATGTATGACAAGACGCACGTTACCGCGGAAGAAGTGATAAAGGCTGGCATGAGGGCCAACCTGAACCGGCCTATACTTGGTTTTGACCCGGCTGAAACCTACGAAGCAAGCATCAGGGTTCAGGAATCGTTGCGCTTCCATGATGAATGGAACGGGGCGGGGGACGGCAGGGTAATCGCGGATTTCTCCATACACGCGGAGTACACCTCGTTCGAGCAGCTGGTACGACCATATGCGGCGGATTGCCTGAAACGCGGGGCACGCATGCATCTGCATCTCTCCGAGACGGCCAAGGAACATGAGGAATGCAAGGCTCGTCATGGAAAGACTCCGGCGCGCTGGTTCTTCGACCTCGGCGTCATGGACAGTCCTGTAATCGCGGCCCACTGCGTGGCCGTAGAGCCGGCGGACATGGATATACTCGCCAGACAAGGCGTCTCATGTGTCCATAATCCATCCAGCAACATGAAACTCGGCAGCGGCTTCATGCCGCTGCAGGCAATGCTGGAACGCGGTATCAATGTTGCCATTGGCACCGATGGTGCGGCAAGCAACAACAACCTCAATCTGTTTGAAGAAATCCACCTGGCGTCACTGATACACAAGGGGCATTCCGGCGATCCCACCATGATCAAACCCGATGATCTGTTGCTGATGGCCACACGCAATGGCGCAAGGGCTCAGGGACGTTCTGATTGTGGCGAACTGGCCGTGGGCAAGAAGGCTGACCTGATAGCGCTTGATCTGCGGAAGCCTCACCTCATGCCGGTGCACGATGTGAAGGCCCTGCTTGTATATTCAGCCCAGGCCAGCGACGTCGTCATGACCATGGTTGATGGAAACATACTCTATGAACATGGCAATTATCTGAGTATCGACAAAGACGGCGTGCTCGAGGATCTCGATGCATCGGTCGCTCGTCTGTTCGGGACAGACTGAGTCCAATTGATATCTGTCTGAATCCGGAGGTTTATAATGGAACGAGCGGACAAGGACCTTGCGTTCATGCTTCAGTACGAGAATGTGGCATGGTATGAGCATGGCAAGGTCAGGATCCTGGACCGTCGCATCTATCCGACCCGAGTTGAATTCGTAGAATGCATGACGTACGGCGAAGTGGCCCAGGCCATAGCAAACATGGTCACGCAAAGCGCTGGCCCGTACACCGCGGCGGCGATGGGCATGGCCCTTGCTGCTTTTGAATGTCGCAGAAGAACCGCCGCGGATCAGAGAAAGTTTCTTGCAGAGGCCGCCTCCGTCATTTCGCACGCGAGGCCTACGACCGTGGACCGGATGGGATTGATAGTCGATGGTTGTCTGTACGCGGCCGATCAAGCATTGGCCGGGGGAAACGACGTTTGCGAGGCCATAGTCGAGCATACCATACGATCCAACAATGCCCGTTATGAGAAAATAGGCGTGATGGCGGAGTTCCTCGTCGATACCTTTCCGCACAATGGTCGCATCCTGACTCAGTGCTTCGGAGAGACCATCGTGGGTCAGATGCTGAAGGTAGCCAGAAACCGGGGGAATGCTCTCAGGCTATTCTGTGCGGAGACCAGGCCCTACTTTCAGGGAGCCAGGCTCACGGCTACCGTTGCAAAGGACATGGGCTTCGATGTAACGGTCATCACCGACAACATGCCGGCCTTTGCAATCCAGCATGAGAAGATCGATGTATTCACCTCGGCTGCGGATGTCATATGCCAGGACGGCTACATCGTCAATAAGGTAGGCACCTTCCAGCTGGCCATCGTGGCAAACTATATGGGCATTCCATATTTTGTCTCGGGCGCGCCCGACCGGGGACATCCCGGTGTCGACACCGTCAAGGTCGAGATGCGCGATCCAGAGTTCGTACTGCAAGCCATGGGCGTGCGAACCGCAGTTGCGGGAGTCAAGGGCTATTACCCGGCCTTTGACATTACACCGCCGCATCTCGTCAGTGGCGTCGTAACCGACCGCGGCATCATGTCCCCGTATGACCTGCGGCGCTATTATGAAGAGGGCAGCACCGGTGAGTTCGGGACCGCAGTGTGTGCGTGAAGGAGTTCTGTGTGGAAGATATCAGCTCGCTGAGGAATGAGATGGTGCGCATCTGTCGTGAAGCGTACGCCGAGAGGCTGTTCGCCGGGACAAGCGGCAATTTGTCATTGCGGCTCAAAGACACCGATGAAATGCTGATAACTCCCACGGGCCTTCGATATGATGTGATGATGGGCGAAGACATCGTGCATATGCGACTCGATGGAACGGTACTGGAAGGGGTACGGCTTCCATCGTCTGAATGGCAAATGCACGCTGTCCTGTATGAGATGCTGGATGACGTACTTTCGGTTTTTCATACCCACTCGCCTTATGCTACGTCCTGTGCGGCCAATCGCAAGGATATTCCATTTTTCCTGATAGAAATGGGTCCGTTTCTTGGTGGAAAAATCAAATGCGCCCGATTCGAAAAACCGGGCACCCGTGAGCTGGGTTTGGCTGCCGTGGAGATGTTGTCCAGAGGATCCAACGCGTGTCTGCTCGCGAGTCATGGCGTCGTCGCCATAGGCAGGAATCTTGCTGAATCATTCATTCGCGCGGAATATGCGGAAGATGCGGCCAGGATCTATAGCCTGGCATTGCAGACAGGAGAACCGGTGATTATTGGCGATTGAACGACGCATTGTGGCATCAGGGTCACCGGTATTTCCTGCATAAGCCAGCATGACAGCGGGGATGCTCGACAAGCCAGTGACGGGGACAGAAGTGTTTGCGATAACGTTGCGGGCTGAAAGCCGGTTTTCCGTGCTGATCCGCGGCCTTGTCGAACGCATCGATGATCGATGAACTTTAAGGAGCGGCACATGGCAGCACAGGGAATACGCGACACGTACAAGCAGATGATTGTTGATGGCGGCAACCAGATGATACGAGAGCATCTGACGGTTGGGACCTGGGGAAACCTCAGCATACGTGACCCTGAAACGAACCTGATATACGTCAAGCCTTCGGGAATGAAGTATTCCGAAATAACCAGGGACGATATCGTCGTGTTCAATTCGGACTACGAGCTGGTTGATGGACATCGGAAGCCTACGATCGAGTATCGGTTCCACATCGGCATAATGATGGCCAGACCGGACATACGGTGCGTTATCCACACGCATCCGGTGTATTCTGCTGTCCTTGGCGTTCTTGGTATCGACTTGCCGGCCGTCAGCGAGGATTTCGTGCAACTGGTGGGCGACCGAATAACCAACTGCAGCTATGCGCTACCGGGCACGCAGGATCTGGCCGACAACGTGGTGGCGGCTCTTGGCACCCGCAACGCCGTGATGATTCCAAACCATGGCACTGTGTGCTGTGGCTCCGATTGGGATATGGTGATGAAAGTATCATTCGTCGTGGAAAAAGCGGCTCAGGTATATGTGCTCGCCCGAAGCATTGGCACACCAAAACTGATATCCGAAGCGGATATTCTAGCCATGCAGGACTTTGCCAGAAACCACTACGGGCAGGGCAAATAGGCCAACGATGGCGCCGGCTTCACAGGTCTGCGCCTCTCAGTGCTCGACCAGTATCCTGTTTGCCATATGGTCCAATTTGAACAGTGACTTCTTGAGTGGTTCTTCGATTGTCGTGCGGATGTGACAGATGGTGATGACGACTCCGGGAAAGACACCATTATGGACTTCAACCACAGCCGAATCATCGATATCCACATGAGTCGATAGCTCCGCTATGTTCTGCGCCATATCCCGGAGCCTGGCCTCGGTCTGATCCCTGGACTTCTTGATGGCCTCTTCCGGCCTGGCCTTGTATAGTTCCTGAAGCCGGGCAAGACGCATTGACAACTCGCGCAACGCCTCCGAGGCCTGATCCAGTTTCTGCTGAATGGTAAAATCTATGCCGACATTGATGATTGTCAGCGGCCTGGTTGCTCCTCCTATCCAGCCACAATGAACACCGTGCGTCGCGAACATCTCGCCACCCACGATCCTGCCCTTGTCGCCCATGGAGACCCGCCCCAGGGTATACAGCTTGGATCCGACTATAGAACCAGGAATATCTACATTTCCGCGGACTGCAACCTTGGCGTTCTCCATGAACTTGGCCTTGAGGTCTCCGCCTACACGCACATGGCCTTGTTCCTTTCCGATTATGCCTTGCGCGCACAGGAGGTCACGCTTGGCGCTGACATCGAACGCGTCCATCGTCTGCCGTATCGATATTGATCCGCCGGCATATACCTTGAATCCGGCGGATACTCCGCCCTCTATAATCACATCGCCTGGGAAGAGAACGTGACCGACGCGATAGTCAACATCGCCCTTTATCGTCAACACCTCTTCTATTGAAATCTTCTGTCCATCGACAATGACACGGCCTTCCTTGGCGGCGACAATGGCATCATCGACCCGCTCCACGTTTTTGCCAAGGGTATAGGTCGGTCGAGCCAGTTTGGCGAATGGGATGGCCTTGCTGTGGACATCGGAGCCTGGTATTCCCTCTTGCCTTGGCAATACCGTGCCCAGCCGTTCATCTTTTTTGGCGATGATGACTGGGCTGATGCTCTTCCAGTCGATGGCGTCGTTTTCTTCCGTGGGCGGTTTGAAGCCGGCGGTGTATTCTTCATCGAGTACGATATGCTCCGGATACTCGGGGATTGGCTCAACGCCCCTGGCAATCACTATATCCTGCAATATGTGGTGCTCGGTATTCGTCTCCAGTATGCGGTCTGCCAGCACATCCCATAGAATTCCGTTCGAGACGCCCAGGCGATTGAGGAGTTCTGCGGCGAAATCGGGTGTCAGGGGAGCCCCGTCTCCCATCGGTGGATAGAGGATGGCTGTCGCTGTCATGCAGTCCTGGGAGACGGCCACCTCCAGATATCCATCGTTCTTTCTGGAGTCGGATGAGGATGAGAGGCTGGAGTTTCCCCCACCCGAGGAGTCGATGGGACTCAGGCGCACGCGTATCACGATGGCGTTCCTCCCTTCATATAGTATCGGAAGGCATTATCGCGATCTTGTCAAAAAACGCAGACGCGCGCATACTGAGCCAATATTATGCGTGACGCATCATCAATTGCCAACAGACGAGAACGGCTCAAGGTCATCCTGAAGTTGCTTCGCGAGAATCGCGTTGAATCACAGGAGGAGATGCTGGTCCTCCTCGAGCCTCATGGTATTTTTATAACACAGGCTACGCTTTCCCGTGATCTCAAATTGCTCAAGGCCAGCAAGGTTGGCGCGGGATCCGAGGGCTATTTCTATGCAGTGCCGTCCGACGACGAGCTGAAGAGGCGTGGGGAAATTCATGGTCAGGACTTTATACGCGGTTACGTATCGATAGACTGGAACGACCAGTTCGTCGTCATCAAGACCTTCTCCGGGCACTCTGCCCCTGTTGCGCTGGCGCTTGACAATCTTGGCCTCGAGGGGGTGCTGGGCACCATCGCGGGTCAGGACAACGTCGTCTTTGCCGCGTTACGCTGTGGATATACAGGAGATGATTTTCTACGCGACCTGAAGGCACGGATCCCGGAGCTTGATGAGGACTGATCCGACTATCAAGGAGCCTTCTGGGCCGTCATCTGCGAATGCTCCTCAAGAACGTGCTCCACGAGGTCGGCCAGCTTCCAGGTCATGTTGGTTTCCGTTGTCATCGCGAACGCGATCTCGTTGGTGACGCCCATGGCTGCCTTGACGGCTCGCATCGTTCTGACCGCCTCATCCTGCGTCATGCCGTGCATCACAACAACCTTGTCTGCTTTGGTTTCCATGCGACAAATGTAGCAGGTTCGACGTGTCCGGGACAAGGCGCATGAACTTGCCCTCTGACGATTGCCTTGGTATGTTCTAGTGTACACGGAGACATACAACCCATGGATTACGAACGATTCACGCTCAAGGCCCAGGAGGCCATCCAGGCGGCTCATTCCGCCGCCCAGCAATCCGACCATTCCCAGATCGAGCTCGAGCATCTGCTGGTCGCCCTCATAGAGTCGGAAGGAGCCGCCGTCAGGCCTCTCCTCGAGAGGCTTGGAGCCCCGGTAGATGAGCTGCTGACAGAACTCGACGCGACACTGTCCAAGAAGCCCAAGGTCTTTGGCCACGCCGCGCAAATATATTTGTCGCCGGCGGCAGGCAAGGCGCTGGCCAAGGCGGAGTCAGAAGCGGTGGCACTCAAGGACGAATACGTTGCCGGTGAACACATACTGCTCGCCATGCTTGATGATGATGGTTCGGTAGGACCTCTGCTCAAGAAACACGGCGTCACCAAGACCGGCGTACTGGAGGCGCTCAAATCGGTCAGGGGCAACCGCAGCGTCAAGGATCAGGCCGCCGAAGAAAAATACCGTGTGCTTGAGAAGTATTGCCGCGACCTGACCGCTCTGGCTCGACGCGAGAAGCTCGATCCGGTGATTGGCCGCGACGAGGAGATCCGTCGCGTCATGCAAGTGTTGGCGCGCCGCACCAAGAACAATCCGGTCCTGATAGGCGAGCCAGGTGTCGGCAAGACCGCCATCGTCGAGGGCCTTGCCAGGCGTATCGCCTCCGGAGACGTACCGGACTCGCTCAAGAACAAGAAGATACTCGCACTCGATCTTGGCGCACTGATAGCTGGCGCCAAATTCCGCGGTGAGTTCGAAGAGCGGCTCAAGGCCGTCATCGAGGAGGTGCAGAAGTCAGATGGTCAGGTCATACTGTTCATCGACGAGCTGCATACGCTGGTCGGGGCGGGAGCGGCCGAAGGCGCCATGGACGCTTCGAACCTGCTCAAACCGGCTCTGGCCCGCGGAGAGCTTCGCTGTATAGGCGCCACTACGCTTGACGAGTACCGCAAGCATATAGAGAAGGACGCCGCCCTGGAACGGCGTTTTCAGCCGGTGCTGTGCCCGGAGCCATCAGTCGAGGACACGATAGCCATACTGCGCGGCCTCAAGGAGCGCTACGAGGTCCACCACGGCGTGCGCATCATGGACGAGGCGCTGATAGCGGCAGCCACACTGTCGGATCGTTACATTACCAGCCGTTTTCTGCCGGACAAGGCCATAGACTTGGTCGATGAGGCCGCGAGCCGCATCAAGATGGAGATAGAGAGTCAGCCGACCGATCTGGACCAGATAGAACGCCGAATATTGCAGCTGACCATAGAGCGCCAGGCACTGACGCACGAATCAGATGACGCAAGCAAGGATAGGCTTGCCAAGCTCGAGACAGAGCTTGGTGAATTGTCAGCGACACGCGATGCCATGCGTCTGCGCTGGAAGAATGAAAAAGACCGCATCGATATATCGCGCAAGCTGAAGGAAGAGATAGAAAGACTCAAGCTCGACGAGCAGCGTTACGAGCGCGAGGGCAATCTGGCCAAGGCTGCCGAGATAAAGTATGGCAGCCTGCTCGATGTCCAGAAGCGGTTTGACGACGCCTCGGCTCTGGCAAAGTCGGAGAGTCCGAGCGGCCGGCTGTTGCGGGAAGAAGTGTCGGAAGAGGATATTGCCAGAGTGGTGTCGACCTGGACAGGCATTCCAGTCTCAAAAATGATGTCAAGCGAGATACAGAAATACCTGGAGCTAGAATCGACGCTGTCAAAACGCGTTATCGGCCAGAAAGCCGCCATCATCGCGGTGTCCGATGCGATCAGGCGAAACCGCGCCGGCCTGTCGGACCCCAACCGGCCTCTCGGCAGCTTCCTTTTTGTTGGCCCGACCGGCGTCGGCAAGACTGAACTGGCCAAAACACTGGCGGAATTCCTCTTCAGTGACGAGAAGTCCCTGACACGCATCGACATGAGCGAATATATGGAGAAGCACACGGTCAGTCGTCTCATCGGCGCACCTCCCGGATATGTAGGGTACGATGAAGGTGGCCAGCTGACCGAGGCGGTACGGCGGCGGCCATATTCAGTCGTTCTTTTTGATGAGATAGAGAAGGCGCACCCGGACGTCTTCAATGTCCTGTTGCAGTTGCTTGACGATGGCAGATTGACCGATGGGCAGGGCCGAACGGTGGACTTCAAGAACGCGATCGTCATCATGACGAGCAACCTCGGTTCCGAGATGATACTGGATGCCAAGGATATGACAGAGTTGCGGAGTCAATTGACAGAGATGCTCAAGACAGCGTTCAAGCCTGAGTTCCTGAACCGTATCGACGAGACTGTCATATTCGAACGGCTCAAGCCAGAGGACATGGGTGGCATAGTAGACATTCAGCTTGCCGCTCTGGCCAAGCGACTCGCGGATCGTTCCATACAGGTGCAGATGACCGACGCCGCAAAGCGCCTGGTCGCGACCGAAGGCTATGATCCGCGCTATGGGGCCAGACCGCTGAAGCGCGTCATGCAGAACGGCGTACAGAATCCGCTGGCGCGGTTGGTGCTCAAGGGTGATATTCTTGGCGGTGATACGGTCGTTGTCGATGCCAGACCCAAGGCGGACGGCGTCGAAGGTTCGTTCTCGTTCAAGGTGCAACGCCGTGCCTGATATCCTTGGCCTGACCGATACACACGCGCACTTGTCCTATGTGGCTGAGCGCGAACCAGCCGATGTGCTGGTTCGCGTGGCCGAGTCATACCAGCGCTCTGGAGCAATGATACTTGATCCGGGTGTCGAGTATGACGACTTCCCGGGGCGTGTGGCAGCCTTCGGTGACTTGCCCTTTGTGCGCTTCGCCGCGGGGATATGGCCGGATTCAGATTCTCTGCTCGATATACAGAGGCGAGTACAGGTTCTCGAATCGGCTATAAAAGATGCGCGATGCGCCGCAGTCGGCGAGTGCGGCCTGGACTATCACTGGATGCATGGGAGCGTGGATCAGCAGGCTTCACTCTTCCGCGCACAAGCAGAGCTTGCGCTACACCATGGCAAGCCGCTCATCGTGCATTCACGCGAGGCCCACGTCGATACGCTACGGCTGATAAGGGATCTTTCAGACAAGATTCCGGTACTAATCCATTGCTTTGGTTATGACGAATCAGCGGCCCGGGAATACATCGCGGCCGGATGCTGGGTATCCTTTGCCGGCAACCTGACGTTCAAGAATGCCCGGGCATTGCGTGACGCCTGCATGATCGTACCAGCGGAACGGCTTCTGCTCGAAACCGACGCGCCGTACATGTGCCCGGAGCCAATGCGTGGAAGAAATTCCTCGCCGCTCGACATCGAGAGGACCTATGCGATGTGTGCCGCTCTCAGAGGCTCGACCATAGCCGAGGTCGCCGGTATTGTGGCCGCAAACGCCAGGATGCTTTTTGGAGCATCAATAGCGTCATCGGCGTAGCGCTGAGACGATATATCAGAACGTAAGCGTACCAGCCACCTTGCCTGCATGCATTGTTCTGATGTTGTCTTTGGTACCAAAGGCGGCGATCATCTGCAGGCTTCCGGCTTTGACGTATGCGGATGCGGGCAAGGCTATCTCCAGGGTCGTGACGCCGGCGGTCTCCTTTACAGCGGTCCTAATATCCGATGCCGTTGCGGGCGCATGGCTGTGACCCGAACCGAGTTCATAGAACACCGATGGTTTGCCTGCATTGTCAAACGCCATCACCATGAACGCGCCGTTCATCCTCAAAGAACCCAGTCCTATGGCTACCCAGCCCTGTGTTGGCGCGCTGACTGCAACATGGAGAGTTGTCTTGTCCGACGAGAGTGTTCCAGCTATCGTAATGCCATTCATAGTCTGCACCGTTTTGTATTCGCCTTGCGCCAGCCTGCCGTCGGGTACTGGAAGGCTGCCATCCGCAGTCTGTCCCCAGGCGCATGCGCCCGCCAGCATCAATGCTGCAAGAATCGCGTTTGTTTTCATCTGTATTCCTCCGCGACGAATATAGTCATTTGCAGCCTGTGACGGCTATTGTCACCGTGCGTATTGATACGGGCATAAAAAAAGGACCCCGGGAGGGGCCCTTTCCAGTAGGCATGAGCGTATCACCAGCCGTCAGACATGTCATCCTGATCGCGGCTGTCTTCCGCAAACAGATCGGTGACGGCACGCAAGTCATCGAGATAGATATAGTAGGTACCGAACGCCTCCATCGGGTCGCATTCGATCTTGAAACCGATGACCTTGAGGCCCATCTGGCTGTTGTAGTGGAAATTGCGCTGGATGATGCCTGTCATACCGTCGGGATTCTGGGGCGGAATGGCCACAGACAGCTTCTTCCAGCCCTGGAAATTCAGTTTGCCCAGAGTCAACTCGAACTGGTTGTTGAAGGCATCGGATACGATCACCTTCATCACATGATTGTAATTCCTGCCTACCACCCAGACCGAAATAGTCTTGGTGATACCCTCAATCGGTATTGGCTTCTGAGCCATGATGGTCAGGACATTGTAGCCGCGCTTGAAGAAGTCGATGCGGGCTCCATAGGCCTGGGTGTCGGCGAGTTTGGGATCGATGCCGGCATAGCGCTCTTCCGGTTTGGGCTCGGTTGCCTTGGCGGCCGGTCCTCCAATGAACAGGCGCCCACTCGCGACGCCCTCATCGCTTGAGATGGATACGTTCCAGAAGCCGGCCGCCTCGAACTTGTCGACCGAGACAACCTGAAGCTTCTGCTGGGCAGTATCAACGCCAATCGCGTTCGGATCCGGATTTCCGACTGTCGCCTGGGCCGAAACAAACGCCAACGCTGAACAAGCCAAAAGGAAGGCAAGTATCTTTTTCATGGTCTCCCCTTATTTCGATGAACCGGCAGAGCCCCAAGTATCCTGGATAACCTTGGGATTCGTCAGGCTGTCGCCGTCGAATAGAGTCTCAAAGGTATCCGTGAGGATCTTGAGCTGGTCAAAATAGAAGTAAATGGCCTTTGACTCAATAGGAGCGTCGGCCTTTGTTGGCGCTGCGACGACCTCGGTCGGGCGGGTCCATATCCTGAACTTGACCAAGGTAAGGTTCTCGCTCTTGGGCACGTATTTCTTGGATTGCGGCACGCTGGCAGGAATGTTTGCCCTGAAATTCTTCCAGCCTACATGGTTGAGATCGCCCATCGGGATAACATGGACGATGCCGGTATAGTCGCGGATGTAGGCTTCAATATAGTAATTGTAGTTGCCGGACCATATCCACATATCGAGCATCTTCACTCGGCCAGGAAGCGGGAGCTCGATCGGCTCATAGGTCGCGCTGTCGCCCGATCCGGATTTCTTGCCAGGTATGATGTCTACCCAGTTGTATTCCTTGCGATCGAACAGCATCGCTATACCCAGGCTGCGCAGATCCTTGCCATCGCCCGAACCGAATATGGATGTTGGCCAAGACTTCGCGTAGGCGATCTTGGGGTAATCCTTGGTCGAGAACTTGCTGCCGATGACGAACCACGGCTGGGCAGCCGGATCGTCGAACGTTTGGACGACGATGGATTCCAGGTTAACGGTTTCATCGTCGGCGAAGGCCCCCGTCGCCGCGAGCATGAAGACAATGACGAAGGACAGGCAGATCGCCTTTACGACGCGCTGTTTCATCAGGACTACTCCTTTAATTATGCACCAGCTGAATCAGAATACAGCCGCGACTGGAATTATATTTTTAAGGGCACCCTTTGTCAAACAAATTAGGACGCCAAACCGTATATCTAGATGTATCGTCACGAAATCGGCCCAATGTGAGCGTATCGTGCCGATTCATGGCCCGGCTTTTGACGATGTGGCCTGCCAGACCCCTGAAATGTCTCCATTTTGGCCCTCCTCGAGTCTCTTGATGACGATACGGAGCGTGGCCTTCATGTCCCAGATGATCTGTACTGCTGCCATCGTTGCCGTTTGGTGGAGCGGAAAGGCTCGCTCCGCTATGATGAAGGCTGAGCTGTCGAATGCCTGCGATATCCATCGTTCTGTCATGCCTTCCGGAACCGACACATACGCCGCGCGTATGTCAAGTGATTTGAGGCGATCAGCAAGCTGCTGCGAGTAGGGCTCCTGAAGGATTTCAACGCGCGGGGGTTCTACGCCACCGGCTTTGCCGAAGGCCTGGACGAATGATTCAGCCGCGCGCGTGGCAATTTCGGTGGGATAGCCGGCAAAGATCGCGTATTCAAGCTCTGTGCCTGTGCGGGCGGTCCTGGAGGCGAGCACGGTGCCGGCAAGTTCCGCCGCTCCGACCATCGAAAAGGTGGCCGAGAATAACCGCGGATGTGCCACGGGTGTCGTGTAGCCCGCGTAGGCCACGCGGGTGTCATCGTCCCGTCCCAGTATCGCAGCGATCTCGGAACCCAGGAGCGGGGACAGCAGGACGGCGCGCGGCTTCATGGCGTCTATGTCAGCATAGAGTGTGGTGGCAGCATGTGCCTCGGGGAGCACAACGACCTTGCTGGCCGCTGCGGCATACCACGCGGTGGAGTCAGGCACCGCGCCGGCCAGGACAGGATCGATGAACGCTATTGGTGCATGCGCGCCGCCGCACGATGACAGAACAGCCGCCGCAACCACAAGAAGAACCAGTCTGTGAAGTGTTCGATTCTTGGAACCTTTTTGATTTCCCACGAAATCATAGTATCCTAGGTCAGTGGTCGGCACAAGCGCGACACTTGACGATGCCTCGCCCTGACCATAGACTTGTTTTGCATGGTGAGCGCATTTCAGGCGCATCTGCGACTCCTGAAACTGGCTCTTTCTTCATTAAGGAGCAATACGATGACAAGCTACAAGGAACTGGGCCTCTGCAATACCGTTGACCTTTTCAAGAAAGCGGTAGCGGGGGGGTATGCCATCCCCGCCTACAACTTCAACAATATGGAGCAGATGCAGGCGATCATTCAGGCCTGCGTCGAGACGCGCAGCCCGGTTATCATGCAAGTCTCCTCAGGAGCCCGCAAGTATGCCAATTCCAATCTGCTCAGGAACATGGCTCGAGGCGCCGTCGAGTACGCGGCGGAGCTTGGCTACAAGATCCCGATCGTGCTCCACCTGGATCACGGCGACAGCTATGAGCTGTGTGTCGATTGCATAGAGAACGGCTTCTCCAGCGTCATGATTGACGGTTCTTCCTTGCCCTATGAGGAAAACGTAGCGCTGACCAAAAAGGTTTGCGAGTACGCGCATTCACGCAAGGACTACGTCAGTGTCGAAGGTGAACTGGGCGTGTTGGCCGGAGTCGAGGACGAGGTCTCATCGGAGCACTCGCACTATACCCAGCCCAGCGAGGTGCAGGACTTCGTCAAGAAGACCGGCGTCGATTCCCTGGCAATCTCCATCGGCACCAGCCACGGCCGCATGAAGTTCAAGCCAGAGCAGTGCACCAGAACGGCCGACGGCGTTCTGATTCCGCCTCCACTCCGCTTCGATATACTCGCGGAGATAGAGAAACGTCTGCCCGGATTCCCCATCGTGCTTCACGGCTCATCGAGCGTGCCTATCGAATATGTGAAGATGATAGAGAAGTTCGGCGGCAAGCTGTCCGATTCGGTTGGCATCCCCGAGGAGCAACTGCGCAAGGCTTCCAAGAGCGCCGTCTGCAAGATCAATATCGACTCCGACGGACGACTTGCGATGACGGCTCTTATCCGCAAGGTGTTTGCCGAGAAGCCGGATGAGTTTGATCCGCGCAAGTACCTCGGGCCGGCTCGCGACGAGCTCAAGAAGCTGTATATGCACAAGAACAAGGAAGTGCTGGGATCGGCCGGACGGGCCTGAGTTCCTGAAAGACAGCCGTTCCGAGGCTTCCGCCGACAGGTGATGTACGGCGGAAGCCTTATTCATATCAGCGAGGTATCAGTATGCGAAAGAAGTCCATCCTCTGTGTTTGTCTCGCTCTGGCCCTTTCCCTCGCGCCCGCGTCTGCTGACGACGGCTCCGTGACATTCGGGCTTGAAGGCGTCCGATTTCTCTATAGCCTGATCCCGAGCGGCGCCGACGTCTCGCTGACATACACCGGCATGCAGGTGTCCGATCTGGGCCAGACGAAGCTCTTCATAAAGGCTGGTGGTGGGTACCAGGATTCGGTGCTGCGGCGCGACCCTTTGACCGGAGACCCAACTCTGCTTGTAGCCGATGGCGGCACGGGCCTTTCCTACAACACACCCAACTTCCAGTGGGAGTTGGCCGCACTCCAGGGCTTGGCCCGCAGGGATGATGGCAAGAATCTGGTCGAGGCCTTTGGAGTCTATCGTGGCCGCTACGACATCTATCCCAATGACGGTGTCAGCTCGGCCGTATTCGCCGACATTCAGGGCCTGTTTGGCACATCCTTCATGGGTGGCGTCTCGTACGACTCACGGGTGATGAGCAACCACCGGTCGAAGCGTGGAGTCTACATGGAGGCGACGGCTGAATGGGGACCTGGCTTCCTGAATGCCACGTCAGATTTCTGGCGCGTCTCGGGGCAGACCCGGGGATTCCTGCCCGTCTTTGACATGCCTACCGCCGACGGCAACCTGTTCAATGTGTACCTCGCGGGCTTCGCAGGCGTTGATTACGCGGCGGGCGGCTCGGTGCCCATCTATGTCAACCAATCGTTCGGTGGCCGCGACCTGCGTGACTCATTGGGCGATTGCGTGCGCGGCTATGGCTGGAACGCCTACGACTCGTCTTTCAAGTCGGTAGCCAACGCCGAGGTCAGATTGGTTGGCCCCAGGGTCTGGCTCGACTCGATCGTGCCGTACCTGTTCGGCTTCGTTGATGCGGGATATTACGCCGGATTTTCGGGCTCCGCCAGCAAGTCCGGCGCGTCCGGATTCCTCGCATCATCGGGCGGCGGAATCGCCGTCGACGCGATGGGGTTTGCGCAGATCAGCTTGATCGGCGGACTGCGGCTTGTCGACGACAGATTGTATGGGACCCTGGACAGTTTCTTCTGGGGGCTGAAGTTCTTCCTGCATTTCTAGACGAATCATGTACGAGCATAGGTAATCCGACGAGCACCGGATTACCTATGCTCGTCGACGCCTCTGCGGGCAAGCTCGTCACAGCGCTCGTTCCAGGCTTCGCCGGAGTGCCCTTCCACCCAGGTGTACCGGGCAGACAGCGCCGTCGACAGCGCGTCGAGGCGTTCCCATAAGTCACGGTTCTTGACCGGCGCCTTGCTGGCTGTTCGCCAGCCGTTGCGCTTCCAGGCTACCATCCAGCTTGTCACGCCATTCTTGACATACTGCGAATCGGTCCTTACCTCGACACGTCCAGGTTTCAGCTCTTCCGCTGCCATTCTGGCTTGTATGGCGGCCAGACCCTCTATTGCGCCTATCAGCTCCATGCGGTTGTTGGTAGTGACGGTCTCACCGCCGTAGCCTTCCCGTATCTCGCCGCCCGCGAGCGCGACCCAGGCCCATCCACCGGGGCCAGGGTTACCGGAGCACGCTCCATCACTATATACAATATATGTTGCATCCATGCCGCGTATCGCTCCTTGGCTTCATCTTGCCGCATGATGCCAGAATAACCGCACTTGGACAACACTCGAATACGCGATATAGTCGTGCGCGCGATACACGGAGGTTGAGTTCGTGAAGAAAATTCTGATGCCCATGGTGGAGGCTGGTTCTGGACACAAGATGCCGGCGCTTGCCGTCAAGGAAGCGCTTGACCGGCTGTATCCTGGATCATACGAGGTCAGGGTAATTGATTTTGCCAAGGAATGCGGTGCGCTTGAGTCGGACAAGGCAATCAAGGGCGCGTGGGACATAGGGCTGGCTCATCCACTGCTTGCGAGGCTCGGGTACAGGCTTGCCGACACGTTCTGGCCGCTTTCGCTCAAGTGGCCGTCGGTGGCGTACCCCGATTTTCTATCGCACGCGGTCGAGTACATAAGGCAGTATGGTCCCGATCTCATATTTTCTACCAACTACATAACGGCGACGGTGAGCGCTCATGTCAAGAAGAGGTTGGGGCTACAGATACCGGTCATGAGTTTTGTCACCGATCCATTCGACGCGTTTGGCTGGTGGGTAGATCCTGCACTCGACATGATATGCGTCGCTTCCGTGGTGGCTCAGGACCAGTTGCTGGCGCGGGGCATTCCTGCCTTGCGCACAAGCGTGTTCCAGTTCCCGATACACAGCAAATTCCTGGCCGCAAGTGCTGATCCCGAGGCGCTAAGGAATACGCTGGGGCTCAGGCCTGACGTGCCGACCATACTGACATCCGAAGGTGGACAGGGTATCGGCACCATATCAAGCTATGTCCTCAAACTGCACGAGCTGGATTTTCCGTGCAATATTGTCTCGGTATGCGGACGAAATGACGCGTTGCGGGAAGAACTGCTCCGTGCGGCGGCCTCGAGGCCCTCGGCCACCAATCTCGTGCCGCTCGGCTTTGTAGACAACATGCATGAGCTCCTTGAGCTATCGGACCTCTGCGTGGCCAAGGCTGGAGCCTCGACCACCTTCGAAGCCCTGCTCAAAGGCGTTCCCATCATCTTTGCCAGTTGGGCCACCTATAACGAGAAGCCAAATATCGATTACTGCGTCGATCGAGGCATCGGATGGTTTGCTCCTGACTTTGGCAGTTTCAAGACGACGCTCGATGGACTCCTGGTGGGGGACACACTCAAGCACGCAAAACAGCGTATAGCAGCGCTTGCCCTGCATTCCGGCAGTGACGATATCGCGCGCTTCTTGCACGAATGCGTGGAGACAGGGGGAATACCCGCATGAAGTATGATGCGATCATAGCCGGCGCGGGGCTGGCCGGCTCGGTAGCGGCGCGTACCCTGGCGGATGCTGGGCGACGGGTTCTGGTCGTGGAGCAGCACCGGCACATAGGCGGTCACTGCCATGACTACAGAAACGACGCGGGTATTACCATACACACATACGGTCCGCACATTTTTCACACGACCGACAAGGCCGTGTGGGACTATGTCAACAGGTTTACCGGATTCCACTACCTGCAACACCGTGTCCTTTCGTACGCTGGTGGACGACTGGTACCATTTCCCATCAATCGCGACACCATCAATGAGGTCTTTGGCGTCCAGATCGCGACTGGAGAAGTCGAAGCATTCCTTGCGGCAGAAGTCGCGCGATCAAAGTTCAACGCTCCGGTCTTGAACTTCAGGGATGCCGTTGTTTCTCAGGTTGGCGAACGCCTGTATGAGTTGTTCTTCAAGAACTACACGCTCAAGCAATGGGGGCGTGATCCCGAAACGCTATCGGCTGAAATAGCCAGGCGAATTCCAGTCCGCTCCAACCGTGATGACCGGTACTTCTCGGATCGATACCAAGGGGTTCCCGAGCATGGGTACACGCGAATGGTCGAAAACATGCTTGACCATCCCGGCATCTCGGTGATGCTCGGCGCTGATTTCTTCGATGTTCGATCCAGTTTCGATACCGGCCTGACCATCTTTACAGGCGAGCTGGACAGGTATTTTGACCGGAAATATGGAGAACTGTCATATCGATCGCTCGATCTGGTCTTCAAGACCCTTGACCAGGACCTGTTCCAGACCGTGCCCGTCGTCAATTACCCCAACGACTACGACTGGACCAGGATAACCGAGTTCAAGCACCTCTCCGGTGAACGCAGCCCCAAGACGACGATATGCTACGAGTTTCCCAAAGAGAAGGGCGAGCCGTACTACATCGTCATGGATGACGACAACATGGCCAAGCGGGAGCGATACTGGAAGGATGCCTCCGCACTTGAGGCTCAGGGCAAGACGTTGTTCGTAGGCCGGCTGGCGGAATATGTGTACTACAACATGGATCAGGTGATAGCCGCGACGATGCGCAAGGTGACTGCCTGGCTTCACTGAAAGGGTGCTGGTCGTCGTTGAAAAATATGGCGCGGCGGTATACCATTCGCCGATGTTAAAAGAATTCAAGACGCTTTTGCCATATTTCACACAGCATCGCTGGCGCTACACGCTTGGCATTCTATGCCTCGTCGTTGTGGACGCCGCCCAGCTGCTCTTGCCACAGTTCCTGCGCCGTGCCATAGACTCCATCGCGTCAGGTGGAGGACTCAATGTCATCGTCCTGATCGGTCTTTCTATGGTCGGCACGTCCGCCGCCATAGCCGCGGGGCGTTTCATGTGGCGGTACTTCATTCATGGCGCTTCGCGACGCATCGAGACGGCTCTGCGGGATCGCCTCTTTGCGCGCCTGATGACGTTGCCAACATCGTGGTTCCAGTCCACTTCCGCTGGCGACATCATGGCGCGGGCCACCAACGACATGCAGGCAATACGGATGGCCACCGGCATGGCATTTGTTTCGTTTATCGATGGTGCTTTCATGTCGATAGCGATTCTGGCGGTGATGTTTGCGCAGAATCCAGGCACGACGCTCCTGACCATAGCACCTCTGCCGCTTATCACCGTGCTGATCATCATCTTCGGATCAATAGTCGGCAAGCGTTTCAAGCGGGTGCAGGAGCTGTACTCGGATATGAGCTCGGTAGCCCAGGAGACGCTGCAGGGCGTCAGGGTCGTGCAATCATTCGTTAAGGAAGACGAATTCTCGAGGCGATTTTCGGAGAAAAACGAGCACTATCGCAAGGCGTCCATGGTACTGGTCAAGGTCGATGGCTTCTTTTTTCCACTGATATCGTTCCTGGCGGGATTGACCACTCTGGTTCTGATAGTGGTCGGTGGCTCAGCGGTAATTGAAAACAGGATGACCCCCGGCTCGCTGGCCGCGATGCTGGCTTATCTTGAGATGCTGATATGGCCCATGCTGGGGGCCGGCTTTACCGTCAACATGATACAGCGAGGCGCGGCCAGTCTGAAACGCGTCAACGAAGTGCTGCAGACCCAGCCTGAACCGCGCCATGCTCCCGGAGCACCGCCATCGGATGCTCGGCCCCATGGAGATGTACGCTTCTCGGGGCTCTCGATCACGTATCCTGAAGCGAGCACTCAAGGAGCGAGCGCTCAGAGAGCGAGCGCTCCTGCCCTGGATGGCATCACTATCGAACTTCCTGCTGGCAAGACCCTGGGCATCCTGGGCAAAGTCGGCAGCGGCAAGAGCTCACTGGTCAAGACGCTAGCGCGCATCGTCGAGCCGCCGCGCGGCTGCGTCACGATAGGTGGCATTGATGTCGGCAGCTACTCGATAGAGGAGTTGCGCGCCAGCATAGGCTTCGTGCCACAGGATTCTTTCCTGTTTTCAGACTCCATTCGCGCCAATGTCCAGTTCTCGGATCCATACATGCCAGCTGAGCGTTTCGATAGGGCCGTATCCATTAGCTCGCTTGACAGGGATATCCTGGCGTTTGCGGAAGGCTGGGATACCGTCGTCGGCGAACGCGGCCTGACCCTGTCAGGCGGTCAGAAACAGCGTGTCGCGATAGCGAGGGCGGTGGCGCGCGACCCGGAGATCCTGGTGCTCGATGATGCGCTCTCGGCGGTGGATACCGAGACCGAGGAGGCTATCATATCGGCGTTGATGCGGGAGCGCGTCGGCAGAACGACGATTCTGGTGTCCAATCGGGTTTCCACGCTGCGCAGGGCGGACATCGTCGCGGTTCTGGAGTCAGGACGACTGGCGCAGCTGGGCACGCCAGAGGCATTGGCACGCGAAGAAGGCTTCTATGCCGAAATCGCGGCATTGCAGGCACTGAGCGGCGCCCGCAAGAGCGCTTCCGGACGGGAGCTCTAGATGGCCGATTTCTTCGAGACCGATGAGGTCGTCAAGAGCTATGACAGCACGATAGTGGGCAGAATATTCTCGTACGTTCGACCGTATCGTGTGCTGCTCGCCATGGCAACGCTGACGCTGGCGCTATCGACCGTCGGGGAGCTGGTTCTGCCGGTTATCATCCAGAAAACCGTCGATGAGGCGCTGGTCGTCTCGTGGGTAGCCATTGACCAAGCCGTGCTGTCCGATTCCAGGTTTGCCGGCATACGAGTGCCCGCGAACGCGCCGCATATTGGAGACAGGGTCTTTGTGCGTGAAGGCCTGTTGTCGGCCCTCTCCATGAGCCACAGGCAATCGCTAGAAACAGACGGTCTGCTTGATGCGGGATCGTACTATCTAACGCGCGTTGGCAATGCGCCTACGTTGCCTGGAAACATTCTGGATGCCTTGCGTCCGTTGACCGATCGTGAGCGGTCCGTGTCGGAGCCCATAGCCTCGCCCCTGATTTCAGACGGCTGGTTCGTGGCGCCATCGGCCTATGTCAGATCGCTTGCGCCGACTGATGCCCGCGCGTTGAGGATAGCCGACAGGCGAATCGTTGCCAGCAACGGATGGTTGCTGCTGGTCGTGCTGGTGATCATTCTTTTTGCGACGTTCGTGCAGACCTGGACGACGAGCCTGATCGGCCAGAATGTCATGGTCGATTTGCGGATGGATCTGTTCAGGAAGACCAGCCGTCAATCACTCGCCTTCCTGTCCCGTCAGCCTGTCGGGCGTCTGGTGACGCGGCTGACCGGCGATGTTGAAACGATCAACGAGTTCTTCACGAGCGTAGTCGTCTCGTTCATCAAGGATGCGAGCGTGATGGCTGGAGCCATAGTCGTGTTGTTCGTGATGAGCCCAAGGCTCGGCCTTGTCGCTCTGGCGACCCTGCCGCCTGTACTGGTCGCGACAGGCATATCCAGGCGCAAGGCCAGGGATGCGTTCAGGCGGCAGCGCACCTGGTTGTCCAGGGTCAACGCGTTCATCGCCGAGCATATCGCGGGAGTGGCCGTTGTCAAATTGTTCGGGCGGGAGCGGGCATCTTCTTCGATCTTCGAGGGTCACGACCGTGAATTGATGAAGGCCAACCTCGGCGAGATGTATGTATTCGCAACCTTCAGGCCACTGATCGAATTCCTTTCGTCAGTCTCGACGGCGATCGTGCTCTGGTTCGGCGCTGGGCTTCACGAACGCGGTTTGATAACGCTTGGCGCCCTGATAGCGTTTGTCAATCTTATCAGGATGTTTTACTCCCCGCTGCAGGACATCTCTGAAAAATATACCATTCTGCAGAGCGCCATGGCGGGTGGTGAACGCGTCTTTGCCCTGCTCGACGCAGATGAGTGCATACCTGACCGCGGTCAGGTCACCATGAGTGGTACGGTCCGGGGGCATATCGAGTTCGACCATGTATGGTTTGCCTACAAGGGCGACCAGTGGGTCATCCGGGATCTGTCGTTTACCGTGGAGCCAGGTGAGACCGTGGCTATTGTCGGGTATACCGGCGCCGGAAAGAGCACCGTCGCGGCGTTGCTCGCACGACTCTGGGATCCACAGCGCGGCGAGATTCGCCTGGATGGGGTGCCCATACGGGAACTGCCGCTTGCCCAGCTCAGGTCGTCAATTCGCCCGGTGATGCAGGATGTCTTCCTGTTCTCCGGGACGATTGCCTCTAACATAGATCTTGGCTTGGGTCTTGAGCCCTCCGCGATAGTAGAGGCCGCACGGGCTGTGCAGGCCAATCTGTTTATCGAGAGGATCCCCGGCGGTTACGACGCTATCCTTGGCGAGGGCGCTGCGACCCTGTCGTCCGGGCAGAGGCAGTTGCTGTCATTCGCGCGGGTGGTGGCCCATGATCCGGCCATAGTCGTGCTCGACGAGGCGACAAGTTCGGTCGATACGGATACCGAGCGCTTGTTGCAGCGAGGCCTTACCGCGCTGATGCGCGGAAGAACGACAGTCGCGATAGCGCACCGGCTTTCTACCATACGCCACGCCGACCGCATTCTGGTTCTCGCCGAAGGCCGACTGGTCGAAAGTGGCAATCATGATAGCCTGATCGACCAGCATGGCATATACTACACGCTCTACAGACTGCAATATGAACAGGAGGCCGTGGAAGAGTGATGGCCAACGAACACGGTTTCAATATTCTGGCGCTTGTCGACGAACAGGTTGCCGAAGTGGTCAGAAACGCAGTCGCTGAAGTCGGCGGCTGTCTTCTGACTGTCGAGGGCGACCAGTCGGCGTTCGAGCTCGTGGAGCGCGGGGCCGCGGTGGATCTGGTGCTGCTGGATCCCGACGTTGTACTGATGGCGGCGGCCGATGGCATGGCCTTGCTGAAGGCCTCGTGCCCATCGTGCGAAATAGCTCTAATCCTCGGTGATCACGACATTACGATGGATGTGGAGCTGATGAAGATCGGCGCCTACGATTCTCTGCCCAAGCCTCCTGCCAAGGATGAGCTTGTCAGTATGTTCCGCGGTCTAATGGAGAAGAACGAGACTGAACGTGAGAACCGCGCGCTGGTGGAGGCCTTGGGGCAGGGTAGGGCGCAAACCATAATATCCCACAGTCCCGAAATGGAAAAAGTGCTCTCAATGGCGGCTCGCGCCGCGCAAAGCGACTCGACGGTGCTTATCACCGGAGAAAGTGGCACAGGCAAGGAGCTCGTCGCCAGGGCTATACACCTGTCAGGCCCGCGCAAACACAAGCTGTTCGTACCGGTCAATATCGCGGCCTTGCCCGAAAACCTGATAGAGAGCGAGCTGTTTGGCCACGTCAAGGGCGCCTTCACCGGCGCAATGACCGACCGGATCGGCCGCTTTGCCCTGGCCGACGGGGGCACGCTGTTTATCGACGAGATAGGAGAGGTTCCGCCTGGTATACAGGTCAAATTGCTTCGGGTACTGCAGTTTGGCAGCTATGAGCGCGTTGGAGAGAATACACCGCGCGATTCCGATGTCAGGATAATCGCGGCGACAAACCGTGACCTCGAGGCGGAGGTGCGCCTGGGTCGATTCCGTGCCGACCTCTACTACAGGGTAAACGTGGTGCCGGTAGCTCTGCCAGCCTTGCGCGATCATCGCAGCGACATTCCATACCTGGTCGAGTACTTCATCAAGAAATACGCTGCGCGGAACAAGAAGGCGGTGAAGGGCATTACTGGCGAAGCCATGTCCCGTATCATGCGCTACCCGTTTCCGGGCAATGTGCGCGAGCTGGAGAATGTGCTGGAACGCGGTGCCGTACTTAGTCGTGGTGAATATCTGACCGAGACCGACATCTTCCTGCCCAGCGAAGCCGATGCGGACGCGACAAATACCGCTCTGCCAGCCGGCGGTTATGACGAGGCTATGGGTAGCTTTGAGCGAGTGATGCTCGCACGGGTACTTGAACGCAACGCACACAACAAGAGCGCCGCAGCTCGGGAGCTTGGGATCAACGAGAGACGCCTGCGGTACAGGCTCAAGGTACTGGGGCTGGAATAGCAGCGGCTGGCTCCTGGTTCAGAAGCCATTCAGGAACTCGCTTCTCAGTATCTCCTCGTACGAGCTCTGGGCGGCGCCTGCCTTCTTGAGCGCGTTGAATATCTCAAGGTCAATGTACTTGACCGCAAGCGGCCGTTCGACGGAGAGCCTCGTGGCGGCGTCTTCCCAGACGCTCTCGCTTGGCGAAAGGGTATTCGGCTTGCCGTACTTCGCCGATAGACTCGTGAATACCGAATAGTGGTCCATTTCTTTTTCATTCATGGCGAATATCATTACGAAGAGCTTGTCTTCATAGAACTGGAAGAAGGCGCGCTTTACATACGACAATCCAGCAACTTCGATGAGCGTCTCGTTTGGCCTGGGCAAAAGGCTTACATCGACATCTCCACGATAGTGAAAGAGCCCATCCGATGCCAAAACCTTCTTGGCCTCGTCCATGCTCATGCCCAACTCGAGTCCGTGGAATGATCTGGGTACGGCCGGAATCGCCTGTGCGCCGGGCACCTGTGTGCTCCCAGTCTGTACGCCAGGCGCCGTCTGGACGCCGATATCCTGTGCTGTCGCCGCGCATGGCGAAATGACGAGTGCCAGAATCAAGAGGGGCAGAAGACTCATGCTGCGCATCGCGTGTTCCTTGTCATCGAGATAGTGCAATCGACAGGGCTGTCGACAATTTGAGTACGTCGTCGTTGCCCTTTCGCACACGCGAACCAAGCATCGAGGCAATCCGCCGCATCAGGGTAAGACCGAGCAGCGGATTGGCGGCGCAGAGCTGGTCAAAGGATGCGCGTCGTATCTCGAACAGCAGGCAATCACTGGCCGCTGTAATCGTCGCGCTCCGTGGTTCATCCTCGAGCATGCACATCTCCCCGAATACCGGAGCGGTGCCGGCCTTGAGCCTGGTCATGGATTTTTCTGCATGGCCAAAGCCTCGGCCCGCTATCTTCAGCGTCAGGTTCTTCGTGACATCGACGTCGCCAGACAGGAATATATACATGATGTCCGATTGTTCGCCCTCGCGCATTATGGTTTCGCCGGCCTTGAACCCTACGAACTTGCCAAGGCGAAGCACCTGCCCGATGTCATCGTCGCTGAGCCCGACCAGAATCGATGCCTTGCGCAGTCCGCGTGTCGAGTCAGTCATCGCCATCGTCTCCACCAATCACGAAAGCCACATCGGTGCCGGCTATGACATAGTCCGGCGATGGCGCGAGCCTGGTCTTGCCATGGGGCTGCTGGTCGGAACCGATGTCGATCTGCGCTTCGGCGAATTTGCGCTTGATGAAGTCAGCGATGGCGCCTGAACTCGATGATAGTATGTCATCGAGGGTAACTGGCCTCTCCGCGGCGAGGACGCCTACCAACACGCCCTTGCCGTGTCTGATGAACCAGTCCGATGCCTGGGCGAAGGGCATGCCTACCAGTGATACAGGCATTGAACGCTGTCGCAATCGCGCCGGAGATGAGAATGACAGCAACTCCCGCGCCGCTCCAGGCAGGCCGCCGCCATCGCCTGCCGCTGACAGCAGGAAGCCGGTGAACTCGCCGTGCACTACGATGTCTTCAACTTCAGCGCGGCGCAGGTGCTGTTCGCTCTCGGGCTTCAATATTGCCGCCCGTATTGCTACTTCGCGCGATAGCGATTTCATGGCGAGCGCGGCCAGAATGGTCCGCTCGTCGGCATTGGACACACCTGATTCGCCTGTCTCGTCCGGCAGAAGGATGCATGTCCTGGATTGCTGCGCCGAGGCCTTGCGGAGCACCGCCTCCTGCGTGTGATCGCCACGGACAAAGCGCAGGTCGAGCGCGGGGTGGCCGGCCTTGATGGCATCGAAGCGTTCTGCGTCCATACCATTTATGAGGATAACAGGCGTCGATGGCGACTCGGCTTCGAGTCCGGCCAGGATCGATCCTGCGTGTGAGTTCCATCCGCATACGATGGTGTGACCCTTCAGGCGTATATCCTGCAAACCTTTACCCTCCCTGATCCGCCGTTCCACAAAGATCGACGCGATGGTGCCGGAGACCATGGCGCTCAGGGCGACTCCGCCCACCATGAACGCCATGGCGGCTACCTTGCCCACAGTGCTCAATGGAATCTTGTCGCCATATCCCACGGTTGCGATGGTGACCACGGCCCACCATATGCCATCGAATGCGCTACCGATCATGGTGCCCGGGTGGCCCCGCTCCAGCATCCATACGGAAACGCCGAAAACCATGATGGCGCCAAAGAAGACGGCAAAAAGCCAAACGAGGCCCGATCGGGACGCATCGATGGCTATCCTGTGCATAAGAGTTGACGATGCGGTCCGTCGCCGGAGGCGGCGCCCTGGTCTTGGTTCGAGTAGCATGTCGCACTCCTCTGTACTAACCTATCGGCATGCGGTCGTTCGGCAATGAGACCGTGCACACGCACCCCGTTGCGATTCCCGGGCTCTCCGTGTAGCCTTGTCATATGATCAAGAACGAAACCGAGCCTGTTAGTGACCCGTTCGAGCCTATAGTCGAGCCGCGCATAGTCCATGAGGGTGGTGGGATCGTCGTGGTGGCCAAGCCGGCTGGTATGCATTGCGCCCCCGCCTCGGAGCCGGGGACTCTATGTTCCTGGCTGTTCGCCCGCATGCCCGAGGCCGCGACGGTTCACGGGTGGCGGCCTGACGAGGGAGGCCTGGCTCACAGGCTCGACTCATCGACATCTGGACTGGTAGCCTTTGCGCTTGATGATGGGACCTTCGCGGCGATGGGCGCGGCGGCGGCTTCTGGCGGCTTCGTGAAGTCATACCGCGCGCTTGGAAGGTCTTCCATCGCGGGCCTGCCTGGATCGCGCCCTCTTCTGACCGCTCCTGATGGGGTCGACGAACCATCGTGGCTGATGGCTGTCAGACATGGAGATGCCGGTCGGCTTGCCGGGATGGCCGCCGGATCATCGATAACCAGCATCTTCAGGCCATATGGACCCGGTGCGACCCGCGTGGCCTGCTCGCTCAAAGAGCGCTCGCTCAAAGAACGCTCGCTCAAGGAGCGCTCGCGTTTTGGTGGGCAGGCGCTCGATTCCGGCCCTGCCGTGTCGCGCGAACGCCATGGCAAATCGTGGACTCGAGTGGAGTATCGAACAGAGCTTAGAGGTGCCAAGAGACTGGGCGACGCGCTCTTGTTCGATGTAGAGCTGTCCAGAGGATTCAGGCATCAGATCAGGGCGCATCTGGCATGGATTGGCATGCCGCTCGTCGGCGACTCGTTGTATGGCGATGATGACGGAACATTGAGGCTGAGGGCTCATAGGATAAGCATAGCGTACGGAAGCGGCGCGGCTCCGCTTGTCATCGAGCTTGACGCTTGCTAATACTGGCCGACCCATGTAGGATTAAGTTCTATGGCAACCGTGACAACTTTTGAAACGCTGGCGCTCGAATTGAGCCCGACGGAACGGACAGAGCTTCTGGAACGGCTGCAACGTAGTGTCACCGTCTCTACGGAGCCGCTCTACGAGCGTCCGAACGTAATGGAGCACCGCATTGACTACAGGGCGGCGTACCGTGAACTCGGCCTTCTGGCACGCATAATCATAACGCTGCGATCGCTTTTTGGTGGCGGTACAAGAGAGGAGCTGGTCAAGGAACGCTTCCTCCATGCCATCATCAAGCGCATTGAACAGTCCAGCCCTGGGCTTATCGATGCCAATCGCCGGGTGCTCCAGGAGGCATTCTACAGGGAACTGACGACTCTGAGGGGCGCCGCCCGTTACTTCTATGACGTTCTTGATAGAACCTTGGAGAAACGTCGGGCCGCGTTCTTCGCTTTCCTGGCATCGCTTGAATTTGAATCGGTCCATGAAGAATTGAGCACCGAGGCCGATCCCTACTTTGTACTCGACCGCAATTCGGCTGCCAGTGATGCCGATGTCCGTGTCGCCATCAACAGCGCCTTCGAGTCGGCCATTGCCCGCATCGACGAGGACCAGCGGCGCTTGATGTACAAGGATGTCAGGAACCTGTCGGTCCTGAAAAAACTGTCAAGTTTCCTTTTCGACCGTTTTCTGGGCGCATTCCAGACCAACCTTTCGGGCTTGAAGGAGTTGTCGCTCTACGCCGCCACGGATCAATTGGCCGATCTGGCATCCATACTGACATCGCTTGATCAACCGCCATCAATGAAGCTGATGGAGGCGATTATCGGGTTCGCGCTCAACGATGACCTGGGGCTGGAGAGTTTCAATCTGGAAGATGCGGTTGGCAGGGAACTCGCCAATGCCGAAAAGGCACTTGCCGCGATCCGTAGTTTCAATGCGCGCGTCCCTATAGAGGATTTGCTGAAGGTAGCCAACGAAGATCCGAACTGGCAGAGCGCTACGACCGGAGGTGGCGAAGACTGGTTTGCCATCTTCAAGTCATACTGGAAGGATAGAATTGACCGTCGTTTCCAGCGTTTTTCGGCGGAGCACCGCATAGCCCAGCTCGATTCAGACATACAGGCTCTGGTCGGCAAGGAGACACAAACCTGGTTTGTCAACCTGTCGGAACAGGGCTCGAACATCGCGCCGCCAGTGCGGTTTGCCAGGTCACTCCGGTTCCTCGAGGCCTTCTATCACCAGACCTTCCTCGCCGATATAAACAAGGCGCTCAAGGTTGTGTTGCTCGAGGGTGAGTTCTACAAGCGTGACAACAGGCTGGAATTTACCGATGCCTACAACGAGATACTACAGATAGGCGACGCCCTGAAAAAGCTGGATATGCGATTGTCACCGGATGGCGAGCTTGGCGCGGCCTACCGTCAGGCCAAGACCGAGCTGTCATCGGTGCAAATCAAGAAGCGCAAGGTCGAATCGGCCATCAAAGCCGCCGAAACCGAGGCCGAAGCCATTCTATCAAAATCAAACGACGCGATGGACAGGATGAGCGAGATCATGAAGGCCATCATATCCAGAGAGACGCGGGGGCGTTACGACTCGCTGTCAAACTTGGCACAGATTGATGGCCGAGCCAACAAGGAATTCCAGAAATCGCTGGAGGCCGCCAAGGACAAGCTAGAGCGCGGTCATTTTCTGCTGGCAGAGCTGATGAAGGCGGCCGTAGGAGCATTGGACTGACATGGGCACGATGATTGCACTTCCTGTGGACGGTCAGACGGCGGAGGCGATTCCGCTGGCAGGGACTGGAGCGCCGCGCGCATTTCTGAGCCTGCTTTCGGCTGGCGACATGGGCTTTGGCGATGACGAAAATGCCAGCCGGCGCGGCGACTGGCTTGCCAGCCTTGGATTCGATCCGGAACGTTCTATGTCGCCTGATCTGGTCCACTCCAGAATCGTCGTGGAGGCCAGAAGCCGGTCTGATGTCCGCGGGGTCGAAGCCGATGGAATGGTTGCTCCCGGGACACTCGAGCGGGGCTCGAGCCTGGTCATCACTGTTGCCGATTGCATGCCGATATTCATGTACGACGCGGGGACCGGAGCCTGTGGCCTTCTGCACTCGGGCTGGAAGGGCACAGGCATTCTGGCCCGGGCATTGAGCCTGATATCAGAGCGTTATGGAACGAGAGCATCTGATGTCAGCGTGTCATTCGGACCTCGTATCGGCGCGTGCTGCTACGTCGTCGACGAGGAGCGGGCGCGCGTGTTCGCCAACGACTTCGGTTCCGCCGCAGTCGTCTGGCACAAGGGGCGGCCAAGCCTCGACCTCGTCGCCGCGAACGTGGCCCTGGCTGAAGGCCTGGGCATCGGTTCGGTCCATGTCGTTGAGGGCTGCACCTTCTGCGAGGATCGCTTCGGATCCTTCAGGCGGCAGGGCGCCGGCCATTTTACCAGAATGGCCGCGGCCCTGGGCCATGTCATGTCGCCTCGACCATGATCATGATGGTGCGTGCACGCGCGATTGCGTCTTTCATGGTTGCGGCTCTTGCGTTTGACATCGACGCCGCCGCCCAGGATGTGCTGCATCCCTTTGCCCCGCCTGTCGGACGCATAATCGTAACGGAGCGTTCCGACTTCTCGCGTTATGACGATGGTCACTATCTTGGACATGTATATCGCGAGGCACGGTTGAATCTGGCTGCCGCAACCCAACCGGACAATAGTACCATCTGGCGCGGAGAGGCGCTCGTGCTCGAAGAGACGATGCACGACCAGCGAGCGACGGCCCGTCGCCTCGACACATCACTGCCGGTCGAGTTCAAGACGGGTGCCCAGGGTTCAACGCAATTTACGGTCGACGAAGGCTACCCGATACTGCGGGGGGTGCCATGTTCTCCTGCCACCACGGTGCTGCCTCAAGGCCGGTGGACGGGTGAGGGCGTCGTTGTGGTACGACCGCGCAGCGATTCTCCGGCGACCCGTGTGCCCGTGCTTGTAGAATATGAGTACATCGGACCTGCGCGGTATGGTGATACGGCGGCGCTCGCCATACGTGCCCGATACGCCGTCCGGTATCGCGGCGGTGACAGTCATGGTGACCCTTCGCTGGTACGGATCGAGGGGGGCAGGGTAGCGGACATCATGCTTGACGCATCCGATGGCTCCACCTTGTTCATCCGAGAGACAGTCGACGAGACCTCGACATACGCTGACGGCTGCTCCGTCAGGCTCAAAGGCTTTATCCTCCATTTCCATCGAGGCAGCCTGCCATCGGATCATGACCAGATAGCCTCGATAGTCACACAGGGCGAGGCCGTATCGACGACGCCAGCGCGCGCATCGCCCCTTGCCGCACCGGTGGCTGGCAATCCATCGGCGGCGGGCCCGCAGCCAGCAGCGACGCCAGCAACAGTGCCCGTGGCGTCACCAGCGACAACCGGAGGCATCGCGGCAACCGCACCTGCGGCCACACCGACGGGGAACAGCGCCTTCGAAGTTTCCAGCGGAGATCGAGGCGTCGTACTTCTGCTCTACGATCTGCGCTTCGTAGCCGACGGCGACGACCTCTTGCCATCGGAACGGGGGCGGCTCGATGCCATAGCCGTTGCCCTGAACCGCATACCCGACCACACATTCCTGGTGGAGGGACATACCGCCGATCTTGGTCGCCCCGCTGGCCAGTATGAGCTGTCGGAACGGCGCGCCAAACGGATAGTCGACGAGCTTGTCGCGCGCGGCATACCCGCCGGCCGCTTTGTATACCGGGGACTCGGCGCCGATCATCCAATAGCGCCCAACGATACCGAGGCAAACAGGGCCCGCAACCGGCGCGTCGAGATAACCATTCTCGATTGACTCTCCCGATCAGTACTCCTTCTTGCCAGACTGCGCAGGCCGGGCTACAGTACTACCATGACACGTCGAACATATCTGATCAACCTGGCGACTTCCATGGCGGGAGTCGCGATGGCACTGCTGGCTCTGGTCGTCGGTACGCTTGTCGGCCTGAAGGCTGGCGCGGCTGTCGGCACCACCGCGGGCATCATCGCGCTGGCGGCGGCCTTCGTGATCCTGACAATGAGCGGAGCGGGCTCGAGACTGGCCGCGGCCGAAGTCGAGCGGCGCGAATGGTCCGATGCGCGGCGATACATGGATGCGGTTCGGGACAATCGTGACAGACTTGCCACGATCCGCATCACCGATTCCGACGTCAGGGCGATGCTGCAACTGGCGGCCGAGCGAGCGACGCGATATCTCGTGGCCTGTGAATCGGCCCACTCCAGGGCTCCACTGGCCGAGGACGCCCTGGCCGACTGCCTGTCAATCGCTGATCTGTATATCAAGGAGCTGGATGGCGCATCGACCGAACGACGATACGGACTTCCCGATACCGATCCATTCGCGGACGCCAGGGACAGGACACTCGCGGCGCTACGAGACCGGATTGCGATACTCGACAAATCAATACTGGACCTGGATGGCGGCCTGACATCGGCGGACCGCATGGAAATCAAGGAGACCCTATGAAGCGGCATCATGGCGCGGTTAAGGGTGTGTTTCGTTTCAAACCAAGCATGGTCGTCCTTATGCTCGCACTGGCCGCCCTCGCGACTCAGCGCGCCTCGGCCTTGGACAGTGATCTGGTCTCATCCGAAACGACTGTCGTGCTGCGTCCGGATGGCAAGGCCGAGCTGCGATATGTCATCGAGTGGAACGTGACATCGGGCACCATGAGCGGCTTCTATTTCCAGGGCGAGGCCTTCGCGCCCGTGTGGAACTTTGATCGCTGTTTTGCTGATTTTGGCAACGGCGTCCGCAAGCCGTTGTCGATAAAGGATCTCGGTTCCGGCAAATTCGATGTGATACTCGCTGGAGGCGCGCGGTTCTCGGGCAAGGCCTACTATACCCTGAGTTACGCCGGCGACTTCGCCCAAGCCGGGCTTATTGGCACGACGACGAGTCCGGAGCATGGTGATCTGATATACTTCGACTGGGCTCCGGTGCAGTGGGATGAGGGCCTGGGCTATCGGGCCGTCAGGCTGGTTCTGCCTCATCATGTCTCCGCGGAGAAGCTCAGCCCCGAAGAGCGTGCGGCGATACCGATGCTGACCGAGCCCTGGGTAAACAGTGATAACAAGATCGATTACTATGGCTCCAAGGGTGACGACGGCACCTACTGGCTGACCATTCTCTTCTACCAAGACCATCCGCAGTCCATGGCGACACAGCGACTTGCCCTGTATTTTCCTGCCGGGTATCTGGATATGACAGGCACACTGGCTTCCCGGACCGAAGCCGCTGCTGGATCGACAACGGTTGATGGTGGTGAAACCGCCGCTCCTGAACCTGCTCCATCGTGGCGCGATGACCTGCCCCTGGCGCTGGTCGTCTTCGGCGTCCTCATTGCGGTGGCTCTGCTCGTGTATGTCAGGCGGGCGCGTTCGCATGCCAGGCAGTCCGAGCTGGTTGCGCGCCTGGCATGGGCCGGCGACGCGTGGACTCCCCCTAAGCTTTTCGCTGGAAGTTACCAGGTTCCGGGAAAGGTGCCACAGGATCTGCATCCGGTCGAGGCCGCTCTGCTGCTCGAACTGCCGCTGCCACGCATAGCGGCGATCATGGTGGAGGGACTGGTCAGTCAGGGCGTGGTGACGCTGGAACGGGAGGATCCGCTGCGGCTCAAGTTCGTTGCCGGTCGCAAGGCCGCGGATGAGATGGAAGAGCGCTTTCTGGCTTCATTCGACGCCGCGGGCGACATCCTGCCAGGCCTGCTCGCCGACTTCTTCGAAGAAGCCATAAAAAAACTGCAGGAGAAAATATGGGACTGTGACCTCGAAGCGACCAAGGCCTTCTACCTCAAGAAGATCGCCGACGCGGGCAAACAGGCCGAAGAGGTGGATGGCTGGGCGGAATCGCGCCGTGCTGACTACTACCGGGCCAACGCGGGCTGGATGTACTGGCGCAGCTGTGCCATCATCCAGACCAGGCCGACATACATGGCCGCGTTGCGCTTGCCGGAAGGCATGTCGGCTGGCTATGCCGACTTCATGCGTTCCGCCGTCTGCTATTCGGGTTGCTTCACTCCGTCCAATGTAGGGACGGCCGAGGCATGTTACTCTGCATGCCACAACGCCTGCCATGATGCCTGCCATTCGGCGTGTCATTCCGCGTGCCATTCGGCCTGCCACAGCGCCTGCCATTCGGCCTGCGTCTCGGGGAGTTCGCATTGAGCCAGGCGGTCGAGCATCTGGAGTGGGTCTATGGCTTCTGGAAGAGCCTGTCGCCGTACGCCTACGCCCGGGTGGAGGACGAGGTGGTAATACTGCCGCCCAACCTCGTCTACAAGACTAATAGCACGGGAGCGGCACTCCTTGAGCACATTGGGGCCGGGGGGCGGCTCGAAGACATTCCGGGTTTCTCGGACCAGAGAGCCGCGGAGATCGAGTCGTTCTTCCTGTCCTTGAAGGCGGCATACGAGGGTAGGCCCGTCGCGCTTGACCGTGTCGCGTACGATTTTGATTTTACGCGCCTGCCTGTGCTCGGCGAGATAGCCATAACGTATCGGTGCAACAACCGCTGCCGTTTTTGCTACGCTGGTTGCGGTGACGAGTCCGGACTGGCACTGGCTCAGTCTGGCTCGAAGGAACTCGATACAGCGGAATGGAAGCGCGTCATCGACATATTCAAGGACGAGGCCAAGATTCCGTTCTTCTCCTTCACCGGGGGTGAACCGCTGATCCGTCCGGACGTCGAGGAGCTTGCTTCCTATGCCGTCGGCCGCGGGCTCAGGGTAAATCTGGTTACCAACGGTCGCCTGGCTACGCCCGCGCGTGCCGCCTCACTGTTTGCGGCGGGACTCCAGACCGCCCATGTGAGTCTGGAGGCTCCATCGGCGGCCCTGCATGATTCGCTGTGCGGAGTCGCTGGAGCCTTTGACGATACCGTGGCCGGCATCAAGGCAATGCTCGCGGCGGGCATATCGGTGCAGACCAATTCTACGCTGACTCGGGCCAACCGCGATGAGCTCCTTCTGTTGCCGCAATGTGTCGCGGCTCTAGGCGTACGGCGCATGTCGATGAATCTGTTCATACCGACAGGAAGCGGCGCCACGGCCGATGACCTGTTCTTCCCTTATTCGGAGACCGGCACCTTCATCGACCAGGTTCGCAAGCGGGCCCACGCCGCCGGCGTGGATTTCTTCTGGTACTCGCCAATTCCCCTCTGTCTGTACAACCCAATAGCGCGCGGCCTTGGCAACAAGAGCTGCGCCGCGTGCGATGGCCTGATATCGGTCTCGCCATCGGGCGGCGTGCTGCCTTGCTCCTCGTGGCCCGAACCTGTAGGAAATCTGCTTGCAGAGGGTTTCAGGCGCGTCTGGTTTTCGGAGAAGGCAGCATGGTTCAAGGAGAAGCGCTACGCGCCAACCCAGTGCGTATCGTGTTCGTCATTTACGGCCTGCCAGGCGGCTTGCCCGTTGTACTGGCGCTACGCCGGGCTTGATGAAATCAGGCAGCACAAGGAGGCACGGCAATGGAACCGGGTTTCAAGTATCTGAAGCTTGGATTGAACGTACGGCTCGGGCTGGCCGCGGCCATGTACGCTGGAGCCGCCGCCGTACAGATTGCGGCCCGGTCGACTCTGGCTGGGGTTCCACTGGTGCTGGCCACGTGGTTGCTCCTGGCGCTCAAGCCGGCGAGCAACAGGCCGAAGGACAAGGGCCTCGAGGAATGGCGTGCGGTTACCGGCGCGGAAGTCTCGAGGATAGCCGACACGATGGCGCAATCGAGGAAACTCAGGGCGCGCATAGTCGGTCCAACAGTCTTGAAGTACTTCATCTTCATTGTAATGCTGTTTGTCGCGTTTACCGTATCGGCAGCCGCTCCTGGAGCCGGGCTTGCGGTCGCGGACTTCTGCCTGTTCCTGGTTCCGGGGCTGTTCTTTGGCAAGGTCACGGCACACCTGCCATTCGAGTTTGACCTGAAGCTGGCGCGCTTCGTGGCAATCATGAATGTCGCCCGACCCGATGGTTTTGTGTTGACGCCGTATCTGCGCTTCGACAAGGACGATCAGGGCCGCGATGTGCCCGAGGATCTGCGGCTCTTGCTGGAACCAAAGCGCAAAGTAGCCGATCTGGTCGGCGTTCAATTCCAGGCATCGATCAACAAGGGTGCCAACGGCAATGTGCCCTATATGTACGCCGTGGTGCTGACCAAAGGCACGAGCGGTCAAAGCTACGCCCGGTTCAAGTCGATGCGCGCCAACGGATTCGAGGTTGAATCGGGTGGTGACGCTGACTATGGAACCGTGGTCATGCGACAGGAAACGAGCGGCGGAGGTTACCACACCACCAATGACGATTGTGTGCGTTTGATGGAGCTGATGATCAAGAGCCTCCAACGGCTCGAGCCAGCCTCGTGAGCGATGCCGATCCTCCGCACAAACGGCGCGTACGGTACAAGGGCACGCACCCGCGTGCCTTCTCGGAGAAATACAAGGAGCTTGACCCCGAGCGCTACGCGGCCGATGTCGAGAAGGTGATGGCCCGGGGGGCGACTCCGGCCGGCGGTCACCGGAGCATTCTGGTCGCCGAAGTGCTCGATATTCTGTCGCCCAAGCCCGGTGAAGTCGCCATAGACGCGACCCTTGGTCATGGCGGCCACTCGATGGAGCTTCTTAAGGCAATTGCGCCCGGTGGAAGGCTCTATGGACTCGACCGTGACCCCGCGGAGATCGCAAAAACCGAGGCTCGATTCAGGTTGGCAGGCTACGACCAATCGTCATTCGTGGCCGTGCACATGAATTTTTCCGACATAAGCCAGTTGTGCGCGGATAGCTATCCTGGGGGCAGGGTGGGCGGTGCCGACATGGTACTCGCCGATCTTGGCGTCTCCTCAATGCAGATCGATGATCCCGACCGCGGCTTTGCCTTCAAGTATGATGGACCGCTGGATATGCGTATGGATCCAAGCCACGGCCAGAGTGCCGCTGAGCTGCTGAGTACCATCCGCGAGGCCGATCTGCGCTCCACGCTGGAGGACTATTCCGACGAGCCCGAGGCACGCATCATAGCGCGCGTACTGACCCAGCGGCGCGGCACGGTACGAACCACCAGAGAACTTCGCGATGCCGTTCAGTATGCGCTGGAAGGTCGGGTAGAGTCGGACGATATAGTCAAGAAATCAGTGCGTCGAACGTTTCAGGCCTTGCGCATAGCGGTGAACGGAGAGTTGGCGGCCCTCGATGCCCTGCTCGCCGCACTGCCGGAATGCCTGAAGCCAGGTGGCCGTGTCGTCATATTGTGCTTTCATTCGGGTGAGGAACTTCGGGTGCGGCGATCGTTCCAGGAAGGGTTGGAGAGTGGCGTCTACTCGGCTGTTTCGGAAGAAGGCCTCAGGGCTGGTCCCGAAGAGCGATACAGCAATCCCAGGTCGTCGTCCGCCAGGCTATGGTGGGCCAGGAAGTCATCTGATGCGGGAATGGCTGTTCAAGGAAGGAGCTTCACGACATGAGTGGAAACGAAGCGCCCCGCGTCAGGCTCGCCGATTACAGGAATATCGTAATCCTTACCGGCGCTGGCATTTCGGTCGCTTCGGGCATCCGTCCATACCGTGGCCCCGACGGCCTGTGGAACGACGAGACGTTGGTCAGGTATTCCAACATCGCGACCTTCGACACTGATCCGCTCGGGGTATGGCGCCACTGGTGGAAGATGCGCGAACTGGGTCTGATGGCGAAGCCGAACGCCGCCCATACGGCCTTGGCCGAGGCGGAAGCATCGTTGCCATCCGGCACGCGCTTTACCCTTGTCACGCAGAACGTCGACGGGCTGCACTCGGCTGCCGGCAGCACATCGGTCATCGAGTACCACGGCAGCGGCATGCGAAGCCGGTGCTCGAATCCAGCATGCTCGCTGCCGCCCTTCCTCGACCTTCAGTGCTCGGGAGACGCGGTACCCCTGTGCCAGCATTGCGGCGCTCCGCTGCGCCCCGACATAGTCCTTTTCGGCGAAGCCATACCGCCGGCCGCGGCCGAAGCCGTCGACGACGCACTCGACTCATGTGATCTCTTCATCGCGGTAGGAACCTCGGGTACGGTATGGCCCGCGGCGATGTTCGTCAATGTCGCCGGTAGCCGCGGCGCGCGGACAATATACCTGAACCTCCGTCCACTCGCATCGCTGGGCGGCTCGGGTTCCTTCGACGAAGAGTACATCGGGCCGGCGGAAGTACTGCTTCCTCAAATGCTGTCACATCGATGACGAGGCTCTAGCCTGGGATCGATGTCCCGGTGATTATGGAATCCGGGGCTTTCCATCGAAGCCAAAGCCAAGCAGCTCGGAGACTGACTTGCCATCTTTGGTCCGTGATCTCACCATGCCGTTGACCGGAACCGCAGGTTGGAACCAGGTTTCCGATTCTATGGTCCTGCCGAAGACTTTTGTCTTCGCGGTGACAAGTGTGGTCGCGGCAAAGGTACCCGCCGGAACCTGGATGGAACCACCATCCGTATATTCAGGAATGTTCACAATCATCTTCTCGTAGGTCGACTTCATCAGGGCCTTCATCACGATCAATGACTGACCCTCGGTTTTCGTCACGGATCCATCCTGTTCCAGAGTCTTTATCCAGACAAGCTCTATCTGTGATGCGTCTCCTGTCTTCATCGCCGTGTCATAATTGCCCAGGAGCATTTGCATAACGCTTTCCTTGCCGGATTTGTCGATACTGTAATTCTCTATAACCCAGCCGTTACCGACTTTTGCCACCACGAGGGTGGTTGTTATTGAATCCCGCTTGCCGTTGGCGAGTTGCCCCACGACCACATACTGCCCGGGAGCCCAAGCCTTCGGAATGCTGAACTTTCCCGACGCGGGGTAAGATTTGGCGCTGGCCGTCCAGAGAGCATCGAGGCTCCTGGATTGAGCGAAGGCGGCCGGAAGGGCCAAGAGTAAGACGCATGCTAGTGCCAGAACTTTCTTCATGATAACCTCCGCTCGAAGGGTATCACGGCCGCAATGGAAAATCGAGTTTCTATCTGGCTTTACGCTCCTCTTTGGGCCAGCCTCCGGCTTCGACTTTGACAGCGCAGGATTCCAGTAGAGCGAGGATTTCGACCGTCCATATCGCGCAGATGGCGCGGAACACGATACTTACTCTACTGCGCTGCTGGCGCTCATAGGGCGCCACGACTGCAGAGGCAAGGATGGAGATGCTTTGAGCGATGCAGATTCGCCAGACACGATCGGCGCCAGCGCGATGAGGCTACTGGGCGATGTATGGATTCCGGCAGGTGTGCCCGGTTTCTCGGGAGCTGACAAGAGCCGGCGAAAGGATGTCCTTGATGGCCGCTTTGGCGCCGACGGGTGGCGGTTTGCCCACGTCGTACGCGGTTCGATCGTGCCACCTGAGGTGGCCATACTGGAATATGAGGAATCGTACAGGCGATATCTCAGAGCGCGGCACGCTCTCGTCGATTTCATAGTGGGCTGGTGCGGCAACGTTTATGACTGGGATGTTTCCAATGTGTACGACAACGACTACGCGCAGCCCGGCACCGCGATGAACCACTACCAGGATATTTCGGTCCGCCGTGTCATTGCCGAGTTGGTTGACGATACAGGATGGCCATCGGTCACAGCTACCGACCAGGAGATCGTGGACCTTGTCGACTCGAGGACGGGAGCCTGCCATCACGTGCCCAGAGCCCGTGGAATGCGAGGCAGCCTGCTCCTGCAGATCAGGGATCCTGAATCCGCAGGCTACATGCTCAGTCCGGCGGTGGTGCCGGCCTGGGATCCCGCACTTTTGTCGGCCGCGCCGGGCCACCTGGAGTGGTACCACTCCGAAGGATGCGCTCACCTGTCTGTCGAGGCGTTCTGGCAGTCAGGCAAGGTCGTGATCGTCAGGTATGATCGATTCCTCGTACTCGGCTCAGGTCGAGCCAGTGCCCTGGAGGGGCTCTGATGGCTTCGACACCGAATCGAACCAGGACTGGCACATTGCTCTTCGGGGCTGTCAGTCTGGACCGCTACATCCATGAAGGCATAGTCCTGCCCGGTGGCGGCGTGTTGAACATGGCATGGCACTGGTTGCATGCCGGCTTTCCATTCAGGCTCCTTTCCAGGGTTGGTGACGACATGCCCGAGCTGTTCGGAAAATTCCTCGACATGCACCACATCGATCATTCCGCCGCGCCGATGTTCGGTTCAGGCATGTCGGCTTCCATCGACATAGTCACGCGCGAAGACAGGCAACCGGCGATGGATAATTACGTCGAAGGTGTCTGGTCGGGATTCCGGCTGGATACCGCAGGTGTGGCCGCGATTGCGGAGACCAGGCATCTACACGCTGTGCTGGTCGATCCGGTCGCCGCCGAGATCCACAGGCTTGGTGCCGCGGGAACCCTCGCCGGAGCCGAGGTCAGCGCAGACTTCCTGGATTTCAGGCACTACGACGTGGAGCGCTTCGCGGCGACGATGCGGCATGTCGATATCGGGTTCGTCGGGTGGCCACACGATGCCGATCACTCGACCGTGTCGGACATCAGGCGGGTCGCCTTCGATATGGGACGTTTGGTCGTGCTGACGCTTGGGGCACGGGGCATCCTGGTGTTCGACGGAGAGAAAGGCCGTGCGATGACCGTGCCGGTTGCCGCTGTGCCGGTCAGGGGCACCACCGTTGGCTGTGGCGACGCCTTTATCGCGGCCTTCCTCGCCGCCAGATGGCAACGCGTGAGACTGGAGCAGACGCTCGAACTCGCCAGGAAGGCCGGCGTGGAGGCAACCGAGTGGCGGCGGCCTTTGCCCGACGAGGCGTATGCTGACCTGCTGCTGGGGGTAGGCGGTCCAGACTGCCGCTAGTGACCTGTATATTCATTCCATGACATGACGCTATCCAGCGCTTTTCTTGTCTTGGGGCGTGGATTTGGGTCAGCAGGATAGCCAAGGGTTATGATGAGCACCGGGCGGCTTCCAGCGGTGATGCCAAGCAGTTTCCGTACCTTGTTCTCGTCGAACCAGCCGAGCATGCACGTTCCGAGTCCCAGGTCAGCAGCTTCAAGGCAGAAGTGTTCCGCGGCTATGCCTATGTCGATGAGCGGCAGCTGCTTGCGCTTGACTATGGAACCCAGGGTGGCTGTGATATTGGCGCTTTCCATGACGAGCACGACCAGGACCGGCGCCTGATTCGTGAAGTGATTCAGCGGCAGGGCGATGCTCGATGTTGCCTCCGCCACGCTCCGCTTGAGGTCGGGGTCATCGACAATGACGAACTTCCAGGGCTGTGAGTTGCACGCCGATGGCGCCAGTCGAGCTGCCTCGATGCAGCTGATTATCTTCTCCCGTTCCACTGGGTCGCTCGCATATGAACGGACGCTGTGGCGGCAAGTTGCCAGATCGATGAATGAACCGTGCATGAGACTATTCCTTACTGAAGCGAGTTGAGCCGCTCACTTCTTCCATGGGAACATGAAGTCCTTGAGCCTTCTGTCACCGAGCTTCTCACTGTCGTCAGCCAGCAACGCCTTCCATGGCACTGCCTGGCGTGTTGCGCCTGCCGTTTGCCTCAGCCACTCGAACTTGTACAACCTCAGCCTGGTAGCTTCGGTGGCGGCAAGCATGGCTCCCGCCGATCCCGGCAGCAGGAACGCAACCATGGCTGACAACAGCAGGCACACGATTCCATCCAGCGCCAGCGCCAGGGCAAAGAGGGGAGCATCCATCATCATGAAGAATGCAAGCCGAATGGATTCCATGAAGCGCGCCCCGGTGATCGCCCTGATTGGCAGAAAATATTGCAGCGTCAGGATCATGGTCGCCAATATCCAGAACAACAGGCCGGCAAAGAACAACCCCATGGTACCGCCTATCGAGGCATAAAAGGGCAGCGATACGGTGGCGGTCGCGATTGTCAGGGTTATCATGGCGCCAAATTGCAGACCGGATACCAGACCATTGCGCAGAGCCTCCAGGACATCGGCGAAAGTGCAGCTCTTGAAATCGGCTATGCGCCCGAACGAGAACGCGGCTGTGGAGCTCCACACGCCAAACGCCAGGCACAGGAATATGAGGCCAAGAATCTTCATTACAGGCGCGTCGAACCGCGCGGGAATCAGGATGCCTATGGCCGCGATAGCCAGAAGTCCCGCGTTGAACGCCGCCAGGATGAGCATGGAATCCCATCCATCGTAAAAGCTCTTCTTCAGGAAGAATCTGAACATGCATACACATATAGCAGTACCGATCATGTTGCGCAAGCACATGCGCGCGTGAGGCCAGGCAGTTCAACATGCATCACATCGTCATTTGGAATATCGTCATCTTGAACAAAATACCGGAATCGCCGCATTGCGGGTTTCCGGCAGCGGTCTGACAATGGTGATGACAAATGATCTTTCCTTAAGGAGGAATGCATGAAACGAATCAAGTTGGCATTGCTGACCGCCATGGTGGCGCTGGCCGTCGCCACTCCGATGTTCGCACAGGCGCCGACTGTTGCCGCGTTGAAGGGCAAAAAGGTGGACCTGGTCATATGGACTCACGAGGATCCCGCGCGCACGCCGCTCGAGAAGCGCCTGATCGATGAGTTCATGAAGGCAAACCCCGGAGTCACCGTGAACTATGTCACGTATCCGTCGGGCAAGATCAAGGACATCGTCGTAGCCGGATTTGCGGCCAATGCGGGTCCGGACATATTCAACCTGGAGATCTTTGACGAATATCAATTCATAGTCAATGGACGCGTAGCGCCGGTTGATTATGCGGCCGCGGGCTTCAAGAATGCCAAGGACATGCAGGCGAAGTATCTTCCGGGAATGCTCGAGCCGGTCACGGAGAATGGCAAGATCTATGGACTGCCTCTGGAACTGACCAACTGGGCGTTGTTCCTCAACAAGAAGATATTCCGTGATGCGGGCCTCGATCCGCTGAAGGATTATCCCAAAACCTGGGAAGATGTGATGGCCGTATCGGAAAAAATAGTCAAGCGCGATGGGCAGATCATCACCCGACGCGGATTCGATTTCAGGTATCCGTATTATCTGACGTCGATTGTGCCTATGGTCGAGCAGCTGGGTGGGGAGCTGGTTTCAAAAGACGGCAAGAAGGTCGCTGTCGGCGATCAGGCCTGGATCAAGGTGCTGACGTATTTCAGGGACTTTGGACCAAACGGCAAGAACCTCGGTTCTCCGACCTATACCGCAGCCCGCAAGGTGTTTGACAATGACAAGAACGAGATAGCGATGTCACTGTCCGGGCTGTACCAGGAAGCCAGGATGCGCGAGGCCAACAAGCCGTTCTTCGATTCCGGCGATTGGATGGTCGTGCCATATCCGCAGTGGAAGGATGCCGTCCGAAAGGTGCCGAACAATTACTATGGCCACTATTACATGGTCAACGCGCAGAAGTCAAAGCTAAGCCAGCAGGCCTCGTGGGCCTTGCTGAGTTACATGCTCAGCCATGGTTCGGAATACCTCGAGAAGGTGGCCATAGTACAGCCTACCAAGGCGCTGATGGAATCTTCGACATTCAAGTCGATGCCGTATTCCGATGTCTTTGCCAAGGACCTCGCCTCTGGCCACATCGTATACTATGGTGCCGCGAGTTCGAAGATCGAATCGCTCCTCAAGGAAGCCTTCGAATCCGTGATGCTTTCGGGCGTCGAGCCGGCGAAGGCTTTGGAGAAGTTGCGCAAGGACATGAGTGCCGCTCTATCCGATATATAGACGCCATGTGAATTTCGACCACGGCGACACCGAGTGAGGCTCAGTGTCGCCGTGGTAGAATCGAATGCAGCGTCCACCTGGAGGACTAGTGATGAAGCGCCGCGAGACGATGGGCGGACTCGAGCGAAAGCGATCGCGCTGGGGATGGATATTCGTGGCGCCGGGGCTGATCTTCTTTTCGGTTTTCTCGTTCTATCCCATGATCAATGCCATATGGACCAGCTTCTTCAACAAACGGCTGTTGTCGCTCAAACAGCCGGTATTCATAGGCTTGCAGAACTATATTCGCGTGCTTGGTTCGGAAGACTTCTGGAATTCCGCGCGTGCAACCGCGATGTTTACCATTGGTGTTTTTGTTCCGCTCTTCGTTCTTAGCCTTTTGTTCGCGGCCCTCATTACATCGATGCGGCGCGGCAAGCGCATGGTGCAGGCTGCCCTGTATTCGCCGGCAGTGCTTTCATCAGTCGTAGCGGCGCTTATATGGCTCTTGATGCTCGATCCACGCGGCCTGGCAAATCAGTTCGTCAACTGGCTGGCGATGACTCCGGGAATTGATCACCGGTGGTTGTCCGATGCCACGATGGTACAGGTTTCTACGATGATCGTATACATCTGGAAATATCTGGGTTACTTTACGATCCTGTTCGTTACCGGGATAGGCAAGATTCCCGACTCGGTCAACGAGGCTGCCACAATCGATGGCGCCGGGCCGATCCGGCGTTTTTTTTCGATAACGCTGCCGCTTCTCAGGCCGACGACGGTGCTGGTATCCGTGATGATAATAATTCAATGCATGAAGACATTCAGCACGCAATATCTCTTTACGCAGGGAGGAGCGCCGCTGGGACCCATCAATGTGATAACGCTGAACATTTACAATACCGCCATGCGTGACCTCAATATTGGCAAGGCAAGTGTCATGAGCACTATCCTGTTCCTCTTCATGCTGGGCCTGACTTGGCTGCAACTCAGATTTTCAAGGGAAGATGAGGCCGGACTATGAACATTGCCAGCAAGAGCGGAATCGCGGCGGCCAGCCTGAGAGGCGTCACCTTCATGGTCGTGTGCGGTATCGTGCTGGTGCCGCTGCTGTTCATGGCTGGTGCCTCACTGATGCCTGCGATCGACATCATGCACATGCCGTACCGGTGGATTCCCCAGACCTGGAAGCCTGCCAATTTTCTGCGGGCTCTGGCCGGCAACGATGGAGCGTGGATGTATCTGCGCAACATACTCAACTCGATCATCGTGTCGACTACAATAGCTGTCTCAACCGTGCTGCTTTCGTCGATGGTCGGATACGGTCTCGCGAAGTTCAATTTCAGGGGCAAGAACATTGTCTTCATGGCGATCATGGCCACGATGATGATACCCTTCGAGACGGTGATGGTTCCTCTCTACCTGATTATTGTCAAGGCTGGAATGCAGAATACCTATGCCGGCCTGATCGTGCCATTCCTGATGAATGCCTTTGGCGTATTCATAATGCGGCAGTACCTGATAACATTTCCGACGGAAATGCTCGACGCGGCACGGATAGACGGGTGTTCGGAGCCGAGGATATTCAGCGATATCGTGTTCAGGAATTCCGGCCCCGCGATCGCGACGCTCGCCGTGCTTTCATTCCGCCAGCAGTGGGACAATCTGTTGTGGCCCCTATTGGTATCGCAAAAAGAGGAAATGAAGACCATACCCGCGTATATAGTCAAATTTGCGGCGGAGAAATATGCCGATGAAGGCGCGATGATGGCCGTAGCGGTGATCGCCTCGCTGCCCATGTTTGTGTTATTCTTCTCGCTGTCAAAATACTTCCTGGGAGGATCGGCAGTCTATCAAGCCGGAAAAGAATGATGCTGTTTATCGTTGATATGGGTGGCGTGCTTGCCCAATCGTTTGATATTATTCCGGAGGCGGCCCGCCGGCTTGGAATTCCGATCGAGGACATGCGTGCGCTTGTTTCTGCCGATATGCCGGCGTTGCTTTGCGGCGCAATGACGGCCGATGAGTATTGGCGGCGATTTTCCGCCGCAAGCGGCATCAGGGTACCAGAGGATTACTGGTCCACGCTTTTTGCGCCGGTCATGGACACCGAAGTAGAACAAATTCTGCAAGACCTGCGAGCACACGGACGCGTTGTATGCGGTACGAATACGATCCATTCTCACTATGAATATTTGCTAGCCTGCGGAGCATACCGTTGTTTTGATGGCGTGTACGCTTCGCACATCATGGGCGTCTGCAAACCCGACCCCGCATTCTGGGGCAAAATACTGGACGTCGAACAGGCGGGGCCGCACGATACTTTTTTCATCGATGACATGGAAGAGAATATCGGGGCAGCAACCGATCTTGGCATTAAATCGCACCGATTTTGCGGCGCGGCGCTGTTGCGTCAGGCTCTGGATGATGTGGTAGGCACCGCAGGTATGCGCGCGTGAGCAAGTCCATACGGCTGTCCATAAGGCTGGTAGCCATCGCGGTGGCGTTGTCGATGGTGTCTTGTGCCGACAGGCATGACGAGCCTCCTATGGAGGAAGCTGATCTGGTCGTCTATTCATCGCATCCCGCGGATCTGATCAAGGCCGTGGTCGATGAATTCAGGGAGCGGACCGGGTTGCGTGTGCGCGTTGTAGCGGATGGCACGGGAGCGCTCCTCGCCAGGTTAAGGCGCGACGCGGGCCGCGGAGCCGATGTTCTGTGGGGTGGAGGTGCCGAAAGCCTTGTCGCAAATATCGACTTGTTCGCAGCCTACCAGTCTCCGGAGCGGTCGGCCATACCGCCCGGTCTGCGTGATGCACAGGGATGCTGGACAGGCTTTACGGTGCTGCCGATGGTCATCATAGTCAACACCAGGCTCGTTTCCGCGGAACACATGCCGCGGCGCTGGTCGGATCTGGCCAATCCCGCACTCGCGGGTAGTGTTGCTTTTGCGGACCCAGCCTCATCGGGAAGTTCCTACACGATACTCCGCACGATGCTTATGGCCGCTGGCGCCTCAAAAAAACCGGAGCGTGCCTGGAACCTGATCGAAGGCTTCGTGAAATCGATTGGCGGAACTCCGCTCGCCGAGTCGGCATTGGTATACCGGAGCGTCGCCGCCGGTGAATACCTGGTTGGCGCCACCTACGAGAACGCTGGCGCGGACGCGCAGCGTCTCGGATCCGATGTCAGGATAGTATACCCGGCGGATGGCACCTCGGCGGTACCCGACGGCGTGGCGATCCTCAATGAACGCGCTCATGACAAGGCTGCATGTCGCTTTGTGGACTTTGTGCTTGGCCCGGATGTCGCGCGGGTCGTCATCGCGCGCTTCAAACGCCGTTCAGCACGCTCCGACGCTCCTGTGCCCGAAGGCCTTCGCAGCCTGGATTCCATACCGCTCCTGGATTATGACTTCAATGCCGCCGTTCTGGAGCGTGACAGCACGATCAAGCGTTTCGCGGCGCTTGTATCAGCGCAACGATGATTGCTTTCCGTGTCTGAACTCGCTTGGCGTCAGACCAACCGTCTGCCTGAACAGGGTACTGAAATAGCGTGCGTCGCGATATCCACATAGATCGGCCACTTCACCTATCCTGACCGAAGGGTCGCGGAGCAATTCCATGGCCCGCCTCATCCTGAAGCGGGTCAGATACTCATTGAAGGTGAGTCCGGTGGCCCGCTTGAACAGCCTCGTAAGATGATCACCAGAGATCCTTAGTCGTTCGGCGACGGAGTCAGCCGACAGGTCCATCATGTATCGCGTCGCGACATCGGATAGCGCCGCTTCGATGTAGGCGTCTCCAGGGCCGATGGGCCGATCCTGCATCAGGTCGCGCACGACGCTGACGGCCTTGTCGTCTCTGGCGACGAGTTCAAGGCTGGCCGTATGGCTGCGCGCGCGAATCTCCTCGGCGGCACGTCTCATCGTCGCCTCGAGTTCCACATCGTCGATCGGCTTGACTAGATAATCGAAGGCTCCAAGCCTCAGTGCCTCGCGGGCATAGGCGAAATCTGCATGTCCGGACAGTATAACGAAGAGCGGTTTCTGCCCGGTGGCGTTGTCGATGGCGGACCGCATGAGAGCGATGCCATCCATGCCCGGCATCCGGATATCTGTCAGCACAAGCTCTGCGTGCCGTTCGTTCAGGAGCTCCAGGGCTCTGATGCCGTCTTCTGCGGCCCCTATCAGAATGAAGCCCCAGTCCTCCCATGGCACCGTTGCCTCCAGCTCATGGCGGGCCAGCTCCTCATCCTCGGCTATGAGGAGGCGTATCATGGTGCCGGCCCGAGTGGAACGCGCAGCACGACCAGGAGGCCGGCCCCAGGCCCACCCAGAGGCAGGCCTGGCGAGTGGATGGAGATGCCATATTTGCTGCCAAATTCGAGTACGATTCGTCTGTTGGTGCCGAGCAGCCCCATGCCATGGCTGTCCTTTGGTGGCTCTGCCCGTGCAAGTGCCGCTGATAGGATGGAGAGTTCGGATGGATCGATGCCAGGGCCGTTGTCCATGAACTCGATCACTGCGTCATATCCGTCGACATACCCGTGAATGGACAGGAATCCAGGCCCGCGCTTCTTCTCGAGCCCATGCGTAAGGGCATTCTCAGCCAAGGGCTCAAGCGTCAGCGGAGGCAGCGGGACTGCCTCGAGCTCCTTGTCGACATCGACGCTGAAGGTGAAGCGTTCACCGAACCTCAATTGCTCTATGCTCAGGTAATCGCGGACCAGCTCAAGGCTGTCACCAATTGTCGTGGCCCCTTCGCGTCGTGAAGCGCCTGATCGTAGAATCTTGCCGAGCCTGGACACGACCTGCGCAACCTCCGCCGCGCGGCCCAGCTTGGCAAGGGATTTGATCGATGCCAGCGTATTGTGTAAAAAGTGCGGATTCATCTGTGCGGCAAGAGCGCGCAGCTCCGCTTCCCGCAGGAGTTCCTGGCGTTCCACCGCTGTCTTGAGGAGGGCATCAATCTCCTGGGTCATGGTGTTGAACGATCGAGCCAGGTCGCCCAGTTCGTCATCGCCTTCGGGCTCGATCCGGATAGACAGGTCTCCCGCCTCGACCAGTTTCATCGACTGTGCCATGGCCAGCACCGGTTTCGTCACCGATCTCGACGCCCTGAGTGACAGCACTGTGGCTATGGCTATTGCGCCGACGAGACCTATCAGCGCCACGTTGCGGGCTGAACGGTCGAACCCATCGTAGAGGCCCGAAGGAATCTCGGCCCTGACCATGAATGTGCCACCTGCCCCGGCGGCTTCCGCCGTCGCATATCGCAGTATTCTGGAGGGATTCTTGACCTGATCGATGTAGACGCCTTCGTTGGCTGGATCGGATTGGTCGAATATTATTTTGCCCGACGGGAACACAACCGATGCCCCGCCAGGGATGCCACTCGCGGCCGCCGCTGAATTGATGGCGGAGCGTCTGACGTCCGCCAATGCATAACCGCGAATACCTCCCGAGTCGTCATGTATTGCTATGCCCACGGTAAAGGCGCCCATCGATCCATCAGATAGCACCGCGACGCGGGGCACTACAGCGATGTCGGCGAGCGACAACGCCCTGAAAATTCCCCACGATTCGTAGACGCGCATGTCGCGGTCAGGCGGCTGCTCGCCGAACCTCAGGGCAAAGGCACCATCGACGGAAAGGACACTCGCCTCTGCCTGGCTGTCACCTCGCGGAAACACAGCGACGACCTGTCTGTATGCGCGGGCAACAGTCGCAGGGTCTCCATGACCGGACGCCTGGAGTGCCTCAAGGATGAATGGATCCGATGCGAGCACACCCAGATTATGCGAACATGTGATCGCTATGGACGCGACAGCGGAAGCAAATGAAGATGCTTCCGCTTCAAGCCTGTTTTCAGCCTCGCGCCGGATGGCCGTACCAGCCAGCGTCGTATACATGGCCGATACCACGGCCGCCGGGACAAGCGCCGCGGCCAGGAACAGCGCGAAGATGCGCCTGAAGTACCGTGGACGAGGCATCGGCTTCAACGCTCTCCCAAGAGGCTCTTGAGTTCCTGGATGTCCTTGACCAGCCTGGCTCTGTCCAGGTTCTGGAATCGGCGTGGTACCATTTCCTTGCTGGTGCACTCTATTACGGCGACCAGGTTCTGCAGTTCAATTTCGTGTGGATACGCCGGTGGCACGAAGTCAGACATTGTCTCGTCAAGATCTTCCTTGGTAACAAAGGAACGCCCGTCCATCGTCGCCTTCAGTTTTGCCCGGATCAAGACCGCCTCGAGATCGGCGCCTGAAAAATCATGCTTGAATCGTTTAAGCAGCTCGGAGATTGGAAACTTCCTGATGGACAAGTCGAGCTTGCGGACAAGCACGTCATACAGCGCTTCCTTGTCGGCGTCGTTGTCGGGGTAGAACAGTGCAAGGTGTTCCTCGGCCCGGCCTTGTCGCTTCAGGTCGATCGGCAGTAGATCCGGTCTGCACGTGATGAGGAACCAGATGATGCGGCCGCGGTATTCGGTATTGCCCATGAAACTGGCCAGCTGGGCAAAGATGCGGTTCGATGTGCCGGAATCGCCGTCCTGGTCCCTGTCGCCGAGAAATGCGTCTGCCTCGTCTATCATGACGGCAACCGGCGCCATGGCCTTGAGTATGGTCAGGACCTTTTCAAGATTTGACTCGGTGACGCCCTGCCACTTTGACCTGAAATTTTTGAACTTCACCATCGGCACGCCGATCTCGCCTGCGAAGGCGCTGACCATGAAGCTCTTGCCGGTACCCACCGGGCCGGCGATCAAGTATCCCATCGGCAGTACGTCGAGTCGCCCCTGCTTGAGAGCGCGGGCCGCATGCTTGAATCGCTTCTTTACGAAGTCATGGCCCGAGACATATGACAAATCATGCTCGGTTTCAAGGAATTCGAGGAGTCCGCCGGCCTCTCCTTCTATTATCTCGCGCTTTTTGGCCTTGAGGTAGTCCATCGATATTGGCTTGTCTTCCTGCCAGCTTTCGGCGACGAGGCGGTTGAGGTTGACAAGATTGAGTCCTGAAGTGATCGAACCTACCGCCGCAGCCGTCAGCCCCTTGTCGAGCAGCAGCGTGCCCTTGCCCTCAAGGAACTCGAGGAAGGATGTGCGTATGGTTTCATCGGGGATGGGAATCTCGACCTTTATGGCAGACGGGCTGGCGACAATACGCGGGTTGAGGTCGGACAGGTTCTCTGAAAGCAGGATGATGGAGACATCGCCGCTCGTGAAGATGGGGTCGTGCGACCAGCGATTGATGGTGACAAAGCAGTAGCGGTCGTCCTCGTCGAGCTTGGCCACGTCTGCCGCGGGCAGTATTGTCTCGGCATAGTCAATGATCAGCACAATGCGTTTCTTTTGCGGAATATTGAGCAGAAAGTAACGCTCCAGTGTCCTGAAGGCCTCCGCCGGATTGGCTGACATCAACTGATCGTCACTGGTGTCTGGAAAACGCTCACGCATCGTGCGCAGGTAATCGCGCTGCATTTCCGCCGAGCAGAAGCTGACGCCGCTCGATCTGTCCCAGAACACTATTATGTCCCTGTTGCCAAACAGCACCTCGGATACGTAGTCCTGGATCTTGACAAAGTTGAACTCCCCCTCATGCATCTTGTGCGGCAGGAAATCCCTGATATTGCCATGCACCAGATACAGATTCGCGGTCTTGGAACAGTATTTATATGATAACTCCTGGGCCCACGACGGCAGGATTTTTATGAACGGCAGGTTCTTGACTATCAGCTGGTCCTTCATGGTTCCCCTCGCGTGTGAAGTATGTACGATTGACCCGCTCACCGACAAGTCCGTGCTTTGGCTCTGTCGCATATTCAGTAGCCTGTTAGATAATGGAGATTTGATATCTTGCACCGTCTGGCCGCTTATGGTACTATTCTGGCACATTGTAGTTACAAGGAGTTCATATATGGCATACAAGGTAACTGACGCCTGCGTAAATTGCGGTGCGTGTGAATCAGAGTGTCCGGTTGAGGCCATCAGCGAGAAGAACGGTCTGCGCTGGATCGACCCCGCCAAGTGTACCGATTGCGGTTCATGCGCTTCCGTGTGCCCGACCGAGGCCATCATAGCCGGCTGATTCAGTTCCGGTAAGAAAAAGCGCCCGAACAGGGCGCTTTTTCATGTATGTGTGGCTTGCCCCTCGGTCAGTCTTCCCGCTCAATGGGGCAGGTCATGCAGCGGGCGCCACCGCCACCGCGGGCCAGCTCCACTCCGTCAAAACCAACCGCTATTCGCTTGAACGACATCGGATCCTGGTTGCCGTCAAGGAACTCCTTGGCCGAGCGTATTTCGAACCCGGCCTTCGAGAGCGCCTCGAGCGTATGTACATTGCATGAGTACATGATTATCTTGCCCGGGCCAAAGCTGAATGAATTCGCACCGGAAAGCCATTGCTCGCGTTCCTGCCTTAGCGGATCAGCTCCGCCAGTCATCACCGGCTTCAGATCCACTCCGCATGACCGCAACCCGGCCAGAAGCGATTCTACCTCGGCCAGGCGAGGTTCCGCCCCTGGTGCCGCGTCGATACGTATGGCTCTGGCCCTGCGCGTGCCCAGAATCACCGGTTCGTATATGAGGCATGCATCGTTGTCGATAACCGTAAAGGCCATGTCAAGATGTATCGTGGCCCGCGCTATGGGCAGAGCCACTGCGAAGATCGTAACCGGTTCTCCATAGGCATCGGCTATGGACCGCGCCGCGACATCGATGGCGTCGGCGCTGGTACGCTCCGATATGCCAATGACGACAACATCCTTCCTGATGACCTGAAAATCTCCCCCTTCTATGGAGAAACCGTCCCTGACCAGGCTCGGGCCGTCGATCAGGCGTCCGCCGCCACGATAATCCTTGTGGTTTTCGAATACAAAGCGGTTTATCAGCGCCTCGGCACGTCTGACCGGAAAGCGCATCGCGGACGATACTGACCGATCACGATAGACCATCGCCGCGTCACGCATGAAGTACATGTTGGGCAGCGGCAGTATGTCAAAATCAGCGCCACCAATGAAACGGCCAAGTCTGACGTGTTTGGCGGGCAAGCCGGCTATGGACGCCCTTGCGAGCCCTTCGGCACTCATATCACGCAACTCATCGAGTCGATGCGCGGCCCCATAATGTGTAGCCAACATGCCCGCGAATGCATCGCGGGCTGGTCGCTCGGCGAGAGTCTCGGTCAGGAGATCGCGTAGCTCCCGGACTTCGGCTATCTTGGCGAGAAACCCCTTGAGCTCGGCGTGTTCCCGCCTGACAACCTCGAGTGGAACGATGTCGTTATAGAGTTCCTCCGCCGCTCGGCTGGGTCGCATCGCCTCGACCTCTTCGCCGGGCGTATGCACTATCACTCTACGGAGACGCCCCGTCTCCGAGCGTATGCTCAGCCTCCTGTCCATGTAGCCTCCCTTTTGCCGAACAGGATACCAAGATACGCGGGTATTCGCAAGAACGATATCGGCCCGGTACCACTCAACTGCAGCCAGTCGTGCTCCCACATGTTTCGGCGCCGGAGTACTGGCGATGCAGGTCCGCCAAAGCGGACCTGCTGATCACCGGAACCTGGAATGCGAAACACATCACAGGCTCCGGTCGCTATTAAGCTCAGCTACAGCCGGTGGTACTGCCGCACGTTTCGCATTTCAGGCAGGTGCCGTTGCGGACAAGAGTCAGATGGCCACAGACGGGGCATGGATCACCCTCGTAGCCCTTCATCTTGGCCTTGCGGGAGTCATCCTTCGGTCGAACTGCTATGGATGAAGAAGGCGAGCGGTCGGCTGCTTCCTCGGCCAGCCGTTCCGTTTCCCGTTTTGTCTTGCCATTCTGCATGTTTGTCGCGTTCAGGTCCTCTGGCTTGACCTGACCCAGATCGAATCGATCCTGATAGCTGATGGCTAGATCCCTGAACACATAGTCAAGCACGCTGGTAGCCATCTTGATGTACTCGTGGCCCTGCACCATGCCATTGGGCTCAAAGCGGCTGAAGGTAAACGCGTCTACATACTCATCGAGCGGCACACCATACTGCAGGCCTAGCGATACGGCTATGGCGAACGAGTTGAGGAGACTGCGGAAGGCGGCACCTTCCTTGTGCATGTCCAGGAATATCTCGCCAAGTCGCCCATCATCATACTCACCGGTACGCAGGAAGACTGAATGCCCGCCAATCTTGGCCTTTTGCGTGTAGCCCGATCGTCTGTTGGGCAATGAGTGCCTGAGGCTTGTATAGACAGGCGGCTGTTCAGGTTGCTCCTGTGGCGTTTCAGCCACCTTGGGAGCGAGTTGCAGCGCAAGCAAGCCTTCGGCGAGTGGGTTGGCTCCAGTCGCGATCGAAGATAGTGGCTGTGATAATTTTGAGCCATCGCGATAGAGTGCTATTGACTTGAGCATGCTCTTCCAGGCTGTCATGTAGGCACCCTTGACATCATCAAAGGTGGCGGAGTCGGGCATGTTGATTGTCTTGGATATGGCTCCAGTGACGAAGGGCTGGGTGGCTGCCATCATGGCTATGTGGGCCTGCCATGCTATCGATCTGGTCGCGGTTCTGCCCGATGGCGTCGCGGTGTCGAAGACGGCATAGTGTGATTTCTTGACATGGGGTGCGCCCTCGATGCCCATCGAGCCACACGCGTACACTTCGGCGGCCTCGATGTCCTGCGCCGAGAATCCCAAGTATGACAGCAGGTCAAAGTCAGGCGCGCTCCGTACTTCGGCGATCGCACCTACCGCGTCGTAGGCCTCGGCTCCGAGCGTGAATGGATTGAAGGCGGCGTCGAGCCCCATCGCATCCTTGAGTACCTTCTCTGCCTTGGCCAGCGCCTCGTCGGGTAGCCCCTTGGCCTTAAGCGCGTCCAGGGGAATGCCAGGGGCTCCCTCCAGAGTGCCGTGGCCGACCATGTAGAGGCGCACCTCTTCAATCTCGGCCTCCGAGTAGCCAAGAGCGCGCAATGCGGGGGGGATGGAGTTGTTGACTATCTTGAAGTATCCACCACCGGCGAGTTTCTTGAACTTGACCAGGGCAAAGTCGGGCTCGATGCCGGTGGTATCGCAATCCATAAGGAGACCGATGGTGCCTGTTGGCGCTATCGCGGTTGTCTGGGCATTGCGGTAGCCGTGCTGTTCGCCTATTGCCAGCGCCTCGTCCCATGTGGCCCGCGCCGCTTCGACGAGCAGCTTGGGAGCCTTGACCGCGTCGAGGCCATGCGGCAGCACGGTCAATCCCTCATATTCGACCGCAGGCGCATTGTACGCGGCCCTGCGATGATTCCTGATGACGCGGAGCATCGCATCGGCGTTGGCGCCATGGCGCTTGAACGGGCCGAATTCCGCGGCCATGCGTGCCGATTGAGCATAGGTCTCCCCGGTCATGATGGCAGAGAGCGCGGCTGCAGTTGCTCGGCCTTCGTCCGAATCATACGAGAGCCCCATAAGCATCAAGAGGGTACCCATATTGGCGTATCCGAGGCCGAGTGTGCGGTAATCATAGCTGCGCCGCGCTATTTCCTTGGAGGGGAATTGCGCCATTGCTACGGATATCTCAAGCGATAGCGTCCAGATCCTGACGGCGTGCCGATAGGCGTCCGTGTCGAAGGTGCGGGCCTTGTCGTCATAGAACGACGTAAGATTGAGCGAGGCCAGGTTGCACGCCGTATCATCAAGGAACATGTATTCCGAGCAGGGGTTGGAGCCGCGGATTGGTCCATCGGCCGGGCAGGTGTGCCATTCATTGACCGTGGAGTGGAATTGCAGGCCAGGATCGGCGCATTGCCACGCCGACTTGGCTATGCGATCCCAGAGCGAGCGCGCCTTGACCGAGCGCATTGTCTTGCCGCCGATGCGCATCGTCAGCGCCCAGTCCTTGTTCTTGGCCACCGCTTCCATGAATTCGTTGGTGACCCGCACAGAGTTGTTCGACGACTGGCCGCTGACCGTATTGTATGCCTCGCCTTCCCAGTTGGCATCGAAGACCGGGCCTTCTACGTCTGGATCCCCGTCTGCTATGCGCCTGAGCATCTGGTAGACGTAGGCGCCTGGCACACCCGAGTCAAGTGCCTCCTTGGCGGCGTCGCGCAGGTATGGATTGCCATCGAGCGAAAGGCGATCCTGAGCCGGCACATCGGCGCGTGAGGCCGCGTCGCGTATCGCTGTTGTCAATCGCTTCAGGGCCTTGCTTCCGGTGACGAGGCTGGCGACCTTGTATTCCTCGTTGGCCTTCCAGTCGACGAATGTCTCGATATCGGGATGATCGGCATCGAGTATGACCATCTTGGCGGCCCGGCGCGTGGTGCCTCCCGACTTGATGGCGCTCGCGGAGCGGTCGGCTATCTTGAGGAATGAAAGCAACCCGCTGGAAACGCCTCCTCCCGACAATGGTTCACCCGAACCACGGATCTTTGAGAAATTGGATCCGGAGCCCGAGCCATATTTAAAAAGCCTGGCTTCGCGCTCGACCAGGTCCATGATGCCGCCTTCATTGACCAGATCGTCTTCTATATTCAGGATGAAACACGCATGGGGCTGGGGGCGTTCGTAAGCGCTGGTCGACGCAACGACCTCGTCGCTGTCCGGGTCGACATAAAAATGCCCTTGCGCCGGACCTTCCAATCCGTAGACCGCATGCAGGCCGGTGTTGAACCACTGTGGGCTGTTCGGCGCGCCTATCTGGTGGGCCAGCATATAGCATGTTTCGTCGTAGTAGGCGCGCTCATCCTCTTCGGAGTCAAAGTAGCCTGATTTCTTGCCCCACAGCAGCCATGTATAGGCCAGACGATGGAACACCTGTCTGGCGTCGTGTTCGGAACCTGGAGCGGGCGAGGATCCCGCCAGTTTGAGCTGCGATGCCGGAACCCAGGATCTCCATTCCTCGGCCTTGTCTTCCGGTACTCCGGCTTTGCGAAAATACTTCTGGGCTATGATGTCGGTTGCGATCTGACTCCAATAGGAAGGGACTATAACGCCATCCATTCTGAAAACGGAGCGGCCATCGGGGTTTCGTATCTCCGAAACACGGCGCTCCCACTGTATGCCTTCATAGGGGCCTGATCCGGCCTTCGTGAATCGTCTTGCTACTTTCATACATTCCTCCCAAGGTCTGCTCTATAGCATACCACAGCTTGTATGAAATTGCAAAGCCCCTGCCATATGATGTGGTGCTAGAGATAGCTAACGAGAGCGCTAGAGCGGGCCGATATTCAGTATGAATATGGAAACACTAGCAATCATCAATGCGATAGGCCTCAATGAGTACGCCACGCGTCCATTTGCCGATGGCCCCAGTACCTTTGATCGTGTCATGGCTGTTGCTCGAAAATCAGCGCGCACCACCATGGTGCTGGCGACCGCCGCTCAGCGCGTCGATGGTGCGCAGGTGCTGGTCAAGGAGCGCTGGACCATGCACGATGTGCTGGCGGAAATGGCCAGAGCCGCCGCGGCCCAGCCATCGGTCGATACCATCCTCTATATGCACGGCGATGCGCCGTTCATGGATGTGGAGATTTCGAGTACCCTGCTCGAACTTCATACGCGCTACCGTGCGGAGTATACGTTCGCTGATGGGTATCCGCCTGGCTTTGCTCCGGAGATCATCGCGACGCGATCCTTGCCAAACCTGGCAGAACTGGCTGCCCGCAACGATGTCGAGCCATCCCGGGATGGTCTCTTTACGGTGCTACAGAAGGATATCAATACCTATGACATCGAGACCCACCTGGCGCCGGTGGACCTGCGAGGCTATCGCTTCTCGCCTGTCTGCGATACCAGACGCAATTTTTTGGCCGCCGAGCGGCTCTGGTCCATCGGTTGCCGTAGCGCCGCTGATGTGACACGGCTACTGCCTGCTCATCCGGAGCTGCTCCGGACCTTGCCAGCGTTCCTGTGGGTTCAGATTGCCGAAGGCTGCCCACAGGCCTGCTCATATTGCCCGTATCCAGCTATGGTCGGTGATCCAAGGAGGCTGACCGGTTATATGCCGGTCGATCGTTTCGCTTCGCTTATGAGAAGCGCCGAGGAACTCTGCGATGATCTGGTCGTCGATGTGTCGCTGTGGGGAGAGCCTTCAGGGCATCCCGACTTCAAGGGAATTGCCGAGGCCACGTTGTCGCATCCACACTTTACCCTGCTTGTCGAGACAAGCGGCCTGGGATGGAAACCGGGTCTGGCGGAATCGGTGGCGGTGGCCGGTGGCGACAGGATCCAGTGGATAGTCTCGCTTGATGAGATCAATGCTGACGGTTATCGGTCGTTGCGTGGCGAAGGGTTGAGCGAGGCGACAGCGTTTGCCGAACGGATGATTCTGGCCGCTCCCGGGCGGGTTCATGTCCAGGCTGTCAGGATGAAGGAGAACGAGTCCGGGCTCGAGAATTTCTACCGTACCTGGAAGAGACTGACTGACAAGGTGATAATCCAGAAGTACGATTCTTTCGCCGGCTGCCTTCCCGACAGGACGGTCGCTGACCTGTCGCCACTCGACCGCCTTCCGTGCAGGCATCTGGCCCGCGATATGGCCGTGCTGCTCGATGGGAGCGTGCCCCCGTGCAAGCATGCGCTTGTTGCCGCGGATGGCGTACCTGGCTATGCTCAGATCATAGGCAATGTGTTTACGGAAGGACTCGGTGCCGCCTGGAACGGCATGGAAGCCTGGTACCAGGATCATGTGGCCGGACGATATCCCGACCCCTGTGGACGCTGCGATGAATACCATACCTTTAACGCTTGACGCCTATAAGCCCACCTACACCGTGCTTGGCGGTGGCAGGGGCTCGGCGTGCGCGGAGGGATTTCCTGTTTCGGTGCTCCTCCTCAATCGCGGGCCGAGGCTGTTCCGCGCGGCCATGATTCAGGATCTGGTCAAGGTGGGTTTCGATTCAATCGTCTCGGTGGAGGGCGCATCGGATTCGCCGGAGCTCGAAGGCATAGCCGCGCGATTCCCGCAGGTCAGGTTCATCTGCATGCAGGAAGAGGCCAATCTAGGCGTGCGCATCAACATTGGCATGCGGGAGTCGTGTGCGCCGTATGTGCTTGTTCTGTGGAATGACATGCGGCTCGCGACGAGCGCGCTTTCGAGCCGATTCTTCGATAGAGTCACCGAGCTCGACGCGGCATGCCTCGTGCCGACGCTTGGTGATGCGGCCGGCTCGATCGTTCCATCGATAGGCAATCCCGCCCAATCAGGAGCGGCCTTCAGGATAGTGCCGTTGCAGCCGCGGAAGGACGCCGAAAAGAGCCTGTTTCCATTCGACGCTTGCGGCATCTATTCGCGTGAACGATTCACTCTGCTTGGCGGATACGATTGGACCATTGGCAATCCGTACTGGCAGAAGATCGATTTTGGCATGAGGGCCTGGCTGTGGGGAGAGACAATCCAGTACGCCCAGGCACTCAGGCTCAACTACGACGGTGCGTCTCCGGTAGAGAACACGACTCCCGATGCCGATTATGGCCGGTTCTGGCTCAAGAACCTGGCGCCGGTATATCGTGGCGACCATGCGGCCATACCGGGGTCGCGATTCTTCAAGTATCTGGTCCGCTCCCGCAAGGGGCCCAAGACCGCGCTTGATGAGTTCAAGGCGGCGCGCGCCTGGGTCGGCGCCTCTTCTTTCAGGTTCAAGCAGGATGCCGCGAGAATGGCGGACCTGTGGGACCCGCTGTCATGAGCGCGGCGGCCACAACCGGCGTGATCGTGCAGATGCGGATTGATTCAAGCCGGCTGCCCGGCAAGGCGCTCCTGCCGCTGGCCGGGACGACGCTGGCCGGTGCCGTGATGCGGCGCTTGCGCGGCATCACGGCCGACGCGTATATTCTTGCTACCGATGCGGCAGGAGCCCAGGCGCTCGGCCCCGTCGCCGCCGCGTTCGGGTTCTCGGTATTCGCCGGCCCCAAGTATGATGTCCTGGCCCGGTTTGTTATGGCCGCGGGCGTCTTTGATCTCGACCGAGTGGTCAGGGCTACCGGTGACAATCCATTCGTATCGGTTCCGCTCGCCGAACTGGCACTCGATGAGTCCGATGCGAGCGGGGCCGATTATGTCGGGCTTGCCGGCATGCCTGTCGGAATGGGCGTGGAGGTAGTCCGCGCCGAGGCGCTTGTCATTGCCGACTCGTCCACAACCAGCGCCTTCGATCGCGAGCATGTCTGCCCCTACCTGTACGGGCATCCTGACGAATTTCTGGTGAGCCAGCCGGGCTGCCCCGATACATACCACAACCCGCAGGCGCGCGTGACTGTTGACACCGGTGTTGATTACAGACGTGCCATGGCTATATTCGCGGACTTGGGTGATGAGCCATCGGATGATGCCATCCTGTCATGGCTCAGGGATGAACGAAAGGATGGCTGAACTTCATGGTTGACATGCTACTCGTGCCCTCGGTGCGCCGCGGCAATGGCTCGGGCCATCTGGTCAGGTGCTTCAATCTTGCCAGTTGCATTGGATCCTCGGCCGCGGTCTTTCTGCCTGATGATCCGGATGTGGGTTCATGGAGCGCCGATGAATTGCGCCTCGCGTATCCACGCGAGATGGGGCAGGTCAGGGTCATAGGCGAACTGGCGCCAGGAGCACAATTCAGGATAATTGTGCTGGACAACAGGGCCACCACGCTGGCCGAACTCGAGCGCTGGTCGTCGCGCGGCACCGTGGTAGCCATTGACGAGGGCGGCGAGGCCCGTGAATCGGCAGCCTACCTGGTCGACATATTGCCGCGGCACCCGCGACACGCGCGCCGCCAGATGCAGGCTAACATCGCGTCGCTTGGGTTTCTATCCCTGCCGCAGGCCTGCCGCGATGCTCCGGCGTCGGTCAAGCGCATTCTGGTCAGCTTCGGAGGCGAAGATCCAGCCGGACTGACTGATCGTTTTCTTGGTGTTGCCATAGGTGGCGGATATGTGACGCCGGATAGCATAACCGTGGTCAGCGGAGCCCTGTCGCGCGCGGGCACGAACTATCCGGCCGTGACGGCCATAGGGCCTGTACAGGACCTCAAGGAGATGCTCAGGTCATATGATCTTGTGGTGACGCAGTTTGGGCTTACTGCCTTTGAGGCCGCATGGGCCGGTTGTGCGGTGCTGCTTCTTGATCCGGGCCGGGAGCACGAGGAGCTCTCTATGGCGGCGGGTTTCATCAGTCTTGGCGTCGGTACGCCCAGCGCCATGGCGCTGCGACACGCGCTTGCCGATGTTCCGGCCCTTGTCACCGCCTCGAGAAAAGCCGCGCCGACCGAGAGGCTAGACCTGGCTTCACGGCTTTCATCGCTTGCGCCGCGACATGCGGGGCAATGCCCGATTTGTGGCGCCTCTTATGGAACGGCTCTGTACCGGGCCGAACGAAAGACGTATTTCCGTTGTCAGCGCTGCGGGATGATACGCATGGCTTTCTTTGCCCCCAGAAAAGACCATTATGCCAGCCATTCGTATTTTTTCGAGGAATACAAGGCCCAGTATGGCCGCACGTATCTCGAGGACATGCCCGCGATCAGGGCTATGGCCGCGAAGAGACTGGCCGTGATTGAATCCTTGCTCCCCGCTGGACATGAAGGCGAAAGCCTCCTCGATGTCGGCTGCGCCTATGGAGCCTTTCTTGTGGAAGCCCAGGCCAGGGGATGGAGCGCAGTTGGATCGGACCTCGCCACCGACGCGGTAGACTACGTCAAGTCCAACTTCAATGTCCCCGCGTTTGTCGCCGATTTCGCGGCGCCTGGTGCCGACGGACTGTATCCCCGGGCGGTCACCTGTCTGACGATGTGGTATGTGATAGAGCATTTCGACGCCCTGGCCCGCGTGCTTCGCCGCGTCGCCTCTCTCCTGAAGCCTGGCGGAGTGTTCGCGTTCTCGACTCCGTCGGCCAGCGGAATATCGGCCCGGAAGGATCTTGCTGCTTTTCTGGAGAACTCTCCGGACGATCACTTTACGGTATGGAGCCCGGAGACTGCTCCGGCCATTCTCAAGCGATTCGGTTTCAGGGTACAACGTATTGTCATTACGGGGCATCATCCTGAGCGCTTTCCCTGGGTGCCAGCCTCGGGGAGAACGCTTCGCCATGGCATGGCATGGCTGGCTTCCAGGGCCTTTGGGCTGGGCGACACCTTCGAGTGCTACGCGGTGCTGGATACAACGATGCCGTCGGCTTCGGATTGATGGAGTGTGGAGTGCTATGAAATCGATACTCATACTGGGCGGCGGTGTAATGCAGGGGCCGGCAATTCGTATTGCCAGAGAGAAGGGCTACACGGTCCATGTCGCCGATGGCAATCCTGGTGCTATTCACGCGAAGTCCGCGGATACGTTCCATCATATAGACCTCAAGGACAAAGAGGCGCTCGCGAAGGCCGCCGCAAGGATCGATGGACTCGCCGGAGTATTTACAGCGGGTACCGATTTCTCGGCTTCTGTCGCGTGGGTCGCCAACAGTCTTGGCCTGCCAGGCATTCCATACGATGTGGCTCTGGACGCGTCAGACAAGGCGCGCATGCGCGCCAGATTGGCTCAGGCGGGCGTGCCGGTGCCAGCCTTTGCGTATGGCAGCATTTCCGACGACCCTGTCGCCCTCGCTGATCGTGTCGCTCCGTTGCCGCTTGTCGTCAAGCCGGTTGACAACATGGGCGCACGTGGATGCAGGCTTGCCCGCTCCGAGCCGGAATTGCGTGAAGCCTGGTCGGACGCCGTGACCAACTCCAGATCGGGGCGCGCCATCATAGAGGCCTACCTCGACGGTCCCGAATTCAGCATCGATGCAGTAGTGCATGAGGGGCGCATCATTCTGCGCGGCATAGCCGACCGCATCATTACCTTCAGGCCGTTCTTTGTCGAGATGGGACATACCATGCCCACGGCTTATGGGTCCGATATAGTCGACGAGGTCGTCTCCGTTTTCAAGGCGGGCGTAGAGGCTCTCGGCATTCGCACAGGCGCCGCCAAGGGAGACATCAAGTACACACGCCAGGGCGCATTCGTCGGCGAGATAGCCGCCAGGTTGTCTGGTGGCTACATGTCGGGCTGGACATATCCGTACTCCAGCGGCGTCGAGGTTACCGCAGAGGCGATGGATATTGCCTGCGGCGCGGTGTCTGGCTTCGACGATCCCGCTATAGACCATATATGCGCCGAGCGGGCGTGGATATCGATACCGGGGCGCGTGGCTGCGGTGGTTGGGCTCGATGAAGCCGGGCGGGAAGACCATGTCCGCGACCTGTTCCCTCGCGCGGCTTCAGGCGACCGTGTCGTATTTCCGTGCAACAACGTCGAGAAATGCGGCAACGCGATAGCTGTTTCGTCGAATCGCCTCGATGCGGAGAGCGCCGCGGAGTCCGCGGCCCGATCCGTGCTGCTGCGTTTGGCACCTGGGGACGCAGCCACTGAAGCCTTCCTGCGCGGAGTGGGCCGTATTGTCGGCCCGGACGGCTCCACCTGGCCGCCCGCCGCATACCAGGGACTTTCCGCGATGACCCTTGCGGAGGTCGCGTCGATGCCGGCCATGCTCAGGTCAAACGCCTCGGCTGACGGTTCGGATGGCGCCGATTCAGTTTCCATTTCGATCGCGCCATTGCGTGACGTCGATATCGAGCAAGCGGTTGACTGGCAGGGTCGTACGCTGCGGCAGACAATAGACGCGGTTACCATGTTGACCGGCGCCAGGCTCGGCCTGGAGGCCGACATTGTTCTTGGTTCCGATTTCTGGAATGCGGTCATAGCGGGCGGGTATCAGGCAGGCGCGTGGATAGTCGATACGGCGCGTGCCCGGTTCGAGGGCACGTTGACATGAATCGGGCGGTCCTGCTTGCTCTGTCGCTTCTTGCGACACTGCCTGCGTTCGGTCAGACTTCGCCGTCGACTGTTGCGCCACAGGTGTCAACTATAGCTGCCCCCCAAACAGCCGGCGCCTCGACCGACCTGAGGTCCGCCGTGAGCGTATGGAAGGCAAGCCTCGCATTCGATCCCGTGACGGGCACCGGTCATATCCTGAGAGGTGTCGACCTGGTCAGGTTCAAGGTGGGATTTCCTGTTTTCGTCACCGGTTCCGGGCAGGCGCTTCATGCTCCCGCCATAGTACTGAGTCCGACCGGTCTGTCCATTCGGCAGGACACCATGGAGGCCATCGGCGCCTGGTTCGCGGCTCGGGATGCCGATCGCGCCTCGCACTTCAAGATAGCGGCCATCCTTATTGATCCTGGCCATGGCGGCAAGGATTCGGGTGCCATAGGTGAGTTCGGTACAGGCAAAGACCGCCTGCGGGTAGTGGAGAAGGATGTGGTGTTGTCAATCGGCGCCGATGTGTATGCAAGGCTGAAGGCACGATGGCCTGACAAGCGCATCCTGATAACGAGAACCGGTGACACATATCCAACGCTTGACGCCAGGGTCGATATGGCCAACTCAATGGAGCTTGGAGTAAACGAGGCAATAATCTATGTCTCCATTCATGCCAATGCGTCTTTCAACAAGAACGCTACCGGGTTTGAAGTCTGGTACCTGAGTCCGGAGTACCGCAGAACCGTTGTCGACACCAAGAAGGCGGAGGGTGTCGACAAGCAGGTCGTTCCCATATTGAACTCTATGCTCGAAGAGGAGTACACGACAGAGAGCGTATTCCTGGCAAAGACGGTCCTGGGCGGTATCAAGAAAAGCGTCGGCGATGTGTCAATCGATCGCGGTATCCGGGAGGAAGAGTGGTTCGTTGTCAGGAATGCCAGGATGCCATCCGTTCTGGTTGAGGTAGGGTTTGTGACCAATGAAGATGAGGCTCGGCTGCTTTCCGACCCGGCGCACTTGCGCAAGCTCGGCGACGGCATCTATAATGGAATCGTTGATTTTGTCGAATATTTCGAGACCAGAAAGGGATCTGATTCACCGTGAAGCCTTCGTTTTCCGAGATAGCCGATACCTCGTTGCTTATCCTGAACACGGCGCTCAAGCCAAGAATTCTGTGGACGGGCCTTCTCGGGCTGGCCCTGATCTTGAGCGGAATCATGTCTCTTGCCGTGCCATTCCGAAGAGGAGCCGTATTGTGGTTCCCGGATTCACGCTCGGCCGATGGCAACAAGGCTCGATCAGAATTGCGCTACCTGTATCCGCGCTCCGACAGGGCAGCCGAAGCGGCGGACCTGGTCAATGAGATGTTCCTTGGGCCGATGAACCCGAAATCCGGGCCGATAGCCGTACCGGAGGCGCGGGTGCGATCGGCTATCAAGGGCGGCAAGACGCTCTACATCGATCTTGATGACACCTTGCTGTTCGGACGCCCGAACGCTACAGGAATTCATGCCGAGCCCATACTGCAACCGAGACAGGCGCTGGCATATCTGGGGCGCACGCTTCACTGGAATTACCCGTCAATGCATATAGTATTGACTGTTGACGGCCTGGAACCCTCCTGGGAAAGCCCGAATGGCATAAATGAGGCTAAAAAGAAATAAAATAATTGACAAAGGGTATGGCTTGACTATAATCAAAGCAAATTGGGCAAAACTGTTACGCGCACTATGGAAAGGAGCATTTGAATGAGAAGGCCGTTATCATTGATCGTCGCTGCCTTGCTTTTCGCGAGCGCCGCGGTCGTCTTCGCGGATGAAGCCGTCCTGATAGACTTTTCCCTCCTCGGAGCGGACATTATCGAGGACCCGGTTACCAAGGGTGTAATGACCCAGAACCGCGCTTCGATGATGGATTTCTCGACCGTTGCCGGCGCAAGCTACACGGAAGAGCAAAAAAAGCAGATGGCTGTTTCACTCGCCATTCCGAACTGGGACGTAGTCCTGGCTTCGTCGTCGCGCACCAACGAGCGCCAGTCGCTCTCCTATACCCGCGAGGCTACGATTTCCAAGGATGCCAAGCAGTTCGCCGGTGCCAAGGTGCTCGGCGTTCGCGTAAGCTTCCCCCTCGAGCCGTTCAATTCATGGGCAAGGATCGAGCCGCCATTTGAAGTGCCGGCTTTCGAACCCAAGGCCGATATCGATGATAGCGGCAAGATCGTTCCCAAGACTGACCAGCAGGGTTCCGATCCGGTCAACGCACGTCTGTCCCGCTTCGAGGGCAGCTACAATGCAGATACCAAGATCACGACTGCACTTGGTGTCGTGAAGAATGTCGGCGTCATCAAGTCTGTGGCAGTCAACGTAAAGGGCCTGAATTTCCCCCAGGGTCTGTCTCTGATCCTCAAGGACAATGATGGCAACGAGCGCGTCGTGTTCATGGGCTACCTGAACTTCGACGGCTGGCGCGAACTCCGCTGGGACAACCCCCAGTACATCAGTGACGTCCGCAACCGCGAGCTCAGGGTCGATCCGCTTTATCCGAGGTCTTCACCGTTCGTGAAGTTCGCCGGTATCCTGATCAGCAGGGATGCGGACATGATCGGCGGAGATTTCGTTACCTACATCAAGGATGTCAAGATCCTGTACGACAAGGCGGTTCTTGAGCCCGTACGTGACATCGACGATGAGGCTATCTGGGGTATCGTCGGTCAGAAAGAAGATGACCGCAAGCGCCTCGAGAGCCTGCGATTCGGTTCATCCCAGGTTCTGCGATATATCGAGAAGCTGAAGCAGGAAACGAAGAGTGAGTTTACCGGAGCTACCAAGTAATACGTAGAGCGCGATAGGATATACTGGGCCGTCCCATTGGGGCGGCCTTTTTTCTTGCGCGTGTGGGGGTTCAGGCGTATGGTAGAGTCATGGAATCAACAGAACCAATACCAAGCCGGGCCGCGCTAGAGAAGGCGTACAAGGCCAACCTCCCAGTACTGGAACGTTCGTTGGGACAGATGATGTCACGCATACAGGGCACCCTGGATGATGCTGGCCTGTTTCCAGCCTATAAACATCGCGTCAAGTCATTCCCTAGCTACTTTACCAAGAAGCTTAAATACCTGCGTGAATCCATCCAGAATCATGCCATCGCGGCTCCCATTACAGACATGCTGGCGGTGAGGATTATCTGTCCTTTCATAGGGGACCTCAAGCGGGTTGAAGAAGCCCTCGATGGAGCATTCTCGGTAAAGGAAGTGGAACGAAAGGGTGCAGACAGGTCATTCAAGGAGTTTGGCTACGAGTCGACCCATCTGCTGCTCGATATTCCTGCGGAGATTATTGGTGAAGATGCGCTGATGGAGCCTGCGGTATGTGAAGTTCAAATACGTACAATATTGCAGGATGCCTGGGCTGAAGTCGAGCACGAGTTGGTCTACAAGGCTGAGTTTACTCCATTCGACGAGCCAATGAAGCGAAAATTGGCCGCACTGAACGCTAACCTGACACTTTCCGACATGCTGTTCCAGGAGATCCGCGATTATCAGCACCAGCTTACAAACGAACTTGCCAAACGGCGCGTAGCCTTCTTCCGCAAAATTGAGGAAACGATTGACCAGGATCTGTATGCCGGAATCAAGGATGGCCATAGGGTAGCCGGGCCCGTGCCGAAGCAGCCATCCTGGATGGGGCCGTGGAAATCGATCGATGATTTGCTGCTTGAAGCCTTGAACGCCCACAACCGCACAGAATATGTGCGGGCTATCGACGTATATTCCCACATATTGGCAATGGATCCAAAGCCTGAATTGCGGGCCTTGATATACAAACACCGGGGCATGGCTTACTTTGCGGAGAGCCGATACGATGAATCGCTTGAGGATTTTACAAAGACCCTTGAACTCGATGATCAATGCTATAAAGCGGCGTACTATCGTGGAGTCGTGCAGAGCGTCAAGCAGAACTATTCGGGTGCCATCGATGACTTCAACCGCGCTATAGCGATTCATCCCTATCACTTCTATTCAACGTACAGGCGCGCCCAAGCATATTATCATCTGGAGGACTATCCTAAGGCGCTGGCAGATTGTGATGCCGCCCTTGATCTTGAGCCCGACAACGAGTCATTGAAGAAGCTCAGGAACATGGTTATAAGAAAGTTGAAGATGTGATACGAAGAATGATGAAGTGTACATCCCCTGGGAGAATTGAACTCCCGTTGCCGGGATGAAAACCCGGTGTCCTAACCACTAGACGAAGGGGACAAATCAAAGTACAGCGAGAAGATACCTGACAAGCGACATGCATGTCAATATGGACCGGGTACGAACCGAAAACCTTGAAATCGCTGTCATTTGACGGTAGGATACTCTTTATCAGAACTATTGTTGGAGGAATGATGCGCACACGAGTCATGTTGGTCGCCTTGGTGCTGGTTGTTGCGGTTGCTGTGCCAATGACCTTTGCTACGGGAGTCGGCGCCGCTTTTGCCCTGCCAGTCGGAGATGGACTGCCAGGAAGCGGTGTCATGTTGTCACTGAAGGTATCCCAGATTCCATTTCTAATGGGTTTTGGTTTCTCGATCGGTGAGAACACGACTTCCTTTGGCTTCACGGGTGATTGGTGGATAGCCAACAGGAATCTCTTTTCTTTTGTAAATTATTACGTGGGGCCGGGGTTCTACCTTGGGTATTCGAATGCGCTCATGCTTGGCGGACGATTCCCCTTGGGCATCAATATCTTCCCGATCAAGCCGTTGGAGCTATTCCTGGAGATAGCCCCTACGCTGACGATAGGCCTGGGAGACCCAATCCAGTTTCCAATTTTTGGCGTACAGGGAGCCTTTGGAGCGCGCTTCTGGTTCTGATTGACCAACGTTCGGCAAGCCTGGCATTATTCTTCGCCAAGGCTATGGACGAAACATAGAGAAAAGGCTATATTAAATCCAACACCAACGTGCGGCGAGCCATTAGGGCTCGCCGCCATATTTACCGGAGGATCATGATGGCTGAACATCTGACGCTTGAGGCTTTTAAACAAAAGGTATTCGACTACGAGAACGAGAAAGAATGGAAATACCGTGGCGAATTGCCTGCCATCATCGATTTCTATGCTGACTGGTGCGGTCCATGCAAAATGGTAGCACCTGTTCTCGAGAAGCTGGCTACCAAGTATGATGGCAAGCTGTCAATCTACAAGGTTGATACGGAAGCCGAACAGGAGCTCGCGGGCATGTTCGGCATTCAGAGCATTCCAACGATCCTGTTCATTCCAAAGGATGGCCAGCCTCGTGTATCGATGGGCGCCATGCCCGAGAAGGAATTTGAGCGCATCATCAGCGACGTGCTTCTGCCCGCGGTGGTGTAAATGAGAATGGGAGGCTTAGGGTCTGCATGGTTCGTACCGCTTCGGTCACGACATCCGTGAGGCCTGTCAATCCAAAGGCCTCCCGTTCTGCATTGAATTGTGCCTTGAGCACCGGGTGCTTGGGCGAGAACAGCACGCAGCAGTCTTCATAGGGCAGTATTGACAATTCGTACGTGCCAATTGACTTGGCTGCTCGAATCGTATCTTCCTTGTCTGTTCCAACAAGCGGACGCAGTACCGGATAGGTTGTATACGATTCTGTGAAACGCATGTTTTCGGCGGTCTGGCTTGCTACCTGCCCCAGGCTCTCACCTGTGACGATCGCGTTCAGGACTCTGGACCGCGCCACCATGTCAGCGGCCATCATCATGCAGGCGCGCAAATACAGGGTCGATCTGTCTGCCGGTGCGTCTTTCTTTATCTTGAGCTGTACCTCTGTAAACTGAATCGTATGCAGCAGCATGCCGCCGGAAAATGTGGCCAGATTAAGGGCAAGATCGCGGACCTTGTCCCAGGCTTGTTGCGAAGTATATGGATGCGAGTGAAAATAGAGCGACTCGAGCGCGAGTCCGCGGGACAACATCCTGAAACCGGCGACCGGTGAATCTATGCCACCAGACAGCAACAGAAGTCCCCTGCCACCGGAGCCGACAGGCAGGCCGCGGACTCCAGGTGATCCGTCGCCATACACATACGCTTTCTCCCGTATCTCCACAAAGATGGTAATGTCGGGATGATGCACATCGACGCCGATATCGGCATGCGTGTCGAGGATGGACGATCCAATGGTCCTCGCGATGCCGTAGGAATCAAGTTCAAAACTTTTGTCAGAGCGCCGTGCCTCGATCTTGAAAGTGATAGCGCCCCGTGACATAGCTGTTTCCAGAACCTGGTGTGCCGCCTTCGTTATCGATTGCATATCCTTTGGTGCCCGCAACGAACGAGCCCAGCCATTGATGCCTGGCGTCCTGGACAGGATGAACTCGACCTGTTCGGCATGCGTAGAATCAAACTTCAGGTAGAAGCGTCCTTCGCGAGAAGACAAATGATGCTCGATTGTGGCGAGCCGGCGAGTCAGATCCTGCCGTAGCGTGCGCTCAAACTCGGCGCGGTTGCCTTCTTTTAGGCGAATTTCGCCAATCTTTATCAAGTACAGCGTATCAATCATCGCGGATGCGGCTCCTTGTCAGTAATCGTTATAGTCTGTATCGCGCATAGGCCGCGCTGGCTGCTTCCAGAAACGCGAAGATGTCATGATCATCTGTGGAACGGCCGATCGACACGCGTAGCGATGCAAAGGATAACGACGGTTCTATGCCCATCGCGTCAAACACACGTCGTTCCTTCTTCGAGCCGGAGCACGCCGCACCGGTGGAGACCGCAATGCCAGCCTCGTCGAGCAGGCGCAGCATGGTCTCACCACCGAGGCCAGGAAACGCCATGCTTAGTATGTACGGGCTGTAGCGCTGATCTCCAGGGCGGCGCGAATTTGGTATGACGCTCGCGCCAGGTATCGAGTCGACGCCATCAATCAACAGCTCTTCGAGGTGACGTGCCGTAGCCATGCTCGTATCAAGCATTTGGGTCGCGCGAATCGCTGACTGGGCAAATGCCCACGCACCAGGAGTATTGTGCGTGCCTGGCCTGATGCCTGACTCCTGTCCGCCTCCACACGCGAGTGGACGGATAGATGTGCCCAGGAACAATGCGCCACAGCCGCGGGGACCGCCCAGCTTATGCGCGCTGAAAGCCACTCCATCGACGCCCCACAGCTCCGGTTCCACAGGGATCTTGCCCAGAGCCTGGACGGCATCGCAATGCACAAAAGGCCGCCGACCTGAACCTGCTGCAGCCTCACGCACAGCGGAGGCGATCGCCTTTATTGGCTGTATGGCTCCCGTTTCGTTGTTGACAGCCATCACAGCGACCAGAACGGTATCGGGGCGTACCGCTGCCGCGACCGCCGCCGGATCGATGAATCCGGCATGGTCAGGCTTGATCATGATAACGGTCGTGCCAAGGCTCTTGAGTACTCGCGCCTGCTCGTAGATGGCTGCGTGCTCGATGGCGCTTATCACGATGGATCTGGGTGCGGTTGAGGTCATAGTCGACAGCATTGCGATGGAGTCGGCCTCCGTACCGCCGGACGTGAAGATGATGCGCTCCTTCGTTGTGCCAAGTACCCGCGCAAGATCTTTCCTGGAGGTCTCGAGAAGGTCACGTGCGGCCATTCCGGCTCCATGTTGGCTTGAAGGATTGGCATACAGAGCGGTGGCATATTCTGTAGCCTGTTCAAGTATGTCTTTGTAGGGCGGTGCAGTTGCCGCCCAGTCCAGGTAGCGCGTCGTCATCAAGAGATCAACGCCATCACTGATTGCGTCTATCCGCGATTCCCCCGGGAATACCGCCTGCTGCGGTGAAGCCGGCCCGGAGGTACAGGGCGCAATAGCAGTGGCCAAATTCCTGAATATCGGGTCGCGCGTATACACAGGGGCAGACTACATTGGCGTCAGCCTCGCGGGAGCCATCCGAATCCCTGCATGGGCATAGAAAGTACCCATAGCGGTTCCAGTTGACCGTGAGGCCTTCAAGGAGGCTATCCGTGAATTCTGAATCAGGATTGAGTTCCCAGCCTTGCTTGGTGGCGACCATCGTGGCAAAACGTCTGGTATCATCCAGGGACTTCTGGCTCATCGTCACACTCCTAGCGTCAATTTCCAGTCTACTTCGATGAAACCTACGAGGTATTTATCATCACCGACGGTTGCGAAGGGAAAGGCAACATCGACCTTGAATCGTTCCTTGAGTTCACGCTTGATCTCGTTCTTGGTGTCTATCGGAATGGTGTCAACGTGGATATATCGATACGAGATGCTATTGTTTTGCAGGAATGCCATGGCGCGCTTGCAGAAGCCGCATGTGGAAAGCGCAAACACGGTGATTTGAGGGCTGGTTCTGGTGCCCACCACCGCGGTATATGTCAATGAATCGAGTATCATCATATTCCTCCGCTGACTATAATAGACAAGCCAGACTGTTTTGGCAATTCATGCCCTGTACTCTGCCGTGCTGTATCCGCCCACGATGCTGTCTGCCATCTGCGCGCGTACGCATCGACGTCGAACTTGCGCCGCAATCCAGCCGCGACCATGGACCGGACTGTGCCAAAGACAGGACGGGGCGGCCATGGTCGATCATGCAGGCCAAAACACCAGGCTACTCCAGCCCATCCATTCGGGTCGCGGCCATCGAGCGCGTACCGGTCGTTCAGCCAGAGTGCCGTGTCGAAGGCTTCGCGCGGGTCGGCGCTCCACGCCAGGATCATCTTGCCCCAATACATCCGCATGTAGTTGTGTATCGTTCCAGTGCGTATCAACTGTGTCTGTGCGGCGTTCCAGTACGGGTCGTGGGTTGCCGCTGATTCGAAAGCTGCGCGGGAATACACATGCGAACGTCTGTCCGCCGCGGCCGCCTCCAGCGTTGCCCGAGACCAGGCCGGCAACCCGCTCCACGCATCATAGTCGAGAGGCCGGTAGTGGACATAATTGCGGCACAGTTCGCGCCTGACCACGAGCTGTTCGGCAAAGGCCGGATAACCGGGGCCGCCATGGTCGCGGGCAGCCCTGAGCACGGCCAGCGGCGATATCTGGCCAAAGTGCAGGTAGGCTGAAAGGCCGCTGGTGCCCTCCGGCAATGGATCATTGCGGTTGGCATCGTATGCGTCGAGCCGCTCGGATATGAACCGGTCGAGCGCGGCACCCGCGGCCGCGGCACCTGGCACGGCACTGATCTCCTGCATAGGTGACAAATCTCCTTGATATGCTGGCTGGGTCTGACCCGCATAGGCATCGAAGAGTAAATCATCGGTCGCCAGATTGGAGTGGATGTCGGCATGCGTCGGTACAGGCAACGCCAAAGGCAGGGCGGCAGAATAGACTTCAATCGCGCCTGCTGTCCTGTTCCTGAATGTCCGCGCTGACCATTCCTGCTTGGTGCTGGCCACGCGCTCGGGTATGACCGATTCACCGTCAACTTCTATGACCGGTATGGGCAGGGCGCCGGCGATGGCCAGCCTTGCCTGTGCAGCCATGCGGCAGGGCGATCGATCGCAGACGAGTAACGCCGCGTTCCTGGCTGCTTGAGCTACGAGGCGTTGTGGCTGCCCTTTCTGGATGGTGAAAGATATGCCGGCGCTACGGAGAAATCCAGCAACCTGTCTGAGCCCTGCGAGCATCCATCGATAGTGAACCGCGGTGGCGGAAGGATAGTCGGCAAGGACGAACAAGACCGATAGCGGAAGTCCAAGTCTGTTGGCCTGGTCGCAGGCGTACCAAAGCGCATGATTGTCTTCTACGCGTTGGGCAGCCTGCATCCAGTAGAGCACATACGAGGCGGTGCGACCGACGGGATTGTCATTACGGTACTCGATGCGTTCCGGTTCTACCATGGAACCCAGTATACCCATGCTGGCTGTCCGCCACCACCCGCACAGTCATCCCATGATTGAACAACGCCATGATTTCGGGTTACAGTACCTTCATGCACGACATCGCCCAGACCCGCAATTTTTGCATCATTGCGCACATAGACCATGGCAAATCAACGCTGGCGGATCGGTTTATCGAGCGCGCCAAGATAATCGATGCCCGGAAATTGCAGGCCCAGATGCTTGACAATATGGACATCGAGCGTGAACGCGGTATCACCATAAAGAGCCAGGCGGTAACGCTTTCATATACCGCGTGCGATGGCAAGGACTATACGCTCAATCTGGTGGACACGCCCGGGCATGTCGACTTCTCGTATGAGGTCTCCCGCGCCATCAGCTCGTGCGAGGGTGCCGTGCTGCTTGTCGATGCAACCCAAGGCGTGGAAGCCCAGACGCTATCCAATATGTACATGGCTTTGGAGCATGATCTGGAGATTCTGCCGGTCATAAACAAGATTGACATGCCCGCAGCTGATATCGACGCGACGAGGCATCAGATAACCAATGATCTTGGCCTCGATGGCGACGAGGCTCTCTGTGTTTCGGGCAAGATGGGGCTTGGCATCGATGAGCTGTTCGAGGCCATAGTCCAGCGCGTGCCCGCCCCAACCGGATCACCTGATCAGCCTTTGCGCGCCCTTATATTCGACAGCCATTACGACCCCTACCGCGGTGTCGTCGTTCATGTGCGCGTCTTCGATGGCGTGATCAAGACTGGCATGAAGATAAGGCTCATGTACAACGACTCTGAATATGAGGTAGAAGAGACTGGGTACTTCAAGCTGGCCTTGGCCAGGAACGACGCGCTGACTGCAGGCGACGTGGGGTATTTCATTGCGGGGATCAAGACGGTTTCCGACGTGCGCGTGGGTGATACCGTGACCGGGGTCGACAGGCCCGCGGCCGAGCCGCTGCCTGGCTTCCGCGTCGTCAAGCCGGTGGTCTACAGCTCGATCTACCCGATGGACACGGCCGATTATGACGAGCTCAAGATCGCCATGGAGAAGCTCAAGCTCAACGACGCCTCGCTGATATACGAGAAGGACAATTCCGCCGCGCTCGGGTTTGGATTCCGCTGCGGTTTTCTTGGAATGCTCCACCTTGAGGTTGTGCAGGAGCGACTGGAACGCGAATACGGCCAGGCCATCATCATGACCGCTCCAAGCGTTAGGTACAGGCTTACGATGGGTCGCGGCGAAGTCGTCATCATAGACAACCCCGCCGATTATCCTGACCCGTCCCGAATCGAAGCCGCCGAGGAACCGTACATCAAGGCCCAGATCATAACGCCGCTCGCGTACATCGGTAACCTGATTACGCTGTGCGTCAACAAGCGTGGAGCCCAGACCGGGTTTACCCATCTGGACGAAAAGCGCGTCGAACTGACATTCGAGATGCCGTTGGCCGAGGTGCTCTTTGATTTCTATGACAAGCTCAAGAGCACGAGCCGCGGCTATGCCAGTTTCGACTATGAAATCATTGACTATCGTCCCACAGAACTTGCCAAGCTGGACATACTGATCAATTCCAAGCCTGTCGACGCTCTGGCTCAGCTGGTATACAGGCCATCAGCCCAGGAACGGGGTCGCAAGGTCTGCGAGCGTCTGCATGATTCAATGGACCGCCAGCAGTTCAAGATAGCGATCCAGGCGGCCATTGGCGGCTCGATCATCGCCCGTGAGACGGTCAACCCGGTGCGCAAGGATGTGCTGGCCAAGTGCTATGGTGGCGATATTTCTCGCAAGCGCAAGCTGTTGGAAAAACAGAAGGAAGGCAAGAAGCGCATGAAGATGGTCGGCGATGTTGAGCTGACACAGGAATCCTTCATGGCGGTGCTGCGCGAGAACGAGGACGACGACAAGCGGAAGTGAGCCGCCAACGGCGATGCCACTTGCCACGGCTCATGCGCGGCCAATGGCTGTTTCGAGGCGCCCGCGCCAGTATGCCGCCTCCGCCGACACCCGCAGCAACGCATCATGCTCCAGCGCGGCGACGCGCTCGGGGTCAGGGAAGTGCGCATACAGGAAGTCGGCTTCGGCGAGCTTGGCCTTGAGGCTTGGCTCGGGGCAACCACGCCGCAGCGCCAGCGCTACATCTTTGGCGCGCTCGAGTTCTGCTTGCAGGAAATCGATCGCTATGCGCCGATACTCTGCTGCATCGGACTGCTGCGCGCCTCCCTGCAGATTTGACCGGATATGGTTCCTGCCGTTGCCCTCCACCAGAAGGCGCTCCAATCCTGCCCTGTCAAGCGGAAGGGCGGGCAGGCGAGCGCCATAACCTTCACGCAGGTCGTACGCGGGGTGTCCGGCCAATTCTGATGTGGCAAGCGCCGCGTACATCGCAAGCGCAGGGTCGGCGAGACAGCCGTTGTCGATACGTCGCGTGTGCGTGCGGTAACTGGCGGCCCATGCCGCTGTCCGCTTGTGCGTCCGTGACTCGAGGCGGCGCTCCAGGAGATCTACAGGGCTGCCTGAACAGTGCGTCGCGCCTGGCGAAAAGGCAAAATCCAGGCCGCTGATTATGATAGGCGATCCCATCATCCGAGCCACGTGGAGAGCCAGCACGCCCACTGAACCCAGTGGCGGTACCGACGTGAGCGGCAGGCCGGCTCCGTGCAGCCTCGTCAGGAAGGCGCTCTGGTACCATTGGCTCGACAACAAGGTGATAGGCCCGTCGGTGGCCCTGAATGATGATGGATGCGACGACAGGTCGGCGACGAGCCTCGTGCGTCCATGGCCTAGTGGCAGGAAGTCGGCAACATTGTATATCTGTGCCTCGAGGCACACGACCAAATCCGGGTAGATGCCAGCACGGGCAAGCGCTCCGGCCGCGGTGTCGACCGCCATGATGGTCAGTGCGTCGCGGTAGGTGTGCAGCAGTGGCAGTGCGTTGTCGAGCGACGGACCGGCCCCGCAGACCACCAGTGGCCTGTCATACGTTGGCAGCGGCGATACATCGGACCACCGCATCGATGCAAGGTTGGCTATGACATTACGTGTCCAGAGCCTGCCCATACGCACCATCGCCAGTCTGTTCCTGTATTGTATCGCAATATCGGCATCAAGAGCCGCGATTGTCGAATCATACACGCCGGGGGACAGGGCACGCCCACCCGAAAGGCGCACTTCTACGACTCGCCTGAAGCGGGCCGGTGCGATGGATGATTCCAGTGTCCTATATGCTGTCAGCGCCTCACTGGCCGATGACAGAAGCAGGCGGCCTTCAGGCGCGCCTGAAGACGGTGCCGGCAGCGTTCGGGAGGCCAGGTTGAGCAAGTCCTCGCATGACTCGATGCCAAGCACTGCGCTTGATTCCGGCAGGCGTGCCAGCAACTCTGCTACGCCGTGCCATAGGCATGGCGACGGCACCACATAGAGTGTTTCGGCTTGCACCTCGAGTGCGCGCGCCGTCTGGAGCGGCGCGTCAAGAGGAGCCCGGCTCGAGTAAAGCCACCGGCCCCGATACTGCAAAGAAAATCCCCTGCCCGTATCGACGAGCAGGGGATCGTGTTCATCCATGTGGGTACCGGATCAATTCGTCTGCACGTATACCTTGGTAAAGGCGGCCATGAAGTTGTCCTTGAGCCGCGGATCTACCAAGATAGACGCCGCAAGATCATTCGATATGCCCTGCTGCATGACAGTAGGGTAGTATGTCGCCAGCAAACCGAGATCGGTTTCCTGCGCCGTCGATATCTCCTTGACCCTTGCCACGACAGCAAAATCGTTTATGGCGATGGGCTTGGAGACTTCTCCGGCTTTGAGTGAGAAGACCGCGGTCAGGAACGATTCGTTCCTGTCGGCACCCTTCAGCTCGGGCAGATTGGTTGTATCGAGAGAGCCGAGCAGGGAGAAGTAGCCGACATCAAGGGCATTGCCATAATTGAGCGGGAAAGGATCGGTCTGCTTGACGGTCAATCCTTGCTTGACGGCACTCGCGGAGAAATCCGCGCCGACTGACGATGCAAATTGGGCGGCCTGGGCGAGCGCCCAGTCTTCGATTCGGCCCTTTTCATTGCGGTTCAGATAATCGGTGACTGAACGTGCCAGGTCCGCCGACGTGAAGTCCGGATCGATCGCCGTCTCGTCGACGCGGAAGAATATCCATGAACCAGCGAGTGTCTCGTAAACAGGCGACAGGTCACCCTTGCCCAACGCCAGCACCGCGTCGAGATTGGCGGGATCCTTGAGCTCGCCTTTGAGCTCCCATACATATCGGGCGCCGACATCGCCACCCTTGGCCGCGTATGAGTCCTTGGAATGACTCTTGGCGGCTTCCTCGAATGACAGGGCGCCCGACTTGACCTGTGCCAGCACTTGCTCGGTTTCCTTGAGTGATGACGAAAGCGTTATCCTGGAGAGGCGGACGCGCCTGAACAGCGCGGGGTTGGCTTTGGCGTACGCGATGCGCTCCGCATCGGGGTAGGCGCTGAAGGGAAAAGCAACATATTCAACAACACGTCTCGATTGGGCCAAGGATGAGAGGAAAGCTGTCTCGGCCTTGCTTGGAATGAACGCCACGGCATCGGAAACATACTTGTTCTTGAGAGCTGAGTCCTGAATGTCCCTGCGTAGCGACAGCTTGACGGTCGTGGACGCTTCGCGGTACTTGCGTTTGGAGAACGTGCCATTGTCCATGAATGCGGGGTTCTTGACCATCTGCTCATCGATGTATGAGTCACTGACTGCTATGCCCGCCTTGGCTGCATCATCGAGAAGGGCATAGTGGACCGCAGTGTTTTCGAAGGCGCGGCGCCAGACCTGGAACGCGAAATATTGATCGCCAGTGTCCTTGTAGCCCTGTGATTCGAGCTGGGACTTGATCTGCTGTACCTGGTTTGAGAAGTAGCCGCCCTGTACGAATGAAATTGGCTTGCCGCTCCACGTGCCAAAGGTCAGCTCGCCACCGCCGCCGCTTGCGCCGCCCAGGGCCGGCATGAATACAAATGCGATGGTCGTTATGACCAGAATTACAATAGTGCCAATGTAGACGAAAGAATTGCCATGATGGCGATTGTCGCTTGCTTCGGGCTTGGCGCGTTTGTCGTTGGGTGTTGCCATCGAAACCTTCCTGGAAAAATCGAGATGCGTGGACACTTGTCTTTGACGTTTGTCTTTGACGACTGTCGATATGGAATTGGGCATGGCAAGCATACCGTTTCCGGACACAAAGCGGCGAAAAAGATAGCACGGTGGTCTGGGCGTGTCAATCGAGCACGGTCTCTCCCGCGGGAGGGCTGCTGGAGAAGGCGAAGGAGTTTTTCGCTGTATGCTTGACGCGGTACATCGCGGAGTCCGCCTTGTTTATCAGACTTTCCACCGAATCGCCGTCGTCCGGGAACATGGAAATGCCCATCGAAAGGCCTATGGAGCAGGTTTTTCCAGAGAAATTCATGGGCCGCGTACACTCTGTAAGAACCTTGCGGGCTACTCGCTCCACATCCTTGCGGCTCTTGACGTTGGTTATCACCGCGATGAACTCGTCGCCACCCATCCTGGCGACAATGTCTGAGGCGCGGACCAGGTTGCGGACACGCTCCGACATGGCCATCAAGGCGGCATCTCCAGCCGCGTGGCCATAGAGGTCGTTGATCGGCTTGAAGTCATCGAGGTCCATGAATATCACGCCTATGCTGGCGCCGGCACGGCGGGCGGTCTCGATAGCCTTGCCGGTCAGCTCGAATAGGAGCCTGCGGTTTGGCAACCCTGTCAGGGTATCATGGTTGGCGAGGTGACTGATCTTGAGGGTGGCTCGCTCCAGCCGTCGCTTCTCGTCAGACAGGGCGCGGTTCAGGTCTTCGAGGCTGTCGTGGATTATGGCGTTTTCGACGGCAATGGCGACGTATGGCGAGAGCGCCTCAAGGAATGATAAATGGTTGGGCGAGTAGGCGTGGACCTTGTAGCTCTGAATGGTCAGCACACCAATGGCGCGATCCTCGATGGTGAGTGGCATGCACACGACCGATTCCGATGGTCTGCCCTTGACGGTGGAGTGCTTGGTCAGATATTTGGAATATTCCTTGTCCTTGTCGGTAATCAGTACGGGCTCGCGGTTTCTGAAGGCCCAAGCGGTGAAGCTGGTCTCCGAGTTCGCGTCGATGATATGTTCCTTCTTTCTGACACCATCCTCAAAATACCTTCGATAGACCAGTTGTTTCTTTTCGGGGTCGTACAGAGCGACGCCGAACATGTCCATCTCCAGGAAGGGCACAAGGCTGTCGTAAATTGTCTGGACGACCATCGTGTAGTCGAGGCTTGCGGTGATGCGGCGGCCAATCCTGGATATCGACAGGATCTGCCTGTTCAGGTCCTCGAGCGCCTCGGTCTTTTCCTTAAGGTCAATATTCTTGAGCCTGTATATCTCGGCTTCCTGCTGCGCGCGTTCCACCTCTGCCTGAGCCTGCATATTGCGGAGTTTGCTGGCGCTGTCCTCATTCTGGACATCGGCCTTGTAGGCGGCGAAGCGCTTATAGTAGAGGAGAGCCCGCTCATGGTGGCCCAGAGACTCGTGCGCGCGCGACATCTGTTCGTAGACGCCATACAGCTTGCTCTTCTGGTTGGTACTCGAGCAGATTCGTTCTGATTCATCGAGTTGCTTCAGCGCCTCCGTGGCGTTGCCCTGATCGATCAGCACGGATGCCCAGACGGTCAGGAGGGTTGCGCGCTGTATCAGGTTGCCTGTCTTTTCAGCCAGTGCCAGCCCTTCGTGAACGCGCCGTTCCGACTCGGCTCTATCCTCCATTGTAGCCGCCACCCGGGCCAGGGTCTCGAGGCTTTCTGCAGCCATGATCAGGTCGCCGGACTTTGTGGTCAGCTCATACGATCTGGCCGTAAACTCGCGGGCGAGCGTGAGGTTATCCAGTTGCAGGAAGGCTTTGCCGATGTTTCGCAGGCAATCCGCGCGATTGCCCAGGCTGAATGTCTCAGGCATGGCATCGTAGACGGGCATCAGGTAGGCAAGCGCGTCCTTGGGATTGCCGAGTTCCAGGCACAGTTCGCCGATGTTGGCCATCGCAACCAGCTCCCGATCGACGATATGGGCGGTCTTTGCGACCGTGAGGCTGCGGTTGTAATACTCTATGGCCTTGTCCAGGCGTGAAATCGACTGGTGGTAGACACCGAGGGCGTTGAGCGCCTTGCACTCGCCTAGATCATCATGCAGGTCTTCGAAACGCTTGAGCGCCTTAAGAAAGGCATCATATGCCTCTGGGAGACGGGACATATAGTACAGCGACCAGCCCATGTTCAGTTGAGCCGTTGCCTGACCCTTTCCATACCCTGCGGCCAGCGCTGCGGCGAAGGTATCCGTGGCGTCTGACAAGGCTGCGTGCGGATCCGATATCATCGAATCCCAGGCACGTTCGTTTGCCGCATCGATGGCACTGGTGCTGATCTTGTTCATAGTACTTTGGAGGAAGCAAGCTTCCCGTGTACCCCCTCCGGTGCGCGCCTCGTTGCCATGGATCGCAACGTCCATGTATCAAGAATCGTCTGACTGTGGAAAAAGCATTACTTTCAGAAAGGATATAACCTTGCTATAATCGCGCGTGTTGCCATTTGAATCAAGGGGGAATCGTGAGCATCGTGACTAAGACCGGTGATGATGGACTGACAGGGCTTTGGTCCGGTGAGCGTGTCCGCAAGGATGATATGCGCGTGGAGGCCTATGGCACGGTCGACGAACTCGATTCCGTACTCGGCGAGGCTCGCCACTGGCTCAAGCGGCCCGATTGCATGCGCATCGTCGATGAGCTGCAGCACGACCTATACAGGGTCGCCGGGCAATTGGCGACGCGAAGCGGCGTCTTCTCATTCCCGGTGACCGAGGCCGACGAAGCACGGCTGGCGTCCCATGTCGAGCGTCTTGAGGCGGAGATTCCACTGAATGGCTTCGTGGTACCCGGCGCGACGATACAGTCTGCCAAGCTCGATGTGGCACGCACCGTATGCCGAAGAGCCGAGCGGCGCATCGTGGCTCTCGCGTGGGATGCCGACGTCCCGGGCCCCCTCAGGCGCTACATGAACCGGCTGTCCGATCTGCTGTTCATGCTGGCGCGGGCCGAAGAGGCTTCCGACGGCGGCATCCGCTACGTGAAGTCCTAGTATGGTGTTGAAAAAGCCGAAAGCGGCTTTTTCAACTCTACCTTGAATGTGGCAATCGCATGGAAAACCGTCAGGTTTTCGAGCAATTGCATGGCAGGCTGTTGAAATGCATCAAGTATTTCAACAGCCTGCTAGTCTATCAGGTCGTCGTCGCCATCGAGTATGAGCTCGCCGGCTTCCCAGCGTCGCTTGTAGTACTCCAGAAAGCCGCGCGTTGCTTTTTCCGCTTCGTCGCGCCTGACCGTACCCATGATGTCGTATTCCTCGAGCACCATCGTGCGCTTGCCTTGGCTTACGTTGGCGAGCACCTTGTCGCGGAATTCCTGGCTCTTGCCCTTGAGGACCAGGGCGATGTCGTGCTCCGATAGTTCCCTGAGGCCTTTCTGCATGGTTCTGTCAGGCACGCGCAGGATATCGTCAATCGTGAACAGGCGTTCGCGAATGTTCCTGGATAGATCGGGGTTGTCTTCATCTATGCCTGACAGGATCGAGTCTTCAAGATCACCATCGATGTGTTTGAGTATGCCGGCGAGCACGGCCGCGCCATCGATGCGCTCGCCGACGTCGGTGCGGCCAATCCTGGCGGCCTTGTCGCGCAGTACGGCTTCCACGCGTTCGATCACGTCGGGCGAGGCCCTGTCCAGCCTGGCAATTCGTTTGATCACATCAGCCCTCATCGCCGCCGGCAATTCTGACAGTACTCCACTTGCCAGTTTCGGCTCTATGTACGTCAGGATCATCGCGAGCATCTGCGGTGATTCGTCCTTGAGCAGGACCATGAGCTGGCGCGCGTCAAAGTCATTCAGGAAAGCGAATGGCTTTACTGACTCGGGCATCGCCTTGCGAAGCACTTCTTTGGCCTTGTCGGCTCCAAAGGCGGCCTGGAGCATGCGTTCGGCAATCTCCGGCCCGCCTTCAAGATTGGCGCCTTGGGTCTTGGCCAACCATCCGAACTCTGTCAGTATTTCGTTTGCCTCGGTGGTATCGATTCGGTCGATATTGGCGATCTCTCGTGAAACCTTCTCTATTTCGGCTGGTTTTAGATGGCGTATGACGTTGGCAGCTTCATCTTGGCCCAGGAGCAGAAGGAATTTTGCGGCCTTCTCGATGCCGGATACCCCAGTCTTTATGAAGCTTTCCGATGTTTGGGTAGCCTTGACGATCTGCGCCGCTGGCTTTGCCTTGCCAGGCGTAGCCGGGCTCCTGGGCGCCGGCGTCTTGACTGGAGCGACGCCTGCTGCTCGAGCCGCCACGGGCCGCCTTGCCGCGGGAGTGGCTTTGCCGGTATCGGGGTTGGATGCTTCAGGCGTCTCATCCTTGCGTATGATGCCGTATGCCTGGCCGACTCTTCTCTTTATGTCCATGGCGAATAATACTACCCGTCGTTGGGCGGGAGGTCAATCAAGATCGGCTTGACGGTGTGTGTTGGCGAAGTCCTTTCAGCACCGGTATATTGTACTGATAGTATCGATTCTGGAGGTTGTCTGATGCGTCTATATTCAAGAATGCATGTGATCCTGGCCATTGCCATGACGGCTGCCGCAACAGCGCTTATCATAGTGGGCGTTGGTCTTTTGCCATTATGGGGACGCCCCGCCGTCATAGGTGCCATGGCCCCTGTTGCCGCTTCAGCGAATCTGAGCGCCACGGCTCCCATGGCGACGCAGGTGCTCTCTGATGTAAGCGGCACCTATACCCAGGACGAGCGCGAGAATATCGATGTCTATGAACGCCTGAACGCCGGTGTCGTCAACATCACCACCGAGGTCGTAGCCATCAACTGGTTTCTTGAGCCTATGCCCAAGGAAGGCGGTTCAGGCTCAGGCTCCATCATCGACCAGCGTGGCTATGTGCTGACCAACAACCATGTCATCAAGGATGCCTACAAGGTCTACATCAATCTGGCGGATGGAACCAGGATAGAAGGCAAGGTGATTGGCGCTGATTCGGAAAATGATCTTGCGGTTGTCAAATTCGATCCACCCAAGGGCATGCCCCTGACGATCATACCCTTCGGCGAGAGCTCGAACCTTAAGGTCGGCCAGAAGGTCCTGGCCATTGGCAACCCGTTTGGCCTGGAACGGACGCTGACCCGAGGCATAGTCTCCGGGCTCGGGCGGCCGGTTCAGGAAGATACACAGACCATCATACGAGACATGATTCAGACCGATGCCTCAATCAATCCCGGCAACTCCGGGGGCCCGCTCCTTAATGCTCGAGGTGAGATAATTGGCGTAAATACAATGATTTACTCTCCATCTGGCGGTTCGGTTGGCGTTGGTTTCGCGGTGCCGGTCAATACAGCCAAGCGTATCGTGCCAGACCTGATCAAGTTCGGCATGGTCAAGCGAGGTTGGATCGATGCCGAATACGTTCAGTTGTTTCCCGCCCTTATCGAGTACATGAAGGAAAAGGGCAGCCCGCTGCCCATAGAAAAAGGTCTTCTCGTCTCGTCTGCAAAGAAGGGTGGGAACGCCGACCGCTCAGGAATTCGGGGCGGCAGCACATCGGTGCGATACTACCAGAGCGTGTTCAATGTCGGCGGCGACATAATCGTTTCGGTCGATGGCATGGCCATCAGCTCACTTGCGGACCTGTATTCCGCGCTTGAGGACAACAAGCCAGGCGACTCGGTCAAGGTCGAGTATTACCGCGGGGCCAAGAAGATGTCCGTTACACTGTCGCTTTCCGACCGTGCCGAATATCTCCGCGAGAAGCAGACCCCGTAGTCGCCGGTCAGGAGCCGGCGACATTCCGCGCCAGTCCGGCAAACCAGCGGTGAAACCTGGTGTCGCCGGTCAGCTCGGGGTGGAAACTGGTCGCAACCATGGCGCCTTCGATGCAAGCTACCGGTCTTCCGTCGACCGACGCGAGTGTCCTGACCGATGGCCCCAGTCGAGTCAAGGCGGGGGCGCGTATGAATACCAGCGGAAAGGGTGTCGCTCCGAGCTCCGGAATCACGGCCTCTGTCTCGAATGAATCGAGCTGTCCGCCATAGGCGTTTCGCCGCACACAGATATCCATCACACCCAGGTGGTGCCGCTCGTCATTCTCCAGACCGCGTGCCAGGATGATCATGCCGGCGCAGGTGCCCCAGACAGGCAGCCCGTCTCGTATGCGGTCGCGCATGCGCCCAAGCATATCAAAGTCACGCAGCAACCTGCCTATGGCGCTGCTCTCGCCGCCAGGCAGGATGAGCGCGTCGACCGAATCCAGTTCATCGCGCCGCTTTAGCGGAACCGCCCTGACACCTTCTATCGTGGACAGAGCGCCCAGGTGCTCGGCGAAGCCGCCCTGAAGGGCGAGCACGCCGATGGTAACCTCCGTCATACGCCACGCGAGGCATACTGGGCTGCGCCTGTCTCGGCGCGTGTGTCTATGCCACGCATCGCCTCTCCCAGACCTTCCGAGGCTTCGGCCACCACGGCCGGGTCATTCCAAAAGGTTACCGCCTTTACGATGGCTTCGGCGCGTCGCTGCGGATCATCGGACTTGAATATGCCGGATCCTACAAAGACACCCTCGGCGCCAAGCGCCATCATCAGCGCTGCATCGGCGGGGGTCGCGACTCCGCCGGCGGAAAAGTTGACGACCGGTAGCCTGCCGTGCTCGTGCACATCCAGTACCAGCTCGTATGGGGCACCGAGTTCCTTGGCCATGGTCATAAGCTCCTCGCGGCTGGCGGCTGCTATGGCCCTGATCTGGTCGTTGATGGCCCGCAGATGCCTGACAGCCTCGACTATGTCGCCGGTGCCGGCCTCGCCCTTTGTTCTGATCATCGCCGCGCCTTCGCCAATGCGCCGTAGCGCCTCGCCGAGATCCCTGGCGCCACAGACGAATGGCACCCGGAACGATACCTTGTCTATGTGATACGTGTCGTCCGCCGGGGTCAGAACTTCGCTCTCATCAATATAGTCTATGCCCAGTGCTTCAAGTATTCTGGCCTCGATGAAATGCCCGATCCGCGCCTTGGCCATTACCGGGATGCTGACAGCCGACATGATCTCCTTGATCAATTTCGGATCAGACATCCGCGCCACGCCGCCTTCCTTGCGTATGTCGGCCGGAACCCGCTCCAGTGCCATCACCGCAACGGCTCCGGCCGCTTCCGCGACACGTGCCTGTTCCGCGTTGACAACGTCCATGATAACGCCACCCTTGAGCATTCGTGCCAGATCCCTGTTGATCCGTGTGCGGTCTTCCATGATTTTCCCCTTTCGACCATGATGGTCGGTATCGTATACTGTAATGAGGCGCGTCTTGGCACTTCCGCCTTGGCTAACTGTATTGCAAACTGTATGAATCACTGTATTGTTATCTGTATTGCTTGTCAAGGAGTTTTCATGGGACTGGGGCTCAGGCTCTTCAAGGACGATGAACTGCCGCTGTACGTACAGGTTGCTGATGCCGTGCGGGCTCGTATCGTGGATGGCGAACTGCGCGAGGGTGACAAATTGCCTTCGGTGCGCAAGCTGTCCGATGAGCTTGGCGTCAATCCAGCTACGATAGTCGCGGCATACCGCATTCTTGCAACCGAGGGGCTTATAGCGTCACGGGCTGGTTCCGGTGTTTTCGTGTGCGGTATGGCGGCGCCAGGTGCGACCACGCATGTTGGCCGACATGAAGGCACGCCGCGGCCAGCCGGCCGCATGGTGGATCTCGCTGCCAACGCGCCGCCGCGCTGCCTGTATCCGCTTGAGGATGTCAAGCGCTTTCTTGTCGAAGCGGTCGACATGGATGACGGCGGCGTCTTTGACTACCAGGATTCGGCTGGATACCTGCCGCTCCGTGAGGCGATAGCCACTCGCCTGGGCCTGGGACGATCCAGACCAGCGGATCCCGCCGATGTGCACATCGTATCCGGTGCCCAGCAAGGCCTGGATCTCGTGGCGCGGGTGCTCTTGCGTCGCGGCGATGTCGCCGCCGTTGAATCGCCGGGCTATCGGGGCGCCCGTGATTCGTTTCTGGCAGCCGGAGCCAGGATAGAAGCCATTCCGGTCGGCGCTGGTGGCATCGATGTCGATGCCCTGGAGCGCATTGCGGCGGCACGGCCATTGCGCCTTGTCTACCTCAACCCTGGGTACCAGAATCCAACCGGCGCTGTATACCTTCCGGAAGTGCGGGAACGGCTGGCACGGATGGCTGCCAGGCACAGTTTCTATATTGTTGAAGACGACCAGTCGTCCGAGTTATCCTTTGACGGCATCTGTCAACCATCGGTCAGATCATTCGACCATGATGACCGCGTGCTGTATGTCAAGAGCTTCTCAAAGGTGCTCATGCCGGGGCTACGCATCGCCTGTCTTGAGGCGCCTGCCGCCTTCAGGGACAGACTTGAGACGGCGAAGCGGTCGATCGATCTATCATCCAACGGCCTGATGCAGCGCGTCCTTGAGCGATTCCTGTCAAGCGGAAGCTATGATGCGCATCTGCCGATCGTACGGGCGCGCTATAGCGAAGCCGCGATGCTACTGACGACGGCGCTCGAGCCATACCGGGGAGCCGGGTTGACCTGGAGCCAACCGAGCGGCGGCATCAACCTCTGGCTGGCGCTTCCGCCAGGCTCGTACGGGGTCGCGGTCGCGGCTGGTTGCGCAGAGCGAGGCTATTCGGTGGCTCCTGAAGCTGGATTCAGACACGAAACAGGGCAGGTCAGCGATGCCCATGTCAGGGTCAGTTTCGGATCGGTAGCGTTGGACGTTCTGGGGCCGGCAGCCAGAGCCTTGGGCGACTCAATCATCGAGAGCGCTCAGAGATTATCCGAATCGCCGTCCAACGGGAGGTCTTAATGAAGCCATTCAAGGTCGTATCACCATTCGAGCCGGCGGGTGTACCGCACGTCGCGCGAGCGACGCTATACAACAATTTCCTTGCGGTCCTCCCGCCGGGGATAGCGATACGGGGGCAGCCGAGATGAAGCCATTCAAGGTCGTATCACCATTCGAGCCGGCGGGAGACCAACCGCAGGCTATTTCGAAACTGGTGTCAGGCATTATAGCCGGCGATCGGTTCCAGACCCTCAAGGGTGTGACCGGTTCTGGAAAGACATTTACCATGGCCAAGGTCATAGAGGCCGTGCAGAAGCCAACGCTTATCATAAGTCACAACAAGACGCTCTCGGCGCAGCTGTTCAGGGAGTTCAAGGACTTTTTTCCGGATAATGCCGTTGAGTATTTCGTCTCCTATTATGACTACTACCAGCCGGAAGCGTACGTTCCTACACGCGATCTATATATAGAAAAAGATGCGGATATAAACGAGGAGATAGAGCGGCACAGGCTGTCCGCGACGAGGAGCCTCATGGAGCGGCGTGACGTGATCATCGTCGCCACTGTATCGTGCATCTACGGACTGGCCACTCCGGAAGTATACCGCGAGATGAAGGTGGAAGCCGTGGTTGGGGAGGAGCTTGACCCCGAGGCTTTCAAGCGGGAACTGATATCGTTGCAGTACGAGCGCAATGACGCGGTACTTGACCGTGGTCGATTCCGCATCCGCGGTGACGTGATAGAAGTATATCCAGCCTACGCCAAGGAGGCGTACCGGTTGGAGCTTGATTACGACACGGTAAAGCGGATCAGGCGGTTCGAACCTGTATCCGGCCAGGTCGTCGAGGAACTTGACGCAGCGGTCATTTATCCTGCCAAACAGTTCGTGATGCCGGAGACTATGGTGCAGCGCGCGCTCGCGGGCATCAAGGAGGAACTGGCCACGCGCTACGATGAGTTGATGGCGGCGCGGAAGCTGGTCGAAGCACAGAGGTTGAAGACCCGCGTGGAGTACGATATTGAACTGCTCGAGGAGATGGGCTACTGCCCCGGCATAGAGAATTACTCGGGGCCGCTTTCTGGACGCGCTCCAGGCCAGCGTCCATCCGTGCTACTCGACTACTTTCCGGAAGACTTTCTGACGTTCATCGACGAGTCGCATGTCAGTCTGCCACAGATTGGTGCGATGTACTCGGGTGACCGTTCACGCAAGCAGACGCTTGTCGATTATGGCTTCCGCCTGCCCTGCGCGCTTGACAACAGGCCACTGAAATTCGACGAGTTTGAAAAGCTTACAAAGCGGGTAGTCTATGTGTCGGCCACGCCGGGTTCCATAGAGACAACCAAGTCGGCCCATGTCGTTGAACAGCTTATCCGCCCGACCGGTCTTATCGATCCAGAGGTAGTCGTGAGGCCGAGCGAAGGGCAGATGGAAGACATCTATGCGGAGATCAGGAAACGCATAGCGGTAGGGGAGCGCACCCTGATCCTGACATTGACAAAGCGCATGGCGGAAGAACTGACAGAATATCTGTCGTCGCTGTCGCTCAAGGTGCGCTACATCCACAGTGAGGTGGAGACGATAGAACGTGTGGAAATTCTCAAACAGCTCCGTACCGGCGAGTATGACGTGCTGGTAGGCATCAACCTCCTCCGCGAGGGCATAGACCTGCCCGAAGTATCATTCATAGCGATTCTTGACGCTGACAAGATAGGGTTTCTGCGTTCGGCTACCAGTCTTGTGCAGATCATAGGCCGCGCGGCCCGCAATGCCGCAGGCATCGTCGTGATGTACGCCGACCGTATGTCGGACGCGATGCGCATAGCCATCGATGAGACCAATCACCGGCGTACTGTGCAGATGGCCTACAACGAGGCGCATGGCATCACGCCGGTCACCATCAAGAAGGCTGTTCACGATATTCTGGAGCGGCACAAGGAAGAGAAGGAGGCGGCTCTTGGTACGGAACTCGAAACCATCCGCGGCGCGTACAACCTGCTGGTTCCGGAGCAGAAGAACGCCTTGATAAAGCGACTCGAGCGCGAGATGCTCGAAAAAGCCAAGAACCTGGAATTCGAGTCCGCGGCGCTGTTGCGCGATGAGATCGACCGAATCAAGCGAGGTGAATCATGACGGTCAGTCTGACTGTCCAGTTCGTGAACCTCGTCAGTCTATCAGCGTCTGAACGCCAGGCTGTCGAGGCTCTTATCGACAGGTGCTCAAGGCATGATGGATTCGATCCTGGGCTGCACTTTGACACGCATCTGAATGCGGACCAGTCGATGCCGGCCTGGCGGGTCGCCTGGGCTCAGGTCAAGGAAACCCACGAGCCATTCGGGACAGCTGCCGAGCCTGCCAGCACCATGATTGGAGCCGCGTGTGTTTTTTCGCCGAGCCGTCAGGAGGGCGAGATCACCGCGTGCGTAGATCCGCTCTACCGACATCAGGGCGTTGGCAGGAATTTATACGACGGCATGCGAAGCGTTCTCAAGAAGGCAGGAGTCGGCAGCGTGCTTCTTGCCTGCAACACAGAGTTCTCGACAGCGGCGGCCATAGCATCCCGTTTCGGCGCGAAGCCCGACCATGCCGAATACCGCATGACGTTGCCAGCATCGGGCCTGGCCGCGATACAGCCACCGGACAGCGTGCGCTTGACTCCGGTCAATTCGGCGTCGCTTGAGGAGTTCATAAAGCTGTCAGCCGCGGTCTTTGGCGATGGAGACCGGGACTGGGCAGATTTTGCGCGCTCGATGCTCGATGATCCAGATCGCGAGCAATTCCTGGCTCATACCGCCAATGGAGCGGTGGGTACCGTCGCGATGGGTCGGGACGGTGCTGGTTATATGATCAACGGACTCGGGATACTTCCGGAACTGCGTGGCAGGGGGCTGGGCGGCGCCATACTCGACTCGTGCCTGGTCGTATTGGGGCGACGCGGGGCGACGCATATTGCCCTGGAGGTGGATGCCGACAACGAACCGGCCCGGGCGCTGTATCGGTCCAGGGGATTCGTCGACCAGGGGCGGACCGAATACTGGCGCGTCGAGCCATAAAGAATCGATACATGATTTTAGAATACAAAACTGTTGACAGCAGCGATGGTCAGTTTTATGCTACCAGCCGTACTCACTAATCCCACACCCAGAAGGAGGAAAGCGCATGACTACACTGCTGGCGCTTTTCGCACTCGTTCTCTACCTGATCTTCTACTTCACGTTTGGCAAGAGCCTTCGTGACAACCTCCTGAAGAGCGGTAGCGCTCCCAAAGCTCCGTCTGAACGTCTCAAGGACGGTGTCGACTACATCCCGACGAGCAAGTACGTGCTCTTCGGTCACCACTTTGCGTCGATTGCCGGCGCCGGCCCGATTACCGGACCAGCGATCGCCGTCGCGTGGGGCTGGCTGCCTGGCCTCTTGTGGATATGGTTCGGCAACGTGTTCCTTGGCGCCATCCATGACTACCTGTCATTGGCCGCGTCGGTTCGTTATGACGGCCGCTCGATGCAGTTTGTGGCCCAGGACCTGATCGGCAAGAAGGCCGGCAAGACCTTCGGCTGGTTCATCATGTTCCTCTGCATCCTGGTCGTGGCAGCCTTCGGCGATATCGTCGCCGGTCAGTTCGCCGCCGATGGACGTGTATTCTTCGCGTTCGTGTTCTTCTGCGTCGCCGCGGTCATCGCCGGCTTCGTGATGTACCGCAGCAAGCTCGGCCTGGGCTGGGGCAGCCTCATCGGACTCGTTCTGATCATGGTAGCCTTCTACTTTGGCAACATGCTGCCGGTCAAGTGGAACAAGGATGTTTATTTCCTGATCATATTCATCTACATCGTGCTCGCGTCAACGCTGCCGGTCAATCTCCTCCTGCAGCCGCGCGACTACCTGTCGTCGTTCTTCCTGTACTTTGGCTTGCTTGCCGGTGGCATTGCGGCGTTCACCAGCTTCAAGGCTCTTGACTCCATTCCCGTATTCACCAGCTTTAGCGCCAAGGTAATAGGCGGCCAGCCGTCACCGTTCTGGCCCACCGTGCCACTGATTATCGCGTGCGGCGCCCTTTCCGGTTTCCACTCGCTGGTAGCCTCGGGCACCAGCTCCAAGCAGCTGGCCAAAGAAACTGACGCCCTGTTCGTAGGCTATGGCGCCATGCTCGTGGAAGGCTTCCTGTCCACACTCGTCGTCATTTCAATAGCCGCTTTCGGCTTTGCTGCACTTGGCGACAAACTGATGGCGACCCCTGCCATCCCGCGATTTGTGCAGTCTTTCGCCAAGATGGTCAGCACGCAGCTGCCTTTCCTGCCGATGAACTTCATGACGTTGTTCGCAGCCGTCTGGGTCTCCACCTTCGCTCTGACCACCCTTGACACGACCAACCGGCTTGGCCGCTACATCGTTCAGGAAATGGCCCTTCCGATGAAAGACAAGAATCCTGGCGCCTACGCGTTCTTCAACAACAAGTGGGTCGCCTCGTTCATCATCGCCTTCGTGGGCATCTTCCTGGCCCGCTCCGGTGGATATTCGGTCCTGTGGCCCGCGTTCTCCGGCGCCAACCAGCTCCTCGCCTCGATCGTCATGTTGACCGTGGCTATCTGGGTCAAGAAGAAGCTCGATCCCAGGTATACTCTGACTGTGCTTATCCCGGCCATCTTCCTGTGGGTCACGGTGACCGTAGCCCTCATCTGGTACGAGATCGTCATCATCCCGACGTTCTTCGTTGACATGGCCAAGTCCATGAGCGTCATCACCGGCAGTGTCGTTGGTGCGATCACGCTGTTCATGCTCATCCTGAACTTCTCCATGATTTTCGGATTCTACAAGAACTTCACCGAGAAGAAGGCTGCGGCCTGATTCCAGTCCTTTCGGCGGCCGGGCGCCCAGAGCGCCCGGTTGTCTGAGATTCCGCATAAGGGGCACGGGCAGCGATTAACGGTCTGCGTGCCCGCAGGAAGGGCTTCAGCCAGAAGCCCTTCCTCGTTTTTTCGATGCCGACCTATTCCAAAGGAGCGGTGATGTCCTCGATCCGCAAGAAGATTGTTTCGTTCTTTCATATTATTGCCCAGGTAAACAGGGACAAGGCAACGGAAATGGTGGAGTTCGAGCTCAAGGAGCTGGAGAACATTTTTTCGCTGTTGATTCTGGGAGGCTTCGTTGGAATGCCTTCACCACCGGTACCGATCGCGATAGAGCTGTTGCCGTATATGGAGCGCGAACTTACTGTCATGCTGTCGCGGTCTGATATGGCCTCGGACCCGCTTGGTTCGCTGGTCAGCATGCTCGAAGTTGATTGAAGTGACTACGATAGGTGGATGTGCATGAAAACCAACGCATTTTTTCTGGGCAAGGGTGGCGTGGGCAAGACAACAATGTCTGCCGCGTTCGCGCTGTCGATGGCCCGTTCGGGCAAGCGCGTGCTTATTGCATCACTTGATCCGGCACATAACCTCGGCGACGTAATGGGGGCAAAGCTGGGCGATTCACCACGTGAAGTTGAGAAGAACCTCTTTGCGCTCGAGGTTGACCTGAACTACTGGGTGGAGAAGTATCTGGACGAGAGTCGCGACGAATTGGCGACCACGTACTCATATAATCTAACGCTCAATCTCAATTCATTCTTTGACATCATGAAATATTCGCCTGGTACCGAAGAATATGCGGTACTCTGGGCTATAGAGCATATCCGGTGCGACCTGTCCGGTGATTACGATATTGTCGTCTATGACACTCCGCCAACGGCGCTGTCGTTGCGGTTTCTCGCGATGCCGGCGATATCCAATATGTGGATAGCCGAGCTCACGAAACTGCGCGCCAGGATTCTGGAGAAGCGGTCAACTATAACGCGCCTCAATCCGGAAGCGCCCGTCCATAACAGCTGCGTTGACAAGGACGATGACAAGATATATGGCAAGCTTGGCTCCATAAAGCGCCGCCTTACCGACCTCTCGATGCTCTTCGAACAGGAGAGCTATATCGCCGTTGTATTGAACCCGGATGTACTGTCGGTTTCGGAGGCGCTTCGAATCAAGGACGAGCTTGACAGGATACACATACCACTTTCGGGTATCTGTCTGAACAAACGCGGCGTCTCCAAGGCACCGTGGGCGATACACGAACGACTGGCCGATATTCCGCATTTTCCCATTGACTTTCTACACGGTGGTTTGCAGAGTCGTGAAGATCTGGCGACCATCGATACAACGTTACTGGTGGCCGATTTTATGGCTACCGAATCCGTACGCAAGGGCAACGCATGAATCCTTACATCATATCCGGCATCGTCGTGCTGGCCGTTCTGTCGACTGTCTCGTACTTCTTCGGGACCAGGAAGAACCGCTGGGTTGTTTCGACGATGAGCAATCAGCTGGAGAGCGTCCTCAAGCCACGCTCGACAAACTATGTCAATATCGGCGGAGTAATCGGCTACAATTTCTCGTACGCTCTGGTTGCGCCGTATACCAACGCGAAGGGAACGATAACCCTGAGCCCGAGGCATTCGCTGCTGTATCTGCCATTTTCCAGGTTGCTTGGGATCGGCGACCGCTTCTTTGTCAACGTGTTCACGAAGAAGAAGCTCAGGGAAGAAGCCCACATCGTAGATGCCACGTATATGAGGAAGGCTAATATCGAAGGCGTCGATTCCATGAAGCGGCGCGATATCGAGGTCAAAGGCAAGAAGTTCGTCATGTTGTGGCGTTCACTCGATCTATCGCAGGAGCTTGAGGCGACCTTGTCATCACTTGAAGATCCGTCGTCATTGCGGCACTTCTGCGCGTATCCAGAGACGGGCACGTTCTTCATCCACCTCCGACCCAAATCCGGGCAAATCGAGAACAGCGTAAAGGCGCTTGCCGCGCACTTTTCCGACTTTATGGAGAAGGAAAAGGAGAAGAATTAAATGGAACTTGAACTCGCGGTCAGCAAGAAATTCGACGCGATACTTGACAGGGTCAAGGAGCCGCAATCGGAACTGACACTCGCCGAACTTGGCTTGGTCAAGAAGCTAACGTATTTCGAGGCAGACCGAACCATCGTCGCCCATATGAATTTTGCGCCAGAAAATCCCGCTTCGTGCCCGGCCTGTTTCATAACGACCGACATGATGAAGGATTCGATAGAGCGTGACCTTCGCGCCGCCATCCTGGAGGATTTCCCGGGATGGACCGTGACGTTTGCCTGATGCGTCTTGCGTTCAGGTGGTTCGATTCCACCGACACCATTCCTCTGCGGTACATCAGGCAAATTCCAGGCATGACTGGAATCGTCTCGGCACTGTACGATCTGGTCCCAGGAGAGGTCTGGCCCGTTGAGCTGCTCGCAGCGATGCGCCGCAGGGTAGAAAACGCCGATCTTGAGTTCAGGATTATCGAGTCAATACCGATTCACGAAGACATCAAGCTCGGTGGCAAGAGGCGGGACGAGCGCGTCGACGCATGGATACGGAGCCTTGAGGCCGTTGCCAAAGCGCTTGGCCCGCGATCGAGCCCGACTGGATCCGAGGAACCAGTTGTCGTCACCTACAACTTCATGCCAGTGTTCGATTGGACCAGGAGCGACCTGGCCAGCGTACTGCCCGATGGCTCCACGGCGCTGGCATACGAGGCGGATACCGTGGCGAAGATGGATCCGCTCAACGGCGAACTGGAACTGCCTGGTTGGCTGGCCAGCTATACGCATGACGAGTTGGCGGGGCTGCTCGATGAATACCGTGGTACTCCATCCGAAACAGTCTATGGCAACCTCGTATCATTCCTGCGCGATGTGGCTCCCGAAGCCCAGAGATTGGGAATCAGGCTGGCGCTGCATCCCGACGATCCGCCCTGGCCGCTCTTTGGAATACCCCGCGTGATGACCAGTGCCGCCTCTGTACGTCGGCTCTTCGCCGACGTACCCAATCCAGCCAGCGGACTATGCCTGTGCGCCGGCAGTTTTGGCGCCGATCCAGCCAACGACATACCGGCCATGGCCACCGAGTTTGCGGACCGTACCTACTTTGCGCATCTCCGCAATGTGAGGATTACCGGTCCCGGATCATTTACCGAGACCGCCCATTACACAGGTTCCGGAAGTCTTGACATGGCGGCGATTGTAGATGCGCTCGTTGCCGCTGGGTATAAAGGCCCGGTCCGCCCTGATCATGGCCGCATGATTTGGGATGAGAAGGTTAAGCCAGGCTATGGATTGTATGACCGCGCTCTGGGCGCTACCTATGTGCTTGGGTTGATAGAACGATCAGAATATAAGCGCGAATAGCCGCCAATCCACTGGGATTCGTGCCTGACGCGGCTGCTGTGCGGCCGGGTCAGGTTCAGCATAGTCTCAGGATTCGACCTCGACAACCGGCGCATCCGGTGCATTTTTTTTGACGCTTTCGATGCCGTTCATGCACGAATCCCTTGACTCATAGGCCTCGCTTGTCGCGATGATCTGGCCATTGCCGGCCTTGAGCCTGAATCTGAACTTGTCTTTCTTGTCCTTGAACCACTCGAACTTGCCTGCCATGACTACCTCCCATATCCATACGTTGATGAAGATCCTTACCCAATAATATGCCCGATCGATGCAAGGCGCAAGTTCTTCCGAAATGCGCAAGCGCCCGTGCTTCTGGCCTCGTGGGTATAAACGACAGGGCCTTTTGGCTCGTCGGAACGCGAGGTTGGCTATGAATACTGCGGCGACCGTTCTATGCATCGGGATTGTCCTGTCGAGCGGCTCGTGCCAGACTGCTCATAGCACTGATGGAGCGCTGAAAGTCTATGCGGCCGCGGCAATGGCATGGGACGCCGGTGATTTCAGCGCCGCCCTCAGTCTGGCAAGTTCGTGCCTCGAAATCCATCGTCATTTTCTGCCCGCGGTCATGCTGAGAGGCAAAGCTCTCTTTCTGCTGGGTGACGATACGAGTGCGATCGTGGCGCTTTCTTCGGCAATTTCCCTGACACCGCGGGCAGGACAGGCCGCTCTATGGCTTGCCCGCGCATACAGGACCCATGGCGACCACGCGGAGGCGGAGCGCATTAGTCGGCTGGCTCTTCAGTCCGACCCGGCCAGTATCGACATGTTGCGCCTTGCCTCGATGATTGCGCTGGATGCCGGGGATTCGCGGGCAGCCCAAGCGTTTCTCGACCGAGCCATCGAGGCTGCGGCGGAAGCTGGCATGGCCTTTGTCGACAGAGCTACACTGCGCTGGGCAAGCGGCGACAGGATCGGCGCTTCAGCCGACCTTGCTGCCGCGCTCGCAATCCTGCCCACAACATCGTCAGCGAGCGCAGCTGCGCGCGCTATTGCAGGTGCTATTGCAGGCGCTACTGCGAGCGCTACTGCGAGCACGGCGCGCGACATGACCCAGGGTACAACGCGATGAGGCACTCGCTGCCGCAACTTCTTTCGATTTGTGTGGTAGTGGTGGCTGGCTGCGCTTCGTGGCACCCGGCGACAAGCGGGTTATCAGCGGATGCTTTCCAGCGCGCACAGGCCGGTGCAAGTCTTACAGCGACCGATGCGGCCTTGCTCGCCATAGCAAACTCTCCGGAATTAAGCGCCGAAGGCGCGCGCCTTGATCTGAGAAAAGATGCCTGGCGTCTGGGAATTCGGGCATGGATGCCCAAACTGACATTCGCGTGCGGCGATGACGAACGTGTCTCGCTGTATGGTCCGGATTCGCATACAAGAACACTATCGGCGCGCGTCGATCAGCCCATCTGGGATGGCGGGCGGCTGGCGGCGGCCAGGACGCTCGAGAATGCCGATCTTGCACTGTCGACAGCCGACCATGAGCGATCATTGCGGCAGGTCGGCGAGACCGCCATAACGGCATATCGTTCCGTGCTGGCTTCCCGGGCGCGGTTGGCCATACGCAAAGGTTCGCTCGCCGCCTCGGTCGACGAGCGCGCCATCATCGCAGCCGAGGTGGCTCTGGGGCTCGCTATCGCCAATGATTTGTCCGACGCTGACCTGCAGATCGCTGACATGGATTCTGAGCTTACCGTAGCGGAGATGGCTCTATCAGTGGCGGAGGATCAGCTGATCGAAGCGCTTGGTCTTGACGGGATGCCAGTGCTCGCCGATGAGTTGAGCCTTCTGTCCAGGTACCCTTCGCTTGATGCCGGACGCGCGGCCTGCATGGCCGCCGAGCGTTCGCCAGAGGTTGCTTCCGCGCGCCACGAAGTGGAAAAGAAGAGAGCACAGGCGAAAGCCGCCATGACCTCCTGGTTGCCTACCATCGGTCTCATCGCGAGCGCTCAGGTGAGTGGGGCAACGCTCCCATTGACCAGGGGCTCGTGGTCTGTCGGCTTGTCTGTCGATTTTGCCGGGCCACTCGCTTCGGGTGGCAGCGCTGCGACAATCGGCGGCGAGCCGCCATTCGACACGTCGGCTCAGACGCAGCATCGCCTGACGGTAGTGCCGGATCCCACTGCACTGCTCAACGCACCGGCAGCCGCGGTTGATCTCGCTCTCCAGGAGCAGCTTCTGGCCAGGTTGATGGCCAGGGCAAGGCGGACCGCTCGCGCGGCAATCGTATCGCTTGAGCTGGCCGAGCGAAAACGTGACGCGGCCGCGAGGGCGCTCGAGCTCGCGGGTTCCCGGCTGCGCCTGGCCAGGCTCCTGACGTCGATGGGTCAGGCTGTGCATCTGGAAGCGGTGAAGGCCGAGCTGGCCAGGGCTGAGAAGGCGATCGATCTGGTTGATGCCGCAGCGGCAATGGTCGTGGCGGCGAGAGAGCTTGAGAGGCTGCTCGATATGCCTCCAGGCGGTTTGTTGGCGGACGGAGCAATGCTTGGCGATGATACCGGAGGAGCAACGCAATGAAGAAGCAGGTCTATCACTTGTGCATAGTCTTGTCGGCCTTGATGTCATGCAGTTGCGCCAACTCCGGTGGAGCGATTGCCCGTGCGGAGAAGTGCGTTCACGTGATTGTCGCCGCTCCGGTGGAGCGCTTTGCTGAAATCAAGTGCTTTGGCAGTCTCACCTTTGGCAGCAAGATCGATATCGTCTCGCCCCAGGACGCGCGCATAGAAAAAATGCTGTATCGCGAAGGCGACATGGTAAGCGCTGGTTCCTTGGTGGCGATACTCGATAATACCCAGATATCGCTCGCCGTCGGTGTTGCACGGAATGCGCTGGCGCAGGCGGAAGCCGCTGTACGACTCGCCGAGGCTCGGCTCGTCGAAGGTGCCCAGGCGGCCGAAGCCAGGATCATTGGTCTGGACAAGTCAAGGCTGGAAATCGAACAGGCCCGCCGCGAGCTCGCCGAGAACATGCGGAAGCAGGCCGATCAGGAATCTCTATGCAACGCGGGAGGAGTCAACGAAGAGGCCGTGCGCGCTGGCAGGTTTGCCGTCGAAGCCGCGGGGCAACGCATCGGCCTGATGGTAAAGGAACTCGAGATGCAATGTGTCGGCCTACGCGATGAAGACATCATCGTCGCAGGCGTGGTGCCCGCAATCCAGCCGGAGGCGCGCCAACTGCAGCTTGTGCAGCTTGCGGTACGCGGGCTTGCCGCTGAGCGCGATGGCGCCGTGGCGCGGCTCGACGCTGCCCGCAAGGAACTGGCTTCTGCGTCATGGTCTCTTTCCGAGCTGCGCATAGCTTCTCCGATGGATGGTGTTGTCGGCGCGCGCTATGTCGAGCCTGGACAGCGCGTCAAGCGTGAAGAGGCCTTGTGTACCGTAATCGATGCCGGTTCATTGTTCGCGGTGGTTCCAGTTCCTGAGACCGAAGCCGCCTCGATGATTCCGGGCATGAAGGCTACCATCACTGTCGACGCAGTCGATGGCGTATATGAAGGAGTCATCGACATGATATCTCCACTGGCAGATTCGCGCTCCGCCTCATGCACAGCGCGGATAGCGCTCTCAAAACCGGCGCGAGCGCTACGGCCCGGCATGTTCGCCCGTGTCAGCATTCGGAACGGCACGGCGGATCGCGTCATCGTGGTGCCGGCTGGCTCTCTGACAGAGATCGATGGTGATTCAGGCAGGCTATTCGTCGTCGTCAACCAGTGTCTGGCAGAACGCCGAGTCAGACTCGGCGAACCGATTGACGACGGCTGGATAGTGGCACAAGGGATTGAAGGAGGAGATGTCGTCGTCGATGCTCCAGGTGCAGATATGAAGGCGGGCGACCATGTGTCGATTATATCACCCTGAACCTGTGGTGCTCTGGCTCGCGCCTCTACTGTGCCTTGTGGCATCATGCGGACTCATCGATCTTCGGCCGGTCGGAATCAGCGTTTTTCCGGAGAAGGCCAACACGATCCTCCCTGCCCGCGACACGGCGATCACAGTGAGTTTCGACATCGAGCCGGACAGGCTTGATGCCGAGCGTGCATTCACGGTCAGCGACTCCGCGCACACGGTGGTCGGGGATTTCTGCTGGTCGGAGCGGGGCTTCTCATGGAAGCCTGTTGTTCCGTGGAGTCCAGGCCAACGCTACCGGCTTATGGTCAGCGGCACCATACGCATGTCCGATGGGCGCGAGGCGCGCCCGGCAATCGATATTCCCTTTTACGCCATTCGATCGGCAGGCCTCCCCATCACGGTCGGAGTGTGGCCAGAGTCAGGAGCGTCGATCGAAGTTCCCCTGAGTGCACAGCCGTTCCTCCGGCTTGAGTTTTCCTGTGCGATGGATACCTTGAGCGTCGAGAAGTCGCTTGTGATACAGCCAACCTGCGAGTCGGCAACGGTCTGGAATATGGAACGCACCATAGCCACGCTGTTCGCCACGGCAGGATTGGTGCCATGCGCCGGCTATCGATGGACGCTCGGAACAGCAGCTACCGCCGTCGATGGGGCTCCGCTCGGAACAGCCATGTCCGGAACCTTCAGAACTGACGCCGTCAGTTCTGCGCCGGTCATCGAGCGTGTCTATAGCGCATGCAGGTCGGGTGACACCTGGACAGAACTGGCCCCGAGCATCGACGCGCTCGATACCGGGCAATCGATAGCCATGCAGTTCTCCAGGGACATGGATGCGGCGAGTGTGCGCTCAAGCATCCAACTGGAGCCGAGCCAATCTGGCATCGTGGACATTATTTCTCCACGCCTTGCCATACTGACGCCAGAGCATGGCTGGCCACCTGAATTGGCCATGGCCCTTGTCGTGTCAGCCGATGTGATGGATCTAACAGGCCTGCGCATGGGGCATGAATACCGCGTCAGTTTCATGCCAGCAACTCCGTACTTGGGGATTGTTGGAGTGGAAACTGCTAACGGTGAACGGGCGACCGAGTTTTCGGACTCCGAGATTCTGGTCACCTCGCCAGGCTCTCAGCCTGATGGGATCGTGTCGCTGGCCCTGTGTTTTTCGGCTCCATTCGACGCCGTGGCCATGGTACTCGCATCACAGTGCATACACCTGACAACGCTGTTTCCATCCAATATTCCTTCGCCTTCGATGCGATCAATATATTGGCCATCGAATGCCACCGCGGTCTTCACCTGGGAAGGTCTGCGGCCCAGTGATGAGGTATCCACTATTTATTATCGCCTTCTCGTCGAAGGCGGAGCGACTGGCGTCGAAAGCGAAGACAATCTGCATCTGCGGGACGACGCGGTCCTGCTTCTGGAGATGAGCCGATGACGCATCAACATGATTCACGACGCGGACTTTGCATCGTGTTGCTGTGCGTGCTGCTTATAGATTCTTGTGACCTGTTGCGTCTGACGCCGCTGACTGTCGCGGACTGGAGGCCGGGTGATGGCTTTCATGAGGCCGCGGACGCACGCGTCAGCATTACGTTCTCTTCCGAACCCGATAGAGCCAGCGCCGAAGACTCATTCTCCCTGGCCTGCGATGGCGATTCGGTTTCGGGCCGATTCGAATGGGATGGAACTGTAATGGACTTTGTTCCGCATTGTCCGTTGATATCGAACGCGAAGTATAGCATTGCTGTCGGCGTGGAGGCCAGGACGCCTCGCGGTTTCTCTATGGAGCGCGCATTCGAGGCTCGATTCACCACGCGTCCGGAGTTCAGCCGGCCGTGGGTGCTATATACGAGCCCGGTGAACTCCGGCTGTCTCGACATGCCGGATGGGTGCGTCGAGGTTCACTTCTCCGAAGCCCTTGACGCGGCAACCTACAGGGATAGCCTGAGCCTGGTTCCGTCAATAATGGGAGACTGGAGCCTCGATGGGGCAGGTTCGACGGCGATCTTCAGGCCGCGCGAATCCTGGCGGCATGGCCTGGCGTACAGACTCGATATCTCGCCAGAACTAATGGACACATGCGGAAACAGCATGGGACAGGGCTATGCTACCGGATTCCTGGCTGGATTGGACAGCGAGCCGCCGGTCATCATTTCCGCAGCCGCCGTGAATCGCGATGGACTTGAGGTGATGGCCTTGGAGCTTGATGACCCAGACGATTCAATGGTGACTGTCAACCATAACGTGGAGACAGCCTGGCTCTTGTGTCTGCATTTCAGCGAACCTGTGAAGCTGCGTACTCTGGCATCTCTTCTGGTTTGTGAAGGTGGACCAGCGCTGATACTGGAGTCCACGGCGGAGGCGTCCGATCAGGCTGTGTTCCATTTTGAGCGGCGGCCGCCATACGGCTCCTGCATAGCAGTGCTCATGCGACCTGGAGTCGAAGATGTTGGTGGCAATGCGACGGTTGAGGAATTCCTCTTGCGCATCACCATGGACGGGTCCGGATCGGAGTCGCCTCGCTTCATTGGCATCCGCATGCCTCTGGCTCCAGGCACAGCGGCAATTGAGGATAGACAGCTGGTGCAATTCAGCCTGGATAAGCCCTTCGAGACCTTAGCCATGACAGGTGAACCGGAGGGCTATCCAATCGGCGTGCCGACTATGGTCACGCTTGAATTGTATGTTGACATAGCCATGGGAGCCGCGCTCGACCGCTTCGCGATCATGCAGGCATTCGGAATCACGGCCACAAACGGAGCACTCGAATTCCAGCCGCTTCTCGTCGAACAAGGGGGCTTTGAATCGGTGCCAGCCTACGCGCCATGGTCCTCCTGTGCCGTCGCCAGGGTAAGCGGCAGATTCACGAATCATGCCAATTCCGGTGTTGTTACCATCTCGCTGGCCTCTGGATTCGGCGACTCGCTCGGCAACACGGCGGCGATGCCCCAGTGCTTGCCGCTCCTCAAGTAGCTTGGCGTGCGGAGCCTTGTTGCGGTCTGCGTACGGCGGCCGGTTGCCGTCATCATGACTGTCGTAGCCATCATGCTGGCAGGAGGCAAGGCGGCTGTGTCGATGCCAATGTCCAGTCTGCCCGATATCCAGGTTCCCCGGGTCGTTATCGAAGCCACAATGGCTGGATTACCGGCGGAGGAGATGCGATCGTTGATGGCTATTCCGCTCGAGGACGGACTAGCTTCGGCCAAGGGACTGACACGGCTATGCAGTGTGTCCAGGGATGGCTGTACGGTTCTGACGCTTGATTTTCAGTGGGGGCATGATTCGGCGAGCGCTGTTGGCCGGGTACGAGAAATAATAGACGCGATATATCCGACCTTGCCCGATGGAGCGGATCGGCCGACAGTAGCGCCAGTCGACTCGGGGCTTGAACCACTGGTCATCTCGATTGCGGCCGCCGGTGGTGATCTGGTGGCCGCGCGGCATTTTGCCGATCACGAACTGCGCTCGCGGATGCGGCGCATCGAAGGTGTCGGTTCCGTCACGGTGATCGGCGGCTTGCAGCGCGAGGTGGCCGTGTCGGTCGACATGCGCAAGGCGGCGATGCGGGGGCTGAGCGTCGACGATGTCGCTCGTCTGCTATCACGGGAGGTCGCCGATATTCCCGCTGGCTCTCTGCGAGACCAGGGCCTGGAATTGGTGGTGGTCGCCCACGGGCGGCCGGGCAGCGGCCTGGAATTGGCCAATGTGGTGGCTGCTGGGCCAGCCGGGCCGGTGCGTCTGTCCGATATAGCGGCCGTCGGGGAACGGCACGCGCCGCGAGACAGCATATTCGTGGCCAATGGAGCCGAACTTGTGGCGCTTGAGGTCTACCCGAGTCCTGGCTCCGATCCGGTATCGGGAGCGAGTCGTGTCAAGGCAGCCATCGCGGATCTGTCAATGCGTTTCCATGGCGATTTCGACATTCGAATCGTGCGCGATGCGTCTGCGCCAGTCGCAACGGCCATACGCAGTCTGGCTCTGGCGGGTGTGGTTGGATCTATCGCCGTTGCTCTGGTTCTGTTTGTTTTTCTTGACGATTTCCTGGCTGGAATGCTGGTCGCGTTGACAATCCCGGTTTCCACCATGGCCGCGCTTGGCGTCGTGTCATTGTTCGGCCGATCGCTCAATACAATGAGTCTCGGTGGCATCAGCCTTGCCATCGGCATGATATCGGACAACGCGGTCGTCGTCCTGGATGCTCTGTCTACCAAGTTCCGCGGGAGGCTGGAGAGGCCTGATGCCGACGGCATTGCGGATGCCGTCGGCACGACTGGTATTGGCACTTTGGGCAGTACCGTTACGACTGCCGTCGTCTTCATGCCGGTGCTGTTCCTGCCCGGAGCAATCGGCGGTCTCTTCGGAGATATGGCGCTTTCCTTGCTCGCCGCCACAACCGGAGGGTGGCTGTGCGCAAATTTCCTGGTTCCATCTCTGTATCGCTTTATCTGGCAATCAAGGTGCGTCTCGCGTATCCGGAAGCTGGAACGCGCATACCGGAGATTGCTGGGCATGGCGCTGCGGCGTCCGATCGTCACGCTTGGCATCGCGCTGTGCCTCGCGAGCATCGGCACCATCATCGTTGCGACACGAGCCATAAGCTTTCTTCCGGCTGATTCCGCAAGCAGGCTCAACCTAACCGTCGATTTTCCGCCGGGCACTGACCCTGACGGAATGGCCGCACTAGCGCCGCTCCTCAGCTCGGCGCTATCCAGCATTTCTGGCGTACAGGCATGCTACGGCGGTGCCGGAGCAGAAGCCAGCGATACCAGGCGTCATGCCGACCCGGCATATACGCGTGAATCGTTGGTGCTCGCCTGCGAGTTGCGCAGCCATCTCGACAGTGGGCGGCTGCAATCCGCATTGCTGGCCAAGGCTGATCTCATGGTGCCGGTCAATTCCACTGTGCGTATAGCCTCTCCTCCTGATCAAGCAGCGCGTCTCCTGGGTCTGGATGGACACGCGTCCATAGCCGTTCGGGGCGCTACTCATGCCGAGGCGAATGCCGCTGCCGATTCAGTGATGGCCAGGTTGCGGGCGGAGTCGGGCAGTTGGCTACTCGATGCCCGCAAGACGCCTTCGGGCCAGAGGACGCGCATCATCGTTAGACCCGACATGCAGGCTCTGGCGCTGCTTGGATTATCGGCGGCGACCATCTCCGCCTCATTGCGAACGGCTACCGCGGGGGTCAAAGTCTCGACAATGGAATTGGCGGGACGTGAGGCGCCAGTCGTGGTGTTCGCTTCGGGGGCGGGCTATGCTGACCGGGCCGGGAGCCTCGAAGAAGCGGCCAGGGTGCCTGTCTTCGCGAATGAATCGACGATACCGATTTCAGCAATCGCGCGATTCGATATGCAGGGCAGTGACGCGTCACTAGCCAGGCTCGACCGGGCTGATGTCGTATATATCGAGCCGACCGCGGCCCCCGGAGCGCAATCCCGTCTCGATGATGCTGTGGATCGCGTTATGCGGTCTGGTTCCGGGTTGGCGCGAGCAGATGAGTCAGCCTTTTCTCGATATGCAGGCGCGATGATTGGCTCGGTGTTTCTGGTGGTCGTCCTGCTATACCTCACCCTCGGAGCACAATTCGAGTCTTTCAGGTTGCCACCGCTGATCATGGCGACCATACCGTTGGCCATGGCCGGCGTCGGTCCCGCGCTTGCGCTGACCGGGCTTGGGCTGGATTCAGGGTCAGTGCTCGGCCTGGTCGTGCTGTTCGGCGTTGTCGTGAACAATGCCATCCTGCTATACGAGACGACCAGTGCCCGACGACTGGCTGGCATGAAAGCCGCCCAGGCCGCATACGCTGGAGCCTCGGAGCGGGTGCGGCCGATCCTTGCCACAACTGTGACGACGATGGTTGCCCTGTTGCCGGTCTGCATCATGTCGCACGGCGCTACGGGGCGAACCATGTCTATTGCGATGTTCGGCGGGGTTACGGCATCAGCCGCCTTGACGCTTTTCGTGCTGCCCGTTGTCTTCGCTCACGGTAAGCGCCTATGAGGGCTACTGGATGGTATGGGAGGCCAGTCGCGGCGATGTGCGCGGCCGCTTCCGCTCTGGCGCTCTCAATCATGGTGCTATCTGGCGCCGAGTCCGGACCGTGCGAGGCGGCATCAAGGTCGGTCTATGCCGTCACGATCAGGCACCATGGCGTCGACGCACGGGAGATGGAGCGCTCGGTGGCCATACCGCTTGAAGACGCCTTGGCAACGGCCGCCGGAGCGTCCGAGACATCGAGCATGAGTGAATATGGCATGGCTCGCGTACTCGTCCATTTCTCGGACCAGACTGGCAGTGATTCTGCCTATGAATCGGTCCGCGACGTGGCACAGCGCGTCTATGAACGCTTGCCGGGCTCGGCCCAGCGGCCGGAAATCGCCACATCGAGCGAAGGCAGCGGTCCCGTGTGGGTGGCGGCCGTGTACTCCAGCATTGAGCCCATTTCGTCCATTGGTCACCTGCTTGAACGCACTGTCAGGCCGGCTCTAGAGAAGCTTCCTGGAGCGGGCGAGGTAGTAATCGCGGGTGCTGGCTTGCCAGAGATCGTAGTCGATGTCGATGATGCCTCTTCGTCCATGATGGGGCTTGGAACAGCAGCCATAGCCGGATCGGTCGCTGCGGACGACAGATTCGAACCCGCGGGAGCGCTGATGTCAGGAAATATCGAGCTGTCGCTCGCCGTCGATTCCAGGTATGAGACCGTGACTTCACTCCGGCATGCGAGCATCGTTGCCGAAGATGGCATCGTCATCAAGATTGACGATTTGGCCAGGGTAGTCGAGCGCGATAGGCCAGCTGATACGGTGTCGCGGGTCAATGGCCGGAAAGCCGTCACAGTCGCTGTCAACCCCGGCGGGCAGGCCAATCTTCCCGCGCTTTCCCGCGGTATCGCCGAGGCAACCGCGGAGCTTGGCAGGTACTACCACCTCGAATTCCAGGTGCTGTACGACGCGGGTGCGGACGCATCAGCCTCATTCAATTCCATGCTTGCGGCGATGCTGCAGGGATCGCTCGGGGTCGCACTTGCCACAGCCCTGTTGCTCGGCAAGGCACGGCGTAGCTCCATCGATTCTTATCATCTCCCTACCCGGGTATGCGCCGTGCTGGCAGTGCCGATGATTCTGGTCTTGTCCGCGGCTACGCTGGCAGCGTGCGGATTGTCGCTCGACCGCCACATCATTGCCGGCCTCGCCGCCGGGCTCGGAGCCTCGGTGGACGCGGCGATCATAGTAGCTGAACGGCTCGGTTCCTCTGTATGCGTGGATGATGGCCATATGGGTATGCGAAGGCTCGTGCCATCATTGCTTGCCGGCACGGCCACAACCGTGATCGTACTGGTGCCCCTGGCTCAGCTCGATTTCATCGCGGAAGGGGCAGCGAGGATTGCCGCTGCGATAGCAGTTGTCAATGGCATATCATTGGTGGTCGCATTGAGCCTCTTGCCGCCGCTGATGCTGGCCAGATGTCGCGCACCTGTTGCCGCATCGCCCAATGCCAGCAATTCTCCAGGCAGCGGTCACGGCCGACATGGCCTGATGCATGCGTTAAGGGCAATCCGTCGGATGATAGCCATCGACGCGCGTCTTTGCTCAAGGAAGCCCGGCATCCCGGCAACCATCGCATTGCTGCTTGGCCTGTCAGGCATCATCGCGATGCTGTGCTCACCACTCAGAACGACCACCACCGAAGATGGCACGACGCTTGAAGCGCATATCGAGTTCGAGTCCGGCACCGCGACAGACCAGGTAGATCAGGGGCTGGCTGTCTGGTCCACGGAACTGAGCTGCATGACCGGCGTGCGTAGCGTTTACACGACGGCGCGGCGCGGCTTTGGCACGGCTATGGTCACCTACGATCCGGTCATGGTCGATAGAACCCACCTGTGCAGCGCGATGCGCCAAGGAGCGCCAGCTGGAGCTTTTGTCTGGATACCTGAACCGGATGCGCATGAGCGCTCATTCGAGCTGGTCGTGTCGGGCGATGATGACGCCAAATGCAGAGCGCTTGCCACGGCCGCGGCCTCGAGTCTATCCGGACTCCCGTTCGTCATCGAGTCAATCATGCAGTTCAAGGATGGACCTCCCGGCATTGCAGTCAGGCCCGACAGGGAACGCATGGCCATGGCTGGCGTCAGCTTTGCCGAGGTCGCGGATTGTCTGCGATGGGATATCCAGGGGCCGGTCGCGTACAAGCGGCTCGATGGCAGCGGACAGACCGATGTGCGGTTTCTTTCCAGTGCGGCGGCATCGGTACAGGGTCTGGGCACGATCCCGGTACGGACCTCCACATTGACGCTGTCTGCCGGTTCATTGACATTGGTGTCGCGTGAGCGCGACACAGCGCGGATCTACAGATCCGATCACAGGAGAATCGCATCCATTTCATTGAGGACGTGTGCCATCGACCCCCGTTCCGCAAGGGATGCTGTCTACGCCCGGTTGGCACCGCTGCCTCGCCCCGTGGGATATGCCTTTGAGTTCGACAGGAAGGCGATCGAATCGGCAGACCGGCTTTCTGGCAGTCTCGGTTCGTTCCTGTTCGCGGCACTGCTCGCGTATATGGTGACGGCCGCCGTTTCAGAGTCGCTCACAGTTCCGCTCGCGGTGATGCTATCCTTGCCTCCATCGCTCGCCATACCGGCTCTGATCCTGACCGTCGCTGGCGTTCCGGTCGATGCCTCGACTGCATGCGCATTTGTAGCCGTATCCGGCATAGTCGTTAACGCATCTGTTCTGACGGTCGAAGAAGCGCGGACACGAGGCATCGCCACCAGTGCCGCGGTCGATTCGGGCGATCTATACCACATCATTCGATCAAGATTTGCCACCCTTGCGGCAACCTCCGGCACAACAGTGGCTGGCGTCATGCCATTCCTGTTGCTTGGCTCCACTGACGCCGGCATGGCTCGCTCGCTCGCATTCGTCACCGCTCTGGGCACGACGACTTCGTTCGTTGCCGCGATCACTCTGGTGCCGTCGCTAGCCGCGCTCGCGCCCGGCTGGTTCGGGGTATCCAGGCTTTCAAGCATTCGTGTACAGAAAGGAGTTGGAACATGAACAATCGCCGTCTGGCAGTAGCCATTACAGGCATAATGGCCTTCACATACACCATGGTTTTCGCCGACGAACCGCTCGTAGCCGGATTCGACAGGCCCGCATACGAGTCGTCGCTGGTCAGAGCGGAACGAGCGGCGACACCAGGCTCGTGGCTTGCCGAAGCGAGGTCGGGTATCGGCTCGGCCATGGCCCGATGGGAGCACGATGCCGCGTGTCTGTATGATGACCCGGAGGCAATGGCTGAGGCTAGAAGCCGGCTGAGTCTCTGGAGCGATCGCGATATCGCCACTCGATTCGCGTCGTGGTTGCAGGACCGGTTCTTCGGCCGTGAGGCCGCTCGCGTCAGGGGCTTGGTCGAGACCGCCGCGGCTACCGCGAACGGGTTGCTGCTCTATGCCGTCGACGAAGATGGTGCTGTATTGCTGGACGGTGCCGGTGACCCGGTGTATGCGCGATCAGACGGCATAGCCGCCGACACGGCCGCATGGCGCTCCGAGACAACACGAGGACTGAGTTCGGCATTGTCGGAGTATGATGCCCGGCTTGAATCATTGCGGCCCGAATTGCTCGCGTCCATCGAGCCAGGCGAGCTCAGCCAGTATGAATCAATCATGGCAGAGTCATTAAGCGTTGCGCGTGGCAGGGCGGCTATCGAATTGAACGCGTTGGCCGATCGTGAGGAGAGGCTATTCGTGGCCAGGCGGACCACCGATGTGTGGAGCCTCAGGCGCAAGGCCGAAGGCGAGGCTGCAAGCGATATAGCAGCCGAATTGTCCAAGGCGGCGACCATTGCATGCGAATCCGGCACAGCCGCGCTTAATGCCAGAATCGAGGCTGCTGGCGCCAATGTCGATGGCCTGGAGCTGGCAGGGTCAGCATGGCTAGCCGCGTTCAAGGAGCAATTCGACAGAGGTCTATCGGCATGGGAGAGTGCCGAAGAACGTTTCATTGTGCGGCGGCTCGAATGGGAGCGTGACGCCTCGCAGGCCTACGACGAGGGCAACCAGACCTGGGTCGACGCGTTTGCCCGGCTGGAGGCAGAACGTCGCTCTTGGGAGGACAAGGCGAGCACCCTGTTCAGGGATGGAGAGGCGGCCTTCTCAGGCGCAAGCGCGGCGCTGGAGTCTTCGATACATTCCGCAAAGATGGAGTACGAGAACCAGGCGGCGGAGCGGATCGCGATGAGCTCGGACAGGGCCAGTGCATGGGCCGACGTCTATATGCAATGCGGCCAATCGATGAGTGGTGAATACGCCAACGCGTCATACTGGTTGTCAGAGCTTGGCCCCGAGGCTCCTGGATTCGGGGATGCGGCATTGCCTGGGTGGCTCGCCGGCGAGCTTGACAAAACGGACATAGATGCCGTGCGGCGCACCGCGCTGGAATCTGCCGCCGCGTCAATAGATCGCTATGATTACTACCGACGCCAGGCCGCCGAAGCGCAGTCCATGTTGCTAACGGATCTTGATGTCGCGCTTGGGACCGGGAATCTCGATGATATTCTATCGCCGGATGTTGGCCGCGATGTCTTTCACCTGGATGAATACCAGATCGAATTGGTACGGGCCAGCGCCGTTGCCGGATATTGGCGGAGGCGGGCGGACATAGCCCGCGCGGTGCTGGCATACGCCAACGATACGAGCTCGGACCGCGCGACAGAAGCGGAGCTTCTGACCAGCCTTGGCACGGCTTCTGCGGCTTGTGACGAGGCGCTATCCACATACGATTCCGCCCTGTCGGAGTTGTCAGCTGCAGGCGATTCAATAGGCGTCGCCCGCTGCGGCAGCGATTCCGCGCGGACCGCTCTGGGTCAAGCCGGAGCTCGACTCGAAGAAGTCAATAGCGCCTACGCAACATTGATGTCGGTACTGCTGACCGACGATGGTGGCTTCCTGCATGCCGACCTTGTCGCCCGGTATCGGGAACTTGTGGCACTGGATGATACTCGTGGCGACTCGAAGGCGCCGAGCGAGGCGGAATTGTTCGCAAGCTACCTGGCAGCGGCCGGTCGGCTCGGCCAGGCTGACGCTGTCGAGTATTCGGGTGAGGCGCTGCGGCTCGTGGTGAGTGGCTCGGCCGTGGAGCCGTCGTTGGCTGAGTTGAAGCATGCGGCTATGTCGATCAATGTTCCTTGTGACGGCGCCGACCTTGAAACGGATCCATCGGCATATGGACTCACAGCAATCGAACCGGCATTCGCCCAGTTGCTGGCACTGCACAATGACTTGATGGATAGGCTTTCATCGGTGTCGGAGGCCGATGCGGCGGTGCAGATTCAATTGCAGTATGCCGCGCTGGCTGCCAGTATCGTTGCCGCCGCGCGCGATCGGGCTAACTCGGCACTCGAGGGACGGCTCGACGCTGTCTCGTTGCTGGGCGCCCCGACGCTTGCTTCATGGTACGAGGATAGGGCAGGGCATGCCTCCTCAGGCAACGTGATTGCGACGCTGACGGCCGATGTTGGCGTTGCCTGGCGCGGCCTTATCGTGGCCCGCGCTCGGCTTGAGTTGGCCGCCTTGGATATGGTTGCGACTGGTATCGGCGCGGCATCACTCGATCAAACGACCGCCAGGTTGGCCTCGTGGTGGGAAGGTGACGAGCTTGCGGAGGCCAATGCCAGGGCAATACTGTGCTCCATCCTTGCGTGTGATGATTCGGCCTTGTCTGACGATTCCTTCGCCGCAAGTCTGGATTCGCTGGGCACCCGGAATATACGGGTTGCGGATTTTGCACGAGGTCATGGTTTCTTTGCCGATGGCGACATCGACAGGGCCAGTCTCCTGTGTGGGTCAGAGACATTGGCGCTGAATAGAGCCGTTGGTCGACAGGCTGCATGTTCGCGATACGCCGGTTCGGCTATGGCCGCGGAGTCAGCGCGCTATGCAAGCTCGCTCGACTCGCTCGACGCCGGCCTCAATGCCATCGGGTTGACACGCGCAGGCGATGGCAGCCTTCCTGGAGTCGACACCATAGGCGTCGCTATGTTCGCGGCCGGAGACGGTTTGATCGAGCGTATTGCCGCGCTGACACTATCGATCGATACCTCTATGGCGACCGCACCGGCATGGATGCGTGATGCGCTGTCGGCGTGGAGTCGGTCCGTAATATCATATCTGGCGTCATGCGCGCTCTGTCATGGTCAAGGCGAGCCTGTCTCATCGGCCGAGATCTGGTCGCGCCTCGCGGACAACAGGCAGGCTTCTGCAGAACTTCAGGACCTCCTTCAGACTCCATGCGACGATGACGAGGCGACCGTGCGCCGCTTGTCACTTCTGGTTGATGACAGGTGCAAGGCGCTCCTTGCCGAAGCGGCCTCTCTGCACGCCAAGCTCGAGTATGCGCTGGCCTATGAGCGGCTTCGGGATGAAGCTATCGCATCGTCGGCCTCTGGCGCGCTGCACTGGCGACAGCATCTGGCTTCGGCCACGATCACCCAGGCCGTTGCCGCGCCATCGTCGGCGTGTGCATCCTGGATCGAAGGCTCGCTGTCCGATTGTCTGGAATTGGCCGGAGCCGCTGCCGGCGCTCTTGAGTCCGCTCTGTCGCAATGGCAGGCCACGCTGAACCGTGATCAATATGATTCTGGATGTCACTATGTAGTTACACAAAAATATATCAGCAATCCGGAAGCTTCATTCGACTTGGATGATATCTGGCGGGCGGATCCTGAACTTGCAGCTGAAAGAGACACTGCATATGCGGCGTATTCCTGCTTGCTGACAACCAGGTCCCAGACAAGGAATGCCTTCGCGGCCACTGCCAGCGTATACGAGCTGGCCATGGACAAGGACGCGCTACAGGATCGCGTCACGCTTCTGGCGGAGGACATCGCTAAGGCCCGGGATTCGTATGATAAAGCTATGGCCGACTATGCCAGCCATGGCGGCGTGCTGGCAGCGGCTGGCGCTGCGTACGACGCCGTGTATGCACGCGTTGCATCATTGGATCGCGCGCAGGAAGTCGCTAAAACCGAGTATGAGAAACTTGACGCTATACGACGATGGGCTTGCACGTCGTACCTTGCCGCAAGCGAGCCGTCGGATATGCAGACCACTGATTACCGAGGGCCATCCGCCGAAGCTTTGTATGCGGAGGAGAGTCTGGCCCGAGCCGAAGTCGCGCTTGCCGCTCTGCAGCGGCTTTATGACCCCGATGAAAGCGGCATGGCATACAGCGATCCAGCGTTTGCCGAGCTGTACGAGCAGTACCGTGGCAGCTACTCCATGATGATGTTGACAGCGAAGGCCCGGGATATTCTTGGCGCGTCCATCCAGGATGAACTGGCGGTTAATGCCTGTGCGTATGAGTCGTATGTCAGATCCATCGGAGCCTTGCAGCTGGGTCGTCCATCCGAATCATGGTATCCATACCTGCGATTGGATGACACGGGAATGCTGCGGTTTGCACATGGGGACGATTTTTCCATGATCGATGTGGCGACATCAGCTTCTATCGATGAGTATTTTTCCAGCTCCTACAATAGCAATATCGAGGCACTTGCCGGCTGGATGAGCAACGCCGGTTTTGATGAGAGTCGCGCTAGATCCTGGGGGCTGGCGCGCGACTATGTGCTGGCATCGATGGCGTCGAAAAGTGCCGAGTTTGCTGCCGTGGCATCGACTCCATCCAGTGCCATCGATGAGACTTTGCTTGGCGGTCATCGCTTCACCCTGTTGGGGCAACCTATATCGGATATTCTTGCCGACTACCGCTCTGGCGAACTCGGTCGTGAACGCCGCGCCGCTTATGAAGAGATGGGTAACGACGAGCGTCGCTGGTTCGAAACATACCTGGCGCTTCAGGTCGTAGGCGCGATGAAGAAGCCCGTCGGCACGGACGGGAGTGGAGCCGAAACATTCGACGCATTTTCGTATTGGTCAAGCCGCGCCGAATATCAGAAGCTCGAGTCTGTTGCCACATCGGAGCTGCATGTGTGTGATGTGGGGACCAAAGCCAGTGCCGCATCATACGCGGGCTTCATCGCGGCCGCCGCTGTCGCGGGAGGCTTCTTTGTCACAGCCTGGCTGGTGCCGGGATTTCTGGCAGCCGCAGGCGTCGCCTACGCCGCCATCATAGGCTTCTCGTTGACCGCTTCGGATATCAACGCTACCCGATCGGTGTATGCGACGGAGATGAATGATCTGCAGCGGCAGACCTCGTTGAATGTGGCTCTGATGACAGCCGGGATGGAGGAACTCGTCGCCGCGCGCTCTGCCTATCAGGAATCATGCGATCGACTGGCGGGGTTGTCTGCCGCCGTCGATCTGGCAAGACCGGTCGATGCGGCTGCGCTTGCCGATTCGCTGACTCGGACTGGCCGACTGAGCGGTGCGGAAGTCTCGGTGCTGACGGATATCTATACCGAATATCGTGTCGCTACCGGCGCTGAACATCTGCGGGCGGATGAAGCGCTTGTCGCCCTGTCGGCATGGACCCAGGTAGCCAGGAATGAGTCCAGGCGAGCTGTTGATGATGCCTACACGTGCGATGCCTCTCTTCAGTCTGGAGCCCAGGAGGCATATCGATCAGCATACGTCGGTTATGTCTCCGGGCAGGCCTCGCTGCAGGATCTGACCACGAGTGCCATCGCTGCCTTCGGCACTGGTGCGCCATCTGCCAAACAGTATGATGCGCTGATGGCTGCGGTCTGTGTTGATAGTGGCCTGACTGGCGACATGAGCGCCGGACCAGCACCTATCGGTGAGCGAGCTGAAGCGGCAGTATCACTCGCTGGCCTGATCGCGCGGGCGACCGCTGACAAATACGCAGCCGAGCTTGCGGCGCGCGAGGCGGAGTGGGATGTACGGCGTTCGGAATTATCAGAGAAGCTTGCCTCATGGAGAGAGGCAGCTGGACTTATCCTGGCGCGCGGTCGCGCTGATTTTTCGCGAGGTGCCGACGCCATGCGTGAATGCTACGACTCATGGGCAAGCGGTTTTTCAGATACGTATGCCAATCGCCAGGCTGCATGGAACGTGACTTACTATGAGCTGCAAGCGGAAAAACTATCGTGGGTGGCAACCGCGACAGACACGGCCAATCGTGCATCGTCTGACGCAATGTTTGCGATGGTGGGCTCCGACGCAGAAGCCTCGGCTCGTCGATTCGATGCATGCACCGTCCTCGAGCTGACGACTGATACCAGCGCCGACAATGCTCTTGAACGGGCCATTGAGATGGCCGGAATCAGCAGCATGGCCGACGCCCTGGCCAGTCAGTCCGGTATAGTGCGGACGATGTCGCCAGTAGCCATGGGCGGCCTGATGGCGCAGAAAGCCTGTACCGGCGGACTTGTCCAGGTGGCGGCGCGGGCTTTTATCGACAAGGCCTCCGCAGAACTTGCAGGCGCGCAATCGCGCATCATGGCGACGCGGGCTCGGCTGTCGGCTGAAAGCGCCCTCGCCGCGCTTTCCGGAAATGTCCGCCGCGCCAACGATGATTTCGCCGAGGCTATGAATGAGCGTTTTGTGGCGCGCGGTAAGTGGCAGAGGCAGGAAGGTTCGTATGTCAAGGATGTGGTCGTCCATTCTACATTGTTCCAGAATTATATAACCGAGAAGGCCACTGTCGCCGTATATGATCGCTTTGTACAGCGCGACGGCCCACTTGAGACAGACATGTCAGATCGTGCCGTCGCCGCTCTCGATGCATTCGGTATCCGGGCGCTGATAGACGAGGCACAGCGGGAGATAGCCCGGCGGCATGAGGAGATTTTTGGTACCGATTTGCGGACATCCGGAGTGGCTCCGACCACTGGTACCTTCGGGTCCTGGGTTGGCAGCGATCCGCGGCTGGCTGAAGGCGCGGATCCCGATGGTGACTGCGAGACGATGTTCGCCGATCAAGGCTCCGGTGAATTGGGACGATTGATGCGCAACTATATTAAATGGAGCCTGAAGGAAGGCAAAGGCTGGATGGAGGCGAACAAGCCTTCGTATGAGAAGAGCCTCTGGGATGACCGTGGCGATTGGTTCAAGGCTCCATCGATCCGTGGTATAGCCGATGTAGGTCTGACTGTCGCTGCGACTGTCCTGTCCGGAGGAACTGCCATGCCCGCAGTGCTCGGAGCGGCTGCCATCAATCTTGCGGATGATGCCGTGTTCAATACCATCGATGTGGCTGGGGGCTACAGGAGCATGCAGGACGCGGGTATTTCGTTCCTCAGGAAGACGGCCATGGCGAGTGTTTCAATGCTCGGTGGGGGAGTGTTCAATGGCTTCGGGCAATCCTCGGCCGGCTTCTTTGGCTCGGGCTTGTCCGCCGCTCTTGATGGCGCGAGCGGGTTGGCCGAGGTCGCAGGCCATACGACATTGCTCGGCCTTCGGAGTGTGTCGACAGGTCTTGCCAATGCCGCCATCTGCGCGGTCTCATGGGATGGATCCGGCCTGAGCTGGTCAGGAACAGCATTCGCGTCCGGAATCGAAGATAGCCTCGTGTCAGCTGCTGTGGGCATGACCGGCACGATGACACGCGGGATTCTGAATCAAGGACTGGAAGGATTCACAGGTGCGGTCTATGATAATGGTTTAGCTCTGTCCGGTCTGGGCGGAGGCCTGGCCGCGCAAGGCGTGCAATATGCCCTGACGGGCTCAGCGGCGTTCAACGTGGCCAATTTCAATATGTTTGGTATCGCGGGGGCAGATGGAGCGCCGATCTCCATGGGTCTGCTTGCGATGCGCCTTGGCCGTGGAGGCTTGAACCTGGGGCTCGGATCGGATGGCTCGGACATCAGCCTTGGGACAGTGAGCCAGGCCGCGATGGGGCTGGAGTCATGGGCAGTCAATGCGCGACTGGCTATATCTGGTCAGGAGGAATCGACGAAGTACGCGAGCGCACTGCGGACGCTATACTCGGCCGGCGATGCTTCCGGCGCCGAACGTAATCTCTATGATCGTATCCTTGCCGGGGACGCCAGAATTTGCGAGGATTACACAGGCGACTATGGAGCTCAGACTACCTTCGACGAGACGACCGGAATATCGACCATCAGCCTCGGTCGCGGTTCGCTGACCGATACCTCCCGGTTTGGCATGGGCATACTGCTGGCGCATGAGTCATATCGCGATGGCATCAACAACGGATATGTCGGTCAGAACGAAGAGACCGCCAGAGCCGTATTCGGTCACATTGGAGTTGCGGCGTCTCTTGGAGCCTCCTATGGCAGCGGCGCTCTGAGCACAACACAGCGTCAGGAAGTCGGAGCCATGCGGGCCGCCTATGATGGCGAAGGCGAAGCTCTCGCGTCGGCGTTCGGCGTATATGACGCGAGCGGCGATTTCTGGAGGCTCCAGCAGGATGGGAGCATTGCATATGATGGGTTCGCGACGTTACGCGACGAGGATGGCAACATCATACGGAGCGCCGCGAGCATGGGGGTCAAGGAGAGTCAGATAGAGGGCAGCCTCCTCGAGATCCTCGGAATTGATCAATCAAGCGTCGCCAACATCGAAGCAGTCAGGCAGTTGATGGTCAACGCGGGCATGCAGCATTCATTTGCCTATGATTCTGACCAATGGCTGTGGGCAAGGACGCAGTCGGTCGCCATCGGCGCCAGCGGCTCATTCCCCATGACCCAAGCGATTGATCTGACCGTCGCCAACCAAGGCAAGAGTATCTCGATCGAGTCCATTGGCGCGTTTTATGATTCAATAGGCGCGAGCAAGAAAATGGTGCAAGGATTCATAGGCAAAACCTACGGTTCGGCCATAGGACTGCTCGAGTACGCCGGCGATGGACTCAAGACCCAGGCCGAGCATCTGCTGTCTCGAGTCTACACGCGCAATGAAGTCAAGATGATACAGGAGAACAAGACCTGGTATGACGATTCGATCAGGACTGGTATATCCGTCGATACCATGATCACTGGCGACGCGTCGCGCACGACCGAGTTCGGCGTCGATACCGGCAATCTCTCACTCGCGACATCGAGTGTGCCAGGCGCTGCCTACTTCCAGGAATGGCACACCGGCATCGATTACGGCAGCGGTGGTAGCTCGGTGCAGACACCGGGAGGGTATTGGCAATTCGATCGACAACGAGACCATCGAGCATATTTCTCACTCTTCGGCGGAGATATCAAAATGCGCCTAATGCACCTGAATCCCAATGACATTATGATTCTGAATCCTGGTGGCATAATTGGAGATGCAAGTGGCACTCAGAAGCTATTTAATTATCCGACACAGTCATATGGTACTGGAACAGCTGCACATGTCCATGTCGACTTCACGCGGCGCTTGCCCTATGCGGGTGCTTATCAACGTCAGTTTGTAGATCCGGAGACTCTCAGCGCGGGCAACCGGCTTGATTATTCATTTTCCTATCTCGATACATCGTGCAATCCATTGGCAGGATATCCACAGTATTTCGACCGGTATTAGCACAAGGAGTGACCATGAGAATCAGAATAGCCATCGCGTTGATAACTGTATGTCTATTAGCTTGCCATAAGCCGATAAATGATCAGATTGTTGTTCCCGTAAATGAGCCTGTAGCAAGCGATAATCTAACGAATCCAAGCTTACGCAATGTTGTTGAGGCTCTCTCTTTGAATGTGCTCGTAGGAAAGTGGTTTCTACTTGATTCTGAAGGGGAACAAGCTGCGAGCGAAGATTACTTAATTATTGATGAAGTTGATGGGAAATATGATGGTACATTGGTGTATCAGGGTTCCATGAAGAAGATCACCGTAAAGTATGATGGGAAAGACTATCTGGTATTTTCCGATGGAGGCGAAAAATATAGACTATACCGGGTACGATCTCGCTTCTTGAAAGAGAATAATAGTATCGGTCTTGATTTGATCATAGGCAATGGGTTGGATGATATCGATCTCGGTTCATTTCAGCGGGAAGATATCCTTAAGAAGCTGGAAGGCCAGTGACGATGCTTGTCTTTGCGGGTCTACTGGTCTAGTATCCGGTGTCATGCGCTTTTCAGGACGGGTCAGCGGAGCGAGTGACGAGAACTCTATAGCCTCGGCAGTGCGGGCGACGCGGTTGGCGGGCACCGATATAATCAATTTGTCTGACAGCAATCCGACCGTGCATGGGTTGTCTCCGGGCGGCATAGTCGAGGCGCTGTCCAGCCCCGCCTCCCTCATCTATAGCCCGGTGCCCAGGGGGCTGGAATCGGCCAGGGAAGCGCTGGCTCTGCGGTTCGGCGGCGGCGCTTCTTCGTATTTTCTGACTGCCAGTACATCAGAGGCGTATTCGTGGGTATTCAAGCTCCTCTGCGATCCTGGCGATACCGTTCTGGTTCCCAGACCAGGGTACCCGCTGTTCGATCACCTGGCTGGGCTGGAGGCGATCCACGCGGAGTCGTACCGGCTCGATTATTCGCATCCGCAGGGCTGGTCAATAGACATGGGCAGTCTGCGATCAGCAGCTACAAGAACCGGCGCCAAGGCGATAGTCGTCATCAATCCCAACAATCCTACCGGGTCATTCATATCAGCCGAGGAACGATCGTCCATAGTGGCGCTATGCCTCGAGCTGGGTATGGCGCTTGTCGCGGACGAGGTATTCTTTCCGTATTCCCTTGACGCAAGATCCGATCGGTCACGCTTGGGTGGCGAGTCTGGCTGCCTGACGTTTGCCCTCGACGGGCTTTCAAAGCTGCTGTGCCTTCCGCAGCTCAAGCTCGGGTGGATACGGGTTTCCGGTCCAGCGGAAGACGTTGTTGAGGCGGAGGCCAGGCTTGAGGTGATAGCTGACACGTTCCTGTCGGCGGGCACGCCGGTGATGCATGCCTTGCCGACGCTGCTCGGGCAGGCTGATGTTCTTGTAGCGACGGTATGTGCGCGCCTGAAGGCAAATCTGGCCGCTGCGCGGTCGATATTTGAATATGCCCGATCGCCGTTCAGAGTCCTTCGCTGTGAGGGCGCCTGGACGGCGTTGCTCGAGTACCCGCGCTATGAGCCGGAGGAGGCTATAGTGCTCGGCCTGCTCGAGCACGAACATGTTGCCATACAGCCTGGTTATTTCTTTGATATGGAACGAGATGGCTACATTGCTTTGAGCCTTGTCCTTGAACCTGGGCGATTCCTGGAGGGCATCAAGCGAGTTCGTCGCCATATAGACTCCAGGAGCTGTTCCTGAATGATCTCGCTTGTCCGAAACTCCGCTTTAATATAGTATTCCTAATATCTTGGTATTGATTTCTCGGGAGGCATCATGGCGACGTTACTCGATGGCAAGAAGCTGGCAGAGGATATCCGGAAAGGGCTTCTGCCCAGAATCGCGGCACTCGCTGCCAAGGGCGTAGTGCCTGGCTTGGCGGTATTGCTCGTCGGCGAGGATCCTGCAAGTGTGTCCTATGTCACCGCCAAGGAGAAGGCCTGCGCGGAGCTTGGCATGAAGAGCTTCGAGAAAAGGTTGCCTGCCTCGACGAGTGAGCAGGAAATTGTCGATATCGTATGCGCTTACAATGCCGACCCGTCGGTTCACGGCATTTTGGTGCAGTTGCCTTTGCCCAAGGGCGTGTCGGAAGCCAGAATCATAGAGGCCATATCTCCGGACAAGGATGTGGATGGCTTCACACCTATCAACGTCGGCCGCATGGTGCTGGGAGAGCGATGTTTCCTGCCGTGCACTCCTCATGGCGTTATCAAGCTTATAGAAGTGGCCGGTGTCAAGACCGCCGGAGCTCATGCGGTGGTGGTCGGCAGGTCGAATATTGTCGGCAAGCCTTTGGCAAATCTGCTCACCCGCAAATCGATAAACGCGACGGTAACGGTCTGTCATACAGGCACCAAGGATCTTGGCGCCGAAACGAGGCGTGCTGACATCCTGATCGCGTGCGCCGGCGTCCCCGAGTTGATAAAGGGCGACATGGTCAAGCCAGGTGCCTGTGTGATCGATGTCGGCGTCAACAGAGTGGACGATGCCTCCAGAGCCAAGGGTTGGCGGCTTGTTGGCGATGTGGACTTTGACGCAGTCAAGGATATTGCCGGATCAATCACACCCGTTCCAGGCGGCGTTGGACCCATGACCATCACGATGCTGTTGTACAATACGGTTGAATCAGCCGAACGGTCGGCCGGCGCGGCATGAGTTCACGGATCGAAAAGGCGGGCCCCATGGTCGATGTCCAGAGCATGAAGGACGAGCGAAGGATTCCTATCAAGAAGGTTGGTGTCAAAGGGGTACGGTATCCCATTACGGTGCTCGATCGCGCCAACACAATCCAGCATACCACCGCTACCGTCAATCTGTACGTTGATCTGCCTCACGATTTCAAGGGCACGCACATGAGCAGATTCATCGAGGTCTTCAACGAGCATCGCAGGGATCTATCAATGCCACGCTTCCTGGCCATGCTCGACGAGTTGCGATCATCGCTTGACGCCGAGACGGCCTATTGTGATCTGCATTTCCCGTATTTTATCGAAAAGGCGGCGCCCGTGTCCGGGCAGAAGAGCATGATGAGCTATGAGTGCTCCTACGAGGGTTCATCATCCGGTTCCGAGCGGGAATTCTGGGTTACCGTACAGGTTCCAGTGCAGACCGTCTGTCCCTGTTCCAAGGCGATCAGCGACTATGGCGCGCACAATCAGCGCGGGCTGGTCAGGGCACGCGTCAAGCTTGGCCCATTCTTCTGGATAGAGGATCTTGTATCGATCGTGGAGAGTTCCGCATCCTGCGATGTGTATACGCTGCTTAAGCGTGACGATGAGAAATTCGTTACAGAGCGTGCCTTTGATAGGCCTATGTTTGTCGAGGATGTTGTCCGGGAGGTCTACAGCAGGCTCCTGGCCAAGGGTTCGTTCCCGAAATTCAGCGTCGAGGCAGAGAATTTCGAGAGCATCCACAACCACTCGGCATATGCCTTGGTTGAGTACGATGGAACCACGGGTATCCTCGACTGACATTGCGACTTGTCTTTACGTCTTGCCTGCTTTTCTGTATATTCTTCTTTGTATTTCTATATGGGGGAATTATGGATGATACCAATTTGACCGATGTAGGTGCTGTCAGACAGGCTGGAATGCGTGGTGTCGTTTCTACTGGCGCTGGCATTGGCCTGATTCTCTTCAATACCATGTTGCATATCCCGGTTGTTGGGTATGTCATCGGCGGAGCGCTGATTGTGCTCGGCGTCATGGGGCTTGTCGGCAAGAACAGAACCGACAAGTCGACCGGCGCCGTGCTCATCGGAGCTGGCGTGCTCGGCCTTGCGTCATTCCTGCTCAAGGGCATTACCGGCTTCGTACTCGGCGCCGGTGGACTGGGGCTTATCGGCTATGGCATATACAACCTCTTCAAGTTCGCCCGGGGACTCAAATCGAGGAGTTGAGGCGCTCGTCGTCCAACCTACCCGGACATCACGCAACCATGGCGGCACGCATAACGCGGCAGCCGCCTTTTTTATTCGGAGACCATGCACTACTTCATAGAAACCTATGGCTGCCAGATGAACAAGGCCGAATCTTCGGCACTCGAGGCCCAGTTTCTGGATCGAGGCTGGCTGCCTGCCATCGATTCAACAGAGGCCGATCTGGTACTGATCAATACCTGTTCCGTCCGGATCACCGCCGAAAATCGCGCCTGGGGGCGCATCGGCTATCATGCCGCTCAGAAGCGGCTGCGGCCTTTTACGCTTGTCGTAACAGGATGCATGGCGGAGCGCCTCAAGGAAGCCATGAAAAAAAAGGCTCCCGGTATCGACTATGTACTCGGCACCTTCCAGAAAGCGGCGTTTGGCACACTGCTCGACGCTGTTGAGGCAGGTCATCGGCTCGATGTCATAGAGGAGACCCCAGCCTTTGTCTTCGCGCCATCACACTACCAGAATGGCTCGTTTCAGTCGTTCGTGCCCATAATGCATGGCTGCAACAACTTCTGCACCTATTGCATCGTGCCGTATGTTCGCGGCCGCGAAATTTCGAGGGCGCCAGAAGACATCATCGCTGAAATCGTATCGCTCTCCGCCGCTGGAGTCCGAGAGATTACCCTGCTCGGTCAGAATGTAAACTCATACCGATGGACCGGAGATGACCAGCCACTCGATTTCGCGGGATTGCTGCGCGTTGTCGCGAGCCAGTCCAGAGCCGCCGATATCGGTCGTATCCGATTCGTCTCCAGCCATCCAAAGGATCTGTCCGAGGCGACGATTGAAGCTATAGCCGATGACAGCGTGTTCGCCAGACACATACATCTGGTCGTACAGCATGGATCCGATCGTATCCTTGCCGCGATGAACAGGCGCTACACCAGTGCCGACTACCTGAAATTGGTAAGTGGCCTCAGGAATCGCATACCGGGGATCACCCTCTCTACCGATATATTGATTGGGTTCCCCGGCGAGACAGACGATGATGTAGAAGCTACGCTGGCGCTCATGAAACAAATTCGGTTCGCGTATGCGTTCATGTATCATTACAATGTAAGGGACGGCACGCCGGCCGCGAAGTTGCCAGGGCGCATACCCGAAGCGATCAAGAAGGCACGGCTGGCTCGCGTCATTGCATTGCAGAAGGAAATCACGACCAGCGTGATGAACGAGATGGTTGGCAGCGAGGCAACGGTCCTGATCGAGAGTGTATCCAGGCGCAAATCGGACGAGGTGCTGGCCAGAACCGACCAGGACATGATGGTCGTGTTCAAAGCGCCGCTCTCCCGCATCGGCACATTCGCGCGGGTGAGCCTGACGTCGCTTCGTGGTACGACATTCAGAGCGGAGGAGGTTCTATAATGAACTGGAAATTGGTCGCTTTCATCGTGATTATGGCTCTTGTCCTCGTGTTCATCGGCTTCAATCTGGACAATCGCTGTGACATCTCCATAGTCTTCATGACATTTCAGCAAGTGCCGGTCGTAATCACGATACTTGGTACATACCTTCTGGGGTTGGTGTCAGCCCTGGTGTTGAGCATCGGCAGACACAGGCGGATAACGGGAGTCGCGGGAGCCAAGTCCCCGAAATCAGGCAGCCATGCCCGATCGAAGAATGCCGGGGATTCGGCACCGGATCAATCATCCAAGGCGCCATGAAGTTTCGACTTCTGTCACTGCTGTGCCTGATGCCATATGCGCTCTTTGCCCAGGACTTGGGCAAAGACTCTGCCCAGGACCTGGGCAAAGACTTTGCCCAGAGCGCCGCGGCGGAATCAGCGCTGGCTTCGCTCACACCCAAGGCGGGCGATGTGGGATTCGCCGCAACGGCAATCGCGAGCGCGGCGACACTGGGTGTTATTGATGACGAGCTATGGCTCCTGGAGATGCTGGCATCCAAGGCGATCGCCGCCGACCAGCGTAAATTACTCGTTATACAGCGGGCTTCCCTGCTTGAGCTCTCCGGACGTTATGGCGACGCGGCGGTGGTCTGGGAATCGGCCGTCACGATGATTCCCGGCAAGCCAGACTCAGGGGCCCTGCTTTCGGCTGCCGCCTGCAGGCTCGTCTCTGGCGATATCGATGGAGCCTCGGGCTTGGTTACGGCGCTGTCATTCTCCTCTGCCGATGCTGAGACAGGTGCGCTTTCGGATGTCCTGGCTGGTTGGATAGCCCTGTCGCGCGGTGAGCGTGAAAATGCGGTAGCGGCCGCGCGCAAGGGTTCTGGCTCGGCCAATACACGGGTGGCAATGGCGGCCCTGTACCTTGGTTGCGCCGCCACCGATGGGGCCGATCGCGATGCGTTCAGCGGGCTGCTCTACAAGCGATTCCCGGTGCTCTCGGATGACGCGGCCGTGTCGGCCCTGTCTCTTATAATAGCTTCTACGGCGACCATTCCGACCACCGCGGAAAAGCCGGTTACGCCGACTGCCGTCTCCAGCGATCAAACTACCTCGACACGATATTATCAAGTCGGCGCCTTCAAGGATCAGTCGAATGCCCGTGCGCTTGCGCAGAAACTCGAAAAACTTGGCCTGACCGTCGCGTATCGTCTGCGCTCAAAGAAAGATCTCTATATCGTATTTGTAGAATCCGGTGCCGATTCTTCAGCAACGATACTCAGGCTCAAGGACGCGGGATACGAGGCATGGCCACTGGATGAGTCGCCATGATACTGGACGCGCGTGAATCCTGATCAGTTCCTTGTCCAGGTGACCGGTTGGACCTGATCGATCATCACTCCTTGAATTCCGATACGCGCGCTCTGCAGTACAATGGTTTGCTGGCTTGTGGCGCCGGGCTGTCCAGTAGTTTGACTCGAGATGATCCAGGACCGCCTTTGGCCCGGTTTCCCCGCTTCTCCGGCTGACCGCATGTCCAGGATCGTCTTGCCATCCAGTGTGTATACCGTATAGCTACCAGTCTCCGCGAGTGCCGCCGATGCAAGCCTGTATCCCGTGCTGGTCAGGCTGAGTTTCGAGCCATCATCCGCGGTGTAGTCGCCCTCGAGTTGCCGCGTCACCGAATTGGCCATGGATGGAGCTCGCTTGAACGATTTGGCCAATTCAGCGCTCAGCCTCCTGTAACGCCCATCCCAGGTGCCCGAAATGTCCGCCTTGATACGGTAATCCTGGAAGACTCGAACCGTGATGCTGTCGGTCGACGCCAGCTCTATGTCCATCAATCGGCGCAGATTCTGGACGGACTGATTGCGGGAAGCCACATACATGCCGTACCGCGTCGGATTCGAGTTCTCCCACTCATAAATCTCAACGAGCCCTGTTCCTGAGAAGAGCAATGAATTATCACGCGACTGGAATGTTATGAACAGCGCGTCCGCTGACAGTGGATCATTCGTCTCCTTGTACCAGGTGCCTTCAAGAAAAGCCTTGAATGTATCGGTATTACCATCAAGGATCTGCTCGGCCATCTTGCTGGCAATGCTGGCGCCGGCAATCTTGTCTGTGGATGAGAGGACATATGCCTTGTCGGCGAAACTCCATTTCCAGAGTTCCCTGATCTGGTCGAGATAATTTCTGGAGCTGGTATCCGCTCTGAATACCGATATGGGCCAGCTGTCGGCATTGGATTGGCCAAGTTTGTAGCTCTCCGGGCGTTCAGTCTCTTCGATGCGCACTGCGCTTCCCGCCTGCTCGAAGACTCTGGCGAAGCTCAGTTCCTGCCTTTGCTCCTTGTCTGGAGTCTTCCAGTAAATGGTCATGGTCTGTTCATTGTTGTCATTCATGCCTGAGCACACGATGTTCAGGTTGTGGTCGCCAATCAAATCATTGACGCTTATCTGCAGCGTCTTGACCTTGGTTATCAGCGTGTTTCCCTGCCAGGCCCGGGTCCAGCGTTTTGTCACTGGCGAATAATCAGCCACCACGATATGAATGGTGCCCTGTGGATCATCGGACAGGCGCACGACGAGCACCTGTTCTTCCTCGTCATCATAGTCAAGGTTGTATGAGTACAGATCCAGCAACGTCTCATTTGGGTTGAGCGGTATCGCCGCTGTCACCTTGACGGTGTTTCCGGTACTGCTGGGCGTTTCCGGGGCGCCGGTCGGTGTGCCCGCTTCCAGCGCCTTGAACTTGATTGGCTCGCCGGCGGAGCCGTTGCCCTGCGCGGAGAAAAAGAAAAACGCTATGACAGCCATGGCTGCCAGCACGGCAAAGAGGAACAATGGCTGGGTATATCGCTTCATGACGTGATCCGGATTCCTTCTGGCGGGATGTCCAGAAGGCCGATTGAAAAGCACCGAGCTCTTCAGCGGCCTGCTAGGAGCGCAACGCTGCGCTTACGAGTTCTAGCACTCGGGAACGTATAAGCGCAAGGGGAAAGGGCGACTTGAAGCCGGCAGCGCTCTTGTGCCCGCCTCCTCCAAACGACTGCGCTATCTGGGCGACGTTGACGCCACCCTTTGACCGGAGCGAGCAACGCAACGTACCCTGCTCGTTTTCCTTGAAGAATATCGATACCTCTATGCATGCCGCCTGCAGCGGGACGTTGATGAGGCCTTCGGCGTCCTCATATGATGAACAGGTCTCCTTGAGGGTCTCTGCGATCATGGTCTGAATGGCGATTCGGTTTTCGGCATGCAACTCCAGCGTAGACAGCACTGCCTTGTTGAGGAGCAGGACGCTTATGGAAGATGATTCGTACAGCGACCGGTGAATAGCCGAGGGGCTGGCACCAGCTTCGACCAGAGCAAGGGCCACCTGAAAGGTGCCTGTGCCCGTCTTCGAGTAGGCGAAAGACCCCGTATCAAAGACAATACCGGCAAAAAGCGCTGTAGCCATGTCGGGTTCCACTGGAATGCTCAACGCTTCGAGAATCCGGTACGCTATCTCGCATGTCGACGAGAGCTCTGGCACTGAGCATATTCTGGAATCTATGCGTTCCTTGACCTCGTGATGATCGATTATCAGGGCATCGACGGCCTTCATGATGATTGCATCAGCCATATCGCCTGTATACTGGATATCGTTAGTATCGATCAGTACCACGATAGAGCGCTTTATGGATGCATCATCCATATCTGCGGTACTCAGTGATTCTATTACATGTTGCTGGTCTATGAAGCTGTACGACTCGGTATACTGGTCGGCATTGATGGCCCTGACATCCTTGCCCAAGGTTTTAAGCGCGCGCGTCAAGGCATATTCGGCGCCCAGACCATCCGCGTCGGGCATCGAATGGGATGTCAATATGAAATGATTCCCCGTCGCCAGGAACGCGGCGGTCTCGGCTATCGTCATGCCTGTGGCTCCTGTGGGCTGTCACCGGTTTCCTTGCGCTTTCGTCTTCCAAACATGATCAGCATGAGCACTATGACCAATACGCCTGCGATTGCGGCGATCACAAGCATCAATCCCGAGCCGGCCATCGACGATATCGCGTCTTGACCGGTTGATGCTGAACCGGCCACGCCATCAGCCGGAGCCGTCATTCCGGCACCGGAAGAACCTGCCGATTCTGATCCAGCCGAAGACCCGGCCAGCGCGCCTTGTCTCCTTGCCGGGGGCTCCGATAGAATGGTCATAAGCGTTTCGGCGTTTCCCGCGATCTTGGCTGACAGGCCATATCCTATGGTAATGACCCTGAAACTGCCCATATCGACGCGTTTGATGTATTCCAGCATGGGATGATGAATGGTATGGTCGGCCGAGTAATACGCCGTACCCGCAGGGGCCTCCTGTCGTTCATCGGTAATCAGCAGTATGTACTTGGGGCGTTCGGGGTGGGCGCGCTCACGGACCAGGCGCTCCATCGCGTCAAGAGCCGAGCCTATATCGGTGAAGCGGCCATCAGCTTTCAATGCCTGCAAGCTGCGGACTATGGAAGCAATATCGGCCTGGCTTGTAACATCGCCTTGCCAGACGCGCTCGGTCTTGCCATAGAACTTGATGATCGAAACCCAGTCACCTGGCTCAACCAGCCGTCCGATGATTTCGCCCGCCGCGTAGCGTCTGGCCTCGACAATGGCATGATCCATGGAGAGCGATGTGTCGATGAGCAATACGAAGTCTACACTGGTCGAGCGGACATCGGCATGAGTACCCATCAGCGCTGTCGCGATCAGGAATGCCAAGACTGCTCTTCTATTCATGATATCCTCTATGATCAGCTGGTAATCCAAAACAGCATTGCTTATTTTTGCCCTATTTGCAAGTCAAAAAGATAATAAACGCCATCCAAGCGTATTGTCTTGAGCCCATATTGCTTCATCTTCCTTCCATATAAATTCAAATTCAATGCAACAGAAAAAACCGCCAGGAGCTTTACTTTTTCCTGCAATGGGTTAGTATAACACGTTGTACGATCCAAAGACCTAAGGAGAACCAATATGGGCGCTATAGATCTACCAAAGAGTCCTAATGTCTACCATCCTGAGAAGCCTAGTGCCGTAGGCTCCAGGAATTCACTGGCGCAGGAAAACCGCGACCAGCAGAAAGAAGTCGACCAGCTGCTCCATGAGGAGACCAACAAGGTCATCCATCATATCAACTCCCGACTCCCCAAAGAAGTACTTGAACGCCTCGATGTAATGGGCGGCCTCAAAGAGAAGGTATACAACTACTTCAACCAGAACTATCAGAATATGTTCAACCGCTATATCGTCACGACAGAAGACGAGATGGTAAAGAAGGTCAGGAACTTCATAGACAAGGAAGAAATGAAGTCCCTGTCACGCTATACCCCGAAAGAGATAGCGGAATTGCTCGATCAGGTCGGCGGCGCAGACAAGTTCAACACCGGTGAGATTGAGAAGTCGATGGTCAACATGTTTGGCCACCTTCAGGGCCACATCCAGCGCGGTGTCAACGAGCTTGAGAACCTGACCAACTCGCTGTTGCGCCAGAAGACCGACGTTGGTGCCTTCATCCGCGGTGAGAATGCCTATTCCGTGGTCAAGTGCGCCTTCAAGGACAACACCTACAAGCCCAAGACCGTCGCCGACGTCAAGCTTTCGGTCAATATCCTGGATGCGGAACTCATCAGCCCGATCTTCCACTATCAGGTCACCGTCGAGTACCTGATAAAGGACCTGATCGCCAAGCACATCATCGATACGATCGACAAGGACATTGAAGCGATCAAGGACCAGCTGGTCGATGAAGGCAAGGAAGAGCTGAACGATACCGAGATCATCTTCGAGAAGATGAAGAAGGTAAAGGATCACACCGACGATGATACGGAGAATCCCAAGTCAAAGCGCTATTCGATCATAGCAAAGGAGCTGATGGAGCGTATCAGCAATCTCCGTGCCGAGATCGATCCGACCACCTTCGATCAGCTGAATATCCGCGAAAACCTCAAGAAGATAATCGACATCGAAAATATCCGGAACCGCGGCTACAACACCGCGGTCAACTCGATCACATCGATCCTTGACACCTCGAAGATGGGTTATCAGTATATCGAGAACCTGAAGAACGCCCGGCTGCTCTATATTCGCGAGTACGAAGATACTGATACCGCGCATCTGCCGGACGAGCGCTACCAGATCAGGTTGCAGTATTACGACAACGCTCAGCTCATCGAAGAGCGCAAGGCCTATGATGTGCAGATCACCAGCTTCGAGACAGAAGTCCAGCACATGTGGGATGTTCTCGAGATGATGTATGAGGATTCCAAGTTCCTCAAGCGCATCTCTGATTTCAACGATCTGTCAAGGCTGATGAAGAGCAAGATCCGCAAACGCATCAAGGAGAAGACCGGCGAGCCGCTCTACGAGGACATCGCCAAGGTCTGGGACGAGATCGCGTTCGTCAAGCCAGCAGAGACCGATGTAGAGAGTCTCAACTGCACCTACATCTACGAGAAGGACAAGGTAAAGAGCCGCTTGATCCTGATGCGCGACAAGCTCAAGAGCATGTATGCCTACCAGTATCCGATACAGCGACGCGTCGTTGAAGACAGGCTGACCTTCCTCGAGAAGGAATTCCAGCGCTTCGACTACATGATCAACCCGTACCACATCCAGCCGGGCCTGCTCCTCGATGTGGATATTTGCTCGATCAAGCGCAAGAAGGCCACACTTGATGGCATGGCCAACGTGCTCAACGAGTTCCTGCATGGCGTGTCCAAGGGATTCCAGGATGCCGCGTTTGCGTCGTTCAGCCGCAGGCGCTCCACCGTACGTGAGGACATTGCGCAGAGCTTTGCGCCTCCTGCGCTCGACGAGAATGCCGAGCCTGCATCCGCTGGATACCTCGCAATGTTGAATGCCGAGCCTTCACCGGCGCTGCCTGAGTCCACATCCGAAGCTGCGCCCAAGAGACGTGGTCCGGCAAAGAAGGGCGTCGTCGACGCGAGCCCAAGAAAGCCTGGCCGCAAGCCTGGTCCGCGTCCCCGCGGCAGGAATGAGGGCGGCATCAGCGAACTCTGACAGAGCATAGCAATTGCGCCCCCCGATCGCCGGGGGGCGCTTTTTTCAAGGTTCAGGAAGGGGAGAGCATGATAGCATCCAGCTGCAAATACGAATCCTTGGCCAGCAAGGAATCGTTCAACGCGTCGGTGCGCCATGTAAAGGCGACGGTGAGCTTGTCCGAACGCGTTTCGAATGGCGAGAATTTGGCTGATATCCTGAATGCCATGATCGATGACAAGTCAATCAATGCCGATGAAGTACAGCCTTTGGTTTCAATGTTGCTCATCGATAAATTCCACTATTACACCAGTTCGAAGAATCTTGCGTCCACTGCAAACGACCTCATGGGTGTCCATGAGTCGGTCAAAGGCTGGAACGCTTATGATATCGTGATCCTGTACTATCATCCAGATGTGGGTGTCATGGCTATCAACCCGAAGAATAAGTTCCACGTTTCCCGTATAGACCGGATGAACAAGTCGGAATTGCTGGTTGTGTACGCGGGTGCCTTCGGAAAGCCAGTTGATGAGGTCCTGGCAGCCAGACTTGCGGAATCGCTTATGGGCCTCTATGAGGGCCGCAAGGTCAAGGAGGCTGCTGCGCTGCTCAAGGGTTCATGTGCGTATAGACCTGCCGCGGAGCCTAAGGTCGAGAAGCCCGCCAAGGCACCGAGAGCCGCCGCCAAACCAACCACGCCGAAGGCCAAAGGCAAGGCCTCGGCCAAGTCAGCTACGGGTAAGGCCGCCGTGGCTTCTGCTGCACCGCTGGCAAAGCCTGTCGTTGCACCGAAGACAGGTTCGCGGATGACCCCGATGTATGGTGTCAATGTGACCAACGAGTTGTTCCACAATGGAAATGTGGAAGCGTGGAAGCGCATCATTGACAGCTTCAAGGTCAAGCATCCGGATCTTGATGTGCTCGTCTATTATGATGGAGAGCGCATAGTCAATCTGAACGCCTTGTTCAAGTGGGGCAAGGTCAAGCATGGCAGCGTCATCCAGTTTGCTGTCGCCGGAGAGAATATCTGCGACGTAGCAAAGCTGCAGCGCTATCTTTCCCAGGGAGCCAGCCCGATGTTCGAAGCCTTTCTACGCGGGCCGGTCAACGGCGTCCTGTCGCTCTTTTGAGTAAGGAGAGAACCATGAAAGCCAATGTCCACTTCTTTAGTCAGAAGGATTCGATAGCAAAGGGAATCAATCTCGAGACACTCGGTCAGCGCGGCCGACAGGCGAACGAATTCTCCGAGCTGGGATTCCCTATTCTGCCTGGGTTCATAATCGATTCAGTGGTTGCCAGCAAGCTTGCCGATGCCGATATCAAGAGCGCAGTCAAGCCGCATCTGCAGAAGATCGCGTCAATAGTCGACAAAAAATATGGCGATCCCGACGAGCCGATGCTCCTCAAGGTGGTCATATCGCCCAATTTGACTATTTCAAACTATCCAACCCTGCACAATTTTGGGCTCGTGCGATCGACCGTCGGTGGATTCAACAAGAACGTGGGCGAGAATTTCGGGGCCCATGAGGTTGCCTTTCTAGCTCGCGGCATGCTCAAGATAGAGGAGCGCATCGCGGAACTCGAGGGGCGTGACAAGGATGTGGCGGCCATTCGGGCGCGCATAGTCCAGGCCAGCAAGACTCTCGATGTAGAGAAACCGGGCTCGAAGGCCGAGACTCTGATGACGGCGTATGAGGATCTGATACCAGCCGGTTTCTGGAGTGACGCCTGGACGCAACTGGACATAGCCCTCAAGCGTATCTCCAGGCTACTTGATCTTGATGAGCAGGATGATGACGATACCGCCATCCTGGTCCAGCCCATGGTGTATGGAAACTATGGCAAAGGTTCATGTTCAGGTTCCTTCTTTACGCGCAACGTGGTGAATGGCCAGAAGATTCTGCAAGGTGAGTATTTCGAGGAGCGTTTCGATGAAATCGGTGCCATAGGTAACGATATCAACAAGATTGCTGCGGTACACCTTAAGGAGCTGACCAGGATTGCAGCTTCCCTCGAAGATCATCACAGGGAAATCAGGCAGATCCGCTTCACAATAGAGAAGAACAAACTGTGGCTGATAGAGCAGCGCCAGGTTGTCGCCAAGAGCACGCAGGCCGATCTTAAATTGTACCTTGATCTCAACACCAGAAAGGTAGTTGATGACACCTTTGTCATCAACGCGATCCAACCTGGCCGACTCAATGAAATTCTGCATCCAGTCGTCGATATTGCGTCGGTCAAGAAACTGCCGTCGGCGGCCGGCGGTATCACGGGCGCTCCTGGTGCCGCTATCGGCCGCGTTTACTTTACGACCGAGGCTCTGATTGAAGCTCACCGTTTGGCCCAGCAGAAGGGCGAGGACAAGCGCACGATCCTGTGCATGCCTTCTACCTTTGCCGAGGATGTCAAGGCAATCGAGCTTGCCGGAGGCGTGCTTTCGTGCGAGGGCGGATATTCGGCACACGCGTCAGTCGTGGCCAGACAGTACGGCAAAGTATCGCTTGTTAAGCCAGAGATGAAGATCCGTGGCAAGAAAGCCATGATCGGAGACCTAGCCGTTACCGAAGGCGATTATCTGACGATCAATGTGCCGTATTATGGTGAGCCCAGGATATATCTGGGCAAGGCCGCGCTTATCGAGCCAGATCCAGCGGAATCCGGCTTGTTCGAGTTCATAGCTTTGGTCAAAAAGCATATGAAGCATTTTCATGTCAGGGCGAATGCTGACAGTCCGCGCGATGCGGCCCTGGCTCTGTCTTTCGGAGCCGAGGGCATCGGTCTGTGCAGGACGGAGCACATGTTCTTCAATGAGAAGCGCATCAATGTGTTCCGCGAGATGATTCTTGCCGATTCGCTGGATGCCAGGGAGAAGGCACTTTCTAAACTCGAGGTCATGCAGCGTGAAGATTTCTACGGCCTGTTCAAGACTATGGCCGGAAAAGAAGTAACCATACGCTTGCTGGACGCACCGTTGCATGAGTTCATGCCACACAACGATCCTGAGTTCGAAGGCTTCATGGCGTACCTCGGCAGCGGCAAGAAAGGCGCCAAGGTTCCATCAAAGTCAGAGATACGGGCCAGAATCGAGGCGCTGTCGGAATTCAACCCGATGCTTGGACATCGTGGATGCCGTATTGCTGTCAGCTATCCCGAGATCTATGCGATGCAGACCCGTGCAGTCTTCGCGGCCGCCTACAAGTTGCAGTCGGAGAAGGTTGACGTGCGGCCGGAAATCATGATACCGATCGTGATGAATGCAGCTGAACTCAAGCTGATAGTGTATGGAAAGAAGATAGAAGGGAAATCCTATAAAGGAATCCTCGAGATCGAGGAAGAAGTCCGAAAGGAACTTGGAGCTAGTCCGCTTCCATACCACGTCGGCACCATGATTGAGTTGCCTGCCGCGGCACTGGTCGCAGGCGAAATAGCCAAGTACAGTGAGTTCTTCAGCTTTGGCACAAACGATCTTACACAGACAACGCTGGGTATCAGCCGTGATGATTTCAACACCTTCATGCCCGACTACTCGCAATTTGACCTGGTTGAAGGCAATCCGTTCTCCAACCTAACCACGCCGGTCAAGGAACTGGTGGCGATGGCAACAAGGCGCGGGCGCATGACCAGACCCAATCTGCAGGTAGGCCTCTGCGGTGAACATGGGGCCAATCCTGACAACGTGCGGTTCTGTATGGAAGCTGGACTCGACTATGTATCATGTTCGCCATACTCCGTGCCAATCTCGTGTCTGGCCATAGCCCAGCTTGAGCTGGAGCGGGCAAAGTAATACGTGGTTCGTGATGTGAAAAGCAAGGGCGGCTCGTTGGAGCCGCCCTTGCCATTTGTGTCTCAGTAGTTCGATGCCTAGCTTGAGTAGTCCCAGGCCATAGCCTTTTTGAGCTTGGCACCAAGTTCCTTGGCAACCTTCTTGGCATCTGGAAGCGGTACGCCGGCTTCCTTGTTGAATGTCTTCTCAAAAAAGAGCGCCATGCTCTCATAGACATCGGGCAGGTTGTAAAAGATGAATGAAAAATTCACACCCATAGGTTTCATGATGGTAAATGATGTATACGACATGATTGCCTGTTTGCCGGAATATATCTTTGTCTGGTTCTTGCATAGGTGCAGATCGAGTTCTGAAAAACGATGTGGTATCTGTTCTGTACTGGAACGTATGTACGGCTCTTCACCCTTCTGAGGATAATTGGCAGGTTCGATCAGAATATGCAATTTCTTGCCATCAGTCTGAAACGTAAGCCCGTTTTCCGCAGGATAGATCGACTTCACATTGTTATAGGAGACGATCTCATAGCGGGAGTAGGCAGAATTGGGGCTAAAGAACGATGAGACAATGAATCCCAAGTCACTGGGGAGCACGTTCTTGGTATATGCATCGAAAAGATCCATGGCTTTTACCGGCACTTGAGTCCTCCTATTTGGTTCATGAACAACCCGCTATAAGAATACGCCATAATCCAATTACACTCAACCATTTTTTTGCCTTCTATTTTCTGGCTCTTGGTGTCTGCTTGGAACCCGTCTCCAGCGCGGCAGCCCTTTCGTCGAATCGAACCGCCGTCTCCCGCATGCCCGATTTGTCATAGAGACGAGCCAGATGCCTGAGCGGCCGTGGATCGGCTGGCGCAAGCTCCGAAGCCTTGAGGAACGATGCCACTGCCTTCTCCAGATTGCCGCCGCGCGCCAGAATGACGCCGAGTGCGAGGTAAGGCTCCGGCTCTCTGGCCATGAATGCTGCGCCACGCTCAAGCAGCTCTATGGCAACCGCTCTTGCCCCCGATTTTACCAGTGAATATGCAAGCCCGAGCAGGAGTTCAACATCTCTGGGCTTGTTTCGCAGGAGCTTGCGATAGAGCGCTGCGGCTTCCCTGTGCCGATCGGCATTTCGGTAACAGAGGGCCAGAATGCTGTCAGAACCACGTGAAGCGCCGGAAGAATAGCCTTCCTCAATGGCGGAAGCTGCTTCCTGCCATCGCCTCAACTTGACAAGGAGCGTGACATAGTCTTTTCGAATAGACGAGTTGTCCGGATATGCGCCGAGGTAGTCCGCATAGCGAATCAATGCTGCCTCGTCATCACCTATCGATTCCGCTGTCGAAATTCGGTATAGACGAGCAAGCTCATGATCGGGCCAGACCTTGAGCAGATCAGCAAACCATCCGTCAGCCAGATCTGGACGGCCTGTCTTGTAGAGGCTTTCGGCAAGTACCATCATCAATCGCGGATCACCTGGCCTGATCCTGATCATTGCCTGTGTCTTTGCAAGGAGCGCGACCGGATCGCTACCCGTTTTGGCATCGCAAAGGATCTCTAGATACGACAGATCGTCAGGTGATGCGCCTCGGGCTGCGGCTCCACGCGCCGCCGATCGCGCCCCCTGGTAATCGCCGAGTTCCCATAGCGACAGGGCAAGGCCACTTCTAAGGTCGGGCGAGGCGGGGTCAGCCTCGACTGCCCTGTGATAGTGCTCGGCGGCGCGCTCGAATCGCTTCAACTCGAAATTTGCCTGGGCGGCTACTGCCCTGATCGCCGCGTCTGAATCGCCATTGCGTATCAGATCCAGCGCGGCTTGCAGCGCGGCCCTCGCGTCACCTTGCTGCAGTGCCACAAGGGCTCGCCAACGATTGATGGCTCCCTCGGTCCAGGCCTTGCCAGAGCCCGGAAGCGCCGCGCCCGATCGCTGTATATCGGACATCGCACCCGCAGTATCGCCAACCGCGAATTTCAGTGAAGCCATCTGCAGTAACAGTGAGGCATCATCGGGCGCTGACTGCATGGCGGCGTCCAGTTCGGTGATGGCTTCTTCCAGGCGGTCATCGGCTCTCAGCGCTCTGGCTCGGTATAGTCGCTGAACCGTGCTATTCAGTCCATTGCTTATTACGAACTCAAGCATTGCCGCGGCTTCATGAAACTGGCCATGTGACAGGATTCTTATCGCATGCACTGAAAGCGCGTTAAGGTAGGCATTGAATATGCGCCTGTTGTCCTGATCAAGACTGACAGCCCGTTCCAGGTATTCGACGGCCTTGCCCGAGTGCTTGAGTCGAAGCTCAGCGAACCCGAGGAGCGCAAACGCTTCGGCGCTGGACTTGCCGGTAGCTGTCGCCGTTCTGAGGCATGCTGCGGCTTCCCTGGCCCTGCCGAGAGCCAGATATGTTCTGCCCATAAAAAACCAGCCGGCGGCATCATCGGGTTGATAGCCGAGGTACGCGGCAAACGCAGCGATGGCACGATCATGGTCACCAAGAGCATGGCGAGCCCGTCCGAGGAAAAGCCACGCCGTGGGCATGGTATCTGTTTCAGCAACGATTCGTGTCAATAGCTCTTCAGCCAGGGCATAGTCCCGCTTGGTACCCGCCTCCTGAGCCCTGGTAAACAATGTCTTGTATGAAATCGTGGGCATAATAGCACTGTACTTGAGTACATCATGGTCCACAAGTGGGGGTTGCGCTTGTCCACCGGCCTAGTGCCGCGTACAATGCCATAATGCAACGTACCATACCACGTCCATTAGACCGCACACTCGTTCCCGTGGCAGCGGGATTGCTGGTCTTGGCGCTCGCCGCCGCCGTCTGGACCATAACGCTGCGTGAACGCTCCAATCGTCGTCTGTATCTTGAGTATGAAGTGTACAAGGCCCTGACGGCCCTGACTGACCTCGTTCGAGCCCAATCTGTCAGTAGCGACGACATCAAGAATGTGCGGGGTTTTGGCCTGTACGGCCCGGACGGTGTCGCCATCACCGTATATGGAAACGCGCCGGCCAGTATAGAACCCCCGATACCATCGATGTCGCCTTCGCGCTTCAGCCTTGGTGAAGATTCCGTTACGATGATACGGATTCTTGGTGGAGATCTGCCTGGCCGCCGGATGATGATGAATGGCCTTGACAGGGGATCGCGGACCCGCGGTCAGCCAGCCGCTCCGCCCGCGGGCAACAACTCATTGCCGCCTGGTGCCGAGCGTATGCCGACCATTGCGTATATTGAATATGCCATAGGTGGCTTCAAAGCCGAACAGGCTGTACTGCTCGGCGTAGCCGGCATAGCGACGCTTGCTCTTGGGCTGCTCTACGGTGTCATTGCGATGATGAACGAGCGGTACATAACAGCCCGCCAGCGGGAGGCCAAGGACAGGGAGCTGCTGGAGCTCGGGCAGGCCGCAAGGACCATCGCTCACGAGATCAAGAACCCACTCGGTGTGATCAGGATTCAGTGTGGCCTCTTGAAGCGTGGCGCCGATGCAGCGACGATAGCCGGGCTTTCTGTTATCGATCATGAAGCGGTAAGGCTGGCTGAATTGGCCGAGCGTATCCGCACGTATTTAAAATCCGATGATACTCCAAAAGACACCGTCGCTGTACGGCCCTTCCTTGAATCGTTTATGGCTCGATATGCCGGGTTGATTGATGCATCGCTCGATGTGGATACGGATGTCTTCATCACCATCAACAAGGCGGGTCTTACAGAGGCTCTGGACAATATAGTCGCAAACGCTCTGGAAGCCAGTACCGCGGGCGAAGAGCGGCCAGTCATCGAGGCTCGGGTCAAACAGCAACAGGTCCGCATCACGATTATGGATAGGGGGCCCGGAATAGCAGAGGATCATGCCCAGCGGATATTCGAACCCTTTTTTACGACCAAGTCGCGAGGTAGCGGACTGGGCCTTGCCTTGGCCAAGAAGAACATCGAAGCATCCGGTGGCTCGGTGCGCCATGAGCGCCGCGCAGGTGGTGGTGCGTCATTCGTGGTATCGGTGCCGCTTGCGAGCGCGGGCTGACGGCCAGCTATTCGCGACTGAAAAAAACCACGAGTCACAAGGCGGGAGCCTTGGACTCGCGGTTCTGAACGTGCAGTATCAGAAAATCGTATCAGGCAATCTTCTCGAATACGGACTTGATGATGGCTATCGCGTCATGCAGTTCCTTCTCCGTGATGACGAGCGGAGGGGCGAAGCGGATGATATTGCCATGCGTCTGCTTGGCCAGAAGACCGGCGTCGCGCAAGGCGAGACATACATCCCAGGCTTCGAATCCTTTCTCGAACACTACGGCGTTGAGGAGTCCCTTGCCACGGACCGTGACCATTTTGGGGCACTTGATTTTGGCGACTTCCGCCCTGAATATCTTGCCCATGGCCTCCGCATGCTCCTCGAGCTTTTCATCCTCCAGCACCTCGAGAGCCGCCAGCGCGACTGCGCTGGAAAGGGGATTTCCGCCAAATGTGGAACCGTGCGTACCGGGAGTAAAGACCTTCATCACCGCGTGATCAGCCACGATCGCTGAAACCGGCATGACGCCTCCGCCCAACGCCTTGCCCAGACACATAATGTCCGGACGGGCACCTTCATGCTGCCATGCGAAGCGTTTACCTGTCCTGCAGAAGCCGGTCTGCACTTCGTCGGCTATGAAGAGGGCCTTGTTCTTGTCGCACAGCTCGCGGATCCTGGCAAGGTATCCGGCGGGCGGAACGACGACGCCGGCCTCACCCTGGATTGGTTCGACGATTACAGCAACAGTGTTCTTGGTAAAGGCCTTGGCGATTGCGTCGGCGTCGCCATAGGGAACGCGCACGAAGCCTGGCAGGTATGGGCCGTAGTTGACCGTTGAGTCTGGATCGCTTGACATCGAAATGGCCAGAAGCGTGCGGCCATGGAAGTTGTCCGCGGCGCAGATTATCTCCTGCTTGCCATTTTCGACGCCCTTGACCTCGACGCCCCAGCGGCGGGCAGCCTTGATTCCGGTCTCCACCGCCTCGGCGCCGGTGTTCATCGGCAGAGCGTTTTCGTAGCCGGTAAATTCACACAGTTTCTTGAGGAATGGGCCCATGCGGTCATTATGAAAGGCACGGCTTGTCAGCGTGCACACATTGGCCTGATCGACGAGTGCCTTGATGATCTTGGGATGCCTGTGTCCCTGGTTGACGGCGGAGTACGCCGACAGGAAATCGAAATATTCCTTGCCATCGGGATCCTTGACCTTGGTTCCGAGCGCCCATGATATGACTACCGGAAGAGGGTGATAATTATGCGCGCCGTAGCGTTCGTCCATGGCGATGTACTCAGTGCTCTTCATGATTGACCTCCTGCTCTGCGCTCCGCGGATCGTGGAGCGAACCCCCATACATGGGAGCGTATGCCAGTATATACCCGGTCCTCGAAATAAATCTAGACACAACCGCTTGAAAAATCGCAATTAAATTGTTCTGATATAAATAATTATTCATAATGAACGCATAATTATACGCGATCATAGTGCAGGGCGGTCCTTGAATGCCTGCGCGCCATTGCAAGCCCAACGAGTTCCTCGAGCAAGTCGTGGTACGGCAGGCCGCCTGCCTCGCACATCATCGGGAACATGGATATGGAAGTGAATCCCGGTATCGTGTTGACTTCATTGAGCAACATGGCGCCGGTGTCTTTCTCCACAAAGAAATCGACCCGGGCCATGCCCGACAGCGCCGCCGCGCGGTAGGCGGCAACAGCCAGACTCTGGAGGCTGGCCGACTGTTGCGGGTCGAGCCGTGCTGGAATCGCGAAGGTCGCGCCATCTGGATCGATGTACTTGGCCTCGTAATCATAGAACTCATGAGAGGTGATAAGCTCGCCCGGTGGAAACGCGCGCGGATCATCATTGCCTATCACGGAGCATTCAATTTCCCTGGCCTTGATGAAAGGCTCGATCAGTACCTTGGTGTCGCAGAGCAACGCCCTCTGTAGCGCATCCTTGAGTCCGGTGCGCGATTCAACCTTGGAAGCACCGACGCTCGAACCGCCGCGTGCCGGCTTTATGAATGCCGGCCAGCCAAACTCGGTCTGCACGCGGTTGGCAAGTTCATCGATATGATTGAGATCTCCGGAGTATGCGGCCATGAAAGGAACGACAGGAAGCCCTGCCTTGAGCCAGAGCGCCTTGGCTACTTCCTTGTCCATCCCGATGGCACTGCCGAGTACATCGGCTCCGACATAGGCCATCTCGGCACACTCGAGGAGGCCCTGGACTGTGCCGTCTTCGCCAAACGTACCGTGCAGGACCGGGAACACAACATCGAGCGGCAGGTCTGAGGAACCATGGGTGCCATATACCCTGAGCCCATGACCAGGTACGACCAGGACCGAGGGACCATCTGCGCGTATGGTGAGCGCTTCATCACCCTCGAGGCAGGTTTCAAGCATACTGTCAGGCTGCAAATGCCACTCGCCTGACTTGGTGATGCCGATGAGATGCAACTTGTGTGAATGATCAAGGTGCCTGATGACGCTTGCTGCCGATCTAAGCGAGACTTCGTGCTCGCCAGACTTGCCGCCATAGAGGATGGCTATTCTCATGATACTTCCTTGGAGTGCTGCTGTGCGGTTCGCGAAGAACCTGATGTCGAGTCTGTGTATCCCGCCTCGAGGAGCGCCTTCCTGGCTTCCTCTATTTCGTTCCATGGTATTGTCTGGTGTGCGTATATGATTGTGGTCTCGTGGCCCTTGCCCAGAAGCAACACGGCGTCACCGGGCTGGGCAAGTGAAATCGCCTTGCGCAGCGCCAGGGCACGATCCGGGATCAGGAACAGGTCGACATCCCGCCTCATGCCATCGCAGCCAGCCGCTATGCCCTCCAGCAAGGTCATGGGGTCTTCACCGCGCGGATCTTCATCGGTCAGGATGACGCGGTCGCATGAACCCGCGGCTATGCGTCCCTGGGCAGGTCTTTTCTGAACGTCGCGCTCACCGGCAGAGCCAAAGACGCATATCAGCGAACCGCGTATTCGTTGCTTGATGGATGGCAGGATAGCCTCGAAGCTCGACGGAGTATGTGCGTAATCGACTATGACCTCGAATGGTTGGCCCTGTTCCATTCGAGTCATGCGGCCAGGAACCGGTTCAAGCTTCGGCAGCAAGGGGACGAGCCGCTCGAGCGGAATATCGGCGATGCGCGAGACCACAGCGAGAGCTCCAAGCACATTCTCGACATTGAAGGCACCGGGCAGTTCGATGCGGGCTGGAAGCTCGATGTCGCCATTGGACACGATGAAGTCCGCGCCTCTATCGTCACATACGATATCGCTGGCAGACAGATTGGCGCGCGGGCTGGCGGCGGAATACGTATAGACAGGTCGCTCCGTAACGTCGGCGAAGAAAGGCGTGCTAGGGTCATCAGCGCAGGCGACGCCGAAGCTCGGAACCTCAACCAGCTTTCCGGCTATGGTCTTGCTGTGGACATCCGGGTCAAGCGCGCGAAAGAGGTTGGCCTTGTCGTCGCGGTACTGCTCCCAGGTTCCATGGAACTCGAGGTGTTCATGCCGTACGTTGGTCATCAAGCCCACATCGAAGGCTACATTTCCCAGCCTGTTGGTCCTGGGCGAAAGTCCATGGGACGAAGACTCTATGATGGCGAATTCGAAGCCATTCAGCACCATGCGGGCGATCTTCTCATGTATGGTTGTTGCCTCCGGCGTCGTCTGGTGTTCAGGGTTCGCCTCGACCGTCGCACCAGTGCGATACTGGACCGTGGAGATGAAGCCCGCCTTGCGGCCAGCGAGGTCGAGCAGCCTGTATATAAGCCAGACGGTCGTGCTCTTGCCTTCGGTACCGGTTACACCCACGACGGCTATCGAGCGCGATGGATGACCATGGAAGGCGTCAGCGAATGGAGACATGGCCGCGCGCGCGTCGGCCACGCGGACGTATACGATGCCAGGCCTGGGATGTTCCACCGGTTGTTCGTGGACAACGGCTATGGCCCCGTTGTCCAGGGCTGCCTCTATGTATCGGTGCCCGTCGGTATGAAGCCCTGACAGGGCAAAGAAGAGGAAGCCTGGCAAGATCTGGCGGGAATCATAGGCAAGCCCCGAAATGGTCACGCCAGAATCCCCATGGATCGAAATGATCGGTGAAGCCGTCAGCAAATGGTCGAGTCGCATCATGGTGCTGTGATGGTAGCGGGCACGATGAAATTGCGCAATAACCTGCAACGCGATTTGGCCTCCGACCTTGTTGAGCGTTTGGTTCGCAGAGTACAATCAAGCTTCGGGAGCACGAAATGTACACCATACGAGTCGAAGCCACATTCTCGGCAGCGCATTTTCTTACTGAGTACCATGGCAAGTGCGAACAGCTGCACGGCCACAACTACCTTGTCAGGGCATATGCGCGCGGACAGGAACTCGACAAGGCCGGCATGCTTGTTGATTTTGGTTCCCTCAAAGGCCATCTGCGCGGTGTCTGTGGCGGGCTTGATCATACCTGCCTGAACGACAACCCAGCATTCCAGAATTCTCCCAGCGCGGAGCGTATCGCCCGCTTCATTTTCGATGGCATCATCACGCTCGATCCATCCATGCCGCTGCTGGCTGTCGAGGTCTTCGAGACCGATACCAGCATGGCACGCTATGAACCATGATTTGCCGGGGCCGCCCGGATACTGCTCGTCCCAGCTGATACCGTACCTGGGCAACAAACGGGCGCTGCTCCCGAGGCTCTTTCCCGTCTTCCAGAGGTTGACATCCGATATCCGTGCGCCACTTTTTCTGGATGCATTTGCCGGATCCGGGGCGGTTTCGCGGCTGGCACGTGCCATGGGCATGCGTGTCGTAGCCAACGACTGGGAACCATACAGCGAAGCCTTGAACTCGTGCTGGCTGTCATTGCGTCCATCCGATATCGATCGATGCTTCGATGGTGACCTGGGTGCCGTGCTTGCGGAATGGAACAGCATGCATCCAGAAGTACGGGGAAGGATAGCATCATATGAGTCTTGCGGTGAGCCTTACATGGCACGGTGGTACGCGCCGGAGCGTACCGATGCCCCGCGATTTGGCCACGAGCGGCTCTTCTACACATCCGAGAATGCGACGTTCCTGGATAGGGTCCGTCACAGGCTTGATGATGAGTATCCCCGCTCGGAACCTGGATCCGATGGAGACATTCGCCGCACGGTAGTGATGGGAGCTCTCTTGCTGGAGGCATCGGTCCATACCAATACCTCCGGCGTCTTCAAGGCATTTCACCGGGGGTTTGGTGGGCATGGCAAGGATGCGTTGCATCGGATTATGGGGCGGATGGAACTGGAGATTCCCATACTGCCCGAGCTGGAACCTGCCATAGTGATGCGTGAAGACGCCGCGTCATTTGCAGGGCGTTTCTCCGCAGATATCGTGTACTGCGATCCGCCATACAATCAACACCAGTATGGCTCCAACTATCACATATTGAATACGTTGCTTCGCTGGGATGGACTGCCACGGCCGATGGACGGAGCGGGGCAGGGCGGCGCTTCCAGGATCTCCGGAATTCCACAGGACTGGAAGCAGACTCGTTCAGCATTCTGTTCGAGACAGAAATCAGCCGGCGCGATAGTAGCGCTGCTCGACGCCTGTGATGCCAGATATCTGGTATTCAGCTGGAACGCTGACGCGCATCTAGGCGGCGATGAGCTCATAGAGCTGCTCGCACCGCGCGGGCAGCTGGAATTGCTGGCGCTGGAGTATGTGGCCTACCGTGGTGGACGCCAGAGCGCCAGCCGGAGCGTCAGAAGCAGGGAATACCTGTTTACAGTAGATACATCCAGACAGCCGGTCGGAGCAGCGGTGCTCAAGAAGGAACTGCATGGCTTGGTCATGATCGATGATGCCGTCCGCACATCGTACCATCCAGCCCCAGGTCCCAGCGTGCCGGAGATCAAGTCGTTCCTTGATGAGACCATGAGACACCCCCGCTCTGGCGCGCTTGGCACGCTGATGGAGATGGATCCGGAGCGCCGGCTGCAATTCCTTGAAGAGTTGTCTGTGTACGCATGCGCTGATGTGCCAGATGAGCTCGCCGCGGTATACGATCTGGTCATGCGGGCCCTGGAAAGCCGCGATATCGACGCAGCCAGGAAGATAGCGTCAGAGGCGCCTCGGCTGATACGCAAACTGGCTCACGCAAAATACAGTCAGGAGTTCGATCGATACCGATCGCTGTTCCACGATATCGGTTCAAAGACTGGCGATAAGCGGCTCCTGGACCAGCTCAGCCAGCTCGATCGATTGAAGGAGCTCAGAGCCGGAGAAGCTTGAGCCCTCAAACTGACTGGTGCTATTCCGACGCTGGTTTGGTCGCATCCTTGGGACCGCTCTTGTGACGGCGGTGGTGTCGCTTTGAGGCCTGCGGTTGGGGAGGTACGCCTGCCGGCTGGCTCGCTGGGGGAATTGAACCATAACCCGTATCCGCGGGGCCCGGTGGTGTCCGCTTCACATGGGTGCGCGCACTGCCCATGGAGGGACGTGGCTCTCGCGATCGATCCGGTTCGCGGCGCGATCTCTGGCTGGACGGTGCGCCTGATCGCTGTGGTGATACGCCAAACGACTGTGGCGATTCCGATGACCTCGGCGGCATGCCCGAGCCTGCACTGCTCCGTGCCATCGGGCGGGCGCTCGTTCGACCGGACCCTCGTGCACCTTCGCGATCGCCCGCGCGACCAGTGGGACGATCTCCGGGGCTGCGAACCCTGCGGCGCGGATCCGGCCGTTTGCTGCCTTCCAGCTTGACATCCTTGCGGGCTGATTCCTCTTCCTCCGCCAGCGCAAAGAAGTTCTCTGGTTCTATGTCATGTACAATGCCGGAATCCAGAATTTTGCATACAAAGGGGAATCCATATTTCACGGCGATCTTTGAGGCGCGTTTGAGCTCGACCAAGTCCGTCAGCGCGACCGATATACCGTGTTTGCCCGCTCTCCCGGTTCTGCCGGCACGGTGCATGTATACAGTCGGCTCTTCGGGCAGGTCGAAGCTGATGACATGGGACACATCGGGTAGATCCAGCCCGCGGGCGCCCAGATCGGTAGTGATAAGCCAGCGTGCGGCACCGCTCGAAAATTCTTCCAGGGCGTTCTTGCGTTCGGTGCCGTCCTTGTCCGATTTGAGCACCACGGCAGGAAAGCCCAGAAAATCGAGCCGCTTCTGAATCGTGAATACCGTGGCATTCGACGAGGCAAAGAGCAGGCAGCGTTCGGGCTTGACCGACGACTCGAAGCGCCGGAGAAAATCAAGCTTCGATCGAGACGGCGAATGAAAGCACCAATGCTCTATCGATGTCCTGAGCGCTTCTGAAGAGTCTATACTCAGGTGCACTGGATCCCTGAACCAGGGGGCTGAACGGTCGACCGTGCGCTTGGGCAGCGTGGCCGAGACGAGCACACGTGCGCAATCCGCTGGCAATACGTTGAGGAGTTCGGTGGTTATGTCTATCGCCTCATTCTCGAACAGCCGATCCGCCTCATCGAGGATGGCCCACAGACACCCGGAAAGGTCCAGGTCGCCGGCTAGCGCCAGATCGCGGATACGGCCTGCCGAGCCAACAACGATGTGCGGCTTTTCGGCAAGCCTGTCCAGCTGCCGCTTGAGTGGTATCGATCCAAGGGCAACTTCAACGCGGGCGGCTATAGTAGCCGCGGCGGCTAGTCGAGAAAGCTCGCGGTGGATCTGCGCCGCCAGGTCATGGGTAGGCGTAACGACGATGGCCTGCACTGTTCGTGCCGAACAGTCTATGGAGTCCAGCACTGGCGCGGCATACGCGAAGGTCTTGCCCGTTCCTGTAGCGGAGCTGATGTACACGTCCTGCCTGCGATTGATGGCCGGCATGGCAAGCTTCTGAATGTCCGTTGGTGTCTCGAATCCCAGCGCGGCGAAAGCCTGTACCATGGCGTCGCTCAGCCCGAGGTCCGTAAATTCCTGCATTTCACTATGATCGCATGAAAACTGTCGGCTGGGCAAGTCCATTACCATCGGGGTGATGATTGCCTAAACCGCATCTTCTTTCGTATAGTGAATGGAAATGAATCTAGAAGCTTTCATACTTGGATGCGGTGGCATGATGCCGCTACCCCACAGACACTTGACCAGCATGCTCTTGCGGCGCGAGGGAGACTTGTTCCTGTTCGATGCCGGAGAAGGCACCCAGGTATCGCTACGGCGGCTCAATCTGCGCTGGAAAAAGATCAACGCGATCTTCATATCACACACACATGCTGACCATGTCACAGGTCTTCCCGGATTGCTGATGCTGTCCAGCCAGGTCGATCGGGACGAGCCGCTGTACATCTATGGTCCGCCAAAGATAGCCGAATACGTCGAGTCAAGCCGGAGGGTGCTTGACATGTACATAAACTACGAAATCATCGTTAAAGAAATCCAGGCGCCCGCTATTTGCTACGAGGGCGATGGATTCAGGATCAGAGCCTTTCCATTGCGCCATACCAAGACCTGTTATGGCTATGCGCTTGAAGAGGACATGCGGCCAGGCGCATTCCATCCCGAACGAGCTGCCGAGCGTGGCGTGCCCAGGGGACCATTGTGGTCAAGGCTGCAGGCCGGCGAAGTAGTCCAATCAGTCGATGGCATGGATGTCAGGCCCCAGGACGTACTTGGGCCTCCACGTTCTGGTCGAAAGGTCAGCTATATTACCGACTCGCTGTACTTCCCTGAGGTCGCCGCTGAGGTAGCAGGCTCGGATCTGCTTGTCTGCGAAGGCATGTTCGAGCGTGAGCTGTTGCCAAGCGCTGTCGAGAAGAAGCACATGGCGGCCTTTCAGGCTGCGACCATCGCCAAGGATGCTGGTGCTGTCAAGAAGCTGGCACTTATTCATTACAGTCCGCGTTACACAGATCATGATCTGAAGATATTGCTGGACGAAGCCAGACAGATTTTCCCGGAGACTGTGCTTTCAAAAGACAGGTTGCGCTTCTCCATCGACAATGTCGATTGATACATTGCGAGCGCCGCTGTAACCGGAGAAGACCGCAACTTGTTTGGTGATGTTGTGCGTGAAGATGGGGAGAATCCATGATAACAGTAACCAATCTCGTCAAGCGTTACGGCTCGTTTGAAGCCGTCCATGGCGTCAGCTTCACCGTCGGGGAAGGAAGGGTTGTTGGCCTTCTGGGACCGAATGGCGCAGGCAAGACAACGATCATGAAGGTACTGACCGGATATCACCGACAGAGCGAAGGCACCATACTGCTCGACGGCAAGGATGTGCTTGAGGATCCCGTGGCCGTCAAGTCGATGGTCGGGTATCTGCCTGAAGGCGTCCCTCTGTATCCGGACATGACCATAGCCGAGTATCTGGCCTTCGTAGCCGAAGCCCGATGTCTGGAACAATCCGATCGCGCGGCCGCTGTGGCGAGGGTAATTGAATCGTGCGGCCTCACTGGTTTTGCCGATGTCAGGATAGAGCGGCTTTCGAAGGGCTATAGGCAACGCGTCGGATTAGCCCAGGCCATCATCCATGATCCGGCGATCCTTATCCTCGACGAACCGACGACGGGGCTCGATCCCAACCAGATACTGGAGATCCGTCAGCTGATACGCTCCCTGGGTGCCCGGAAGACGGTCATATTGTCAACACATATTCTGCAGGAGGTCGAGGCGCTCTGCTCCGAGGTGCTCATACTGAACGAGGGGCGCATCGTCGCCCAGGGTAGCGCAGCCCAGATAGCCGCAGACCTGCACGGTGAGGAGCGCCTCGAATGTGTCTTCAAAGGCGTTACCAGCCATATTTCCAGCAACCTGGCAACGCTGCCATCAATTCGTTCGGTGGATTCGATTGATGCATCGGAGAGCGGCCTGACTCGGGTTCGCATTATTGTCGAGTATGGCGAGGCGGAACATGCGGCCGAGGCCGTGTTCGACTGGGCTGTATCTTCCGGAGCCAGGATACTGGAGATGCGGCATGAGCGGCTGTCGATGGAGGACATTTTCGTGAGACTGACCACCGAGGAGGACCGTCTGTGAGTGCCACATCGACCATTGCCAAGCGGGAGGTCTCCGGCTATTTCAACGCTCCGGTCGCCTATATGTTCATCGTGGCCTTTCTGGTTTCCTGCGGCACGGTGTTCTTTTTTCTGGAACGATTCTTCGCGGCGGGTCAGGCCACGATGCGCGGATATTTCTCGCTGATGCCATTCGTGCTATCCATACTGGTTCCGTCGTTGACTATGCGACTCTGGGCCGAGGAGCGGCGACAGGGAACCTACGAACTCCTGCTGACCATGCCGTTCCGTGATGGTGAACTGGTGTTGGGCAAGTATGTCGCCGCAATGATCGTGGTACTCTTCGCGCTTGCCCTGAGTCTGCCCGTGCCGATCATGGCGTCTCTTTTTGGCCACTTTGACCCAGGCACCCTGTTCACCGAGTACTTAGGGGTTGTGCTCCTCGCCTCGGTGGCCATCGCCATAGGCCAGGCTGTCTCCGGTGCTTCAAGGAATCAGATGAGCGCGTTCATGGCGACGGTACTCATCCTGTTGACGCTGAGCCTGCTCGGCCAGTTGCCTGTCTGGTTGACCTTGCCAGCGTGGCTCGCCGCCGCTGTCAACTGGGTTTCACTGACATACCATTTTCTGTCGTTCTCCAAAGGCGTCATTGACACGCGGGATCTTGTCTATTTTATCCTGCTGACGATGCTGGGTCTCTATGGTTCTACGCGGTTACTTTCCGCTGGAAAGTGGAGGTGACCCGATGAGCGTGACAATGAGAAAGCATGAACGGATTCTGATGGTCTTGACGCTCCTCGCCATGGTGCTTGTTGCGGTGGCCTCGACAATGTACTACACCCGCATCGATCTGACATCGTCGCGGGCCTTCACATTGTCGAAGGCTGCCCGCAGTCTGCATGCTGAAATTCCAGAACAAATCAGGATAACCTACTATATCTCGAAGAGTCTCGCGGACAGACACCCGGGTCCCGCCGCGATAGAAGACTTCCTCACAGAGCTCGAGGCTGTATCACGGGGCAAGATACAGGTCAGGGTCGTCGATCCGACAAAGAACCCGGCGGTGGCCGAGAGCTTCGGCCTGGCAGCGCAACAGATGCAGGTCGTAGAACAATCGGAACAACGCCTGGCTCTGGTCTATACCGGCATCGTCATCGAGTATCTGGACAGGCATCAGACCATTCCGGCTATTCTATCCACCGATACCCTTGAATATGAAATCGTCAAGGCGATACGGGCCGCGATAAGCGACAGGAAACCGGTTGCAGGCCTTCTGGTTGGCGATGCCGACAAATCACTGGCCAATGACTACCAGAGCCTTGCCAACGGGCTGGCCCAGGCAGGTTATGATCCGCGCGAGGTCAGGCTTGGGACCGCCATCGACGACGACGTCGACCTCCTGTATGTTCTGGGCAATTCGAGCATCGACCGCTATGACGCGGCATTCATAGATTCGTTCTTGATGCGCGGTGGCAAGGCCTTCTTTGCCGTCAAGGGTGTCAATGTCGATCCGAACAACGGCCTCGTCGCAAAGGCCCTGCCAGATGGCGGACTCCTGCCAGTTCTCGCCTCATACGGATTCGACATAGCCCGCAAGCTTGTTCTTGACCAGTCAAACTTGACCGTGCCCTTCCAGAGCCAGGCTCCAAATGGTGGTTACCAGATCCAATACGTGCGATATCCGCACTGGGTGGCAATCGACGCGCGCTTTACCAGCGCCAGCAATCCTATTACCGCGCACTTCGCCGGACTCGATCTATACTGGCCAAGCCCGATGACCCTGAGGCCGATCGGCTCCGTCCAGTACGAGGAACTCGCCAAGACGACGACGAAGGCATGGCTGCAGACCGCGAATTTCGCTGCTGGCCCGCAGGATCAGCCCCTGTATGCCCTGGAACGTGATGCGACGACCGGGCAGTATCTGGTCGCGGCGGCGGCCAAAGGATCATTCCCCAGCGCCTTTGCCGCTGGGCCCGCGCCGACACGGACAGGATCGCCGCCGCCACCAGCGCCGGTGGCCACATCGTCACCCGAGACACGGATAGTCGTGGTTTCGTCGGCCGATTTCCTGACCGACATGATGCGCATGAGCGACTCCAGCTTCAACGCCTCGTTCGCCCTTTCTGCGGCTGATTGGCTGGTTTCGGCGGATGACCTGATAGCCATTCGCGCGAGAGCCGTGATTGATACTCGACTCAACAGGATCAAGGATGCCGATCTCAAGGCCTTTATGGTGGCGCTGACATATATCGTGACGCTCGGACTCGTGCCGCTAGCTGTCATTGGCTACGGTCTAGCCAGGGCTGGTCGTCGCGCACGAAAGGAAAAAGAGTCACGAACAATGCGCGGAGGCGAGGCATGAATGGTTTTCAGAAGAAGTTGAGGCAGCTCGTTGGCGTCAATGTGGCGCTCGCGGTGCTGATACTGCTTGGCATCGTCTTTTCTCCCGCATCGGCAAAGGCACGTTCGACGAAACGCGATCTCCTTGCCAATGCGGGGGCGGTGGCCGCTATACGCATCGATGGCCCGGAGTCGATTGAACTGGTCAAATCGGGGACAGACTGGTTGCTGCGCTCCGCTGACGGAGACCTGCCGGCTGACGGACCGCGCGTACAGGCTTTTATGAAGGCGGTTGATGCTGTCGAACGCATGGACCCTGTTGCAAGAGACAGTGCCTCGTGGCCGAGCCTGGGTCTCAAGGGAGAAGCGAGTCGTCATGTTACAATGGCTGACAGCAAAGGCGCCACGGTCTGCGACTTCACGGTCGGGCGATATGCGACGGCTCCCAATGCCGTCTATTTGGCGGTGGCCGGATCGGCAGAGGCATTCTCGGTCAATTCTGGTATGGCTTCATACGTGCAGGGTCCGCATGCGAGCTGGCTTGATCTGAAGGCCTGGCTGACACCGCCCGCCGTCGAGGCGGTGCAGGAAATCGAGTTGCATGGCAGCGTCAAAACGGCCGATGGTAGACTGGTATCGGATTCGTACACCATAACGCGATCGGGTAGTGGATGGAAGACAGGCGCGACGGCGCTTGACTCTCAAAAAGTCGAGGCGATGATCAGGGCCGTCGCAGCGATTCGGGGAGATGACTATATGCCGCAGGCCGCGGCACCTGCCACCATAGCGACCTCTGTCGTCATGCGGCTGGGCAACGGCCGGTCACTGCAGCTTGATATCGAGCATCCGCAGGCTGATGGCCGTTACCCCGCGACGTCGTCGCAACGGGCACGGCGCCTATGTCTGCCGGCGTGGGCACTGACCGAGGCTCTCAAGCCGCTTGCGGAGCTTCTGCCCACGAAGTCCTGATCAAGGGGCCACGGATCACGATCATGGGCAGGCCAGGTAGGCCCTGAACTTCTCCGGGTCAGGCCTGAATGCCATGATGCGTGAGCCGCTGTCTTCCCGTGCCTTGCTCAAGGCGGCCATCGCCTCGCCGACCAAGCGGTCGCCATCGACAAGACGTCCAGCGCGCGATGTGAGACCCATGAATACGCCTTGATCCAGGGTCCACTTCGTCTTGCCATGCAGCAGCATGGATAGCTTCTTGAGCAGCTCTTCGCTCATCCTGAGTGCGTGATCGACGTCCATGTTGGGCAGGATCAGCGCCACGCCGTTATCGCCGAACATGAATGCCATATCCTTGAAGCTGAAAAAGTCCCTGACCGTCTGCGCGTACAGATTGAATGCCTCGTCGCCTCGATGGACACCTTCAAGCACTGTGATCATGAGCGACAGATCCTGCTCAAACGAAGCGGAGCGCCTGAGTTCGGCACCCAGGCGCTCGCGCAGGTAGGCTTCCCAGCCCAGCCCCGTTTCTGCGTCGTAGAGCCCCCGCGGACCATCAAGCGAGCCTGTCGGCAGGTCTGATGGTGTCATCACACCGGCGGTCATCCCTGGAATCGGCTCTTCCATGCCCTCGTCATCTGATTTCGGCAGTGGTTGTGCAGGTTCCGACCGTGGGTTTCCCTGCTCTGGATGCACCTGTGGATCCTCGGCGTACAGCGAGGCTTCCTCTGGGTCGGGTTCTGGGATGGATGGCACAAAGCCGGTATCCGACACTGCGACGGGCATGGATTTGCGTGTGTTGATGGCCACTATCAGGGCAGCAAGCAGAAGAGCGAGCATGGCGCATAGCGCAAGCGCAGCGTCCCGAATCGGGTAGAAGAGCGATTCCTGGCTCAGCGTCACGAAGAGGGCGTCGATGGACAGGCCCGCTATCAACGCTCCTGTGAACCGGGTCGTTGAACCCTCGGGCTGCTCGAATGTCAATCCGTCAGCCGCCTGGCGGTAGTATGGCGATGAGCCAGGGAGCGCATAGAGCACTTCTCCCCGGGTGTTGCGGATGACAAGCGCCAGCAGCCGGTCCTGTTTGAGCCAGGCAGCCTTGGCCGCCGCCTTCCATGCCTCGCCGGTTACCGCGTCTGGTCGCGAGACGACATTGAGAGCGGTCCTGCGCAGGTCGCCAAACGCCGCACGGGCGGCTTCGCTTCCGGCCCCGAGTTCATGGGCGATGCGCAACACCGGCCAGGCTACAATCGCCACTACCACGACAAATGAGCACAGCGAAATCAGGAGCGGTCCACGTTTCATGGTTACAGAGTATAATGCCAATATCGCAATTTTGGAATCGCAAGGAGGTCTTATGTCCATACGACCCAGAACTTTGCCTGCCGGATGGTATCCGACAAGCAAACGAGAGGTAGAGGCGCGACTCGGTGCCTGGTCACGAGCCGACGATGTCTCGCGGGGAGAAGGCGCAGTCTGCGGAATAGCTCCGCACGCGGGCTGGACATGGTCGGGCCGTGTTGCGTGGTCGACATGGCGATCCGCAGCCGATGCCGACGCTATTGTTGTCGTGGGCGGACATCTGCCTGCCGGGGCTCCTTTTCTCTATTACGCGGAGGATGGGTTTGATACGCCGATGGGCACTATCGAAGCAGACGCGGAGCTGGCCGCGGCAGTAGTGAAAACGGTGGGCGCCATTCCCGATACCAGGGCAGACAACACTGTCGAGGTACATCTTGCGATGGCTGCGGCGCGCTTTCCTGATCTGCCTGTCGCGTGCTTTCGGGCTCCTGCCGATGCGCGGGCTTCGACGCTCGGCCAGGCCATTGCCACGTATGCCGCGGCCAGGAAGCACCGCATCTTTGTGGTCGGATCGACTGATCTGACCCACTATGGAGCTTCATATGGTTTCGAGCCAGGTGGCCCGGCTCCGGGCGGTTTCGCGTGGGCTCGTCGGGCCGATGACGCCATTATTAACGCGTTCGAGGCGATCGATACTGAACAGGCGTTGATGCTGGCGGAACGCGACTCGTCGGCATGTTCAGTCGGGGCCGCTGTTGTAGCTATGTCGTACGCCAAGGCACTTGGTGCCACGAGCGCCCATGTGTTGATGCGCACTGCCAGTGATCAGTTGGCGCCGGGAGCGGATTCGTCGGTCGGCTATTGCTCTGTCGTGTACGCGCCATCTAGTCGGCCAGAGCGCTGACGGTCGCCTTGAAGCTCCTGCCGCGATCGAACTCGTTCTTGAACATACCAAATGATGTGCATCCTGGCGACAGGATGACATTTGACCCGGGACGAGCCAGCGATGCGGCCTCGTAGACCGCCTTCTTGATTGAATCGAATGGCCCGTGGTAGGCAACGCCATCACGGTCCAGGATGGCACGGATCTTGTCGGTGCCGGAACCATTCAGGAGGATGATGGAGTCAGCTCTGCGGTAGGCATCGCTGGCTGCTTCGAAATCCAACTGCTTGTCGGTGCCGCCGGTGATAAGTACGACCGGCTCGACGAAGGATTCGATGGCGGCGCGGACCGCCTCCGGCACTGTAGCCGCCGAATCGTTGAACCATCGCACGCCGTGGCGTTCGCGTACCGGCTCCAGTCGATGTTCTATGCCCGCGAATGATGATGCGGCGTTTGCAATGTCATGAGGGTCGGCGCCGCATGTCCAGGCGGCAAGGGCGGCGGCGGCCAGGTTGCGTCTGGTATGCGTTCCGGGGACGCGAAGCCTTGCCGGTACCAATTCAACCGCATCAAGACCAGGAAGCCGCGCCATGCAGGGCCTGTCGCCAGGCTCGGGCACGAGCACGCCAAAGCCGTTCGGAGCAAGCATGCTTCCGTAGCCGAGCGTCCTGGCCCTGGTCTCAGATGCGAAGGATTGACCATAGGGCTGGTCAGATTCGTGAACCATCCAGTCATTGGCGTCTTGATCGGCGTATAGGAGGCGCTTGTCGGCGACATAGGATTCCATCGAGCCATATCGATCCAGATGATCGGGTACTATACGCGTCATGACCGCGACGTGGGGCTTCAGTACACCCATGCCCGCAAGGTCGCCGAGTTGCCAGCTGGACAGTTCCAGCACGACAAAATCGGCCGGACCAACCTCATTAAGGAAGCCCAATGGCGACACGGTTATGTTGCCTCCCAGGAATGCCTTGATGCCGGATTGATTCAGTATCCAGGCAAGAGCCGTCGCTGTTGTCGACTTGCCTTTGGAACCGGTTACCGCTGCTATTCCAGAAGAGCAGAAGCGCAAGAATATTGACATATCAGTCTCGACATGCCTGGCGGCCCGCAGATAGGGGTTGTCTGGCTTGACGGCTGGATTCTTGATGACCATATCGGCACCGGAGAAATCGGCCTCGTCGTGGTGGCCAAGAACATATCTGATATCATAACGGCGAAGAGCCTCTATTGATTCGGCCAGAGCGGTCTCATCCTTGGTATCGGTCACGGTTACGTGAGCTCCGCGTTCAGCGAAGAACTTGGCTGAGGCCAATCCTCCACCGTTAAGTCCGAGCCCCATGATGGTCACATTCAGGCCCGGTACATCTTCAAGTCTGATCGTTTGCATATTCGAGTGCGTACTCCTTCTGTTCCCGTTCGTTCAGGTATGGTTCTGTTGAAAAATGCGCAAGCGGTGTCTTCCAGCCAGACGGAACACAATCGCGCAACGCGACAAAGGCGGGCAGCGTCTCGGAGAAGTTTTCAGTGCGCAGTACTTCCTGTATGCCGGAAATCTCCGGCGACAGGAATTTGATAGCCCGGTGCAGAAAAGGTATCAGGAGCCGTCGTCCATCGGACGTCAGCAGGGGTGAAGAGGCGCAGACCGTCTTGTACTTGCAGAAGAGTGGAAAGAATGGGTAGATGCGCTTGCCAGTCGGCACGAAGAGCTTGGTAAAAAACTTTGACAGGTCGGAATCCATCCAGATACCGCGCACCAGGTAGCCCTTTCCTGTCTCTCCGATCCAGGTCTGGGAGATGAGTTGCTTGATCCTGAATGCCTTGGCGCGACCGGATTCCCACATCACCGCCTCGAGAGGAATCAGCTCTGATTCCATGTAGAGGCGCCTGCTGGAATACGCCGCTGTCTGATCGTTTGTACCTGCCTCTATCGTCGTCGCGTCGAAGGGGCGTGGCAACAGGTCTATGCGCAAGAGGTAGAGGTACATGTCTTCCTCGGCCTTGTACAGCCGGTAGAAGCATGGCTTGAGTATTTCTGAGGGGTCAAAGAAATAGGTAAGGCCGGAAAAGCATTCGGGTAACATGGCGGCGAGCTGCCCCACGACATCCCTGAGCGCTGTCATGTAATCCGCGTCGGGTACCATCTTCCTGAAATCGTGGTGTATGGGAAGCTTGGGTACAAACAAAGGCGATCCCAGCTCGACGAAGAACTCCTCGCCCTGATTGAAGTGCATGCCATACGGCCCATTGCGGGCGGCTTCTGGAATGCGGAGCAGGTCTTGATTGATTCCAGAATCTATGTAGGCGATTCTGATTTCGTTGAGCAACTGCTCCATATTTTGAACAAGTATATAGGCATACGGACAATAAATCAACGATTGTGATGGCTGTGGAATCTTCATTGAAGGCGTGACCATGCCATGGTATAGTCTGTGCATGCGTACCGGAGGTAATCGATGAAGAGTCAGCATGCTCTGTGCGTTTGCATGTTCGCTTGCCTTGTTCTGGGCGCATCGGCGTGGGCCGATGGCGCGGCGGCTGTTGTCGAGTACGCCAGCGGCGATGACGTCATTGTGCTGCGAGCGGGCCGACGAGTGCCCGCCGGAGATATATTAGGGATGGAATTGATGGAAGGCGACCAGGTTCAGACTGGCAAAGGTGTCTTCCTGGAGATGCACGTGGTCTCGGGTGGCGCCGTCATCAAGCTGGCCGAGAACACGACCTTCGTGCTGGAGCGCCTTGCAGATGGCAAGACCTCGTTGAGGCTGGTCTATGGCCGGATCCGCGCCAAGGTTGAGAAGCTCGCGGGTACCGATTCCTTCGTCGTGAAGAGCACGCAGGCAGTGGCGGGCGTCAGGGGTACGGATTTCGGGCTCGATGTGATGGCTGCGCGCTCCGCGGCTCTCGGTTTGACCACGACCAATGTGTACTGTTTTCAGGGATTCGTCGATGTTACCGCACTGCTTCGGACAGATGCACAGGCTGCGGAATCTCTGGAGGCCATACCTCGAGCCTCATTGATAACAGCAGGCGAGATGGTTCGCGTCGAGTTTGTATCAGGCGCGATCCAAGCAAGCAAGACCGCCCTCGATCCGTCGATTGGCGAGTTCTGGAAGACAATCGACACCAGATCCACTGCGGAATCCACTGAGCCAACAGAATCAATCCAGTCGACATCAGGCATCGACCAGTCGGCATTCGATCAGGGCTATGCTTCGGGATATGCTGACGCGAAGAACCAGATCGACGCGGGAGGCGGCATAGCCGACGATTTCATATCGCTTGATGAGGCGGAAGCAATCCGCAAGGCGGCTCGCTTGCAGCGTGGCGGTATCATCGCGGGCGCACTGGTAGGCACGGGAGGAGCCGCCACCGCCATATATGGGCTTGCCATGGTGGCAGCCGGCGATACGGATCAGGGCCTCAACGCCTTGACCGCCGGTGCAATAATCAGTGCCAGCGCCCTGCCATTCCTCATATTGTCGCTCTGTATGAAGCCATGATTAGTTCGTCGAACCTTGCATCCACCCCGTTCTGGCATACGCGGGTAGACGGTCGGGCTTCTTCTTGAGCGGAGTAGCGGCCTGCTTGAGCCAAATCCTTGCAGCCTCATCACTTGGCGTGTGCTGGCTGATGAAGGGCCGGTCGGAATAGAGCCTCGCAAGCTGTGCCCTTATCGTCTTGGGGTCGATCCCAGCCTTCTCCGCGTGCACGAAAGCGTCGGTCTGTACCGATTCGACACGATACGGCTTCTGGTAGTTGTGGTACGCCATGTGGCAGGCGAACCGAGACAGCCCGTTGGCAACGTTGCGGGTGAAGCAGGTGCTCTCGCGCCGGAACGCCGCCA
>DATKVB010000012.1:0-118435 GCA_035530295.1 bacterium | reverse complement strand
GCCGGCGTAGAGCTCCGGTGTGTCGTGGTGGTGCGGGCAGGCAGGATTCGGGCAGAAGGGTGGGTTCATGGATACCTCCACCACCTGCTACGTGCACACGAACACCGGTGCTTGCAGAGGATGCAAGGTTCGACGAACTAACTAAAGTAAGCGCCGGCACGGGCCAGTTGCTATCTGCGGGGAGAACTCCAGGCGCCTGATACCAACAGGCGCGGAGAGAATCCATCGGGCAGGATATCACCGCCGCCGCCCACGCTCAACCGAAAGCCAGCTCCAAGGTCGCGGGACAGCGTAAGGCCCAGCCGCAGCAGCATGAACTCATAGGAGACGCTCTGCGCCACGTAGCTGGTTTCCGTCAGGTTTATGGACGGGTCACCGTACAGCAGCAATCCGGAGCAACCGATATCCAGCAGGCCGGGTACGCGCGTGGTGGTCACCAGCTCATACGACAATCGCGCCGGACCGAATGGCGAGCTCAGCGGAAACAGCTGGTTGCCGCCATCCGCCCGGAGCCTGTATATCGCCCGGCTCAGCGCCACATCATCCTGGAAAGAACCCCACAGATACTGCGTGGCTACGACTTCGGCATCGTAGTCCATGGATGCCGAGCCAAAATGAAACACCCCGGATACGCCGCCCTGAATGGCCCATATTGTCGGGATACCGCTGTCATTGATGCCAAACAGGTTGGCGTTGACCTCATCAAGACCGAGCACCAGGTACTGGCGGTGCTCCGGGATCGCGGTCAGTTCAAAATCAAAGAGCAACGTGAAATTGTTGGCGCCTACATCTGCGTTGTGCACGCTGAATATCGGTAGTATGTCGCCAAGCTGAAACACGTTGTACGGCCTTGAAAACAGCGTCTGCGCGCCAATGCCCACCTTGAAACGATCTTCCGTCCAGGAGAAGTGCCTGGAAGAAAGCAAAATGTCGGAGATGCCAAAATCATAATTCAGATCGGTGAAGAACGACGAGGCCAGATCGCCTATAGCTCGCCGATTCTCAAGCGTCGCGACCACCTGGCTTATTTCAAGCTTGCCTATGGGCAGACTATAGAAGACTCCATCCAGATATGGCACATGCGTATCGATCTGCAGCCCGCTCAGACGCGACGGCCCGAAGTCCACCTTCTGCCTGCCAAGTCGAACCAGGCCATCGAGCAACGGGGCATACAACACTCCGGCCGCCACCATGTTGTTCTCGGCGGCGAGGGGATTTCCGGAATACCCGAACGGTATGTTGGACTCGCCGGGATTCCTGAATTCCGATATAAGCCGTACGGTTAGGAGCACACCGAGCCCCGAGCCGTTCTCGATTCCGGTAGTCATCTCCGCGAAGGGCTCGATGCTCCGGATGCTGTCTATGGTGCCCAGCGGATTTGGCTGATCGCTATACACGTATTGAGCGGTGATATCCGACTCAAAGAATATGGACGCATCGGTGGCGGTGGATTCCTGCGCCGGAACAAGGACACAAGAAAGCAAGAGCATGGCGACAACGACGAAGGGGCGCACCCTGGCGCCTGACTTGCTCATGATCATGGTAGTGGATCTCCTGTTTCAGGGTATTGAAATGCTATTAGAAGGGAACCTTGAGCAGCAATGATCCAATGAGGCCAAAGCGGTAGCCATCCAGACTCTGTACCTGAATATCTTCATCGTTCGTGACCGCGCTGATAAGTCCATAATAGCTGCCGATAGTTCCGTACATATAGGGAAGGCCAATCGAGGCGGTAACATATTTCCACGGATTCCAGCTCAGGGCGGCCAGTACCGTGCCCGAACCATCGGCAATCGAATGCAGCCATCGAATGCCCACGTCTATCGGGGTGCCGGCAATATTCTTCTGGCCTATCGCGACGCCAAACTGCTGGTCGGTAAGCCCATGCTCGTCACCCTTCAGATAGTATTCGCCATAGAGTTTCAGGTCGTCCCATTCACGGAAGAATCCCGCGACGCCTTCATAGTAGCCCAGATCCTGTTGATAGTTGCCTGTCATATCGATGAATAGATCGGTCTTCCAGGCTACCTTTTTTATCGACACGAGGCCTTTGTAGCCATCGGCGTATCGATACCGGAGCGCGGCACTGAGAAACGTATCGAGCACGATCGCGTCTGTCTTGGCGGCGTATGACAGATCGCCATACGACTCGACATGTCCCGAGCCAAAGGCATAGGCGGAAATTCCATTAAGCACCGTGGGCATGGAAAGCCGCATTGAGAAACCATCGGCGCTGTCCGACAACAGATCACCAGGCGTAAAGAGCCGTCCCTGTCCCCAGGTTGACAGGAATTGGCCAATTCTGACAAAGACCGTGTCCTGCACCGTATAATCACAGTACAGCTCGTCTACGGCAAAGTTGTCCCACGAGAATGGCGAGGTCGCCGGCGTAAAGCTTGTGGAGAACTCGCCCCGAATATGAGCTACGCTGCTGGGCCTCATATCGAAGGCCGCCACAGCCTCCGCATAGGCACCGATGCTACTGGCAAACCCATTGCCCAAATCATCCAGCGTTGGCCATCGCACATACCCGACAGCCGCTCCACCCATCGCCTTGAAGTAGCCGCTGGTCTTGATCTTCTCTTCCGTGTCATAGAGCGATCGATAATCGATACCGCTGTCGACCACCACCGTGTCTGTCGGTGGAGTGTCGAACAGGGAATCGACATTGTCCGGCGGTGGGGCGTCCTGGGCGGAAACACTGACCAGGCTCGCAAGCAAAGCGGCGAGGAGCAGGCCGCCACACCGACGCGTCATCATCGGCTTACCTTTTCAAGGTATTCCTTGGTGTAGGTTGAATCGGGCAGCCTCTTGAGCGAGGGTTTGGACACAGTCACCGTGGTCCTCTCATATTCAATCTTTCCGGCTATGGTCCTGAATTTCAGATTGTCTATGATGACCATCGTCAATGGAAGCCATCTGTCTCCCAATTTCTGGTAGCTTGGTATGGCTGTGGTGCGCATCAACTGGCCGGAGAGGCTGTAATCCTCCATCTTGCGGACCAGCCCTTCCTCCGATATCCAGAGCTTGACCCTTGGAAACGACACGCGATCGTTATTGGCCGACAGGTCGAGTACCGAACAGTCGAACTTTCCGAGTTGTTCCCGTGTTGTTGAGGATATCCTGTAGTCCTCACTGAAATTGAAACGATTGAAATCCGAGTTCCTGAAACTGGAATTCTGGAAGCGCTCCTTGGCGCTCGTGAAGGTAAAGCTCTTGCTTACCGGATCGTAGAGCCACAGGTTGTCGCCTTCCTTGAGATACCCCTTGCCCTTGTCGGCGATGGGTTCAAGAATCAGTATAAGGAATTGGTTAGTCCTGTCGCGACGAAACATGGCCGCGACCGTGGTGGAGGTGGAACCGCCGGGATCGCGCTTGTCTATCCGGTACTCGGCCGATACATCGGTATCGACGAAGCTTACAAGCGAATCGACCCGTTTCAGAAGCGAAGTGCCGCTCGTCATGCCTTGTGGCCACACGGTCATGGCTGCAAGCATCATGGACAGCATCGCCAGGGTATAAGTCTTTTTCATGGGCGTCCTTATCGTCAAGAGTGTCATAGACAGAACCACAAAGCATCAGTAAGAGTAACGCCCGACTCAGCTATTTGTCCGCATTGCGTCGGCGGGCTTTATGGCTCCCGCGTTTCTGGCCGGACCATAGGCGGCTATCATCACCGCTACTATCATGGCAAGCAGATTCAGCGCTGTCGCCGATCCATCCACGAAGAAGCCAAGATGACCGGCGTTGGTAAACATGGCCGCGGCCGCTATTGCGCCAAAATTAATCGATCCCAGGATCCATAATCCCGCGATGCCGACCACCAGACCGATCACCGATGCGGCAACGGCGAGCATCGCGGCCTCGCATACAAACAGCGCGATCACTGACGGCCGCTTCATGCCGAGCGCCCGCATCGTGCCTATTTCCCTCGTGCGTTCATAGACGAGAACCCGATAGGTGTTCAAAATACCGACCATGACGATCAGCACGAACACAAGCAGCACAAAATAGCTGATCGCGGTAAACGCGTCGAGTATGTCGGTAATTTGGGCCAGATGCGCGTCCAGGGTCATGATGGCCATGGTCTCTTCCTGCAAGCCGCTACTCAGCGCGTCGCTCCTGTCCGATTTGCTGGAGAGTACGGGGAAGACGGCCATCTCGGCGGAAAGCGCCGCGTGCATGTCTTGCGCCAAACGGACCAGATCCACACCGTTCCTGCCGTATACGGCAATATCGGTAGCCGCGTCCGCGGGGCGCCCGAGCAGCGCATTCAGGTCCTGATTCCGCAGGTAACCGGCAAAACCGAAGAGGCTTGTCTCCTGGAATATCCCCTTGATGACAAGCGTGGCCGTGTTGTACTGCCCCGTATCGGTGGTCAGGAAAAGCTCTATCGAGTCGCCTACCTTGGCGCGCAACAGATCGGCGGCGGTCTGGCTGACCAGAATGCCCTCGATACCACCATCACCGAGCATGGCATCAAGACTTCCACTCTGGAACTTCATGCCACGCAATTCCTGGGACTCCGAATCAAAATCGATACCGACTAGTCTGCGCTGCCGTATTGACTCACCGCCAAAGAACAGCTTCGCGTCCTGTCGATAATACACCGTTCGCCGCGATATGGTCCGGATGCCTCCCACGGTACGGTGCAGCACGTCTATGAGCCTGTCTGGATCGGATATGCGCTGTGCCCTGTCGGGAGTATACCCGGTAATGCTTATATGGCCCGCAAAGTAGCGCGCGGCCTTGTCACGGACCGTGCCCAATGCACCCGCGGTGGCTCCGCTGATGATGGTAATCAACGCAAAACCAAGCGCCACGGCAATGCCTATGACGGCGTATCGCTTGCGTTGAAGTACAAGATTTCTAAGTGCCAAGAAGAATATCATTGATGCGGCATCCTGAAGGACGAGTCTACCATATCGTCAACGGAGGTGACTATCATCACTTGTTTCAGGATCCGTTCATCGCGCTTACGGGCTGTATCCGCATGGCCAGCGAAACCGGGTATATCCAGGCCAGAGCGCCGACCAAGGCGGCCATGCCAAGATGCATCAGAGCGCTCCGCATGCTTACGACCGGACGTATGAGGTCACCGCCGAACAGCGATACAAGCAGAGGATTGCTGATCCTGATGCCAACACGGGCCGCATAGAGCGATATGGCAATGCCGATGACGATCCCGATCGCGGCGGCCGCCATGGTCAACACCATGGATTCCGCTATAAACAGACTGCGTATGAAGCCCGCCCTGGCCCCTATGCCGCGCATCGTGCCGATCTCGGCCGATCGTTCCAGAACCGATATCACAAGGGCGTTCATGATGACAAGTATGGCGCCAAGGATGACAAAGCCTATGCCTATATAGAAGGCTCCCTGAACGGCGAACAGTGCCTGCGCGCTGGAACCCGCGGCTGTCCGCCAATCCAGAACGCGGACACTCCAGCCGCTCGAGGCAGCCAGATCGCGCATGGACTTGATCATCCGGGCCGCCTGCCCATCGTGCGCCTTGAACAGCGCAAAGCTCCACGCTGCCGCGTCAGGGCTGACCACCAAGTTCCTTTGAGCCGTATCGGCCAAGGCGCTCGCAAGCGCATCCAGCGATAGTCCGTCTTCCACCGGAGCATTGACCTGATCGGTGGCCGAACCGAACAGATCATCCAGGTTACCGGAAGCATTCGTAGTAGTCGCGGGTGATGAACTAGAGACGTAACCCAGCGTGTAGTCAACAAGACCGCGCACAATGGTGGGATCGGTCAGAACAAGGCGATCCATCACCTCCGTGCCCGCGGGATAGGCATGAATGCCGGCAAAGTGCCCGGCGCGCACCTTGAAGCTGCCGTTGGTATACATGCTGAATGTTATCGGCTCACCCGGTACCAGCGAGCGTCCCAGCCGCCTTTCCAGATCCGCCGCCAGACTCGAGTTGATGAAAACCCCTCCGGCCGACAAAGCCTGTATGTCTCCGCTCTTGATTACAATGTCGGAGCATACAGAAAAATATGTGGCGGGATCGACGCCGAATACCGGCACATTGATGGAGGCTCCTCCCAGTCGCATCTGAGCCGCCGCGGATACCAGCGGAGTCCAGGCTTCAAGCCCATCAATCTCACCAAAGCGGTCCGAGATGGCCGAGAATCCACCGATGGCCGGAATGGATTCATAGTCGCTGACTATCGGCACCTCGCTGCCAAAGAGTCCATACGACACCTCTTCATACGCGCTCATCACCGCGTCGCCAGTCACGCTCCGCACAAATGTGGATTGCAGCCCCTGGTTTGTGCTCTCGAAAATGGCGTTCGCCACAAAGAGGATGGCCACGCCCAGCATTATCAGCAGGCCAATGGTCAGGCTCTTTCTGGTATGCCTTGTCAGATTGCGGATGGCGAGTTTAAGTATCAGCATCGACTCTCCGTCTTGAGGCTCCGGTATTCAATCTCTTCAAGCAGACTGCGATTGACGGCGAGCAGATCAGCCAGAAAGGCGGTGATCATCGTCTGGAAGCCGATCCCGAGGAGAATTGACGCGAGGATAAGCGACTGGACGTGTCCGCCGCCGGATCCGCTGAACGCGAACCAGAGATACCGTATGCCAAGAAGGATTCCGGTCAGGAACACAATCAGTCCAATCTTCATGAAGAACCTGAAAGGCTTGTAGACGACGAATATCCTCAACATCGTCATGATGGACTTCTTTACATAGCTTGGAATGCTCTTCACGAGCCGCGATGGCCTCAGGTCGGCATTCACTCCTATGGGCACATTGATGACCATCATGTTCTTCATGCCCGCCTGGATGATCGTCTCCAGGGTGTAGGTGTATTCATTGAATACATGCAGACGCATGGCCGCGTCCCGGCTTACGGCGCGGAAACCGCTGGGGGCGTCGGCCACGTCGGTCTTGCTGACAGCGCGAACGACGGCACTACCGAGCCATTGCAGGGCCTTCTTGATCGGAGAGAAGTGCTTGATTGCTGATATGGGACGAGCTCCTATGACTATGTCGGCGCGTCCATCCAGAACGGGGGTGGTAAGTAGTGGGATGTCGCTTGCCTTGTACTGGTTATCCGCGTCAGTATTGACAATGACATCTGCGCCGAGTTCCACCGCGGCGCGGAGACCGGCCATGTAACCCCTGGCAAGACCCCTATTGCGCTTGAAGTTGACAACGTGATCTACACCACACTGCCTGGCCACCTCCACGGTGTTGTCGGTACTACCGTCATTGATGATCAACCACTCCACGGAGTCAAAGCCCGCTACATCACGTGGCAGCTCGGACAGGGCGATCTTGAGCGTCGCGGCTTCGTTGTAACAGGGCATCTGGATAATGAGTTTCATTGCGATCCTTCCATCAGTACGACGATTCTCATTCATCCTCTTTCATGGTCGCCTGATCCGTGAGCGCGGACAGATCACCCAGAGAGGCATATTCCACGCTAAAAGGCAACCGGCGAGCCAGGAGTACGCGGGTTGCCCCGTTCAATGTTCCCGTCCTGGACAGGACCAGACAGGGCACGCCGTTGGAGCTGATCGGTACCGGTTCGGGGGCCTTGCCGTCCCTGAAAACATCCAGCCCCAGATAGAATGACGATGCCGTCACCAGGGCGCTGTAGCCAGCAAGCCCTTGCGTTGCGACAATGGGTATTCCCTCCGAGTAGGCGCTGTCGATCAATTGCCGGTAGTGCTCATTCAGGAAAAAAGGGTGCCGCTGCGGGACCAGGGGCGAATGCGCGTACTGCCGGAATCGCGCGGGCAATGCCGGGACAGAAAAGATGCATAGCATGCCAACAAGACCGATCGCCATCAAAGCCAGATACGCGCGCGCGGAGCCAAGCAACGCCATTGCGCGGCCACTCCCGGGGATTCGATGTGTCAATCCTTCAACGATGTAGGACAATGCGAGAAAGACCGGGACAAGCACGACGCTGAAATAGCGATTGATGAAACTCTCGGCGGGCGTAATGGGGTGCAGCCCCTTGACCGCCACTGTAATAAGGAAGAAAAAACTCAATGCCGCGAGCATGAGTCCCTGAACCCTGCGATCGCGCCCCCGGACCAGATAGAATATCGACGCGATACCAAATATGGCAAAGGGCAGGCTCCAATAGAGCTGCAGGTTCTCCGGTGCGTAACGACGCAACAGGTCTATGATATGGGGTACCGTAAAGGAATCCGCGTGGAAATGCTTCTGCATTATTATTTCCAGCTCGCCAAATCGGTACCGTGTGAACAAGGCATAGAGCGCGGTTTCCGCGATGAATAGACCAAACAGCATACCGGCCAAGGTCAAGGCATGATCGCCGCGCCGCTTATAGAACAGGACAGCCGCGAGCAAGCCGGGCACAAGGAACAGGTTGGTTACATTCGTCAGGTACGATACGAACAGCCACAAAGCCATCCAAAGCAGTGGCCGGACGCTATCATTGCGCTTGTCCATGTAGGTTATGAAGTACATAAAAGCCAGAAGCATGTACGTAATGGAGAATATTTCCGGCCGTACCTGGCTTCCAGCCCTGATCATGTAAGGAAACAGAGTCAGAGACAATGAAAACAGGAGCCCTGTCAGACGGCCGCGAAGTCGAAGCCCTATCATGTATGCCAGTGCCGCCTGCACCATGCAGTTTAGTATTGGCATCACATAATAGATATTTGGATGCGATCCAAGGATGGCTTGCGCCGCGGCTACAGGAAGAATCACCCCAAAGCGCGTAGTGCGATGAGAGAGCTCGGGATATGGAAATCCGCGAACCATGGCCCGTGCCGACTGCCAATAGTCTCGCTCATCTACGCCGGTATTGATCATCATGATGGTCGCGAGCCTGAACAGCAGCGTAAAAAACACCAGCGCGATGATGACCGCCCGGTCATCTCTTGAAATCGTCGGGAGCCTCATGTACGGTGTCTCCTTGATCTGTCCGATGTCACTATATCATGAGCCTTCCGCATCTCGGAAATGTACCGAGCGGCGATGCGTTTCCAGTCAAACACGGCAACCGCGGCTTTGACGCGATCGCGATCGGGCCGCGCTGATTCTATGGCCGTCACGAATGAGTCCGCGTCCAGCGGCCGCGCCAGGTTGCCTGTCTCACCGGGGACCACGGCATCGGGAATGCCATCAATATCGGAGGCGACCGACATCAGGCCTCGCGTTGCCGCTTCAGTCAATACAAGACCGAACCCCTCCACATCGCCAGATACCGGAATGTTGGGCATTATGAAGAGCCGCGCGGCGCGCAGAAGCCATTCCTTCTCGCCCTCGGATATCAGGCCGAGCAGGAATACCCGCTCCCGCAGCCCGCACGCGACTATGGCCCGCTCCAGTGCGGGCCGCTCAGGACCATCTCCGGCTATGAGATAGCTGTAGGAGGCATCGAGTCGGGGCATTACCTCGCGTATGAACCACTCGTGCCCCTTGCGCTTGACCAACCTTCCTATGGTGCAGAGTATACCGCCCTCATCAACGACGCTCCGCAGACTTGAAGGCCTTGCCGCGACGACGTCGGCCCCGGCGTCACTCGTGATGCCATTGGGAATGACGGAGATCTTGTCCGCCGATATTCCGCGGTCCAGACAGAGCCTGCGGGTGTTACGGCTAACGCATATCACCCTGTCCGCCGTCCGTATGCGCGGGACCACCACTGCCCGGTAGACCGGATTGGCATAGGTAACATCCAAGCCATGAATCGTGATTGTCACGGCGGCGCCACCACAAGCCCTTGCTATGGGTATGAGTATTCCGAGAAGCCCATCGCCAAGATGTATGATGTCATACCTTCGGCCCGCAACCAGCAGCTTCGCGACCGCGGCGATGAGAAAGAAGGGAAGAGCCTTGTTCCCTTTTCTGTTGGCAAACAGGTCGACCCGGGCTTGCCCGGAGAGCGCGTCGTATAGCTCTCTGGAATACTTCTCCATGCCGCCCGTGATTGGCGGAAACTTTCTGGTAATAAAGAGGACTCTCATATCGCCGCCTCTGTCGCCGCGAAGAGTCTGCGCCCTCCGACGCATGCCCCCAGAAACGCCAGATCCATCAGCAGGGCGGTTACCCGGAGCACGATCGCCGAGACCACAGCCAGCTCGACAGGCATGGCGATGGACAGAAAGAGCACTATGAATCCTTCCCTGACGCCAAGGCCGCTCGGGGCGAAGAGCGCCAGGATACCCATGGTCCCGGCAATGCTGATTCCCGCCGTGGTAAAGGCAAACAACGAAGGTGACAAGTCTGGAATGAAGGACTTCAGGGAAAAGAAGTATGTCAATCCCAGCAGAATATAGCCCAGAGAATACAGGCCGGTCATCTCGCCGATAGCCAACCAGGTAACGCGGAGATTGTGCTCCACCTTCCGCCGTGCCAGCCGGAAGAACAGTGTTGTCAGCACGTTGAAGACCGGTGGAGTCAGGGCCACGACCAGGCCGACGATAGCCACGAGGATCAGTGTTCGTATGCTTCCGGGAAGCATGCCAAAATGCCCATCCAGCAAGACGATCGCCAGGCTGATTATCAGCTGGGTCGCCATCTGAACTCCGGCCTCCAGGAACGATGTCACGCCGAGCTGCGACACCGGTATGCCATAACGGGAGGCGAAATGAATCTTGCCCGCTATCCAGACAACCTTGCCGGGAATGTATCGTCCCATCCACGACTTCGCGTATACGGCAAGCAGATTCCAGCTTGCGCGCACCGAGGAATTAAGCCTGAACAGCATGCGTATCCATATAAACGCGGAAAGAAAGAGGTAGCATACTCCCGCCGCCAGCGAGATGATCATGTACACTGGGTTGATCTTCAGGTCGGCAAGTTTGGCCCAATCCAGGCGCGAGGCATAGACGGCACAGAAAGCGATCACGGCGACCGCGAAGACCAGATTGACCACCATGCGCACGGCGGAAGATTTGCCGATCATTCGCGCGCCTCGCTCCGCGCGCTCGCGCGCGAGTGTGTATACGTACCATACCACCGGGCAAACGCTTCCAGTCCCTGCCTGATGCCGGTTCGCGGTCTCCATCCAAAGTCCCGCCCCAGATCATCGATATCGGCTTCCGTCGCGTACACATCTCCTGGTTGCATGGGCAGGTATCGTTTTCCGGCCTTGGCTCCCAATGCCCGTTCAAGCTCCGCGATGAAATCAAGCAATCTAACAGGCTTGTTGTTGCCAATGTTGTAGACGCGATACGGCGCGCTCGAACTCGCGGGATCAGGCAACGCGGGATTCCAGCCAGGGTCCCCGGTCGGGATTCCATCCAGCACGCGCATTGTTCCTTCTATGATGTCGTCGATATAGGTAAAATCGCGGAGCATGTCCCCGTTGTTGTAGACATCTATTTCCCGGCCCTGGATTATGGCTTCGGCGAACTTGAAGTATGCCATGTCCGGCCTGCCCCATGGTCCATAGACGGTAAAGAAACGAAGGCCGGTAGTCGGCAATTGAAACAGATGGCTATAGGTATGGGCCAGGAGTTCGTCGGCGCGCTTGGTGGCCGCGTAGAGGCTGGCCGGGTGATTGACCGCCGCATGGGCCGAGAATGGAAGGTTCGTTCCCAGCCCATAGACCGATGAGGATGACGCGTATATCAGGTGCGGAACCGCGGCCTGGCGGCAACACTCAAGCACGTTGACGAATCCCACGATATTGGCGTCGATGTATGCCCGAGGATTTTCTATGCTGTAACGGACGCCCGCCTGAGCGGCCAGATTGCATACTCGGTCAAAGCGGTGAACCGCGAATACCGCTTCCATCGCCACTCGGTCCTCAAGCGATACGCGCCGGAACTCGAATTCAGGATAGCGGGCGCCGTGGGCAAGCCCCGCCCGCGCGGCGGCTTCATCGACCCCAAGCTCGGCAAGACGGCTATATTTAAGCGCCGGGTCATAGTAATCATTGATGGAGTCCAGGCCCACGACAGCGTCGCCGCGTTCCAGAAGCCGCCTGGCAAGATGAAAGCCAATGAAACCGGCTACGCCCGTTACGAGTATCTTCATGATTCCAGCTCCCGCAGCGCGGTTTGGTATGCGTCCAGGACGAGTGTCTCTTCAAATTCATCCCGCATCTTTTTCCTGGACGCGGCACCCATGGCGGCGCGGCGGTCCCCGGCAAGTCCAGCCATCATGAGCATCGCCCGCGCCAGATCTTCCGGATCACCGGGGCGGCACAGGAAGCCATTGACACCCTCCACTACCGGTTCACGAGTGCCGACCGAATCACTGGCAATCAGGGGCTTGGCCATGCTCGCCGCTTCGAGCAGCGAGCGGGGCACACCTTCCCGATATCGCGACGGAAGCACGACGCAGTCCGCCCGGGATATCGCGTCGCGGATATCCTCCACCCGGCCCAGCCACTCGATCAGCCCTTCGCGCAACCATCCATCAAGGTCAGAACGGGGAATCATGTGCGTGTCATCCGGGTCGTGGTCTCCGGCCAGCAGAAAGCGTGTGTCTGGGTGGTGTGCCTTGACGATACGGGCCGCGTTGGCGTAATCGGCAACGCCCTTCTCCACGAGGAGGCGAGCGGCAAGAAGAAATGTAAAGCCCGCCTGGTTCCCGCTCCGCGGGCGCGGCGCGAAACGTTCGGTATCAACACCCGAGCCGGGAAGCAACCCACAGGCCGCTTGCCTGACCAGGTGATACCGCAGGAAGAGGGCCTGGTCATCGGGATTCTGGAAGAACACGCGTTCTACGCGGCTGAAGGCAAGCTTGTACAATCCGCGGACAAACCATTGCAGCAACGAATCCTTGGCGAACGCCGCGCCGAGGCCTGTCACGTTGTCAATGGCTGGCGTTCCGACTATCCTCGCGGCGATAGAACCATAGATGTTCGGTTTGATCGTGTATTGAAGCACGGCACGGGGTTGAAGGCGGCGGTATAGCGTGATCAGCCCGAAGCAGTAGGAGATGTCCCTGAGGGGACGAAGTCCCTTGCCGTCGAGCGGAGTATGATGGAAGATTACGCCTTCCTCGGCCTCAAGCCTCGATGCGTAATCGTCGCGCGGAGCCGCCACGTGTACCTCATAGCCCAGTGCAAAAAGCCTTCGAATCAGCGGACGCCTGAAATTGTAGACGTAGTACGCGGTATTATAGACTATCAGGATCCGTTTCACGCCGATCCGCTCCCACGCGGCTCTGATTCCACGCGTCGGACAAGCTTCAGTACGACGACCAGACAGCCGCCGCCATATACGATGGTGTAGGCACAGAGCACCCAGGGCAACAATCCGAGACCATAGGCCAGGGCCGATATGGGCACCAGAAGACCGGTGATGCCGATCGTTTCTGAAAATCGCTTCTCTCCGCCAATGCTCGCGCGCTCGGTTTGGCCGCCCTTTACCGCGCGATAATTCTGAAAGACAGCCCGCATCAGCAGATTTGCCGCAGCGGCAACGCCGCCAACCAAGGTCCACCCCCCCGCGGGCCAGGGAAGGACCAGCCCGGCACCCGGCAGCACCGCTCCAACGGAGGCGTCCGCCGCCACTCCAAGCCCCAGGAGTAGTGTGGCATAGGCCGTATAGCCTCCCAGCGCGTCCACCCATTCACCCCAGGGACTCGCCGTGCCTAGAACTCGAGCCATGTTCCCATCCACACAGTCAAGAATCCCAAAGACAAAGAAGAACGAAAAGCCAATCCAGGCCGCTATGGCACCGCCCGCAGCCAAACAGACAAAACCCGCGACGCAGAGCGCGGCGGACAGATAGGTAACCGCGTTGGGCGAGAAGCCAAGCCTCAGGAAGAGCCAGGCTCCCGGGTATGACAGTGGCCGGAGCACGAGTCTGGTCCAGGGACCATCGGACTGGCGCTTCTCCGGAGAAAGCGAAGCCCTGATTTCCGCTAGCGTATGGCTCCGACGCATCGCTCTGGTACCTCCCCGTTCTCTAGCCACGGCAGGCCTCTATTTCGGCGATTGTCCGCTCGAAGCGGGCGGGCATCTCGGCCAGTTGGCTGCGGTACGATTCATACGCGTTGCGGGCGACGCGCGACCGTTCGGCCTCGTCGTCCAGGTAGCGCATCGCGGTCTCGACGAGGTCGTCAGCCTCCCAGGAGAACGGCGCGTAGGTCTCCCCTGGACTGAACACGTCCGGCCAGGTTTCCAGGTGCGACATGTCCGGCTTCAGGAGCAGGGCCCCCGATAGAACCGCCTCAAAATCGCGAAGGCAGAGTTCGCCCCAGCCAAAAGGAGACAGCACAATACGCGATCTCGTCAGCTCGCGGTTGTAGCGGTTCTGCGATACCGAACCCGTAAGGAACAGGGGGTTCCCCTCGATCCGCTCCATTACCAGCTTTCGCTGATAGGCGATGGAAGGCCGGGGAGCGGGGGCGAGGCGCGCGTGGACAGGGATTGTTCCAGGATTGCGCGACACAGGATCGGCGGGGAGTCTTCCGCGACCATAGAAGAGCGGCGTGACCTTGAAGCCAAGCGCCATGCTGGCCGCCACCCCAACCCGCTGCCGAAGCTTGCCCCGCGGATAGTCGCCGATACCGATGTTCCAGGATAGGCGGAGCTTGGCCAGCATCTCTGGCCTCGTCTCTACCGCGCGCTGGCGCGGCTCCGGATCAGAAACGCCGTAGCGATCGTGAAAGAAGTCAGAATACAGTTCCTTGCCGTACAGGCTCTTGCCGTAGAGTGAACGGTCCCTGAACAGCGCCTTGGAGTAGAAGAGATCCACAAAGGGCAGCACCTCTAGGCGGGGAATGCCCCCGCCCGCGTCGTCATGGAAGAAGGCGATTCTCTCGTACTTGTCCCTGAGCCTTCGCATCAGCGTAAGGTCCACGCGATCCGGCTTGATGAAGCTTCTGACCATGACCAGGGTTCGGTTCTTGTCCCTTTTCAGACAGTCTTCGGCGGAGTCGAAATAGTCGAATCGGCCGGGCCGCCCGGATTGGAGGAAAGGATAGAGCGAATGAAAGCACGCTACGCGGTCGTGGATTGATAGTACCGAGATATCGCCCATGGTCCCTCTCGTCGTTACTTTGTTGCGAAATGTCCGGCATGGCGAATTGCCATCACCGCCGCGATTGTATAGAATCGCCTCATGATAGTCAGTACCCGAAGGCCCCGTATCGGGGTATTTACAAAACCGCTGGACAACTGGATATCCGGGTCCGGCCACCACCTCAACGAGATGCTTTCGCGGGTGCTCGACATCGCCGCCGACCGCTTTGATTTTACCTTCATACACTACTCGAGGAGTTCCAACCCGATATACGGACGAGCGCGGGAGCTGCTCATACCCAGGAATCCCGTCGCGGCGGCGGCATTATTGCGAAGAGAAGACTTTGACCTGCTCCACTATGGTCCGCTTACGATCTTTTCTCCGCTCATCGGTATCAAGGCCAGGAAAGTCGCCACGATCCACGGCGTGGAACAACTGCTCCTGCCCCACTTTCATGGGCCTCTTGAACTTGCCCACGAGCGCGTCATCGTGCCCATGTACGCCAGAAGAATGGACGCGCTCATTACCGTATCAGAAACCAGCGCCCGGTATTTCGTCGAGCATTTCGGTGTGAGGCCCGAGCGAATACAGGTCTGCTACAACGGCGTTGGCCCCGCCTATCGCGTCCTGGAGCCAAGGCGGGACGAAGCTTTCCTGGATTCGAAAGGTGTTCGGGGTCCGTTCGTCTTTCATATCAGCCGCTTCTCGGAACGCAAGAACCCGTGGACGCTGCTCCAGGCCTTCGCGCGATTCGTCTCCACGCGCCCAGGAAACGAACAGTACTCCCTGGTCTGCGCCGGAACGGGATGGGATATGGACGCGGTGCGGATCCGCGCCGGGGCTCTGGGGATAGCGGACAGGCTTGTCACACCAGGCTTCGTCAACGAGGAAGAGGTGGTTCGCCTCATGAACGCGGCCTCGGCCTTTGCCTTTCCTTCGCTCGCGGAAGGCTTTGGCATGCCCAATGTCGAGGCGATGGCCTGCGGCTGCCCGGTGGTTACGACCCGAGCCTTCGCCGTGGGCGAGATAGTCGGGGACGCCGCCATCGTGGTGGATGACCCGCATGACGCGGAAGCCTTTGCCCGTGGGCTCGACTCGGTGGTCAACGAGCCGGCGATACGGGAACGGCTCCTCGCGGCGGCCAAGGCGCGCCTGCCGCTATTCGATTGGGACGAGTCGGCCCGGAAGCTCCTCGGAGTCTATGAGCGGCTTGCCGGGAGACGGTCCTAGAAGAGATGGCGTTTTGGTTGCCGTGACAACCAAATTTAATAGAATATTGATTACCAGAGTGTACAAATCAATAAAACGGCATATATTCCCAAATTGAACAAATAATGAACTTTGCTTCAAAATTTGCTCCGACCATTCCGAACATCTCAAAGCTAAGCGAGCGGATCGGAATCAACCGGCAAACCTTGCTTTCATATATACGATACCTTGCGGAGGCGAAGCTTGTGCGATCCCTGTTCAAGCGGACGCATGGTAGTGGCGCCCTGCAGAAACCGGACAAACTGTACCTTGAAAACACCAATCTTATGTATTTATTCAAAGGATCGGCCGTCGATGCCGGAAATATCCGGGAGACCTTTGTCGCGAACCAGCTTGCCTATACGCATGAACTCGCGTTTTCCGAAGCCGGCGATTTTCTTGTTGATGGGAAATTTACCATAGAGGTTGGTGGAAAGAACAAGACCCGCAAGCAAATACAAGATCTCACCGAGGCGTATATCGCCGCAGACAATCTTGAATACGGCAATGACCGGAAAATCCCCCTCTGGCTTTTTGGTTTTCTATACTGAAGCCACGGCGGAATAACACCCAAGTCTTATAGAAGCCGCATGGGGATATACTTCAGTGGCCCCATACATTATGCAAATCTGAATTCATAGTTTCGTTTTGCATAAACCAAGGAGCCGCATCAGTCGCCAGAAGGTTTCCGGAGTGCAGAGGCAATACGCAATGCGGCCTGTTCCCAAGAATGGCTCTTGAGGAATTCATCGGCCGCGCTTGGATCCCATCGCTCAATCGAATCAAGGGCCGCCGCCAGGTTGGAGAAATCCTGGTTGACGACCGCGCCCAGCCCGTAGAGTCGGACGGCCATACCTACAAAACCCGTATCGATCGCGAGCACGGGCTTATGCATCGCGGCCGCTTTATAGAGCGTGTACGACATGGACCAATCGCGGTAGCCGCGCCACATAAAATCAAAGCCGTCAAGGAAGTCAACTTCATCGAGCGGAATATAGTCGCCACGGAACAAGATGGAAGGCTCTTTGTCCAGACCGAAGTATGGCTCTCCGCCATCGTCGTACTTCCCGGCGATAAAGGGGCCAACGACAATACCAGCGACGGAGAAACCCAATCGTCTCGCTTCGCTGACCAGCTCGCGTGCCCGGCGGAAATGATCATACTTGTCGCCAGGGCGCCCGATGCAGCTGAATGACAGAAATCGCTGACCATTTGAGAGGGCCATTCCTCGGCGTTGGTCAACGAAATCTATTATTTCCTTCAAGAAGGTCTCGGTAACGCTTGAAACCCTTTGCATTGCCGGAGGACCAAAGCATAGGAAGTCGAACTTTTCGGCATGGGCAGGAAAGACGCTCCTGGCAAAGGGAACTAGCCCTTCGTCCATGACAAAGATCCGTTCGGCGGCCTTCGCGAACATCCGCCTCCGGAGCTCGCTGAGCGCTGGATGATACCGTTTTGTTTCACGGTCTACATTGTGGCAAATCCAGAAGATGCGCACACGAAAGACCCCGCATATCAGCAACGCGGCGATCTCTGCCAGCATTCTGGCCACGGTCTTGGGAAGTGATCGATAGTCGTTCAGGTACCGAAAGAAGACCGCCAGCGGCCGGCTACCGTGAACGATGGCCTTCATCAGGACGATAGGCGTAAGGACGGGGGAATCATGGACAGCCCTTGAGGCAATTCCGAGCCTCAGAAGCGCGGCCGACCAATGGGACGATTTGTCGTCATTACTCTCAAAAAGAATCCACGTTCCCGGGCGTGCGGGCATACCTCCTCGGTCCTTCATGCCCGATTACCGCCTGCAAACCGATGGACAATCCTTGTCAGGGCCTTCCTGAACATGACAAGCATGGTGACAGGAGAGAAAAGGGTAAGGAGTAGAATGGCTCGATCTCGTTTCCATACGCGCTTCAGGACAGCGGCCACCAGGTGCGGGTCCGCCGTTCCCAGGGCGCGCATCATCATGCGGCGGGCATAATTGACCGAGTTTCGCCTGAACCATCCATCCACCCTGTTCTTCTCACCGCCAGTCAATACCCGCTTTGCATAGTCGCCGACGCTTGAAAAGAGCTCGAGATTGTCAATCCAGCTAGCCACATTCAGATTCGTGGAGAGGTTGTCCCCGTGCCGTCGCCAGACGCCAATGATTCTGTCCAGATGAATCAGCTTGTTGTTCAACATGAGCCTGAAGAGCGATTCATAATCGGCGCTTATGATATCCTTGACATAAAAACCAATCCTGAGGGCTTCGCGACGATCATACACGGTGGTCATGTGCCGCAGGCGCATGGGATTCCTGGGCATCGAAAAGAAGAATTCGTTGCCATCAAGCACCTTGATATGGCCAGGCCCCGGATCGGTAATGACCTTGTCAGCTTCCGCGCCATCGTCCAATCGCGCATACTCCGAAAACGCCAGAATCGATCCCGCATGTTCGGACAGAGCGGACAGGCTGTCCTCTATGAACCGCGGGTAGATATAGTAATCATCACCATCCAGATTGGCCGCCCACGCTCCGGTAGCGTGTTCATACAAAGCCTTGTGGTAGTTTCTGACACGGCCTATATTGCGCTCATTGCGGAAGTACTTGATCCGGGGATCGGCGAATCCCGCGACGATTTCAGGGGTCTCATCGGTTGACGCGTCATCCGCCACGATGATCTCGAGTTGGGTATAGGTCTGGGCGAGGACGCTTCGTATCGTATCCCCGATATAGGCCGCTTGATTGTAGGTCGGGATCATGATGGATACGACGCCAGGGCGGAATTCAGGCATTTCGTGACTCGTTTCTTCGCTGAAGCAGCGTATCCATTACGCCAACCTATCGATCGTCGCGGGATTGTCTTTCATCGAGGTACTGATCCATGCCGCTGTCAGGGCAATGCCTTCACGCAGCGAGGTCTCCGGCTTCCATCCAAGTTCCGTTCGCGCGAGGGTATTATCCAATATGCTCGCAGGCACGTCGAAGGGCCTGCCCGGCAAATAGCGCCTGTCGACCGCATGGCCAAGATGGCGTTCGAGTCGCGACAGCAAGTCATTCAAGCTGACGCCTGTGCACGAACTGATGTTGAATGTGGTCGAATTGCCGTCATAGGCAAAAGCCCGGACAAAGGCATCGGCGACATCGCCGATATAGATGTAGTCTCGGATTGCGCTGCCATCGCCCCAGATGTCGATCATCTGGCCGCGCAGCGCGCGGTGCAGGAATACCCCGACCGCTCCCTGGGCTGTCTCCGCGCGCTGCCGCTCGCCATAGGGATTCGCCACACGGAGTATCGTCGGCTTGAGTCCGTGCACACGCTGGTAAAGCAGCAGATATTTCTCGATGGCGAGTTTGGTGATGCCGTACGAAACGAGCGGATTTGTCGGATGCTCCTCGTCGATCGGCAGATACCTCGGCTCGCCATAGACGGTTCCGCCTGAGGATATGAATACGATCCGTTTTATTTGGAGCACCACCATCGCATCGAGCAGGTGCAGGGTGGAGACCAGGTTGCTCTGGACGTCGAATACCGTGTCTTCGTTCGAATTCTTGGGCAAGGTGGTGGAGACGAGGTGCAGGACCGCATCCATGCCCTCAAGCGCCGTGGCGACATCATGCGGACTCTGCATGTCGCCCGTGGTCCATTCGACGGGCTCTGATTCTCCGAACGTTCGATAGGGAAGAACGCGCGTACGCTCGAAGATGCGCACCTCGTGCCCGGCCAGGAGGAGCCGGTCTACAATCGCGGAACCAATGAAGCCACCGCCGCCAAACGCCACAATTTTCATCGTTCAAGCATCTCCTTGGCCAATTTTTCCCAGGCCTCTGGCCAATCAAAGACAAAGTGCGTACGTCTTGCCTCGCAGAGCGATCGGAGCCTGGCGTAGTGGCCGGGTTCCTCGAGGCACCGGCGCAGGATTGATGCTATCGCCGAGCTGTCTCGAACGGGGAACAGGAGGTCGTCGTTCGCCAGCATCTCCGGTATGCCCCCGACCCTGCTGCCGATGACTGGAATACCCGCATGCAAAGCCAGAAGGATCACGTCAGGGTAGCTGTCGAACAGCGAAGGCGCGACCATGAGGTCACATTCAGCCATCAGGGGAAAGGTACTCGGAACCCTGCCATAGAATCGAACCGCTCGGGCAAAGCCTCCGGCCATGGCATGATGCTCGAACCGCCGTTTCTGCTCGTCGCTACCGGGACCGGCAACGTGCAGTTCCAGTTCCGCATGCCCTTCGCGGTGAAGGATCGCGACGGCTTCCATAAGGTACCCGAGCCCTTTGCGCTCCCCCAACGTACCCATGAAGAGTACCTTCCGGAGCGAGCCGGACGCGTTGATGCCTCGTGTACCGTCGATGCATCGAGGCTCGCCGATATTGCCTCCGATGATATGGAGTTTTTTCGTGGCTCCCGAAACGCGGGACAAGAAGTCATCCCTGTCGCTGGCGCTCTGCAGCACGATGGCATCGCAGTTCCTTGCTATGCGCTGCTCATATGCGGCATAGTGGAAATACTCATACACCGCGCGGACGAATGCCCGGGGATGCAACTTGTTCTCCCTGAGCGAGATGATCGACTCGCGCACCGCGTTGCTCTGGATGCCAAAGACGATCGGTATGCCCAGACGTTTTTTTACCGTGATTGCGGCCTTGAAGTGCGTTTCGCTGAAGACCACGAGCAAGTCGGGTTTGTAGGGAAAGGTATTCTTTCGCAGCCACTCTTCTACCGCGTGCTTGAAGACAAACGAGGCCGGCGGCAGCTTTTTTCTCCTGTATGGCGCCTGAATTCGGATCGCGGCAAACCATTTTGGTTCGTACGCCAGATCCGCATTGAGCAATACGGAAACGGAATTCCCTCGGCAAGCGAGACCCTCCATGAGTTCCAGGCAACGGATATGTCCACCAGTCCTGATCTCGTTGCTGAGGAAAATACCGAGAATAGTCATACAAGCTCCTTAGGGAGTGTAACCAATGATTTTCCTTTATGATGTGCTTTTTCGGAACCGATTCTTTTAAGCATAGATGGCACAAACCTGAACCTTATCCATGATGGATACACGGCAAGGAATGGATACTTTTGCCATTTAGACCAACTTAGACGCTTGAAGATGAATCGCTCATACCAGGTGAATCCATCAATGTGCAGTCTGACATATTCACGGTACAACTTGTCCGCTTGTTCAAAAACTCAATTATACACAAAGCATGAGCGTAGTACTTTCTTCACAATCGAATAGAGAGTAATAGGAGAAAGGATAGTTAGTATATATAAATTTCTGTCCTTCTTGCAAATCCCGCTTAGGACAGACAGAATGAGAATCGGATCCCGCGACACTATCGCCCTTACGATAATCCGTCGGGCATAGTGTACAAAGTTGCGGATAAGCCAAGCCTGAATGCGAAACACCTTACCACGCGCCATGGTCATTCGGGCAAAAGATGCTACACTTGGATAGAGATCGAGGTTGTCTACCCACTGCGTAGCGTCCTTCTGGGAAGAGAAATTGTTCCCATGTTTTCGCCAGACACCGACGATTCGATCTACATGGATGATTTTTTTGTCAATTATCATTCGAAAAAGGGATTCATAATCCGAGCTTATGATATCGGCTCTGTAAAAATCAAGACTTAGTGCAACTGGCCGATTATATAGAGTCGAAAGATGCTGGAGCCGCAGAGGATTCCGTGGCATTGAAAACAAGAAGGAAGTCCCGTCATATACCCGGATCCGTCCACTTCTTGCACGTACAATAGACGTGTCGATCTCTTGCCCTATATTTAGCTGATACTGATCAGCGAACGCAAGTATTGCCCCTGGATTAGATATCAGCGCCGCTACGCATTCCTTGATAAACTCAGGATAAATAAAGTAGTCATCTCCATCGAGATTGACGACCCACTCGCCGGTTGCATATTCATATAGGGCACGATGATAATTGCCAACGCGTCCCAAATTCGATTCATTTATAAAATATTTTATTCTGGGATCATCAAATGAAGCGACAACGTCGTGGGTGTTGTCCGTAGACGCGTCATCGGCAACGACAATCTCGAGATTGCAGTATGTCTGGCTTAGTACACTCTCAATAGCATCCTTTAGCATAAACGCTTGATTGTAAGTTGGTATCAAAACGGACACTCGTGGATTCATGGACTCGTTCATATGCGCTCTCTTCTCGATTGCTTGAATGTGAGCCACGTGATGAATCGCTCCAGTTTATTACCGACCAGACTAGAGAGTGCCTTTATTACACTATTTCTACACTTCATGACGAGAAAAACCTTTTTATGATGTACGCAAAAGAAAAAGAATGCTCGAAACCGAATCACTTTCGTACAATAGGAGGAGTAATATTCCATGAGTTTCTTGGCCAATTTTTGGTGTTGGGGTCTTAGTCTTTCTCCGAGGGATTCGACTATATCGCAGATTGATCTAATTCTTGTACCTGACTGAGCAAGCTTAGCCTCGATTTTTTCCGCTCGACTGTAATTCTTTCCCACATTCGATTTTTTAAATCCAGCGCCAAATACATTGGATGAATGTTGCCTATACTTGGTCAAGACCCCTGGATAACCACGTACCCCACCGGTCGTAGCGGCAACGAGGGCTAGCCAGTAATCGTGGGGGATATTCCGCGGGAAAGGAATAGCTTGGGCAAGCAGGTCCTTCTTGAACGCAATGGTGCATCCGGTAATGAAATTGCCGTTAAGCAATGCACCAAACGCGTCCGTTCCGCAATAAGACTTTTTGAGCGTGTTGAATGATGGGGCCAAGGACTCGCCTTCGCTGTCGACAAGTTCGGCGTCGGAGTGAACAAGTAGCCCGCTGCCGAGAAAAAACAACAACGTTTCTATCTTTTTATTCATCCAAATATCGTCTTGATCGGCGAGGAATATTGTTTCTCCAGCACATGAGACCAGAGCGCGCTGGAAATTACCGACATAACCAAGACGATCTTTATTGAGCAGAACCTTGATCCTTGAATCTTTCAGCGCGTATTCGTGGAGTATTGAGGCGGTACGGTCAACTGAAGCGTCGTCGGAAACAACGATCTCAAAATCCGTGTATGTCTGCGCGAGTATTGTATCAAGCTGCTCGTGGAGAAAACGTTCCCCGTTGAAAGTTGCCATCGCGACCGAGACGAGAGGCGAATCAGACATGAGGAGCCTCGGGCAACTCGCTTAGATTCACGTGGTCGAAGCTTGCGCGAATCTCTTCGATAGATACACCCCTCTTGGGGATTAGCTCTTTTTTTGCGAACGGGAAACCGTATTCCTCGATCAGGACTTTCCAAGTATCGATGGTCGGATTCAACTTGCGCAATGGCTTTGGCTTCGCACTAGGGATTAAATCCTTGGCACTGATCATCGAGTCTAGCTGATGTTTCGCGGCCATCTTCCGGGACAAGCCGATTTCGTAGAGCCGTATTATGGTAGGCTTATGGCGGTGAACGGCTATCGAATTAATGAAGTCATGGAATTCCTTACTCGCCACCGTATGCCCGGAAAAGCGCAAAAAATAGGACTGGAGGTGGTAACCATGTCGGTAGCAATCGGTTAAACCAAAGATGCCCGCGCCCGAGCTAAATGCTACCTCTATTGCGCGTGGAATAAGCCGTTCATCGACCAATACACTATCATTCGCCCAGAATATGCAAGGATGGGACGCGTATGCAGGATATGCGCGACATCCAGTTTTCCACGAATAGAAATCATAGCCAAGATTCTTCCTGGTTATTACTAGTCCGCAATATGTAGAAGCTTTATCGATTTCAGTCTTAGGCATAGTCTCACATGTGGAAATTAATATGATATCAATACCGCAATTACTAAGGGAACGTAAGTAGGACATAACATTTTCGTCAATTTTCTCATCTGAAGCATAGTGCGCCAGCATGCATATTGGCTTGAGTATGGAGAGGCTACACATATCGCTCTTCCATATTATGAATTTTGAGGCTTCTATCTCGTCCCGTATCTTGTCGGCCACCAACTCATCATGCATATATGCTACGATGGACTTGGCAGTCCTCCTAGTGCGTAGTAGGGTAGATTTTACTTTCTTAAATAGCATTGCGAGAAAATACATTCTACCTACTTTTATATCTGCTATCCCGCCGAGTACATCGGTTCATATCAAGTGTGTAATTCTTAGACAGCGTTTCAACGATGCATAGTCTTTTATTTATTTATTACATCCGACTGTGGTTGATTGGCTGGATTAATAAAACCCAGACTTGAACAAATTGCCTGGAACCTGTCGTTGAACTTCTTTAATACAACCCTGCTACTGATCGTAGAATCAATAGACTTCAAAGCCGCTCTCGACTTTTCGCTGTAGTATTCGTTGTCAAAGCGAAGCCTTTTCAAGTATTCCGCCGCTTCTGCTACATTGGCATCTGCCCAATAGTTACCTTTGTCATAATGACTTCCCAGATTTTCTTGAATTTGAACAAGATTGTATGAAACCAAACAACTGTTGGAAGGAGTCATAAATTCCATGTTACCGGACCAAGCGGGAGCGATACATGGAATTCCGCATGCCATGGCTTCGGCTAAAATCAAGCCATACCCCTCAGCCCGATGCAGGGATATATATACATCCGTTGATGCAATCAATGCGTCAATTTCTTCTCGGCTCATGGTAGCCGTAATGATGGTAGTTCTCTCGTTGAAGTACTTCGACAGATTATATTTATCTTCGCACGCTTTTGTATAGTTATTTATTTTAACAGTAAGGAAAGAGTCAGGATCGTCCCCCAAGGCCAAGACATAAGCCTTGAGTGCAGCCTGGGGGTTCTTTCTTTCAACGTAGCTGTCACCATCGAACATGACAAGAGTTTTGAATATTTTGCGGCTAGATGGATCCCTAGGTACATCCGTTTTTACGTCTATAGGTATGGGCATGATCGTAATGGGTTTGATCACAGATTTGGACATCGTATCATATTCATATCGAGAAGTAACCCAAATTTCGTTAAAGATATCAAATACAGGCAACCATCGGTCAGGGAATGTTGGCAGCTCCCAATTTAAACGACAGATGGAATAACTGCCACGCGTCTGACGTTTGAAATATCCGATATCTCTTAGTATTCCATCAGGGTTTACAGAAATGAAAGTTATATCTGCTTTCCCTTTTATATTTATCAAATGATTGAATTCAGCACCAGATGCATCTTTCCGTTTGTCTCCGCTACGAAGAGTATAATCAACTACATGCACACTGTTCGAGAAATTGCTCCTTAGAGCAAGTCTTAGGAAAGAGCGGAAGGCTTCACCGATACCAATGGGGAGGTTCAAATATCCAATGAATGAAATTATGGGGCTTCGATATTTTCTACATGCAACGACTCGTCTGAGTTGATAAAGTTTTATAAAAAGAATCCTTTGTGCTTTTTTGATGTATCTCATAATTTTCATACGCAAACTTCGCTACTTCCCAAAGTGTTTGAGGTCATGGTTTCCTATCTTGGGTTTCAATTATGCCCCGTAATGGTTTTCAAATTTATCTACTCCCCAACCTTTTTTTTTCTGAATGGATCTAAATACATCTACAGTCGCATATGCACACCGCTCTGGCGTGAACAGTTTTGCTCTTTCTATCCCATTAGCTACAAGGGCTGAGTAAATCGAACTATCGCTAATCAAAGAACTTAATGTCGCTGCAATTTCCTTTATATCAGTCGGGTCTTCCAATAGCAAAGTAGCGCCCTTGCCAATCTCTGCTAGTGACGAGTTATTGGATGTTACCACCGGCGTTCCACATGCCATACTTTCAACTACTGGAAAGCCGAAGCCTTCATACAATGAAGGATAGATTGTCGCAACTGCGGCTGAATAAAGTGCCGGAAGATCACCCTGTGGGACATAACCTAGAAATTTTACATTTTTTGATTGTTGCTTGATTAACTCATGCAGACCGGAATTCATCCAACCACCGGCTCCGACAACTACCAACACTTCATCACCATCATATTCTGCCATCGCCCGAATAGCTGAGTCCAAGTTCTTTCTGGGTTCTAAACTGCCGACATATAAGAAAAATCGCTTTGGTAAGCCATACTTCTTAGACACAATGGTCTTTTCTAACTCACTCCGAGGGGAAAAAACATGGTCATCCACACCACAGTAAGCGACTGATACGCGCGTTGGATCAACATTGTAATAGGCAATAAAATCATCCCTAGTATTATTCGAAATAGCTACAAAATGGCAGTCGGTCTTGATTGCCCGCTCAAAGTTTCTCTGGCATAGTTCTATGTTTTCGTATGTGTGAAATTGTGGATGTGTGGCGAAGGTTATGTCATATACCACCATCGCACTGGCAGTATCGATGGTTTCAGGGTAGCTGTTTGCTGTGCAATAAACTAGATCCACGCCAGGTACATAATGGTCTGCATTTTCGAAAGCCGGTAAAGGCCCTCTATATAGCGTAAAGCGATCATCTTTGTCATAATTCAAGTCGAGTGTTTTTTTGTATTCAGGATGTACGAACCCACCAAAGCCTGGTAAGAGGATGTAGTCCATCGGGTTTTCTACAAGCGTCAAATGGGTCAATCCAGCAAGGAGGCTTGCAGTGTAACGCCCAACCCCTGTCACTTCATTTCCAACAACACGAGACACATCTATAGCAATTCGGTATGGCATAAAACGCTTCGTTGGACTGACCTCTGATGATGGCACTTCTTTAAATATTCTTTCCTTCTCGATTTCCTCCAATCGCAGACGCATCCTTTTACCAGTCACAGGCAATGACCATTTTTCTGATACATCTCTTGCCGCGCGTGCTCCTTTTTGCCTTGCTTCTTCTGGATTCTCATAAACATGCCGTAGTAGGTTTTTTAAGTGAAACTCATCAGGCTCCGCCCACAGAAACCCTTTATAATAGGGACACTTTGCCACTGCATCCACTAGTTGAACCTGCAGAGGATAACTATTTGCATCGGTCATAAAATACTGCTGGGCACTCCAATAACTCGCTATCACTGGTAGTCCACAAGACATAGCTTCAAGAATGGGCATGCCCCAGCCTTCTCCCCGAGTCGGCAGGACGAAACAATCAACTGATCTGTATAATTGGGAAATCTGATAATATGGCAAATATTCATTTTCACTGAATACTATCCTCCCTCCTCTAGGATCAAGTTGAAGTGAATCAATAATTTGTTGAGGAGACACGCCAGGATCAGAATTCGAATATTTGCAGACTAGAACAACTGGCTCATCATACCGGAATGCATTATTAAACGCTTTTAACAAAGTTTCTGGTGCTTTACGTTCTCCCCACTCAAATATGGAAAGAAATGTATAGATTTCCTTTATAGGGTAACCTTTAATTTTTGGGTTGAAATAATTGTTATCAATAAGTCCTAATGGCATCACTTTGATAGGAACAGTCACACCACTGCGGCGAAAAGTCCATGCATTAAAAGGCGAAGGTACCCATACTTCATCCATCAAATTGCACTGCCGCGCCCATTCTGAAGGTATGCCTGTCGTTTCTAGCATAGTATAACCGATACGATATTGCCCTTCCACATTAGCAAAAGCATCCCCTTGGCCATAGATAATGTGTGGAACATTTTCCTTCGGTTTGTGATTCTTAATTACTTCTATACGACTACTACCTGTATTCTTGTTGCGATCTTCAACTACCGGAAATACAGTTCCAATACCATAGAGATATTCATATGCCACTCTTATTTTGGCATCTTCTAAAGAAAGCGCAAGTAGCCGACTGGTTATTGCATAACCAACTGGACGAGAAAAAGTAGAATCTAAAATCACATCCATATTAAGGCGTGCATCAAGATACCTCACCCATTTCCTTAAAAATATCTTTTGAGATACCAAGAACAATTCGTTTGGTTTTAGGTTATTAGCATCAGTTGAACCATGTTCACGATGGCAAATGGTCAAATCACCACAATTTACCACCCTAAATCCTGCTACAATTGCCTTCAGGCAATAATCTGTATCTTCAAAATAAGAAAAGTAATCTTCATCTAGATAACCGATCGTATTTATTACTGAGCGTTTAATATAAACACAGGCAAAAACTACTCCTTCGACATCGATATCTTGATTATATTGGTTAATATCCTTTTCACCTCCGCCTAACTGTTGCCCCCAATAAAAATAATCCGGCATATAAGTGCCACAATGCTGTAAAATATTACCTGTAGTTCGCCTTATTCGACAACCTACTATTCCAATCTTCTCATCCCTATAAGCAGATTCTTGTAACTTTTTAACCCACTGGTCGTCATCGATTTCAGTATCATTATTCAGCAATATCACATCATGATCTTGAGCAATATACTTCAATGCAACATTATTCCCACCCACAAAGCCGAGATTTTCTGTATTAAACAAAGGAGTAATCCATTTAATGGATTTCAGATATTCAACAGTACCGTCTTGGCTACCGTTGTCTACAACGACAAAATCAACATTGCTTTGCTCTTGTATACGGTTTAAGGATTCTAGACAAGCTTTTGTATACTTAATTCCATTCCAAGTTAAGACCACGACAGTAACAGGTTTGTGCATTCTAATTTACCCCTTTTTATATGATCTTACACTAAGAGCCTTTACATTTTTTACGAATATTTTCCATAAATTTCTCAGCATCTATTTCCTTTGCTATCACTATCATGCTTCTTTGAGATTTCGAAAGATATTTTTTCACGCTCTTTGGTAATATAGCTTTAAGTATATATTTCATAACGTTATACACTAATATGATATAATATTTTATAAATTTTTTTATTTTCCTTTTCCCGTTTCTTAGCTTTATATTTAGCATTCGTAGCGGCGCTGTTATCCTCATTGATCCACTTTGCAGAAGCGTGAGCGCTTTCACTTCCGCCTGCTGCGCTTTCACTTCCGCCTGCTGCGCTTTCGCTTCCGCTTGCTGCGCTTTCACTTCCGCTTGCTGCGCTTTTAGCACAGCGTTAAAATGTGAAACTGTAGTGAATTCATCGAAAACACAAGGTGGATATAAAAAATATTCTTTTAAACCATTATGCTCTTTTGCAAGATAGTAACGATTAATTCCATCAAAATAGACATATTCATATGCTGATCTTAACAGAATCGGTTCCCAGTTTTGATATGAAAGCTTCTGTGAGTTGGGCTCGGTAGCCTCCGCAACAACAATCCAGGGTCTGTATGAACTAAAATCAGATCCCTCCAATACTTCTTTCTCAAAACCTTCAACATCAATCTTTAAAAAATGGATTTGTTCTACCTTATTTTCAATAAACACATCACTTAATGATCGAACTTCAACTTTATATGTTTCTCCTTTTATTCCATTGTTTGATAGCTCACTACGTAAACCTTGGTCGAGTGTCGACCAACCACGAATTTCTGTATCAAAAATCTCTGCTGTTCCAGTTTTCTCACCAGCAGCTATCGCCAAATTGATATCCCTTGGACGATCATTACATAGATTAATCCAATGTCGTTTGATAGGCTCGATATTTATACCGTTCCACCCCGCTTCATAAAAAGCTTTGGTTACAGAATCTACGATGGGATCATTGGCTCCAACATCAACATAGAATCCATTTGTTACATTTTTTAGAGCCCGCCACAGCATGACATCTTCAAAATTCTGCGCATACGAAATAAATGGCATATAATTAACACCTCATGACACAGAGTTAAAGTAACTTCAATTATCGAGCACAACAGCAATCAAGGGCTTAGAATTCTGCATTTTTCTACAAAACAATACACCGAATTTTATATTCTTCCTTGTAAAATCCATTTTTTATTGCTAGACCACAGATTTATCACCAGTGTCTGACATCCAAACGCAGATTCTATATATTGCCTCATCTTCAAAGAAAATGTAAGCATACCCCATCATGAAGAGTCTACCTGGTAGCTTTTCTCGAATAATCCAAACTATCCCTCAAAGTTGCATCAATTCCTATTTTTGGAATCCATCCCGTTGAAGTATTAATCTTCCCAATATCTGCCTGTATCCTGATATTTTCCACCGGTCGCATCTTGTCAGGACTGACTTCGTATGATATTTTCTTTAATGACAAGTGCAACAAGTCAACAAGGATTTGCCTGATGCAATAATCATTTCCACTTCCTACATTATATACTTCGCCCGAGACACCCTTGTGTAACAAAGCCCGATAGGCGTCGACCACATCCCGTACATCGGTAAAATCTCGGTACACATCAAGGTTCCCGACACGGATGACAGGTTCAGAAAGGCCTCGTTCGATATCAACGATCTGGGCACAAAAATCAGGTACCACAAACCCGCGGCCCTGCCCCGGCCCAAAATGGTTGAAGGATCTGGTCAGAATGATATCCATGCCATAGGCCTTGGCATAGAGGATGCCAAGCTGCTCCTGGGCGTACTTGGATACGGCATAGGGATTCATCGGCGCGGGATGCCGGGTCTCCGCTATCGGATTCTCCGCTTCCTCTACTTTTCCATATTCCTCGCTCGAACCGACAAGCAGGATCCGGGGCCGCATCTCAAGATGGCGCACCGCGTCGAGCAGGTTGATAGTCCCCTCGATGTTGATGCGCATGGTGGGTACGGGATTCTCCCAGGATCGCGCCACCGAACTCTGGGCCGCGAGGTGGACGATCCATTCGGGCCTTGCAGCCTCCAGCAATCGCCGTAGCGATCCGGAATCAAGGAGGTCAATGCCGCTGTGTTGATGTCCCGGCGGGACCGCCGGGATCGACAACGCCGGTTCCACGCCGCAGGCATGGACATCGTGCCCGTCAGCCAGAAGATTGTCTATCAGGTGCTTTCCAACAAAGCCGCTGGCCCCGACGATCAGGACTCTCACGCGCCGTTCTCCGCAAGGTCATGTTCAACCATCATCCTGACAAGTCCGGGAAAGTCCACTTCCGGGCGCCATCCCAGTTTGCCCCTGGCCATCGCGGGGTTTGAGTGGAGGATCTCCACCTCGGCAGGCCTGAAGAATGCGCGGTCGACTTCCACCAGCGTCCTGCCGCTGGACTTGTCTATCCCTTTTTCTTCAACTCCGGCACCCTGCCATTCCAGCTTGAAGCCAGCATATTCAAATGCCAGTTCCACGAATTCGCGCACCTCGTGGGTCTCTCCGGAACCGAGGACAAAATCCTCCGGGATTTTCTGTTGCAGCATCAGCCACATGCCCTTTACATAGTCACCGGCGAAACCCCAGTCACGCTTTGAGCTCAGGTTGCCAAGCTTCAGGACATCCTGCTTGCCCGCCTTGATCTGCGCGGCCGCATGGGTGATCTTCCGTGTCACGAACTCGAGCCCGCGCCTTGGTGATTCATGGTTGAACAGTATTCCGGAACAGGCGTACATATTGTAGCTTTCCCGGTAATTCTTGGTTATCCAATGCCCGTACAGCTTGGCCACGCCGTACGGACTCCGCGGGTAGAAAGGCGTCGTCTCGGTCTGGGGTATTTCCTGGACCAGGCCGTACAGTTCGCTCGTCGAGGCCTGGTAGAAACGACACTCCGGCTTGACGACACGGATGGCTTCGAGCATCCGGGCCACCCCGATTCCGCCTATATCCGCCGTGGTAAACGGCTGGTCCCAGCTTGTGGCGACATACGACTGGGCGGCCAGGTTGTATACCTCGTCGGCATCGGAGATCTTCATCGCGTTGATCAATGAAATCTGGTCGGTCATGTCCCCGTAGATGAAGTGAACCTTGCCCTCCAGATGTTTTGAGTTTCCAAGATCGTAGGTGGCCTTCCGCCGCATGAGGCCGTACACGTAATAGCCCTTCCCGAGAAGGTACTCCGCCAGATATGAGCCATCCTGTCCGCATACCCCAGTGATCAAAGCTTTCATTGCAGTCCCCTCGAAGCCTTTATTGATTTTCGCGGCAAGCATTGTTGCCACGCACACGATTTGTAGCCGGCGTACTGACGGTCAAGAAATCAACCTAGCGTATTCCTTGACCACTTCCTGTATGTCTTTGGATTCGAAGCATGTCCTGCCTTTTTCCAGTATCAGCCCCACGTTGCACAGCCGTTCAACCGCTCCGGCGTTGTGGCTTACGAACACGATGGTCCTGCCCTGGTGCTCCGAGACGTCCTGCATCTTCCCCAGGCACTTGGCCTGGAAGTTCACGTCGCCCACCGCCAGCACCTCGTCCGCCACGAGTATCTCCGCCTCCAGGTGGGCGGCGACCGCAAATGCGAGGCGGACGTACATGCCGCTGGAATAGCGCTTGACCGGCGTGTCGATAAAATCCTCTATCTCGCTGAACGCGACGATCTCGTCAAACTTCCTTGCTATCTCCGATTTCCTCATGCCCAGGATTGCGCCGTTCAGGAACACGTTGTCCCGTCCCGTCAGCTCCGGATGGAAGCCCGTCCCGACCTCGAGGAGGCTCGCGATCCTTCCCTTTACCTTGACCGTTCCCTCGGTAGGCGCGGTTATCCTTGACAGGATCTTGAGCATGGTGCTCTTGCCCGCGCCGTTGCGGCCCATGATGGCGATGCGGTCCCCGGCCTTGACGTCGAACGTGACGTCCTTGAGCGCCCAGAAGCGGTCCTTTTTGCCGAATTTGGAGTCCTCGCCTATCTTGGTCCAGGGGTCGTCTTTCTTCCGGAGCCGCGCCATCCAGCTCTGGAAGTCGCGATAGAGCCGTCCGTTGTTGATGAGGCCCAGCCTGTATTCCTTGGATATTCCTTCGACCGTGATTGCAGTGCCCATGTAGTTCCGTTCCTTTAGACCACGTCGATAAAGGTGCGCTCGTTGTGGTTGAATATGATGATGCCTCCGAGGAAAATCACCGCCGTCACGACCATGCTCGCAAGGATGGCCCCGGTGTCGAAGTTGCCATGCCCCAGCAGCGCGGACCTGAAGGCTTCTATGATGGGCGATACCGGGTTCAGGGCAAGGAGTCCCCGCCACTTCCCGGGTATCTTGGAGGCCGGGTAGATGATGGGCGTCGCGTACATCCATAGCTGCATGCCAAAGCTGACCAGATGCTTGAGGTCCCGGTATTTCGTCGTAAAGGACGATATGATGATTCCAATCCCGATGCCCAGGGTACCAAGTTCCACGACGAGCAGTGGCGCCAGGAGCAGCCCCCAGGTCGGCGTCACCGCGACACCCGTGGCCGCGTAATACACGTAGAACGCTATGAGCAGGACCAGCTGAACGCCCAGCGTGACGAAGCTCGTGATCATGTACGAGATCGGCACGGTAAAGCGTGGAAAGTATATCTTGCCGAAGAGCCCCGCGTTGGCCGCGAACGTCTCCGACGATTTGGTCAGGTTGTTGGCAAAGAAGGTCCAGAGCATCGTCCCGGAAAAATAGAAGAGCGGCTGCGGAATACCGTCGGTGCCCAGCTTGGCGATGTTTCCGAACACGAACATGTAGATCAGCGTCGTCATAAGCGGCTGGATCATGAACCAGAGAGGACCCAGCAGCGTCTGCTTGTAGACGTTCGCGAGGTCCCGTTTTGCAAGGAGCCCGATGAGGTCGCGGTAGTGGAAGATTTCTCGCAGATTGAAATCGAAGAACTTGTCCTTGGGCTTGATGATCAGATCCCATTCATCGCTCGGCTTGTCCATCATTATTCCTTTTGCATTGAGGTATCAATGAAAACAGTTTCTCTTCTGCTGTAAAGTATTATTTATATTAAATCCTGTTTCGTCGATAAAGAGAGTACGGTCCCTCGAGAGATGCGTGTCAGGCACAGGCCCCGGCAGGGGGCATGAAAACACCGGATTTTCCGGCGCACATCTCGATTGCACAGTGCGGAAGCTCGATACATATTTCACAAACGTGCGCATACGCAAAAAGGTATCGTGGTTCCTCACTCAAGGGGACACAGATGTTGAACGTATCAGCGGTCCAGAACTATCTGCCGGCGGTACACAAGCCGTACATGGTTCATACCACGTACAAGGAAACCATTGGCTTTGATGGCCTCATAGACCGCATGGCTTCCGGACGTACCACCATTACCAAACCAGATCTGGCCGGAGCCTTCGAGCTCCTGTCGGAGGAACTCCACAAGGCCGTTGCCGAGGGGTATGTCGTCAAGCTGCCCTTTGGCTCGCTCTACCTTTCCGCTTCCGGCACCTTCGACCGCCTTGATCAGCCCTTTGTCTACGGGCAGGAAGGGTCAAACCACGACCTTCGCCTGCACTTCAGGGCCAATCGCGCCGAGGAAATCGACATAGCCCGGGATGCCAGAATCCAGCGAGAACAGTACCAGGACAAGACCAGCCCCATCGTGTTCTCGGCTACCTCCATCCAGACAGAGGAGGAGCTGGTGGCCACCCGCGGTGACTTCTTCCGCATAGAGGGCAACCACCTCAAGTTCGACAAGACCAATGCCGAACTGGGCGTCTGGTTCAAGAACGGCGATGAACACCGCTCCGCCGTCTATGCCACCATCAACCCTGGCACCGTGGTAGCGCAGATTCCCGTCGACCTGCAGCCTGGCCAGTACAGCCTTATCATCCGCACGGCTCCCAATGACAAGGACATCAAGGAGTCGCGCCTTGCCGCACCGGTATCCATAGTATAATAATTCAACAAAGAGCCTGGCGTCCGTCCATTCCGGGCGGACGCCCCCATCGCCTTCACAATCCTGTTATGATTGATACCCGAAACCTGGTATGATTCGTACCCGAAACCTAATAGGATTCGTACATGAAACCTGGTAGGTTCCATACCCAAAACATAGTATGTTTCATACCGCAAACATAGTAGGATCCATACCCGAATCATAGTAGGATATTCCCTGGACATCATGCGGTTACGCGGTTGATGGCCTGGCTCTTGTTTGGGGTATCTCGCTAAAGGTAATTTCGATCCCCTCTTGATTGATGTTCAGGTTGCCCTCGATCGAATCAAGCATATCCTGTATAAAATCGTCGCCCTTTATGAAAGCAAGGTCATGCTCGACTGCATGTCCCTCAATATGAAAGTCGAGCCTTCCCCTTTCTTTGACTATCAACGCAAACTCGGTGGCGTTCTTGTTGGGACAGATGCTCTCGCTTATGGCGTCTATGATGAGCAGGCAGGATGTAATGGTCTCGATGTTATAGCTGATTCCCGGATCTATCTCGATACGCACTAATCGATTGTGCCGCAAGTGCTGATATTCGTTGAGCACTCGCGCCAGGGTGATGTGCTTCATGTCGTGGAAATTATAGACAATGTTGAAAATCGCCGACATCGACATCAGTTTGCTGGTTATGGCATTCTTCAATTCTTCGGCGGAGTCGCCGTCCCTCGATCCAAGATTCAGCAACCCCAATACAGTCTGCAGATTGTTCTTGATCCTGTGGTGCAGTTCATGTATCAACTGGTTCCGGATTTCGGCTTCCTTTCCGAGTTCCGCTATCACCAGATTCTTCTCGTTGATCTCTTTTCTTACCAGGGAAAACAGCAGAACGCTGGTAGCAACCACGAAGGCCAGTCCCTTGAGCGAAGAGAACAGGCCCATCTGGACAATGCTGACCGAGAAGAACTCAACAATCCTGTCAGAGAACAATATCCAGAATGTTGCAAATATGGCATAGAGACCAGTGACCCTAATTGCCTCATGCATGGATTATTGACTCCTTGACCGTGCCGCCCGATACAGCCACTGCCACATCGATATCTGCCCTGACATACCCCTTGGCGGTAGTATACGCCCTCTCGTCCGCTTTTCAACCAACAAGCGCACCAACAAGACGCTCGTTGTCATCGCGCCCCCTGACGGCGAGTCGTATGAATTGCCCCGCCGGGAAACCGGCCTTGCCGACAAGGTCCTTGATCAGTATGCCATGCTCGGAAAGGAGTCTCTCCGCCAGCGCCTTGGAACCGGTACCGTCGACGATGCGGCACAGCAGGTAGTTGGCCTGCGACGGATAGACGTCCAGCCTGCCGGTGCCGACGAGCCTGGCGGCGAACCGTTCCCGCTCCGCCGCCAGGGAATCGCATGCCCCGCGGTAGTCGGCCTTGTACTTGTCCACGATCTGCAGGAAGAACTCTCCCATGGAGTTGATGTTCCAGACTGGAACGTCCTTGCGGATCCTTTCGATAAGCGCGGGGTCCCCGCTGGCTATCACGCCAAGCCTGAAGCCAGGCACACCGTAGCTCTTCGAGATGCTCTTGATGATCGCCAGTCCCGGCCGCGCGCTCAAGTAGGAATCATCGAGGAGGGTAAACCTCAGCCCCGGCTCCGCGAAATCCGCGAATGACTCGTCGACGATGACGCGCTTTCCCTGTGCCAGAAGGCTTTCAACCAAGCCCTTGGTCTCCGCCTCCGCCATGAAGTGACCGCTGGGGTTGTCCGGATTGACGAGGACAAGAATGTCCGCGTCGGCCATCGCCGCCACAAGATCCTGAGCGGTATACGCGAACCTGTCGCCGCTCGGGACAAGCCGAGCTCGGCCGGGTCCGAACCGCGCGGGATACTCGTTGAATGATGGCGTTGGTATGGCCATGGTTCCTGGCCAGAGCCTCGCCAGTGAGTCGATCAGCTCGGCGGCGCCGTTGCCCACGGCGATATGGTCGGGATCCAGACCGAACACCTTGCCGGCCAGCACGCTCTGGACGCGGGCTCCCGAGGGGTACTGCGTGACAAGGTCGGCGAAGCTGGACTTGATTTCGTCGAGCATCCGCTCCGGAGGAAAATACGGGTTGACGAGGTAGCAGTAGTCCAGCATGCCCGGGAAACGCCAGTAGCCGCCATAGCGGGCCTGCATCATCGCCAGCCGCTCCGCCGGCGGCGCGAATATGGTCTCCGCGACCGCCAGATCATGGGGATCATCTATCTCATACCAGCGCCTGCCGCTGACCGGGTGCGCCTTGAGCCTCACATTGTCAAGGAACGCGAGCACCTTGAGCACCTGCTCGTAGTAGATATTGTCTCCGAAGGCGGCCAGATACGCGTCAAGGAAAGGCAGGTAATACTTCCGGGAAAACTCGGCGGAGAACTTGTAGATGTTCACGGTCTTGTAGTAGTCCTCGACGTTACGCCACTTGAAGTCCCGCTTGTCTACCACGGCGACTATGTCACGTTGTTCATCGACCAGGGTAACCGTTCCATCCATCCATGCCTCGAACTTGGAGACCATGGCAAGGTTCGGTTCCGGGTCGACGACGATCTCTGACAGCAACTCGGGCTCGAAGACCAGGTCGCTCTCCAGGAGCAGCGTGTCCTCCGCCGCGAGGTATGATCGCGCCAGCCACAGCGAGTATATGTTGTTCGTCTTGTCGTAAATCTCGTTGGTTACATAGACCAGCTCAAGGCCACCGAACTTGCCCGCGAGGAACGCGCGCAGACGTTCCGCGCGATAGCCGACGACCAGCACCACGCGCCGTATCCCCGCGGCCTGGAGCGCGGCGAGGCTCCGCTCTATCAGCGACAGTCCGTTGACGTGAACCATGCACTTGGTGCCGTCCTGAGTGTACTTGCCCAACCGCTTGCCCATGCCCGCGGCCAGGATAATCGCCTGGTTGATCACGGCTATCTACCGCCCCACCCCGAAGTACCGGAAGCCCTTGCTTTCCGCCTCGGCGCGCTTGTAGACATTGCGCAGGTCAAAGAAGTTGTGCGACTTCATCAGCGACTTTACGCGCTCCAGGTCCAGGGTCCGCAGCTGGTTCCACTCGGTGACCAGAACCAGCGCGTCCGCGCCGGCGAGCGCGTCGTATTCGTCCTTCGCATAGGAGAGTGAGTCCTTGATGCCGGCCAGTCTCCAGGATGCTTCCCGCATCGCCTCGGGATCCCAGGCCCTGATCGTCGCTCCCCGGGCCGCGAGCCCCTCGCATATCGCTATTGCGGGCGCCTCGCGCATGTCATCGGTATTTGGCTTGAAGGCAAGGCCCAGCACGGCGATGGTCTTTCCCTTGAGTGAGCCGGCGCCGCCCATGCCGGCCTCGATCTTGTCAACCATGCGTGCCTTCTGACGGTCATTGGCCGCTATGGTCGTTTCTACGAGGGACAGAGGTTCACCGTAATCGCGACCGATCATCGCCATCGCGTGGGTATCCTTCGGAAAGCATGAGCCGCCATAGCCAGGTCCCGCGTGCAGGAACTTGGAACCGATCCGGCCATCCCGCCCCATCGCCTTGGCGACGTCCTGGACATTGGCGCCAACCTTCTCGCACAGGTTGGCCACCTCGTTGATGAAGGTGATCTTTACCGCGAGGAACGCGTTGGACGCGTACTTGATCATCTCCGCCGTCTCAAGCCCGGTCTCGATGTATGGCGTCTCGTTCAGGTAGAGGGCACGGTAGACTTCCTTCATCAGGTCCCTGGCGCGTTCGCCTTCGGCGCCTATGACGACGCGGTCAGGATGGGTAAAGTCCTGTACGGCCGAGCCCTCGCGCAGGAACTCAGGGTTCGATACGATGTCGAAGTCGATTGTGACTCCGCGCCTCGCCAGTTCATCCGCCATCCAGCCCGCCACCTTGCGGGCAGTGCCGACAGGGACGGTACTCTTGTCCACCACCACCGTATAACGGTCCATGGACCGGCCTATCTCGCGGGCCACGGCCTCGACGTACTGCAGGTCGGCACTACCGTCATCCGCGGGGGGGGTCCCGACCGCGACAAAGACAACCTCGCTGGCCTTGATGGCCGGCGCCAACTCCGTCGCGAACGACAATCTGCCGGCGGCCACATTGCGCGCCACAACGTCATCGAGCCCCGGCTCGAAGATGGGAATCTTGCCCTGCCTGAGCGATTCTATCTTCCGCACATTGGTATCGACACAGATGACCTGGTTGCCAAAGTCCGCCAGGCAGGCTCCGCTGACGAGGCCGACATAACCCGTACCCGCTACCGCTATCTTGCTCATCCGATATGCTCCTTGTGCCTCTAGCGCCCTATCCGGCCCAGCACGGTCATGATGGTCTTGAAGAAGATCGACGCGTCCAGGCTCGGCGACATGTTCTTGATGTAATAGAGGTCGTACTGCAACTTCTTGTAGGTATCCTCTACCGATGGCGAGTGATACTCGCCGGAAACCTGGTCCCAGCCGGACAGGCCGGGTTTGGCCAGCAAGCGCTGTTTGTAGAACGGCACGGCCTTCTCGAGCTCCGCCGCCAGTTCCGGACGTTCCGGGCGCGGACCCACGAAACTCATCTCGCCCTTGATGATGTTGATGAACTGAGGCAGTTCGTCCAGTCGGGTCTTCCTGAGCACGGTGCCAAAGCCGACAACCCGGGGGTCCTTCTCCCCGGTCGGGGCAAAGTCATTGCCGTCGACCCGCATGGTCCTGAACTTGAGTATGGTAAAGGGCATCCCACCCCGGCCCAGCCGGGTCTGCTTGAAGAACACCGGCCCCGGAGAGCTCAGCTTTATGCCAAGCGCTATGAACGGCCAGAACGGCAGCGATACCAGAAGAATCGGAAAGGAGATGAACAGATCCAGAACGCGCTTGATTATCTCGTAGGCCCTGTTCTCCTGAGAGTGGATGTTGTCAAGAAACCAGGTCTCGTTGATGGCTCCAATAGGAACGCGCCTGAAGACATTCTCATAGAAGGCGGGCAGCGTCTCGTACCGCATCCGGTGCTTGAGGAGCCCGAACAGGAAGGCCAGGGTCGGTTCGGAAAGGCGCTTCTCATCCGCTATCACGACCAGGTCCGCGTCGCTTCCGAGCAGGGCCTCACCCAGCACCTCCGAGTCCTTTATCAAAGGAACGTCACAGGGGGCCGACCGCGCACGCTCATCGTACGCGAAAACCACATCATAGCCCAGAAACGGTTTGGCGCTGATCTCCCTGATCAAGGCTCGTACCTCGTCATTTATCCCGATAAAGACCGTGGTCTTCTTGTAGAGCGAGCTTCGGAGCACCTTGCCAAGCAGATAGCGCCACCCCAGCATCAGGACGAATACCGCCACGGCATGAAGGAACAAGACAGTCTTGGGCGATATGAGCTGTGCTGGTACAATATAGAAATAGAGAGCGGTAATCAGCGTCGCCATGGCAACCGCGGCCGCCAGGCGCCCCAGAAAATTCACATCATCGAACGGGGTCTCCAGGGCATAGAGTCTCATCGTGTAGAAGATGATGATCCATATCGGCATCACCGGTGAAAACGCCACGCAGTGTGCCCATACCCGGGAGAGGCTGGGCACCGAGGCGACGCGGAGCGCCAGCGACACCCAGATGGCCGAGTATAGCAGGATGAGGTCGACAATGAAGATGCCGAATTGCTTCATCTTTCTGGTTATGCGCATTTTTTTCCATTCAGCCTGAAGTCGCTCTGACTCTGAGCCGACACAAGAATCCTAACGTTGATCATAATTCTTCCGCACCCACTGCGTGTACTCGCCGGAGCGGATGTGGTCTATCCACGCGGTGTTGGCTATGTTCCAGCGAACGGTCTTCTCCAGGCCCGAGGCAAAATCATGCTCCTGTTTCCATCCCAGCTCGCTCTTCAACTTGGAGCAATCGATGGCGTAGCGACGGTCGTGCCCGGGCCGGTCGGTCACATGGGTGATGAGCTTGCGGTACTCGCCGGCTGGCCTGCCGGTCGCCTCGGCCACCTTCTCTATAAGCACCGACAGCAGCTTGATGTTCTCCCACTCGTTCTCGCCGCCGATGTTGTACGTCTGGCCACTGCGTCCGTTCCGCATGATGGTCCAGACCGCCGCGTTGTGATCCTCGACATACACCCAGTCGCGTATGTTCTTGCCATCGCCATAGACCGGCAGGCTCTTGCCTTCCAGCATGTTCAGGATCATCAGCGGAATCAGCTTCTCCGGGAACTGGTACGGCCCGTAGTTGTTGGAACAATTGGACAGCGTCACCGGCAGGCCGTAGGTATGGTGGTAGGCCATCACGAGGTGGTCACTGGACGCCTTGCTGGCGGAATAGGGCGAGCGGGGATCATAGGGCGTTGTCTCGGTAAAGTACCCGGTATCGCCCAGCGATCCGAAGACCTCATCGGTGCTGACGTGATGAAAGAGCACGTCGTCCCGCCCCTTCCAGGCGGTGCGGGCAACATCGAGCAGGGTAAAGGTGCCCATCACGTTGGTCTTGATGAAGGCTTCTGGCCCCAGGATCGAACGGTCCACGTGGCTCTCCGCCGCCAGATGGCAGACCGCGTCAATATCGTACTGCGCAAACACGCGCTCGACCGCGGTCCGGTCGCATATGTCGGCCTTCACAAAGCTGTACCGAGCGTCAGGTCCTTGTCCGAAACGCTCCTCGATGTCCGCAAGGCTTTCAAGGTTGCCCGCGTATGTCAGCGCGTCGAGGTTCACGACGCGCCCCTGGAATTCCGGGCGCCCGAACAGGTAATGGATCAGGTTCGAACCGATGAACCCGGCGCCGCCGGTTACCAGGATGTTCTTGAAGGATCGTGCCATGGTGTTAGTATTCCTTTCTTGGTGCTCACTGAACCTCTGTCCCCAGATTGCGAGACCGGAGCGTCAGATCCCGCTCAAAGTGAGCCCGCAGGCTCGCCTTCCACTCTGGAACGCCAATGCCGGCGCCGATGATCTTGTCCTTGGACAGCACCGAGTAGGCCGGGCGCAGCGCCTTGGTGGGATACTCGGCGGTGGTCAGAGGGTTGATCCGGCAATCGTGGTCGAGCAAGCCGTACTCGTGTCCCAGCCGCTGTATCTCTCTGGCAAATTCATACCAGGTGATCTGGCCCGCGTTGGTGTAGTGGTATATGCCATACCCGGCCGGCTCCCGCTTGATGATGGTGACAATAGCCTTTGCAAGGTCGAAGGCCCATGTGGGCGTGCCCCGCTGGTCGGCTACCACGCCGATGGAGTCGCGCTCGCGCATCAGCCGGAGCATGGTGGACACGAAATTCGGGCCATGCTGGCCATAGAGCCACGCCGTGCGCAGGATAAAATTACGGGGACAGAGGTTTGAAACCAGCGCTTCGCCCTCCGCCTTGGTACGCCCGTAGGCACATTGGGGATCGACAGGGTCTGATTCCAGATAGGGGCGGGTCTGATCACCACGAAACACATAATCTGTGGATATGTGGATAAGTCTGGCGCCCGCCTCAGTGGCTATCCTGGCAATGTTTCCGGCCCCCGTGGCGTTGATGCCGCGCGCAAGCTCCTCTTCGCCCTCGGCCTTGTCTACGGCCGTATATGCCGAGCAGTTGATTATCCAGTCCAGCTTCCGGCCATCACCGCCCGCGGGCGCGCCCGCAGGCGCTCCCACAGACGCGGCGAGCCGGGCGCGCAAGGCATCCGGATCGCGTATGTCGGTCTCACGATCGCTGCCGGACCAGGACAAGCCTTCCTGGGTCAACAGGTTCGCAACCTCTGTCCCCAGCATGCCCTTGTCGCCAATGAGCCATATCATCGGATAACCTCCACCGCTTCCTTCAGGAAGGGCAGCGCCGCGTCCTTCCCCGAGATATGTACGTCCGCCAGGGGCCAGTCGATCGCGAGGTCAGGATCATCCCAGCGGATACCGAGTTCGCTGGCCTTGTCGTACTCCGCGTCGCACTTGTATTGCAGCTCCGCCTGTTCGGACAGGGTGACAAAGCCATGGGCAAAGCCCCTGGGAATGAAGAGCATGGCACGGTTGGCTTCACCGAGCTCAAGGCCAAACCAGCGGCCGAAGGTGGGCGAGCCCTTGCGCATATCGACCGCGATGTCCCACACCGAGCCGCGCGTTACCCGTACGAGCTTGGCCTGGGCATGAGGCGGCAGCTGCATGTGCAGGCCCCGCAACACCCCACGGTCGCTGCGCGAATGGTTGTCCTGGACAAAGGCCTGGTCTATTCCGGCAGCCCTGAATTCGCTGGCCTTGTAGCTCTCAAAGAAGAAGCCACGATCATCATCGAACACGCGGGGCCGTACGATCAACACTCCTTCAAGGGGCGTCTTTTCGAAACTGAATGGCATCTGGTTTATCCTGCTCTCGATGATGATTACGCGCGGGCAAGCCGGGCGGTTTCTTCCGCGACAACCTTGAGGAGGTATTCTCCATAGGTCGATTTCTTCAATGCGTCCGCAAGCGATGCCAGGCCCTGCAGGTCGATGAAGCCCATGCGGTACGCGACTTCTTCTATGCAGGCTATCTTGAGTCCCTGCCGGTCCTCTACCGTCTTGACAAAGTTGCCTGCGTCGGCGAGCGAGGCATGGGTGCCGGTATCGAGCCAGGCAAAACCGCGCCCCAGCAGCTCCACGGTCAGTTTTCCCTGGCGCAGGTATTCCTTGTTCACATCGGTTATCTCGTATTCGCCTCGGGGGGAAGGTTTCAGGTTCTCAGCGACGTGAATCACTTCGTTGTCGTAGAAGTACAGGCCAACCACCGCGTAGTTTGATTTGGGAGCCTTTGGCTTCTCCTCAATCGACAGCACGGTATTATTGCCATCAAATTCGGCCACTCCATACCGCTCCGGGTCGTTCACATAGTAGCCAAAGACCTTTGCGCCGCTCGAGATCTCAGCGCACGCCTGCAGGGTCTTCGAGAACCCTTGCCCGTAGAAGATGTTGTCTCCCAGGACCAGACACACGGAGTCTCGACCAATGAACTCCTTGCCCAGAACAAAGGCCTGCGCCAGTCCGTTGGGCACCTCCTGAACCTTGTAGGAGAGCTTCAGCCCGAGCTTCCGCCCGTCACCCAGAAGCGCCTGAAAGCGCGGCAAGTCGAGCGGCGTGGATATTATCAGAATTTCGCGGATGCCGGCGAGCATCAGCGTCGAGAGTGGATAATACACCATCGGTTTGTCGTAGACAGGCAACAGCTGCTTGCACACGACCTGCGTCACCGGAAAGAGGCGCGTCCCCGCCCCGCCTGCCAGAATGATACCCTTCATATTCCGCTGTCTCCTTTTGTACTGGCTCGCGACCTGTGTGGCCGCAAACCTCTGTCCCCGATGCCGAGCATCAAACCTCAGCATCAAACCTCAGCATCAAGCCTCAGCATCAAGCCTCAGAATCAAACCTCTGTCCCTCGATTTCGCGATACCAAACCTACAGCAGACCCGGTTCTACGGTCTTGAGCGCGTCCACCGCGTCCTTGACCTTCTGGGTTGAACCACGCCTGGCCACAAGCAACGCGTCAGGAGTATCGACGATGACAAGGTCCTCGACGCCAACGAGCACGATGCGCTTGCCTGAGGCGATGACCAGGTTTCCAGCCGAATCGATCGAAAGGGGCTCAGGGGAGCCGATCGTGGCGCCGGAAGCATCCTGGGGACAGAGCTCATCATAGAGCGCATCGTAACTGCCCAGGTCGCTCCAACCGAGCGACGAGGGACAGAGGACGCAGGAGACGCGGTCGCTCTTCTCCATGACCGAGTAGTCCACGCTAATGGATGGAATGGCCGTCATGCCGTCCACGGTGGGCCGCAGAGGCTTCTGGGTAGTGGCTCCTTCGTATGCCGCGACACATGCCGCGTACACCGCGGGAGCATGTCGTCGAAGCTCGTCCAGGAACACCCCGGCCTTGAAACAGAACATGCCGGAATTCCAGTAATAACGTCCGGCCTCGACATAGCGCTTCGCTGTCTCCGCGTCGGGCTTCTCCTTGAACGAGACAACCCGCTCGCCATCGGTTTCTATGTAGCCATACCCGGTCTCTGGATAGGCTGGAGCGATGCCAAAGGTCACCAATCGGCCAGCCAGCGCAAGCTCTGTCCCCCGCTCGACCACGGCCCGGTAGTCATCAAGCCCACCGATCAGGTGATCACTCGGCGCAACCAGGACCACCTCATCCCGAGGCAGCATCATGCAGGCCAGGGCAATCGCCGGGGCGGTATTGCGCCCCACGGGCTCGATCATGGCGCCATACTCCTGGACGCCCAAATCGGCGAGCTGCGCCTGCGCCAGCAACCTCTGTCCCTCATTCCCTGCTATGACAAACCCTGAACCCAGAACCAGATTCCGTGATACCGCGCGTTCAAAGAGGGAAGCGCCTGGCACAATGGAGGCAAATTGCTTGGGTTTGGCCGCCCGAGACAACGGCCATAGCCTGGTTCCAGATCCGCCGCACAGGATAATCGTAGTCATGAACGCCTTCTTTGTGAATTACTGTTTACTTTTCTCATGCTTTCTCAAACCTCTGTCCCCAAATTTCAGCCGTCAGACCCCGGCAAGCACGCGCGCAAGACTTTCCTCGGGGAACCCGGAAAACGGGCTGGATGCATCTGTTTCCGGCGCGGTCATTTCAGGGTGGATGATAACAGTACCCGCATCCCCCGCCAGCCGCTGGGCTTTGGCGGGATCGACAGATTTGATGAAGAGCAATCCATGTCGTTCGCACGCGTATTCGATCAGGAAATCGATATCGGAGGCTCCGGCGAGGACAATCCTGGTCACGCCATCGCGCTTCTTGCGCATCACGAATGATTCGATCATGTCCCGGTACAGGCCTGCCGCGCGCGCGGTCCGCCTGAAATAGCGATAGGTTCGATGCGCGATCTCGTTGACGCCTTCGGGTGTCAGCGCGTACTGGATGTTCCGGGAATTCAGTCTCTTCAGCAGGACCCACCCCTTGTCCGAGAACCGCCGGAGCAACGCATTGGTCATGCCCAGTGACAGACCCGCTGCCGCGGCCAGATCCCGCTGCGTGACATCCTGAGACCTGCGCTGGGACGAGTATATGCTCTCGAGGATGGCCAGCTCGGCATCATCGGAGATGATGGCCGAAGGATCGGGTAGTGAGTCTGTCATGGTGGTGGAGCTTCTTATGGAAGGATATGGGAATTCATTTCGCCAAGGACATGGCGAATTTTGTGCGCAGAACCTGTCGTTCCTGGTCAGTGCAAGGCGGACGAATCACGCTCTTGCCTGGCCCGGGAAGTCTGTTGTCTCTATCGAGTGCCTTCTCGAATCGAGGTGTTCAATCAACGAACAATTTTAGCACGCTGTGTCCGGGAATTCAAGTGAATTTGAGGGACAGAGGTTTGATCCCGGCATGCATAGCCATGATGTGTGCCATAAAAGAACGGCCGCCCTGATCGGGCGGCCTGAGCCTGTATGCATGATGCGCTATCGATGCCCTCGAAATGTCACCCGGACCTGCTTGTACAAACCCTCACCTTCGCTCTTCGTCTCGATGTCGACGATATCGTTGAGCGTCGTGTGCACGATCCTGCGCTCGAAGGGGTTCATCGGCTCAAGCAGTACGGAGTTCCTGGTGCGCCTGACGCGCTCGGCCACTTCGTACGCCATTTTAACAATCGCCTCTTCGCGCCGAATTCTGTAATTCTCGGAATCAATGATGATCCGCAGGTCTTCACGGCCCAGTTTGCCGGCGTATACGTTGGCCAGGAGCTGCAGGGCGTCCAGATTCTTGCCCTTCTTGCCGATCAGGATCGCCGCGCTCTCGCTCTCGATCCTGATGCCCAGCTTCAGTTCCTCTCGAAACAGGATGCTGGCCTTGCAGGTGTATCCCATCTTCTCGACAGTCATCCGGACAAACTCCAGGAGCTGTTCCTCGAACTCACCGGCGGCCAGCTGGTTAACGACTGGCCGATGTCGCTCCACAACGGGCGCTTCGGGCCTCCGTTCGGCCTTTCCAGCGGGGACAGAGGTTCGGGATTGCACCCTGATCCTCGTCTTGCCCTTCTTGAGGAAGCCACCGCGCTGTGACTCCACAATCTCGACATCAAATTCGTCGCGGGCCAGGCCCAGTTCGCGGGCGGCGATCTCGATGGCCTCTTCTTCGGTACGGCCTTCGAACTCGTATTCCATATAGATCTCCTATCAGAGAGTGGTTTTCGCTTAATTGCGCCCCTTCTTGACGCCTTTTCCGCCCTTGGTCGCTATGACCTTTGGCTGGGGTTGCGCAAGGCGCTGGGCTGTGCGCTTCTTGTGGATAACCATGTTGATCACGATCTGCTGCAGGGTCGTCAGAATGTTCGAGGCGATCCAGTACACAAGCAAGCCAGAAGGCACATCATACAGGATGAAGAAGAACATGATCGGCATGCCATACATCATGAACTTCATCTGGCCGGCGCTCTGACCGGCGCTGGTCGGCTGCTGCATGAAGCGGCCGTACAGCAACTGGCTGATCACATAGATGATCGGCAGGATGCGGATGGCGGAGACGCGCCAAATGACCAGATTGATCGTCTGGAACGAGTATACGGCTTCCGGTAACGAGAGATCGTTGATCCATCCAGGGATGAACGAAGCGCCGCGCAGATCGAAGTGATTGTTGAAGAGGGAGTACATCGCGATGAAGATCGGGAACTGGATCAGAAGCGGCAGACAGCCCGACAGCGGGTTGTAGCCCTCGCGCTTGTAGAACTCCGCCATTTCCTGGTTGAGCTTCTGTGGATTGTTCTTGTACTTCTCCTGCAGCTCCTGGATCTTTGGCTGCAGATCCTGCATCCTGGCAGTAGACTGGCTCCCCTTGAAGGTGAGCGGGAACATGATGCCGCGGACCAGAATAGTCACAAGGATGATGGCAATACCATAGTTGCCCACGAGGCCGTAGAACAGGTTCAGGCACCACTTCAATGCAGTCTCGAGCCAGCCCAGCATGTTGTTGCCTTCCAGAACAGCTTCCAGGTCTTCGCCGGAGCGCTTGAACCCGTTGGCTGTCGGATCATCGTACCGTGCCAGCTCCCTCGAGCTCTTTGGACCAGCGTATATATAGAAGACATCAGTCTGGGCACTGCCACTCAGGGCGGGCCGGCTGAATGCCATCGACGAAATGGAAGGCATGCCATCGACGACCGTATTGGTATACGTGTCTGTGTACTCAGGAACATCAGGAATGACGACAAGCGCAAAGTATTTACCAGAGATGGCAGACCAGGTCGCCTTGCTGTCAGGCACGATTTGCACTCCGGTCTTGGATATCTTCCGCTTGCCGCCCTCGTAGCTGATTATCTTGCGCCAGTCCGCGTTCTTGGGCAATTGATCATAGCTTGGGCCAATCTGCGGTCCTACCATCAGGGTATACGCATATCCGCCGGATCCGATCCTGGGGACAGAGGTTCCGGAAGCCTGAATGGAGACCGACAGCCTGAACATGTAGTCGCCATTCTTGAATTCATAGCGTTTCTTGAGCACAAACGGCACATCTTCTCCGCCGGAATCCTTGGCAAGAAACGATCGATAGAACTCGATGACCCCATCTTCAGGCATCGAAACATTCATTAATGAACTGATGGGTACGGAACCCGCGTCGCCAAGTGCCACCGAGAAGCCGGAAACCGATCCGTTCCTGGGCAGGAACATGTCGACCGGATCCTTGCCATCGGCATGCTTCTTCAGCTTCAGCGAGGTCAGCTCACCGCCGCGATTGGTGAACGAGGCGTCGAACAGATCCGTAGAGATCCGGTACTGCATCTCCTGGCTGGGCGCGCCTTCAACAGGCAACTCGGCCAATGCGGTCTGAACGGCACCCGACGCAACAGGGACAGAGGTTTGCTGCGGCGTTGTGGCTACTGTTGCAGGCTGTGTAGCAGATACTGGAGCCTGGGGGGGAAGGTTCTCCCGCGGAAAAAAGAAGTTCTGGATAGCCATGCCGGCTGTTATGACAACAACCATCATCACAATGGCTATCATCGTCCTCGCGTCAAACGCGTTGTTTGTGTTGTCGTCGTTGATACTCATGATACAGGATCAAAGCCTCCCGGATGGAATGGATTGCATCGAATAATGCGCCTGATGGCAAGCGCAGCCCCGCGAGCCGCACCATTTCGCTCGATTGCCTCGAGGGCATAGGCTGAACACGTCGGATAGAATCGACAGGAACGTGACTTCAAAGGGGACAGAGCTTTTCTATAGAAGGTGATTGCGGTCTTGAAGAACGACGAAAGGATCGTATTCATCGACTCATACTACCACTTTTGCACGATGGACCAAGGTCTCAAGCTGGCTTTGGCGCACACCCATGCTGTCCTGGTCCGGATAGATCAGAACGACGACATCGAGACCTTGAATGACCGTGGATTTCAACAGACGCCAACACTCTGAAACAACCCGACGGGCACGATTTCGTTCCACCGCATTGCCGTACTTGCGTACTGTAACAAAAACGGCGCGGGTTTCCGCGCCGCCGTTCCGCAAGACGTTAAGACGCATTCCCTTGGTGGACCAGCGGCTTCCCTCATTGAACACCCTGGAAATATCGCTTCGCGTCCGGATACGCTCCCGCTTCCGAAAACGGAAGTCAGCGGCGCTCCGTTCGTCGTCCGACACGGGAATCAGTACTTCTTCTTCTCGTTGGAAATACTGAGCTTGGTCCGGCCCTTTGCGCGTCGCCTCTTCAGCACAAGCCGCCCACTCTTTGTTTTCATGCGGGCCCTGAATCCAAATTTCCTTACACGTCGAGTCCTGCTGGGCTGATACGTTCGTTTCATGACAATGTCTCCTCGGGATATATTCCCACGGACAGGTGAACCTATCCGAGAGCGTTCTTGACTACCTTAGCCGCCGGATTATAGGCATTCCAATGAGTTTGGTCAATCGCCGCACGGAGAGTCATGCAGCTCATGCCCAGCGAGTAGATGCATCAAACCTCTGTCCCCATGAATCCGTCGATGGCAAGATTCATTCGGCGATGAAACGCATTCGGAATTGATTGACATTATGGATATATTGATTACAATTAATAATTGGTTTTATGCGTCTAATATGAACAGTTGTGGCATGAAGGTGGGCAGATGGCGAAATCTCCTCAAAAAATCAGAATTTTCTCCGCTCTCGAGGTTGCCAACCTTTGCGGCGTTGTCAATCAGACTGCGATCAACTGGATCCGGAATGGCTACCTCAAAGCATTCATGACGCCGGGGGGCCAGTACCGGATTTACCAGGAAGATCTGGTAGCCTTTTTGCAGGACCGTTCCATGCGCGTTCCGCCAGAGCTTGAACTACCCCAGAAACCCGACGTCGATTGGAACATGATGGCCATCATCGATGATGATAGATCGCTGAACGACATCATGAGGCGGTTTTTTGAGCGACTTGATGCCTCCTTTACCATAATTCAGGCGTTTGACGGATTCGAGGCTGGTGCCATGATGGCCGAGAAGCGTCCTGGCTTCGTAATTCTCGATATTGATCTGCCCGGTCTTGATGGAAACCAGATTTGCCGGAAGGTGAAGACTGAACAGAGTTTCGGAAAACCGTTTGTCATAACCATCACTGGACTCGCTAACCCTGAAGTCAGGGAGCGCGCACTTGCCGCAGGCTCGGATGCATTCTTCTCCAAACCACTCGATTTCGACATGCTTGGATCGCTCGTGGCCGATCTGGCCGGGAAGGTTCGCTAACTATGGATGATAAAAATAACGGGCTGGTTCTCATCGTGGAAGATGAAGATTCCATCAGGCTGACGCTCCGCGACTATCTTCGGAAAAAGGGTTATGAAGTGCTGGTTGCCTCTGATGGAGTCGGTGCTATCAAGCAACTGCTTGATTATGATGTCGACATCATTCTTACAGATTACCGGATGGATGTCCTGGGCGGTGATTACTGGATCAAATTCCTGAAGAAATACTGCCCCGAGAAACGTGTCATCATCACGTCAGGCTTCCTCAGACCTGATTTTGATATTCCCTATGAGGTGATCTACAAGCCATTTGACTATTCAGACCTGGAAAAGCGTGTGAGAGAAATAATTGCAGCAAGCAAAACAAGCGCCAAGTCCTGAGCCGGAGAAGGATGTTGCCATCCTTGCGCTCGTTCGAGGCCGTGTGCAGGGAGTAGGTTTCCGCTATGAGGCGCGCTCCTTCGCGCGAGCACTCGGAATATGCGGCTGGATAACGAATCTTCCTGATGGCGGGGTGGAGACCTATGCCGAAGGACCGTTGTCAGCCATCACCAGATTCAGGGAATGGCTCTCGCATGGCCCACCCGGAGCCAGGGTCAGTTCCGTTGATGTATCGGAACGATCTCCCAAGAATGAGCTCAGCAGTTTCATCATTGAATGATGCCGCTAGCCAACAATCGAGAATCGCCATAAAGAATTAGGGGACAGAGGTTTGTTCGAGAATCGCAGCAAACCATGCCTTGGCAGCAATTATTCTGTCTGGCGGGCCAGAATCAATCGAACAGCCTGGATGCTTCAGCGACCGACGGGAGTCGAACCCGCGTCACGAGCTTGGGAAGCTCGGGTAATACCGTTATACGACGGTCGCGCGCAAACCGATACGGGACGAGTGCAAAAAAAACGCCGCCGAAGCGACGCCACATTTTCCAAACGCGCATATTTATGCATTGCGCTAGGCCCGTCAGCTGGAACGGGGATTACCCGCGTTCGAAGCGACGGACTGAAATAAGGCGGCAACCTAAAATTGCCGGAAAAGTGATCCATACAATCACCTTTTAATAGAATACCGCAGACAGACCCCAATGTCAAGTCGGGCGATGCTGCCTGGCCAGGAGTGTCGGTATCCGACCAGGAAACAAGAGCCGCCGCAACAAGTCGGGCTCATCCACAATTGTGCGCCAACCCTCATGCTCATGCGCTTTTCCAGAAAAGGCATAGGGCTCGGAGCTCGTCACAAGTCCTGCCACAACCGGATTATCATCTATATATGCGAATGTTCTAAGGAAATCAGTCAGGCTGAACAAGACGATGGAAAAGAAGCGCTCTCCCCAAACATGTCCGGTAAAGCGCATAGCCTTGTTGAAGCGCAGCGCAAAGACAGAGTTGATCCACTGCATGATCGCGGAGAGGTTTGCATTATGTACCGGCTTAATAAGCAAATGGAAATGATTGCCCATGATGCAGAAATTCTCCAGACGGAATGAATATTTGCGTCGTGCTTCTTGCAGCACACGAAGAAAAAGCTGCTTCATGCTACGGTTATTGAATATCATCTCGCCTCGATTGGTTCTGGTGCTCACATGATAGTAAGCACCAGGCACTATCATTCGATTCCTACGCATACAGTAATAACGTCACCTGAAGCATGGCCGCTTGAAGTGCATTCTGAAATCCTCGCAGAAAACCTCTGTCCCCAGAAATGGGATGTGCACGGTAACCACTTATCCACATCTTATACGCATTCCCACAACATTGTCACAGGATAGCCCTGCTGCGTACCTTTCCTATCCAGATCTCTGCACCAAAAGAACGTCCACAGAAGCCTGCCGCTTCCGTGGACGCCCCGAGTCCTGGCAATGTGAACCTCTGTCCCTCTGGCTTTTTTTATGCTTCGGCCTTTTCTGGTTCCACAGGGTTTCCAAAAACATCGGTCTGAATCAGCTCGTAGCACTTGGTTGGGCATTTCTGCACACATATGCCACACGATGTACATTTCGTGTAGTCAGTTACAGGGATGCCATTAACCATAGAGATGCACTGCTCGGGACACGCCCTGACGCAGGCTTCGCACTTGATGCAGCCAACCTTGCAGCTCTTGATGACGGTCGATTTAACGACAGCCCTGTTGGAGCACAGCACGATCGACCCCTTCCGCGCTCTGGGGACAGAGGTCAGTATTTGTTGCGGGCATTCCTTTATGCATAGTCCGCAACCGGTGCATTTGTCGTAGTCGACGTGCGGCAGGCCATCCTCGCCCATGTGCAGGGCATCGAACTGGCAGACCATTGTACAGTCGCCAAAGCCCAGGCACCCGAACGAGCATTGCTTCGTTCCGCCTGCGGAAAGCTTGGCGGCGCGGCAGGTCTGCACCCCGACATACTCTCCCTTCGACGGCGCGACGGCCTTCGTGCCCTGGCAGAGCAACACCGCGACGGTATCCTCAGCGGAGGCGCTGATTCCCAGGAGCGATCCCAGGGCATCGGCAACCGCCTTGCCACCCGGAGCGCACTTGTTCAACGGCGCGTTACCGCCAGCGACCGCTTCCGCATAGCCATCGCAGCCTGGATACCCGCAGGCGCCACAATTGATGCTCGGCAGCAGGTTGCGGACCTTTTCAATCTTCGGATCCACTTCGACCTTGAACTTCTCCTTGAAGAAGCCAAGCGCTATGCCCAGAATGAAGGCAAGTGCGGCGGAGAAGCCGAGGGTGATCAATACTATATACATCTTCGGATCCTCCTACTTGATCATCCCGGCAAAGCCCATGAAGGCTACCGTGATAAGGCCAGTGGCGACGAAAAGGATTGGCGTTCCCTGCAGGAACTTCGGTATTGGGCTGTTCTTGATTCGCTGCCGGATGCCGGCAAGCAGGATCATGGCGAGCAGGTATCCACCGGAAGCACCAACGGCATAGACCAGCGCCTGGATGAAGCTGTAATCCTTGGAGATATTGTCAAAGGTTACGGCTAGAATGGCGCAATTTGTCGTGATGAGCGGAAGATAGATTCCCATGGCCAGATACAGGCCAGGAACATTCTTCTTGAGGTAGAACTCGACAAGCTGCACGAGTGCCGCGATGACGAGGATGAACACCAATATCTGCAGGAATGATATGCCGAGCGGAACAAGAATGAAGTGGTAGATGGGCCATGTCGCGGCGGTCGCCAGAACCGTCACAAAAGCGACGGCGAATCCCATGCCTGTGGACTGCCCGACATCGGATGTCATTCCTACATAGGAACACAGGGCAAGGAAGCGCATGAGAACCACATTCTCCACCAGCAGGGCGGAGAGGAATATCGTGCCAAGGTTCATGCTGCCTCCTTCGCGGCGGCGCTTGCCGTCTTGAGCTTGTTGAGCCAGATGTTCAGCGATATGAACAGCGCAAAGACGATGAACCCTCCAGGCGGAAAGGTAAAGAACAGGATTGGCTGAAACGATGACGGCATTATCTGGATTCCGGCGATGGTTCCCGCACCCAGCAATTCGCGTACGGCCGCAATGCCGATGAGCACCCAGGTGTACCCGAGGCCCATGCCAATGCCGTCAAAGATGGCATCGAGCGGCGGCTGCTTGTAGGCAAACGCTTCTACGCGGCCCATGATGATGCAATTGACCACGATGAGCGGAATGAAGACGCCCATCGACTTTGAGAGCGCTGGAAAGTATGCCTTCATGGACAAATCCACGATCGTGGTAAAGGCCGCTATTACGATGATGAATATCGGGATGCGCGCATCGTTCGGAATCAGCTTCCGGAACAGCGAAATGACCAGTTCAGCAAACACGTTGACAAAGGTCATCGCAAGGCCCATGCCGATGCCGTTGGCTACCGTAGTCGTGACAGCGAGTGCCGAACACAGGCCGATCATCAGCATCAGCAGAGGGTTCTCGGTAATGATCCCCTTGAGCAGTATATTAAGCAAGCGCTTCATTGCACACCTCCGGCTACATTGGCATCGAGCCAGGCAGCACCGGCGTCGCTGGCCTTCTTCATGATGTTGGTCAAGGATTTGCTCGTGATGGTGCTGGCGCTGATGGCGATGACATCCTGTTTGACCACGAAGGGATCCGATACAGCCTTGTCGGTGAATTGCCCGATGAACGTCGTCTTGGAACTCTTGTTGACGAAGTAGGCTGGATTGACGGCGTTGGCGCCCAGCCCCGGCGTGTCAGACAGGGTCAGAATGCGAGCGCCAGCGATGTGCTTGTCGGTTCGAACGCCTATCAGCATCGAAGCGGCTCCACCGTAACTCTTGCCAACGGCCTTGATAGCGACGCCAAGAATATCGGTGCCACGAAGCGCCTTGTACGACTTGTCGAGGACGACGCTCGTATCGGATGACGCTATCCCCGGCTCTATTGCCGGGAAGCTGTCGGCATCGGGGAACAGGTCCTTGAGCGATGCAGCCAGCTGCTCGGATTCCAGTCCGGCGATCTTTGGTCCGGTTATGGTGTAGACAAATGCGAGGGCGACACAGGCGCCGGCCGCGAACAGCGCGAGCGTGATGCCAAGCCTCAGAATATCTTTTTTCACTTTGCGGCCCCCTTTGCCACCGGCTTGGCGGCCGGCACGAAGCCGTATTTCTTGACCCTCAGGTTGTCCATGAACGGCGAAAGCGCGTTCATCATCAGGATTGCGTAGGTCACGCCTTCGGGGTATCCACCAAACTTTCTGATAATCGCGGTAACGAGCCCGGCTCCGGCTCCGAAAAGCGCCTTCCCGAGCGGGGTCAACGGAGACGATGAATAATCCGTCGCCATGAACACCGCGCCGAACAGGACGCCGCCTGATAGAACGCCAAAGACAGGATCCATGCCCAGGATCCAGGAGGCGACGAAGGCGGTGCCGACCATCGCAAGTGGCGTTATGAACGAGATGACCCGCAGCGCCAGAAGGAATATGAAACCCACCAGAATCAGCAGTATGGAACTCTCGCCGATACAACCGCCCCGGTTGCCCACGAAGAGCGTCCAGAGCGTCGAGCTGTATTGCGACGCGGCGGCAAGGCCATTGTCAACGAAGCCCTTGCCGACATCGGCTATGGTCCCACCCATCTTTACGATGTTGAGCGGCGTGGCGCCTGTCGTGGCATCGATGATTCCCTTGAACGGGACATGCCAGGTGGTCATCGCCGCGGGGAAGCTCATCAGCATGATGGCGCGGCCAATCAATGCGGGGTTGAACGGATTGGCTCCCAGTCCACCAAAGAATTCCTTGGCAAGCACGATGGCGGCAAAGGATCCGATCGCGATCATCCAGAGCGGAAGGGACGGAGGGCTGATCAGAGCCACGAGCATACCCGTAACTACGGCGGACAGGTCATCGATATGGATGGCCTGCTTGGTAGCCGCCCTGAACGCGGCCTCGGACACAACGGCGGTGAACACCGATGTCAGTACGACAAGCAACGCCGGCACGCCGAAAAGGACCACACCGTAGATGGTAACTGGCATCAGCGCGATTATCACCGAAAGCATCAGCTTCCGTGGCGTAACGCCGGTAAAGACGTGAGGGCTCGATGAGAGGAGCAGGTTATTTGCCGGCACGCTGAGCCTCCTTCTGTTTCTTGGCACGAACCAGCTGCTTTCCGACCCGGAAACGCTGTACGAGCTGAATATGCGCTGGACAGACGAAACTGCAGGTACCGCATTCGATGCAGTCGAGCACGCCTATCTTCTCCGCCAGGTCAAGATCATTCGCGATGAGTGCTCCATTGAGCAACGCCGGCGAGAGGCGGCATGAACATGCGCGCATGCAGCGTCCACACCTGATGCATGTTCCTTCCGCATAGACCTTGGCTTCGGCAGAATCCATCAGGAGCAGACCTGATGTGTTCTTCTGTATCGGTATCTGCAGCGACGGTACGGCTGGTCCCATCATCGGGCCGCCCATCACGATGCGGCGCAACCTGCTTTCGTCGTAGCGAACCACATCGGGGAACAGGTCCTGTGCCAGCGTTCCAACTGGTACCACGAGGTTTTTTGGTGTCTCGCACGCGCCACCCGTGACGGTAAGGCCCGTATCGATCATCGGCTTGCCCTGCCTGAACGCTTCGGAGACCGACTTCAGCGTGCCGACGTTGCTGACCACGCAACCAACATCCATCGGCAGGCCACCCGAGGGCACTTCCTTGCCGGTTATCGCGGTAATCAGCATCTTCTCGCCGCCCTGGGGGTACTTCGTGGTAAGAAGCTGAACCGTAATCGCGGCGCCATTGGCACGGGAGGCTATGGCACGCTCGAGACCCGCAACCAGATGTGCCTTGTTGTCCTCTAGTCCGACGACACCCCGCTTGGCACCCACGATGTGCATAACGATGGCCATGCCATCGATTACGTCCTCGGGGGTCTCTTCCATCACGCGCTCGTCGATGGTCAGGTACGGCTCGCACTCGGCCGCGTTCGCAATCACATAGTCGACGGGCTTGTTCGGCGGAGGCGCGAACTTGACGTGGGCCGGAAAGCCAGCGCCACCAACACCGATGATGCCGGCATCGTGCACACGCGCCAGCGCGGCCTCTTTGGTACAGGCGTACGGGTCAAGCACCACCATGAAGTCGGTCTCGTCTTCGGCCGCCTGCTCGATGATGATCGCGAGCCCGTCCAGGTTGTTGGCCTGCATGCGCGGTTCGATCTTCTTGACGGTTCCAGTAATCGAAGCGTGCAGCGGTACGGTCATGCGGCCTTCCGCATCCGCGATCCTCTGTCCCCGCTTTACCAGATCTCCAACCTTGACGAGCGGCTGGATCGGCGCTCCAAAATGCTGGTTGACGGGAATAACCACCTGTTTGACGGTGCGCAGCACCTCGATGACGTTTGGCGCGCTTCGCTCTTTGCGCTCTGGGGGATGCGTTCCGCCCTTGAATGTTTTGGTCGACATGGCGAGGATGTGCTCCTTCTTCCGTTATGGCCGCGGAACATTGTCCGCTTGGGTGGCCTGAGGTCGATGAACGGATACGGTGTGATTGTGTTTGTCCTATCCAGACGAACGTGCAGCATGAGTTGCCAGATGGTTCTGTACGTGGATTCCAAACAAACGCGCCGTATCGTACTCCGCTTCAAAAAAACCGTCAAGCGTGGCAAATATATAGGATTAATTCGATACTATATGGACGATTAGAACCATTTCTTGCGCTTGAAGAATAGTACCATCCCCATCGCTATCACCAGCATCACCCCCATGACGACAGGGTAAGCCAGAGGCTGGTCGAGTTCAGGCATATGCCTGAAGTTCATGCCATATACACCCGCTATGAATGTCAGCGGCATGAAGATGGTTGAGATGACGGTCAGGACCTTCATCACCTCGTTCATCCGGTTTGATACCGATGAAAGGTAGACTTCCTGGATGCCCGAAGCTATTTCACGGTAACTCTCAAGCGCCTCAATGACCTGAATCGTGTTTTCCAGAAGATCGCGCAGAAAGGGGTTGATCGACTCTTCAAGCAACGAGGATTCGGTATGCAGGAGCACGCTGACTGTCTCGCGTACTGGCCATATCATCCGCCTGAAACGATTCAGGTCGGACTTGACATCCTGCAGCCCGGCCATGAACACGGGAGCCTCGCGCGCCGAAGCGCTTGTCGACTCGAATTCCTCGAGCCGCAAACCAAGCCATTCGAGTACCGAAAAGTAACTGTCCACTATCACATCCATCAAGGCATAGGCCAGAAACCCTGGCCCCGAGCGTCTCAGCCGGCCCGCTCCGGTTCTGAGCCGCTCGCGCACCGGCCCAAAACAATCACCTGGGGTCTCCTGGATAGTCAGGACCGCGTTTGGGGTAAGGATAATGCTGACCTGCTCATATTCGATAGTGTTGTCCAGTCTGCGCGTCAGCATTTTGGTAATAATGAAGAGATAGTGATCAAAATCCTCTATTTTGGGCCGATGTTCGGTGTTCAAGAGGTCTTCAATTGTCAGAGAATCGAGTCTGAAGAACCCGCCAAGTCGCTTAATGACATCCTGGTCGGCCAGGCCATTGATATTGACCCAGTTGACCATGCCATCCTCGACCATGGCAAAGACCTCTTCGATATTCTCCGGAGTGACGAATGATATCTCGTTCTGGTCATACTGGATCAGCGATAGCGCGGCCTCGGTCGGAGCCCTGTCCCCGATATAGATCGGGGACCCTGGGATCGAACCGGCACTGCCGCTGGATACGCTCTTGAATATCGGCTCGATGGGTCGTCTTGATCGAGGATGTTTTTTCTCCATCGCGCCTCCCCTTTCAGCTGGTGCCCTGTCACGCCATGATGACTACTTTTTTCTGTTCTTCAGGAGCTCCGCAAAGGGATTGTAGCTCGTTCCATCATCATCGCGGTCTTTGTCCTGCTTTTCAATCCTCTGTCCCCGCGAGCCTGAATCAAACCTCTGTCCCCCGTCGGCCTTCCTGGCCACGACAACGCGCCTGGTGCCCGCGGGTGCGTCGTCAGTCCTAGCCTGGCCTGCCGCGGGAATCCGTTCGCTCTTCAGGGACAGGCCAATTCGCTTGCGCGCCACATCAAGCGATATGATCCTGAACTCCTTGACGTCACCAACCTTGAGTACGTCCATCGGATCCTTGACGAAGGTGTCCGACAGTTCCGACACGTGTATCAGCGCGCTTTCCTTGATGCCGATGTCGATGAAGGCGCCGAAGTCAACGACGTTCTTTACCTTGCCTGTTACCTTCATGCCCTCGCGCAGGTCCTCGAAGGCCAGCACGCCCTGCTGCAGGATCGGCTTGGGGTAATCATCCCGCGGGTCGCGGTTGGGCTTGCGGAGCTCGGATATGATGTCGTCTATCGTGGTGTCGCCGGTGCCGTACTTTTCCTTGAGCGACGCCCGCTGCTCCTTGGTTGGATCCTTGCCGGCTCGGACTCCTTCGAGTATCTCGCTGGCCAGCGCATAATTTTCTGGGTGCACCCAGGTGTTGTCGAGCGGATTCGGGCTTTCCGGTATCTTGAGAAATCCTGCGCACTGCTCGTAGCTCTTGTCGCCCATGCCGGATACGTTCCGGAGCTGGTCGCGGCTCGTGATCTTGCCATTGTCGTCGCGATACTTGACTATCTTCTTGGCCAGGGACGAATTGATGCCGGACACATGCTTGAGGAGCATGTGGCTGGCCGTGTTGATGTTGACGCCAACCCTGTTGACGACCGACTCCACAACCTCGTCCACGGTCTCCGACAGGCGTTTCTGGTTAACATCATGCTGGTACAGCCCGACGCCGATGCTCTTCGGGTCGATCTTGACCAGCTCCGCGAGCGGATCCTGGATTCGGCGGCCTATCGATATGGCGCCACGTATTGTCAGGTCAAGCTCAGGGAATTCCTCGCGGGCAACATCGCTCGCGGAGTACACCGACGCGCCATCCTCATCGACAACAGCGAACCTGGACTCTCCGCCCAGTTCGGCGAGCGCCTCCGCGACTATCTTCTGAACATCATGGCTGCCAGTTCCGTTGCCGACAGCGACCAGCTGTATCGCGTAATCCTTGATCGCCTTGACGAGCGCCTTGCGGGCCTCTTCGGGGCGCTGCTCCTGGTATATGACGAAGTATCCCAGAAACTTGCCGGTCTCATCGATAGCCGCGCATTTGGTGCCGGTCCTGATGCCGGGATCCACGCCAAGCACCCGTGTTCCCTTGATCGGCGCCGAAAGCAGCAGGTTCTTCAGGTTTTCGCTGAACACCGATATGCCGTGCCCGTCGGCCTGGTCCATCGCCTCTGACCTGATTTCACGCAAGACCGCGGGCGATATCAGCCGCCTGAGTGAGTCATCGATAGCATCGGCGTGATACTCGTTGCGGGTCGCGTAGCGATCCGCTAGCTGCTTGACCGCGGCGTCCTCGTCGACTTCAAGGCCAACCTCCAGCTCGGCTTCCCGCTCGCCTCTGTTGATGGCGAGCACACGGTGGGGCTTGAGCGTCAGGAGCGGTTCGCGATAGTCCCAGTACATCTGGTAGGTGCTTGACTCCTTCTTCTTTTCGTCACCAACGCCCTTTACGGTCATGAAACCGTCGCGCAGATACAGCTTCTTGACGATTGCGCGATTCTCCGGATCCTGGGATATGCGCTCGGCAATGATGTCCATCGCACCCTTGATGGCATCCTCGGCGGATGCCACGGAAAGCTCAGGATTCTCCGCATCCACCTTGATGTACGAAGGTGCGGCAGCTCGCACGGCAGCGGAATCTGCCGAAAGCATCAGCTCCGCAAGGGGTTCCAGGCCACGCTCGACGGCAAGCATGCCCCTGGTCTTCTTCTTGCGCTTGTACGGCGCATAGATATCTTCAATTTCAGTCAGCGTGGCGCATTTCTTTATGTTCGAGTAGAGCTCTTCAGTCAACTTGCCCTGGGCATGGATAGCCTGGATCACTTCGATACGCCGCGTCTCAAGATTCAGGAGCGACTGGTGCAGATGGACGACATCGCGAACCTGGACCTCGTCCAGCTCTCCGGTCCGCTCCTTGCGGTACCGGCTGATGAACGGCACGGTACAGCCTTCGGCGGTCAGCTCGACAACAGCGGCCGCCTGGCTTGTCCTGATCGAGAGCGAGCCGGCGATTCGGTTGAGGAGGTCGACCGGGGCTATCTCCAGCCCGGCTATGAATTCGTCGTTCAGTTCCATGCTTCCACCTTATTGTTTCTTGCGTAATTCCAGAAGGAGCCCGTCGGGACTGAAGCCACCCAGGTAGGCTATGCGGCCACCGATGCAAATGACCGGCTCGAGGCTGGCCATCGACAGCAGGCGCTCCACATCGGGGTTGCGGGCTATGTTCTCTGGTGTCGATTCCACGAATGCGACCGCGTAACGACCACCGAGTTCGGATTCGGCCAGCAGCACGCTGAATTCATGAACCAGCTCGGATGTCCGGCGCTTGGTGCCAGGCGCGCAGCCACCGCAATCATGCCCTTCGCAGCCGGAGCATATCTCGTCATCGGCCTTGCCATACACTTCTATCTTGATTTTCTCGTTCATACTGGTTCGCAGGTTCGCCACGATACGAAGAAAGCCCACAAAAATCAAGCGGTTTTCCGCCCTATCGCGGCTTGCCTCTGTCCCCTGGCGCCTTGCCAAGGGTCTGTGCGAGCGACGAGAGTATCGACCGGAACCCCTCGTCTTCCACATGTTCAAGCGTTTGCTCAACCGATGGAGCCGGCTCATCAAACCTCTGTCCCTTGTCGATCGATATGCTCCCTCCGGTGGCCACATCGCCAGGCGCAACCTCTGTCCCCGCGCGCGCCGCACCGGCAAGAGCCGTGCCCGGCACGGAGCCGTCCTTGGCCAGCCTGAAGGCTATCCCCGATATGCCCAGCTCCGGGAAGGCAATCCGGATAGTCTCCAGGATGCGATGCTGGTTCATCTGCAGGAGCTGGATCCATCCGGGATGTTCGGCCTCGACAAAGACGATGCCATTCCTCACATCAACAGGGCGCGAGTGTGCCGCAAGGTTTGGTCCTGCGGCCTTGCCCCAGAACCCGAAGAAATTCGACCATCCCTCGACCATGGCGGCAGCCTGGGGCGACAGTATGGCACCGAGCAGGTCCGAAGCCTTACGCGCGCGAAAATCGTCCATGTTCCGTCCAGTATATGATCGTCTCGGCTGTGGCATACGCGGCATAGGGTTCGCCGGGCAGGAATGTAAAGAACGCCTGTTCAGCGCTCGGCAGGTTGTCCATGAAGCGCTTGCGCTTTTCTGGATCAAGCTCAAGCAGTACGTCATCAAGCAGAAGTATCGGGGAACGGCCGCTGGCGATGGTATAGTGCTCAGCCTGGGCTATCCTGAGCGTCAGGCTCAGGAGGCGCAACTGACCAGTCGAGGCCCGCTCAGAAAAATCACCGCGGTCATCGATGAATGAATACCGGTCCCGATGGGGACCGCTCAGGGTTGTACCGAGTACCAGCTCCCGGTCACGGGCCGAAGCGAGGCGGGTCAGAACATCATTGGTCGATTCGCCCAGCCTCCAGGAAGGGTGGTACGATACGCCGACGCGGGTACCCAGCAGCGATACACGCTCGTAGCGCGGGGCAAAGCGCTGGTCGAACTCCGCGGCCAGTCGGGCACGCTCGTCTCGAAGCAAGAGGCCGTAGGTCACCAGCTGTATATCCAGCACGTCGAGGACGTCCAGGCTTCGTTCCTTGAGCGCCACGTTACGGGCCTTGAGCAGCCGACGGTACGATCGCAGCGCATCGATGTAGCCGACCGACACAAGGCTGGCGGTCTGGTCGAAGAAGAATCGCCGGCGTTCGGGCTCTCCTCTTGAAAACTCCATGTCGTCGTGGCAAAAGACAACAGCGGGATTGCGCTCGACCAGTCGCTTGCGGTCGCGGACCGGTTTGTCGTCCTCGCGTATCGTCTTCTGGCCTTCCGCCCACGCTACCGAGCACTGTGAGCCATCGGGGCCGGTGCCGCGGATATTCCACCAGTCATGTTCGAGCAGGGCGGCATCGGCGTCGGTTCCTCCCCGGAATGAAGAGCCGTAGCAGAGCGTATAGATGGCATCCAGAAAATTGGTCTTGCCCTGGCCATTCTCTCCAACGACAAAAACGGACGGAGCGTCCGTCAGAACGGCTCCGTCCGCCAGGTTGCGGAAGCTATGGGTCTCTATCGATGAAAACGACATCGCATGCGCGCCGCGGCCGCCATCAATCCACCTGCATCGGCATCAGGATGTGGAAGTAGTCGCTCTGTGGCTCTGGCGCCAGTGTAATTGCGCGCGAAACATCGGTAAACTTGATGCTGACTTCTTCGGTGTCGATCGCCCTCAGTGGTTCTTCGATGTACTTGTAGTTCATCGCAATGACCGCGTCGTCTCCCTCGTACGCGCACGGAATTTCCTCGCGCGCGGTTCCAATTTCGGTTTCTTCGGATGATATGACAAGCTTGCCGGTAGACAGCGCGAAAAAAGTGCGTCTTGATTTCTGCTCCACGAAGATTGAAACGCGCTTCAGGGCATCGATCACATCCTGCCGCTTCATGACGGCTACAAAATTCTGAGATTCGGGAATGACCTTCTGGTAGTTAGGGAACTGTCCTTCGATCAGTACGGTGCTCAGCCGGTACTGTCCAAACTTTATGAAGAGGTTCTTTTCGTTGACGGCGAGGTATATCTGCCCTTCATCGGAAGCTCGATGCAGAACCAACGATAGAATCTTCGGCGGTATTATGACACCCTTGAAGTCAGGAATTCCTTCAACGATACCGCGCTTGATATAGGCCAATCGGCGACCATCGGTAGCAACCATGATGAACCCATCCGGGGCCCTGTCCAGGTAGACGCCGTTCATGAAATACCGTGTCTCGTCGTCTGAGACCGCAAAGACGGTCTGGGCTATCATGTCCTTGAAATCACCCAGCGGTGTCGCAAAGTACCTGTCGTCGTCGATATCGGGAAGCTGTGGAAACTGTTCGCTGGCTATGGTCTTGAGGCTGAATTGCGCCTTCTTGAAGCTCGGCTTTATGATGACCCTGGTGTCTTTCTGGTCGACCTCGATGGTGCCTTCGGGAATGCTGGCAAGGATTCCCGATAGCTTGTCACAGAATACCGTCAGGTTGCCTGGTTCCTGGACATCGACAGGCATTCGTGTCTCGAAGCCAATCTTGATGTCGGTGGCCCTGATGAGGAGCGAGTTGTCCTGGGCTTCCAGATAGACGTTGGAAACAACCGACATGGCGCTTCGTGACGATATGATTTCCTGGGCAAACGCGATTTCACGTTGCAGCGCGTTCTTTTCGCAGACGAATTTCATGGCTCCATCCTCGCTCTGATTCTTCCGCCAAGAATAGCATGGAACGATGTCTGCGCGCAAGAAAAGGAAACGACTATGCTTCCTGATTGGCCTTATTGAATTTGAATTTATATAAATTCGTAATAATCATAGTAAGGGGTCTGTATAAGTGGAAATCATGGACAAGTTTTTGTCTGACATGCATTTGCCCTGTGTACAAGTACGGGAGAAGACACGCGGCGTTTTGCACATGCGGGGCTTTAAGATGCTCCCGCTCCGTGTAGGCCATAATTATGAACACCCAGGGCACCGTCCATGCACGGCTTACCCCTTGATGCTCATCTGGCGAATCGACTGGATGAGCTTCTGGAGCTTTGAATCGAGGCTTGGATCAAGCTTCAGCTGCTCGTCTATCTTCTGGCACGAATGCATCACCGTCGTATGATCGCGTCCACCGAATTCCAGACCAAGTTCCGTTGTTGAGTACTCGGTGATCTCCCTGGCTATGTACATCGCTATCTGTCGCGGGACGACTATGCTGCGAGTGCGCTTCTTGCCTTTGAGGTCGTTGGCACTGACCTTGTACGCCTCGGAAACAGTCCTGATGATGTGGTCGATGGTCACGTTGCCGTGCCGCGTCTGGCTGAAGACATCCTTGAGCTGCTGCTGCGCCACTTCCAGGGTGATGTTCATGCCGACCAGATTGGCATAGGCGCTGAGCTTGACGAGAGCGGCCTCGAGGTCGCGGACATTGGTCGATATGTTGCGGGCAATCACGTCAAACACTTCAGGTGGAATCTTGAGATTGTTTGTCTCGACCTTCTTCTTGAGAATTGCGTAGCGTGTTTCATAGTTGGGCGGCTGGAGGTCGACGTTCAGGCCTCGCTCGAAACGGCTTCTCAGGCGGTCCGACAGGTTCTTGAGTTCGGATGCGGGCCGGTCACAGGTAAAGACCATCTGCTTGTTGCCGTCGTAGAGCGCGTTGAAGGTGTGGAACAGTTCTTCTTGCGAGCCTTCCTTGTTCTCGAAGAAGTGGATGTCGTCTATCAGGAGGATGTCCACGGAGCGGTAGCGGTTCTTGAATGACGACATGCTTTTCTCATGGATGGAGTGTATGAAGTCGTTCGTGAAATCCTCGGCTGAGACACAGATGATCTTGAGCTTGGGGTTGAGGACCCATGCCCTGTTGCCTATCGCCTGCATAAGGTGCGTCTTGCCCAGGCCCACGTCGCCATAGATCAGGAAGGGATTGTAGGCTGTGCCTGGATTCGCGGCGATGGCCATGGCCGCGTTTGCGGCAAACGAGTTGTTCTCTCCTATAATGTAATTGTCAAATGAATATTGCAGATTGAGCTGGGGGTGCTTCTCTCGTGGTTTGGGTGCTTCTGGCCCGGGAGACTGACGCGCATGCTGGTCGCCCCTGTCCTGTTGTCGAGGCGCAGGGTTGGACTCATTGGGCTTGACTATGACGAATTCAGTAGCCAGTTTCTTGCCTGAAATTTCGAAGAGCTTGGCCTCGATGGCATGCTGGTATGTCTTGGCAAGCTGATCGCGATAGAACATGGAGGGCACGCGGACCATGATGGTGTCCTGCGTGGACGAGTCGTATTCTATATTGAACCACATCGAGTATTCCTGCTGGCTCAGTTCGGTCGAGAACTGATTCATGGCCTCGTTCCAGAATACGCGATAATCCCAACTGTCCATTGAATCCGGCTCCTTCGTACACTTTGCCAACAGGTTATCCACAATCTAGCACAGAACAGCGACGGAGTATATCACGGCTCTGGTCTGGCCAAAAGGGCTGGAAAGGCTCGATACTACTAAAAATCCATATAGTAGTATTTAATAATTCCATACACTAATTATATTTATCATAGATATCAGGAAATTCACAATCAGTACCCGGAATATCGGCAAATGCGTTAATCCTTGTAGTGCATTGGAATAGCGTTTTTTGCACAGGATATGCACAGTGATATAGGGATATCGATTCTATCCATATAAAGGTCGGCAACCTTTACTTTTTATGGCGGGCCGGATATACTGCTTCTTCACGTTATCTCAATCACCCCTGTCTATTCGGAACAACAACTATGGAATCGACGTATTCAGCAACCAGTATCCAGGTGCTCAAGGGCCTGGAGGCAGTCAGAAAACGACCAGGCATGTATATCGGCTCCACCGGCATCGACGGGCTGCATCACCTCGTCTACGAGGTGGTAGACAATTCAATCGACGAAGCGTTTGCCGGTGTATGCGATCGCATCGATGTGGTACTCGAGAAGAACGATGTGGTCAAGGTCACCGACAACGGTCGAGGCATACCCACCGGCATTCATCCCATCGAGAAGGTCAGCGCCCTTGAGCTTGTGATGACCAAGCTGCACGCGGGCGGCAAATTCGACAAAAAATCATACAAGGTCTCCGGTGGACTCCACGGCGTCGGCGTATCGGTCGTCAACGCGCTGTCCGCGTGGTGCGAAGTATTCGTACACCAGGATGGCCTGGTGCACTACCAGATGTACAAGACCGGCTTGCCGGTCGAGGACGTCAAGGTTGTGGGCGAGTCAGACAAGCGCGGTACCGTGGTACGGTTCGCCGCGGACTCGACAATCTTCGAGACGACGGTGTACAGCTTCGATGTGCTGGCCAACCGGCTGCGCGAGCTGGCCTTCCTGAACAAGGGGCTGCTCATAACGCTGACGGACGACAGGCTGTCAGTGCCCAAGGTGCACGAGTTCAAGTTCGAGGGCGGCCTGCGTGAGTTTGTCACCTACCTGAACAAGAACAAGGCCGTGCTGCACCCGGATCCAATCTTCTTCAGCGGTACGCGTGACGAGGTTGAGGTCGAGGTCGGCATCCAGTACAACGACACGTTCAACGAGACCATGTTCGCCTTCGTCAACGGCATCAACACCCGGGAAGGCGGCACGCATCTGGTCGGCTTCAAGAGCGCGTTGACCCGCATCCTCAACGAGTACTTCAAGAAATCGAAGCTGGCCAAGAAGCTGGACGATACACTCTCCGGAGATGACGTCCGCGAGGGCCTGACGGCGGTCCTGTCGGTCAAGGTGCAGAACCCGCAGTTCGAGGGACAGACCAAGACCAAGCTCGGCAATACCGAGGTCAAGGGCATCGTGGATTCGCTCTGCGCCGACCAACTGACGTTGTTCTTCGAAACGCATCCAGAAGTGATAGACAAGCTGCTGGAGAAGTCGGTGCTGGCTGCCAGGGCCCGCATCGCGGCCAGGCAAGCCCGTGAGCTGACGAGGCGAAAGTCGGCACTGGAAAGCTCCGGCCTGCCAGGCAAGCTGGCCGACTGCTCGGAGAAGGATCCCACCAAGTGCGAGATATACATCGTCGAGGGTGACTCCGCAGGCGGTTCCGCCAAGGGCGGCCGCGACCGGACAATACAGGCCATCCTGCCGCTCTGGGGCAAGATGATGAACGTGGAGAAGACGCGCATCGACAAGGTGATAGGCAACGACAAGCTCAATCCGATCATCCAGTCGCTGGGCTGCGGCATCGGTGCCGATTTCGATATCAGCAAGCTGCGCTACCACAAGGTGATAATCATGGCCGATGCCGATGTCGATGGCTCGCATATTCGAACGCTGCTGCTGACATTCTTCTATCGGTACATGACCGACTTGCTGTCGCGCGGGCACGTGTACCTTGCCATGCCGCCGCTGTACAAGATAGTCATAGACAAGAAGATCCAGTACGCATACGACGACACGGAGAAGGACCGCATCCTGGCGGAGAGCGGCAAGGATCCGGAGAAGGTAGCCATACAGCGCTACAAGGGTCTAGGCGAAATGAACCCCGACCAGTTGTGGGAGACCACGATGGACCCGGCCCGCAGACTCATCATGCAGATACAGATGGACGATGCCGTCGAGGCCGAGAGCGTCTTTACGACGCTGATGGGCGAGCAGGTAGAGCCTCGCAGACAATTCATAGAAGAGAACGCGCTGTCGGTCTCCAATCTGGACGTGTAACATGGCAGAATCAACAGGAAGAGTCCTACCGATCGCGATCGAGGAAGAGGTCAAGACCGCCTACCTCAATTACGCGATGAGCGTCATAGTCAGCCGCGCGTTGCCCGATGTGCGCGACGGCCTGAAGCCGGTGCACAGGCGTCTCTTGTACGCCATGGATGAGCTCGGACTGAAGCCGAACGCCGCCACCAAGAAGAGCGCCCGTATTACCGGTGACGCGATGGGAAAGTACCATCCGCACGGCGACCTTTCGCTGTACGACGCCTTGGTTCGCATGGCTCAGGAATTCAGCCTGCGGTATCCGCTGGTGCAGGGCCAGGGAAACTTCGGCTCGGTCGACGGTGATCCACCGGCCGCAAGCCGCTACACCGAGGCCAAGCTCTCGAAGATCGGTGATGAGCTGTTGTCGGACCTGGAGAAGGACACCGTCAAGTTCGTTCCCAATTACGACGAGAGCCTGCGCGAGCCATCCGTGCTGCCCGCCGCCGTGCCGAACCTGCTTATCAACGGCTCGTCGGGCATAGCCGTCGGCATGGCCACCAACATGCCTCCGCACAACCTGAATGAGATAGCGGCCGCCATCACGGCTTACATCGACGACCCGGAAATCACCATCGATGGCCTGATGCGCCATGTGCAGGGACCGGATTTTCCGACCGGCGGCATCATTTTCGGCAAGCGCGGCATACGCGAAGCCTACATCACCGGGCGCGGCAAGCTGACCGTCCGAGGCAAGTTCGTCATAGAGACACTCAAGTCAAGCAAGGAACAGATAGTCTTTACGGAGATCCCGTACGTCGTCAACAAGGCTACCCTGGTTGCCAAGATAGCCGAGCTGATACGCGACAAGGTAGTCGAGGGCGTCGGCGACATACGTGACGAATCCGACCGCGAGGGCATGCGCATCGTCATCGAGCTCAAGAAGGGCGCGATAGCCAAGCTGATCCTGAACCGCCTGTTCGCGCACACGCAGCTGCAGACCACGTTTGGCGTCATCAACCTGGCGCTTGTCGGCGGCATGCCCAAGACCCTGTCCCTCAAGGATCTGATCAAGTACTTTGTCGAGCACCGTGTCGACGTGATTACCAAGCGGACGATGTTCGAGCTGCGCAAGGCCGAGGAGCGCGCCCACATCCTGGAAGGCCTCGTCATCGCCATCGCGAACATCGACGAGGTGGTGCGCATCATCAAGGCGTCGCGCAACGTTGACGCGGCCAAAGCGGCCTTGATGGAGCGGTTCACGCTGTCAGAGGCGCAGACCCAGGCCATCGTCGACATGCGCCTGGGCCGACTGACCAGCCTGGAAATAGAGAAGCTGGAGGCCGAGCTGGCCGAGATACGCTCGAAGATAGCCTACTACAAGGACCTTCTGGCGCATCCCGAGAAGATTCTGAGCGTCATCAAGGACGAGACGAAGGTAATAGCCGACAAGTATGGCGACAAGCGCCGTACGGAGATCGTGCACGACGAGGTCGAAGCCATCAATATCGAAGACCTGATAACCAAGGAAGAAATGGTCATCCTGTTCTCGAACAAGGGCTTCGTGAAGCGGGTGCCGGTCAGTGCCTACCGCAGCCAGGGCCGCGGCGGCAAGGGCTCCAACTCGGCCGCCCTGCTCGAGGACGACTTCATAGAACAGATATTCGTAGCCAACACTCACGATTACCTCATGTACATCTCCAGTGCGGGCAAGGCCTACTGGCAGAAGGTGCACGAGATACCGGAGGCTTCTCGGGCGGCCCGTGGCGCCCACCTGAAGAGCCTGCTTGCGATAGGCGCCAACGAGGACATTACCACGGTGATAGACCTGAAGGGCTTCACCGACGACACGTTCCTGTTTTTTGGCACGCTCCGCGGTGTCGTCAAGAAGGTGGCCACCAGCCAGTTCGTCAACGCCAAGACCAGGGGCATCATCGCCATAAACCTCGACGAAGGCGACCGGCTGGTCTCGGCGTGCAGGACGCACGGCAAGAACGAGGTGGTGCTGATCACCCGCCAGGGGCAGGCCCTGCGCATATCGGAGACCGATGTACGCGTGATGGGTCGCGGCAGCCACGGCGTTCACGGCATCAGGTTGACCGATAGCGACGAACTGAACGCAATGCTCAGGGTCAACGATGGTGAGCAGATGCTGCTGATAAGCGAGCACGGCTACGGCAAGCGCATCGACTTCGACAATTTCAACCCGCATGGCCGCGGAACCGGGGGACAGAGGATATACGAGCCAGACGAAAAGTCAGGTGAGATCGTCTGCGCCATCACCGTGCGCGAGACTGACGATGTCGTCGTGATGACAAGCCTCGGCAAGACGCTCAAGCTGAAGGCTTCGGATGTCAGACTGTGTGGCAAGGCCGCCCGCGGCGTCCACATCGTCAATATCGACAGTCCAGACTTCGTTGTCGGCATGGACAGGATCGTAAACGAGGACGACGAAGTGGGCTCCACAACGGCCGCACCCACGATCGGAGACGCTGACGCGGCCGATTCCATGGGCGTGGCTGAAGATGAGCCGGCAGACGACGGGCTCGGCGATTCTCCCCTGATCGATGAGGAACCCGATTCGCTTGACTGATTGCACCTCATGCTGATACGCCGAGCCGGGGCATCGATGGAAATCCATCTGGTGCCCCGGCTTTTTTGTTTCACGTGAAACAATCCGGGCCGATACCGATTGACTGTGGAAGGCCATGCGACATACTTGAACGCTATGGTCCTAAACGAGGCGTTGCGGGCGGCCATCATCGATTATCGGCACTTGCTTGATCGAGGATACCCGGTCCAGGCCACAATCAAGCTGGTTGGAGACCGGTATCGGCTCGACCGAGCCGCGCGCATCATCCTGTTTCGGGGCGTGCTTGATGAGGAAACATCTGCCACGATTGCTTCCAGGATCGTCCTTGAGCTTCCTCAGAAGGCTTCCCTATGCATCGATGGCTACAATGTGCTCTTTACCCTGGCGAACTATCGTGCCGGGCGGCCGCTCTTCATGGGCACCGATGGTTTGCTGCGTGATGCCGGCGGTTCTCATGGAAGGTTTGCCACGGGAACCGCCTTTGCCGAGGCGCTTGAAACGCTCGTCGACGCCCTGCCGGTCTTCGATCCTGACCGCGTCGTTTTCTATCTGGATGCGCCCGTCTCGACCAGCCACGACCATGCGGCCGCGATACGGAACGCATGCGGAATACGCGGCATTCCGGCAGAGGTGCGCGTGGTATCCTCCGCTGATCCCTGCGTCATAGGCTTTGATGGTGACGCGGTCGCGAGTTCCGATTCCGTCGTCGCACTGCGGGCAAAAGCCCGCGTATTCGATCTGGCCAGGAACATTCTTGAACAAAGGTTTGGCGTTTCTGTTCCGGACTTGCGTCCTGTAATAAAGAGGGTACAATAGGTGCCCAGTCCAGACGACCGCAACCAGAAAGGACACACCGTGCGCGCCACGACCGTTCAGACCATCAAGGGCATCATGCTTGTCAACATCTCTACCTGTGCCTGGGCAACCAACATGATAATAGGCCGCTACCTGCGTGCGCAGATAGGTCCCATTACGCTGACGGCGGCGCGCTATGCCGTCGCGTCGCTGGTCTTTGTTCTGCTGTTGTCCAGGCGGCCAGCCGAGGAGCGTCGACCAGGAGCCGATACAAAGCTGCTTGCGCTGATGGCGCTGACCGGGGTCATCCTGTTTGCCCCGGCTCTGTACTTTGGCCTCCGGTTTACAACCGCAATCAATGGCACGCTCATCAATGGCCTCGGGCCGTTGCTGACCGCGGGCTTCGCGGCCTGGCTTATCCATGAACCGTTCCTCGGCAGGCAGATCGTTGGATCGATCGCCGCGCTGGCGGGCGTGGCTGTACTCCTGCTCGGAGGAGGCGCCGCCGCGGCCGGGGCGTCCTTGGTCAACCCTGGAGACCTCTTGATAGTACTCGCGGTGCTGTTCTGGGCTTTGTACTCTGTTGCCGTCCGGAAGGTTGTCAAGCATCGTTCGCCTGTCTCGGCGACCGGCCTGTCGATGTTCATCGGGCTTCCTGTGCTGGTAGTCGCGGCGGTGATCGAATGCATGTCGGTACCGGTTCTGTGGAGTCCGGCGCTGATCGGCACTATTGTCTATCTGGGCGTCGTGCCCGCGGCGATAGGCTTCCTGAGCTGGAATGCCGGCATCAAGTACCTGGGCGCCGGCGGGGCGATGGTGTTCTACAACACGCTGCCGCTCTATGGCGCGCTGTTCGGATTCCTGTTCCTTGGCGAAACGCTTGGGCCGGCCCATCTTGCAGGCGGCGCGCTTATTCTGGCTGGTGGCCTCGTATCCGCCATATCCAGGCCGAGCACTAAGGCATCCACTCAGGCAGAATGATGAATTCGGGGCGGCGTGATCAGGTACAAATCGCTTACATATAATGAAATAGCCTGATGAGCAATCGCGAGTTGAAACGGCCCGGAACCCGAGGGGATGCATGAACGAGGATTCCATCCTGAATCAGGTGAAGGCGGCGAGCGTGCCCTTCTTGTATTCCTCATAGGCGGCTTCGACGGTCATGCTGCCCGCGCCGACGAAGATCTTCAGATGCGTCCTCTGCAGGACGGTCGCAGCGTTGCCTCCTGGTCCGTTGCCGGTAATCAGGACGTCCGGTCCCAGGTCGAACAGCTTCTGGGCCGTCTGTGGGCCTGCTCCGTGGGCTACATCCCCGACTGACCGATTGTCTACGCTGATCAGTTCCTTTGTCGCGTCATCATAGATGACGATATAATCGGTCCTGCCGAAGCGGGGGTCGATCTCGGCCTTCCAGTCAGTGCCCTTTGCGGTGAATGCAATCTGCATACTATATACTCCTTGATGGTGATGATACGTATCTGTGACTATTTGATGGCGTCCACACGCAGGCGCGCTTGCGCCCATGCGTCCCGCAAGGTATCTCTGAGTCTTCCCGTATCGTATTCGACTATGGTCAGCCCCGCGACCATAGCCTTGGTGACAGCCTCGTCATAGGGAAGTTCAGCCAGGGAATCGATGCGCTCCGTTTCGAGGAAGCGCCGTATCGTCGCGGTCATCTCGGCATTGATGTCGGCCTTGTTGATGATGCATCCGGCGGGGATATTGAATTTCTTGACAAGTTCGTAGACGCGTTTCAGGTCGTGGATGCCCGAGACGGTTGGCTCGGTGACCAGCACTACATAGTCCGCTCCCGAGAGTGACGACACCACGGGGCAGCCTATGCCCGGTGATCCGTCAACCAGTATGTAGTTCTTGCCCTGGTCCAGGGCGGCGACCCGTGCCTGTTTCTTGACATGGGCGACAAGCTTGCCTGAGTTCTCCGACCCGATGCCCAACGCGGCGTGTATCATCGCAAAGCCGAGCCGTGTGCGTGACGAGTACCAGACACCCGCCTTCTTCGGGTGGTTTGTGATGGCTTTGGTCGGGCATATGCGGGCGCAGTAGCCACATCCTTCGCAACTGAGTGGGTCGACGGCATAGACGTTTCCCGCACCATGTATAGCGCCGAACCGACATGCCTGGTAGCAGCGCCCGCAGGAGATGCATGCATCTGGATCGATGACCGCTGTCTCGCCCGAGAAAAAATCCTCTGCCCTGGCCATGTCCGGCTTGAGCAGCAGGTGCATGTCAGCGGCATCGACGTCGCAGTCCGCGGCTACCAGGTCGCCCGCCGCGAGCGCGGAAAACGATGCCGTGATGGAGGTCTTGCCGGTACCGCCCTTTCCGGATATGACGACTATTTCCTTCATACGGGGTTCCCCTCAGGTTTTCCTTCAGGCAGGCTCCGCACGAATGCGGCGATCTTCTCAAGCTCCGCCTTGAAGGCGGGAAGTTCCGTATAAATGCGCTCTCCGCGAGAATACAGCTCCGCAGCGCGGCGGTCGTTGGGCAGCTTGGCCAGTACGGCCAGGCCCTCGGCCTGGCAATAGTCCTCCACCGCGTCGTTGCCTATGCCGGAGCGGTTGATAACCACGGCGATGCGTTTGCCAAGCGTGCGCATCGTCTCTACCGCCAGCTTGAGGTCGTTGAGGCCGAACGGAGTCGGCTCGGTCACGAGGATGACCGCATCGGCGTCCTTTGTTGCCTCGATGACGGGGCACGAGGTGCCTGGAGGCGCGTCGTAGATCCTGTAGCGGGTGCCATGAAGCGTATGGTTGATGTCGGCCTTTGTCTGGGCGATAAGCGGTACCGCCTGCTCCTGCCCTATGTCCAGCCTGCTTTCTATGAAGGTGAGTTTCCCTAGCTTCGAGCGCGTAGTCACTCCCATCCGGATCGGTTTCATCGGCAGCGCGTCTACCGGGCATAGTTCCGAACACGCAAAGCAAGCGTGACACAACTCAGGAAATATCATTATTTCCTTGCCCAGCTTGATGACAGCATGGAAATTGCATACGTGTTGGCAGATTCCGCACAGGGTACACGCGTCGGCGTTCCATTCAGGGATCATCTTGTTTCTGACCTCACTGGAGAGGTCAGAGGCACCCTTGATGAACAGCCCCGAGTTGGGCTCCTCAACATCCAGGTCGACGAGGACGACAGGGTCTGTCTCGGCGAGCAGGGTGGCGAGGTTGGTAGAAACGGTTGTCTTTCCCGTCCCGCCCTTGCCACTGGCAATGACTATATCTGGCATTCGTTGTTCTTCCTTTTCCTTCAGCGTGCGTCCATTTTCAGATCGTCAAGTCGCTTTTGTTCTACAACCAGTTGCAGCGAATATACCACATTGACACGTTATGGGCAAATGCCTATTATAATCGATAAAAGCATATCGAAGGAGGAATATATGGGCAAGAAGAGAATCCTGGTAATAGGAGGATCGGCGGCTGGCCCCAAAGCGGCGGCTAAGGCGCGCAGGCTCGACGAGAACGCCGAGGTTATACTGCTGCAGAAGAGTGCAGATCTGTCGATGGCGTCATGCGGGTATCCCTACTATGTCGGTGGTTTCTTTGATGACAGAAATCAGCTCCTGTGCACATCGGCCGGTGTCGTTCGCGACACCAGGTTCTATCTGAACGCCAAGGCAATCGACGCGAGGACGAACACAGAGGTCACCGTTATCGACAGGCCGGCAAAGACCGTAACATTCAGAAACACCGTCAGCGGAGAAACCGGCACCCTCCCCTACGATAAGCTGATCATAGCGACTGGCGCGACACCTCGGATCCCGCCCATTCCTGGCATCAAGCTCAAGGGAATTACTACGCTGCAATCGATGCAGGACGCGGACTACCTGCGTGCCGTGCGCGATGAAGGCAAGATAAAACGCGCCGCGGTGGTTGGCGGTGGCCTCATCGGCATCGAAACCTGCGAGGCTCTGCACTTGGCCGGCATCGAGGTCTGCGTCGTCGAGATGATGGATCAGATCCTGACCTTCCTCGATCCAGAGATGGCCAGGATTGTCGAGAATCATCTCAAGGCCAAGAATGTCCACGTTGTCACGTCCAATGGTGTCGCTGAATTCCTGGGCAAGGATGGTGCGATAACCGGCCTCAAGCTGAAGAATGGCACCGAGCTCGAGTGTGAACTGGCCGTTGTCGCCATTGGCAATGTGCCCAATGTTGCCATCGCCAGGGACGCTGGCATCGCAATCGGCGCAACCGGCGGCATAGCGACCGACGAGTACATGCGGACTTCCGACCACGACATATACGCGATTGGCGACTGCATCGAGGTGACCAACCGCATAACCGGCAAGAAGATTCTGGCGCCGTACGGCGATCTGGCCAATCTCGAAGGCCGCGTCGCGGGCGAGAACGCCGCCGCCGGCGACACCGTAACCTTCCCTGGCACGATACAGTCGGGCATCTGCAAGGTGTTTGACTTCAACGCTGGATCCACCGGCTTGTCAGAAGCCAACGCCCGCAAGAACGGCTTTGACGACATCGTAACGGTGGTCAACGCCAGTGGCGACAAGCCTGGATTCATGGGTGGCTTGCTGCTCGTAACCAAGCTCGTAGCGGAGCGCAAGACCGGCAGGATACTCGGCGCGCAGGTAGTCGGGCCCGGCGACGTAGCCAAGCAGATAGCTCAATGGGCGCTCGCGATCCAGGGCAACATGACCGTAGAAGACCTCGTAAACGCCGATCTGCCCTACGCTCCTCCCTTCTCGCTCGCGATTGATCATGGCATCGCGACGGCCCATCTCATGCAGAACAAGCTCAAGAGCAGGCTCAAGGGTATCAGCACTACCGAAGTCAGGCGCAAGCTGGACTCAGGCGAGAAACCCTTTATCATCGACGCGCGCGGTCCGGATGAGTTCGAAGCGATGCGTCTGGGCATCGGGGAACACCTCATACCGCTAGGCGCGGTCAGGAAGCGGCTCGGCGAATTGCCCGCCGACAAGAACGCCGAGATAATTTGTTACTGCAAGATATCGCTCAGGGGTTATGAAGCCGCGCTGGCGATCGAGGCGAATGGATGGAAGAACGTCAGGGTGATGGAAGGCGGGATCATGGCATGGCCATACCCGCGGGAGAAATGAGTGAAGGAGACACCATGAAAATTGCCATACCACTTACCGGCGGGAAACTATCTGCCCATTTCGGGCACTGCGAGCGCTTCGCCATCATCGACATCGATCCGGTATCGAGGGCGATCATTGCCAAAGAGGAGGTGGTGCCTCCACCACACGAGCCGGGCAGCTATCCCGCCTGGCTGGCCGAGCGGAAAGCAACGCACATTATTTCCGGTGGCATGGGACAACAAGCCCAGAACCTCTTTGCGCAGAATGATATCACGGTGATCGTTGGCGCTCCCGCTCTCGACCCGGAGGACATCGCGAATATGTACCTGCGTGGAGAGCTGCAAGCTGGCGAAAACGCCTGCGACCACTAGCCTCCAATTGAAGCTTGGGGCGCTCGCGGTACCTACCACCAGTGCGCCTCTGGCTTGCTTGTCGGGGAACGCGCCGATATCATGGTCGCATCATCGATCCGGCTTTTCACTGCATATCGATAAGCTGGATATACCCGCAGAAGAAATGGAAGCCAATCATGCAAGAGAAGAAACCAGCGATTTTCCGTTCGGCGCTCAACCCACGCACGCCTATACTGGTCTCGTGCCGGGACAAGGCTGGAAAAAACAACGCGCTTGCGGTCGTGTATGCGTGCAATTGCAGTTATGATCCGCCCATGGTGATGGTAGGCATCGTACCGTCACGGCATTCGTATGGCATGATCAAGGAGACCGGCGTCTTTGTCGTCAATCTCGTACCCGATTCCATGAAGGATGCCTTCGCGTACCTGGGCTCGCACAGTGGGCGCGATGAGGACAAGCTGGCCGCTCTTGGCCTCAATGTCGGTGAAGGCGTCAAGGTCAATGCGCCTGTCCTGCTCGACTGCCCGGTCTCGATCGAGTGCCGCGTCGCAGGTTCTGTCGTCACCGGTTCGCACGAAATGTTTATCGGAATGGTGGAATACGTGCACGCTGATGCGTCGCTCGTCAACGAAGAAGGCAAGATAGACTGGTCGGCCATCGATTTCCTCAGGCTCTGAGGACTTTTCAGGCCTGTCCCTTTCTCCGGCTGTAATCGGCGATGGCCGCCTGGAGGGCTCGCACGCCGAGCAGGGAGCAGTGTTGCTTGTTGGCTGGAATCCCGCCAAGCGCCTTGATGACGTCATCGTCCGTGATGCACGTGGCCTCATCCAGGGTCTTGCCGTCCGCAAGGACAGTCAACATGCTGCTTGTCGAGATGGCTCCAGGGCAACCGTACGATTTGAAGGATATTTTGGATATTCTGGCGTCGCGCACCGCGATCCATAGCTTCATCTCGTCGCCGCAGCCTGGATCGCCAATGCACGCGTAGCCATTGGCTTCGTCGTCCGCCATCTCGCCCACGTTGCGTGGGTTGGTAAAATGATCAATAACCGCCTCGGTGTAGTACAGCACCGGACCCTCGTACGCTGGCTTGCCGCCGCCCGATTCATCAGCCGCGCTCATGCTTTGTTCCTCTCCTGTTCTTCAATGATTCTTTGATTCTTGGGGACAGAGGTTTGATAATCCTTGCTGAGTATACCATAGGTGACGCGGCCCACCTGGACTTGCCCTATGCTTGCCACCATTCTGGCGACTTTGCTACGGTACCGTCCTCGCGGACGGCGCCGTAAGGAAGGTATTGTACATGTTCGCCTTCGGCGAACTGCGGTTCAAGTCCAGGTGGGGCCCTTCCAAATAGAAAAGACGACCCGTCAGTAAACGGATCGTCTTTTCTATTTGGGCCCACCTGGACTTGGCTTCCGAGCTCGGGCTTCCTGCCCTCGCCCTCCAGCCCGCCTCCGGTGCTCTCGGCGCGTCCATGCGCCTCGCGCTCGCCAGCTCGCGACGCACCTGCGGTTCAAGTCCAGGTGGGCCCTTCCAAATAGAAAAGACGACCCGTCAGTAAACGGATCGTCTTTTCTAATGGGCCCACCTGGACTTGAACCAGGGACCGACGGATTATGAGTCCGCAGCTCTAACCAACTGAGCTATGGGCCCGAGAGCGGGTTTATTATCCATAAACAGGGGAAAAAGTCAACCAAGGCACTGGTAATGCCGATCAACATAACAAAGACTCATACAAGGCGCACGAGTACGAGGTATGTACTGGGCGGAAGGGACTTCAGAATGATAAAGATCCCGGTGATTTCGGGTGACCATACGCTGAACGCGTTTATAAAGGCCCAGTGTCAGGATATGGGCCGCGACTATGTTCCTGTCTTCTTTCATGACAAGGACGAGGTCATAGCCTACCTGAAGTACGAGCTGCCTGAAATAAAGATGATCTATTTCTCCGATCCGACCATAGAGGCCCAGGCTGTGCTCGACGAGATTGGCAAGGATCCATGGCTGCACTATGGCGGAGTCATAGCGATTCACGACAATCTGGCCGAGAAGGAATTGCTTGAGTCGATGGGCGATCAGAACGTGATAGCCATACTGCGGCGGAGCGAGCTTGAGCGGGGCTTCGCGCGGCTCATGAAGATCTTGAAGCAGAACAAGCAGATTCTCTTCCAGCGCGGGATACAGCAGAATCTGCTCAAGAACATCGCCGGTTCCTTCGTGATAGACAATGATCCGCTGGACATCACGACCTATTCCAATCTGGTGACCAACTACCTGTTCAATGCCAACCTGATAAACAAGGATACCAAGGACAAGCTGCATGTGGCGCTGCTCGAATTGCTGATCAACGCCATAGAGCATGGCAATTGCAGGATTGGCTACGACGAGAAGACTGCCTGGCTTGAATCGAACAGGGACATCATGGACCTGATCAGGCAGAAGAATACGGATGCCGCGGTGCGGGCCAAGAAGGTCTACTTCAACTACACGATCAGTCCGGAGTTCAGTCGAATTGTCATCAGGGACGAGGGCGACGGCTTCGATTGGCGCTCCAGGCTTTCGATCACCGAGGAGACGCCAGGCCTGCATGGCATGGGCATGCGCATGGCGTCGCTGTATGTGCGGAATCTTTCGTACAACGAGCAAGGCAACGAGGTCGCCTTCGAGGTGATGCACCAGCACAACGCGTCCAACACGATACCGGCCATATTCGATCAGGCGCAGGAGCGGGTATTCCAGGATGGCCAATACATATGCTCCGAGGGCGAAGAGTCTGATTATCTGTACTACATCGTTTCAGGCACGCTCTATGTGTACTCGAAGGGCAAGCTGGTATCCGCGCTGACGCCTGACGACATCTTCATGGGAGAGATGAGCTTCCTGCTGTCCAATCGTCGGTCTGCCACGGTGGTTTCAAAGGGAAGCAGTGTTCTTATCAAGATATCCAAGCAGGATTTCGTCAATCTTATCAAGGATAATCCGCACTATGGCATCTTCCTCGCGCGGTTGCTCGCGCAGCGGCTGGCCCGCCTCAATCTGCGGACATCGCGCCTGAACACCGAGTACCTGAAGCTCAAGACAGAACTCGCTGAGTTGAAGCCGGAATAGCGCTCTGGCGCGTCATTTGGCTATATGCATAGTTTCTCTTGTCCGTGTGCGCCGGCGGCGGTATGCTGGTGGTGCGCCGCGGACCCTTCTGGCAGAATGGGCCCGAGCGCAAGGAGTCTTTCTATGCCACATTGTGAACCAAGCGCGTACCTCAGGCAGGTGACGCCGCGCCTTCGCGAGGCATTGGCCCGTCTTGGAAAGCGTTACACGTATATTTCGGTGCTCGGTACCGATTCATTTGGAATCACCTATGCCGCGACGCCGGGCGAGCGGACAGCAGGAGATTCCAACTGGGTGGAGCGCGGGTTCGTGTTCCGGGCGCAGCGTGATGGCTGCATCGTCGAGCATGCCCTCAATGAGCTGCCTGAAGGCGATCTTGCCTCGGTGCTCGCCGCCGCCATTGACCCGTTGTTTCATGGGCTCGCCGGGGCGCGCAGGTATCCAGCCATTCCCGATGAGCCGCTCAGCGCGGAACGCTTTGGGTCGTTTGATATCGATCCCTTTACAGCCGATCCTGACCGTGCACTCGATGGTCTGTCCAGCGCGCGCGCTGCGGCGCAGGCCGCATCGCCTGAGATCGTCTTCGCGTCGGCCCGTCTCGAGTCGATGCGGGTTTCGAAGATATTCCTGTCGCCCAACCGCGAACTGACGCAGGCTTTTATCTGGAGCCAGGCGTATCTGGTGGCGGTGGGCCGACGCGGGGATGTGAGCAAGGAGAACTATCAGCCGGTATCCGGATTGGCGGGGCTTGAAATCCTTGGCCAGCTGGAGCACATAGCGCCGGCTTTTGGAGCCGAGACTCTTGAGCTGCTTGACGCGGGCCGCATAGAGCCTGGCGAATATGACGTGATCATGGACCCTGACGTGGCCGGCACGCTGGCGCACGAAGCCTTTGGCCACGGAGTCGAGACGGACATGTTCGTCAAGGGGCGCGCCAAGGCTACAGAATACCTGGGCAAGCCGGTTGCGAGCCCGATTGTGCAGATGTATGACGGTGCCGCCGGCGTCGATCAGTGTGGCAGCTTTCTGTTCGACGACGAGGGGCGGCTGGCAACCAGGACGCAGATCATCCGCGATGGGGTGCTGGTCTCCGGCATATCCGACCTGCAGTCGGCCCTTATGCTCGGCTTTGTCCCTACCGGCAATGGCCGCAGACAGGCCTACGACCACAAGGCATACGCCCGCATGACCAATACCTATTTTTCGCCGGGGGATTCGACATATCTGGAGATGCTGTCTTCGGTGCGCCACGGCTGGCTGTTGCAGAAGCTGAATTCCGGAATGGAGGACCCCAAGAACTGGGGCGTCCAGCTGGTCGTGCTGATAGGTCGCGAGATAGTCGATGGTCGGCTGACTGGCAGGATCGTGTCGCCGGTAGTCTGCTCCGGGTATGTTCCCGATGTGCTGTCCAATATCACGATGCTGTCTGATGACTTCGAGCTGTTTGGTTCAGGGTATTGCGGCAAGGGCTACAAGGAATTTGTCAAGGTTTCGTGTGGCGGTCCGTACGTCAAGACGAAGATGAGGTTGGGATGATGCTGGATACGATACGCTCCGCGCTGGTCGCCAATGGTCAGGTCGCGGATTACAGGATTACTGAAACCGTCAAGCACGGTGCGGAATGGTACTTTGTGGGTTCGAGCCTGGACACGGCGAGATTGGTGACGACGCGGCTCTACTCGGTGCAGCTCTATGTGGATGGTACCGATGACCAGGGCGAGCGGACGCGCGGGGCCTATTCGCTGACGCTGCATCCGACGTCATCCAGCGATGATATACAGGCGGCTGTCGCGCGAGGAACCCGCGCGGCCGCGGGTATGAAGAATCCCTGGTACCCCATCCCTGGGCCAGGAGCGGCGCGGGTCGCTCCGCCCGTCAGCGCATTCAGTGGCAGGCCGCTTGTCGACTGCATGGAGGGGCTTCGCGCGGCTCTCTACGCGGCCGAGGACCACGGTGCGGCCAGGATCAATTCGCTGGAGCTCTTCCTTTCACGCTCTGACCGGCGCATCGTCAACTCGGGCGGGCTCGATGCGCGGTGGACTTCATATTCTGGTTTTGTGGAATACATAGTCAACGCCGCCGCTCCAGGACAGGAGGAGATCGAGCTGTATGGTGACATCGAATTCTCCGAGCCCGATTACCAGCGCCTGACTGACGCGGTGCGCCGAAGGCTGACGCTTGCCTCCGATCGGCTGCGGGCCATTCCAACCCCGGTACTGGCAGGGCTCCCGGTGCTGTTCCGCGACGAACTGGCGGCGCAGATCTATGGGTATTGGTTCGCCTCAACAAAGGCTCAGGCCGCGTATGAGAAGACCGCGGCATTCTCTATGGGGGCGTGCGTCGCGGATGGCACTCTGGGTGGCGACGTTGTCCAGCTGACAGCGGTGCCGTCGATCACGGGCAATCCGCGATCCGCTCCATTCGACGCGGATGGGCAAGCTCTGTCCCCGGTATCATGCATCGAGGCTGGCTGGATGCGGCGGCTCGTCGGACCACTTAAATATACGCATTACCTGGGAATAGAGGCCGTCGGTGACGTGCCCTTGTTCGAAGTGGCGCCGGGCAGCGCCGAACTGAGCGATCTGGAATCGGTGCCGCACATAGAAGCCGCGGCGTTCTCGGATTTCTTTGTTGAGGACGCTACCGGGGATTTTGGCGGCGAGTTGCGTCTTGGCTATCTCGTTGACCATGGCGAGCGGACGCCCATTCGAGGTGGGTCCATAACGGGCTCGATGGCGGAGAACGCCGGGCGGGTGCGCCTGTCCCGCGAGCGCTGTGTTACCGCATCGTGCAATGCGCCGGTCGCGTGCCTGATACCGGTCGCTTCTGTGGCCTCGGCCGGATAAGGTGGCCTGATCTCCGGCATCAGTCAAAAGAAAGAGCCCACCGGGGAGGCATCTCCGGTGGGCTCGGATGAAGCGCCGTGGTGCGCGCCAAGCCCAAGCGTCTGTCAGACTCGTAGTATCAGGCTACATATCCTTCCAGAACCTCGGCGCGGCCGGGTACCGACAGGCGCTTGAGGGCGGCTTTCTCTATCTGCCGGATGCGCTCCTTGGTCAGGTGGAACCGGTCGCCTATTTCCTTGAGGCTCATCGCCCTGCGTCCATTCAAGCCAAAGCGGTACTGAACCACTTCACGTTCTTTTTCCGTCAGGGTTTCGAGCACACCATTGATGTCATCCCGCAGCCCGCGCTCTATCACGTACTCGTCGGGCGTCTTGTAGTTGCTGTTCTCCACAAAATCGCCCAACACGCTGGAGTCACGCTCGTCGAAAACCGGCGTCTCGAGGGATACCAGGTCCCTGGATACATTGACAAGATCGGCGACGTGGGCCGCGTCCATGTCAAGCATCCGGGCTATTTCAGTTATCTCCGCGTCCTCTGACATTCCGGCGCCGATGTATTTGCGTGCCTTCTCGATCTGAACCAGCTCGTTGGCACGATTGAGCGGCAGCCTGATCATCCTGCTCTTCTCGCATATTGCCTTGAGGATAGCCTGGCGTATCCACCAGACGGCGTAGCTTATGAAGTGGTAGCCCTTGTCGACATCGTAGCGCTCGATAGCGTTGATCAGGCCAATGTTCCCTTCACTGATCAGGTCCGACAGCGGCATGCCCTGGTTCTGGTAGCGCTTTGCTACGTTGACCACAAAGCGAAGGTTGCTCTTGACGAGCATGTCCTTGGCGTTCTTGTCGCCAGTGGCGGCCGCCCTGGCGTAGGTGTCTTCTTCTTCCCTTGTCAGGAGTGGTACCCTGTTGATTTCCTTGAGGTATATAGAAAGAACGTTGGATTCTGTTGAACTGTCTGCGCTGGAACTCTTGGCCCGATTTGTTTTCATTAGTTCCTCCTGCCTTATATATAGCAAGAGCCGTGCCAAGTGATTTCCATAGCTTCAAGTTCCAGGCAGAACATCTGTGATATTGGTCGTAATTGTATTCAGCACAAACAATAAGAATACTCAGAGAAGAGAGCGTCAGGACACGCTTCGACGGAAGATCGTGATCATATGAAAAAATATATGTATATTAACGATACGCTCAAGCATGACGGTCCGGCAAAGTGTAGCTTTTCAATACAGTAGCAGGCGAATGGTGCGATTCTGTGTCGTTTCTACCCACGCTCGGATTCGTATGGCAGGCGAGTCCGGCCACAGCACTGCCTGTATGGCAAGCCAGAACCACAGGGGCACCTGTCATCGGCGCCTACGGCGCGGCCGCGCGCAAAATCCGCCTGTATGATGCGTCCGGACGCGGCGTGTTCAAGCGATCGGAGCATCGGGAATTCGATGCTGGTCTCACGGAACAGTCTGATCTTCTCGGTGCATGATGAATTGCCGAGTCCGGTTCTGGACTGTATCCTGACCCATGCGTCGGCGATGATCTTGAGCACGGCCTCGGCCTCGGTCTGGCTTGAGAATCTGCGCGCATGGGTTTTGTCCAGGTAGCGGCGGATGTGAATCGAGCAGAAGGCGCGGTAGTCGTCATGCTCCTGGCAGGCCGCGCGCGGCATGCCATAATCGTTGGCCACATGCAGATACATGGAACGAGCGGTGCCCCGAGGCGCAAGCCGCTGTGCGCTGGCTAGCGCTTTGATGGCCAGGCCATCCTTGCCCAGTCGCCTCAACGCGATGGAAAGCCAATACAGACGACGAGCCAGTTCCGTCCGGTTGGTGGCGGAGCACCCATCGACTGCCTCGCGCAGTGATCGCAGGGCTGCGACCGGTTCATGCGAAGCTAGTGCGCGTCGACCTTTCTGGAACGCGCTTATGGAAGCATCTGGCTTGTTCATCATCAATATAAGGTATCGAAGGAGAATCCCGGAATCAAGTTTTGGTAGCCCGGGACAACAGCAACGCCAGGCTCCTGGGTATCAGCCGATATGCGACCTTGTGCTGCACCAGAGGCTCTAGCCCCGGTTGCATGATGTCGTCAGGCGAATCAAGACCGGTATCGACTACCCGGTGCCAGGCCCAGCCCGGTTGAGGAGGGCACACCGTAAAATCAACGGCAGCCGAAGTGCCGTTCAACATGATGAAGAAGTCGTTGTCGTCGCGATCGGCAACGATATCAGCCTTCGAACCATCGAGTCTGGCGGCCATGGCCGATTCCATCGTATCCCACTCCGGTATGGATCCGTCTGGGGCAAACCAGGCTATGTCCGGGATGGCATTGTAGTTGGCATCCTTGCCGGTAAAGAACTCCGGCCTTCTGAACGCCGGGTGCGAGAGGCGCAGCGCTATCAGTGATTTGGTGAATCGAAACAGGTCCTGATTCTTCTCGATCAGTCTCCAGTCGAACCAGCTTAGCTCATTGTCCTGGCAATAGGCGTTGTTGTTTCCGCGCTGCGTGCGCCCGCACTCATCACCACCAAGCAACATCGGTGTTCCAATGGAGAGCAACAGCGTTCCGATGAAGTTTTTCTGCTGTCGCAGGCGTAGAAGTTCCATGGCGGGATCGGTTGATGGCCCCTCATGGCCGTGATTGTAGCTGAAGTTGGAATCGTGACCATCGCGGTTTTTCTCGCCGTTGCGCTCGTTGTGCTTGCCGTTGTAGCTGACCAGGTCGCGCAGGGTGAAGCCATCATGGCTGGTAATATAGTTGATGGAGTGGAACGGCTTCCTGCCATCACGCAGATAAAGGTCGCTGGATCCGGTCAGGCGGGTGGCTATCGCGGCCACGGTTCCTTCGTCCCCTCGCCAGAAGCGGCGCACATCATCACGGTATCGGTCATTCCACTCGGCCCAGCGGCCGCCCGGAAAACCGCCGACCTGGTAGGCTCCGCCAGCATCCCAGGCCTCCGCGATTATCTTGGTCTGGCGCAGGATCGGGTCTTCGGCGATCTGCTCTATGACAGGCGGGTTTTCCAGAAGACGACCCTTCTGGTCGCGGCCGAGTATCGAGCCAAGGTCGAAGCGAAAGCCGTCTACGTGCATGTCGACCACCCAGTAGTGCAGACACTCGACTATGAAGCTCCTGACGACCGGATGGTTGCAGTTGAGCGTATTGCCGCAGCCCGAGTAGTTCTTGTACCGGCGCGGATCCTCGTCCAGCATGTACCATATCGTATTGTCCAGACCGCGGAATGAAAGCGTCGGCCCCAGTTCGCTGCCCTCGCCTGTGTGGTTGAACACGACATCAAGGATCAGCTCGATGCCGGCCTTGTGAAGCTCCCTGACCATTGTCTTGAATTCGACAACCTGCTCGCCATGGCATCCCGCCGCCGCGTATCGGGCCTTGGGCGCAAAGAACGCGAGCGTGCTGTAGCCCCAGTACTGCGATAACTTCTTGCCGGTGCGCGGGTCCTTGCGGGGATTCTCCTGATCATCGAACTCCTGTACGGGCAGAAGTTCTATGCTGGTAATGCCCAGATCCTTGAAATATGGAATCGCGTCGACGATTCCGGCATAGGTTCCAGGGTGCCTGGATGGCTGATTCAGTTGGGCTGTAAGGCCGCGGACATGGGTCTCGTACACGACACAGTGCCGCAATGGCAGGTTGAGTGGCCTGTCACCTTGCCAGTCGAAGGCGTCGTCGTCTATGACGATGCACTTGGGCATAATCGCCGCATCGTCGAGCCGCGAAAACGACAGATCGGCTTGTGGCGCTGCCGGATCATATCCCCGTGACGCGCCCGTGCCCCAACTCTGGCCGCAGGAAAGGGCCTTGGCGTACGGATCAATGAGGATCTTGTTTGGGTTGAAGCGATAGCCGTTCTGGGGCATGTACGGGCCGTCCGCCCGCCATGCGTACAGAGCTCCCGGGCCTATGCCCTCTACCAGAACATGCCAGATGTCGCCGGTGCGATTCTGCCGAGGGTCGAGCCTGTATTCAAAGATGGGCACACCATCATCCGGTTTCGCGTACAGGCACAGCAGGACGCTTGTGGCGTGTCTCGAGAACACGGCAAAGTTGACGCCGCCGGCGAGCGGTGTCGCGCCGAATGGCCGGGGATGCCCCGGCATTGCGACCATGGTCAGTTCATTCACGCGAGTCCCCCGATGCGGCGATACACAGGATATTCAGTATAATCGCTGATCGGGCAAATAGCACGAAGAAACTACATGGCCATGCCACCGTCTATCTTGATGACCTCGCCGGTAATGTAGGAGGCCATGTCCGAGGCCAGAAACACTATCGTAGAGGCTATCTCTTCGGCACGGCCTGCCCGACCCAGGGGAATCTGCGACATGAGCCTGGTCTTGGCTTCCGCGGGAATGGCATCGGTCATCGATGTCTCTATGAATCCCGGAGCTATGGCATTGACGCGGACTCCGCGGGAGGCGACCTCCTTGGCCAGGCTCTTGGTAAAGCCTATGAGGCCGGCCTTGCTTGCGGAGTAGTTTGTCTGCCCGCCGTTGCCGGTGATGCCCACGACGCTCGATACGTTGATGATGCTGCCGGCCCGGCGCTTTATCATCGCGCGAGCCGCCGCGCGGCACACGACAAAGGTGCTTGTCAGGTTGGTGCCAAGTACGGCGTTCCAGTCGTCCGTAGACATTCTGAACACCAATCCATCGCGCGTTATGCCAGCGTTGTTGACGACAACATCGATGGGGCCGCGAGCTATCGACGCCTCGATGGCTGCTTCCAGGGCGATGGGGTCGGATACGTCGCAGGCCGACCAGCGGAGTTCCCGGCCAAATCCGGTGGCTCGCGCGGCCAGTTTGTCGTGGTTCTCGGCCTTGCTCCTTGACAGGTATTCCACCGAGGCGCCTTCCGTGATGAAGGCCTCGACGACCGCGAGTCCTATGCCTTTCGAGCCGCCGGTAACGATACAGTTCTTGCCTTCCAGCAGGTGTGCGTTCATGGTAGTCCCCTTCGTGGCGCCTTTCGCCTTATGCGACTATCGCCGTGATTTGTTCCATCGTTGAGGCGGGCGCCACGACGAGTTCCGTGTTTACTGATTTCCAGAGTCCCGCCAATACGGAGCCAGGACCGGCCTCTATCATGCGCTCGTAGGCATCGCCGGTGATGGCACTCTCCTCGGCTATCCAGCGGACCGGGCTGATGATCTGCTCTGCGGCGAGGCTCCTGATTTCTGCGCCGCTCGTCACGCGGCCACCGGTCACATTGGAGTAGAAGGCTATGGTCGGGTCGGAGAATGGCTCGTCGGTCAACAACTCCCTGAAGCCATCGTACGCGTAGCGCATGATCGGTGAGTGGAAGGCACCCGAAACCTTCAGCCTGATCGCCCGCTTTGCACCCGCCGCCTTGACCGCTTCTTCGGCCCTGGTCAAGCCATCCTCTGTCCCCGAAAGAACAGACTGGCTTGGGGCATTGTAATTGGCTATCCAGGCGTCGGTGATGCTGGCCGCCGTGAGCGCCGACTCGATCGCTTCCGGCGCAAGGCCAAGTACGGCCGTCATCGATGACCCCCCCGACCGTTGCCCTGCTTCATCCATCAGCCTGCCCCGCTCCGCGACAAGGCGAATCATCTGGCCGAATGGCATGACGCCGGCCTCGGTCATCGCGGCCCATTCTCCGAGGCTGAATCCGGCCGCGCCCGAGAAAGAAACGCCGCGTTCCTTGAGGCATAGCGCCGCGGCCGTATCGACCAAGGCAAGTGCCACCTGGGTGTTTCTGGTCTGCTTGAGGTCATCCTCTGTCCCTGAGAATATCAGCGCGGCCAGGTCTATCCTGGAGGCGTCGGAGGCTTCCTCAAAGAGGCTTCTGACGGCAGGACTGGCATCGTACAGATCCTTGCCCATGCCAATCTTCTGCGCGCCTTGTCCCGGGAATAGTACGCATGTCTTCATGTGCTGTATCCTCCCTTTGACGTTCACTGGTGGAACGCCATTATCATGTACTTCTATGGTATACGGTAGATTCGACAAAATAGCGTATAATGTCAATATGGAGCCAGGCCGATGAGCACGACAGGCGACAGCATCAGAATGATTCTTGGCGCGGTTCCGCACGGGAAGGTAGCCAGCTACTCGGGAATAGCCATGCTGGCAGGAATACCCAATGGGGCACGCACGGTGGCGCGGCTCCTCCATTCATGTTCGTCCTCGGATGGATTGCCTTGGTGGCGAATAGTCAGGGCAGACGGGAGCATCGCCCTGGAACCCGGCTTTGGGTTTGAGGAACAGGCCGCGCGGCTCCGTGACGAAGGTGTTCTGGTCGACGCACGCGGACGCATTGATCTGTCTGAGTACGGATGGCTCGGTCCGGTCAGTCGCTCGTCTTGATGTAGCGCGTCCCAAAGGACTCGTAACCATAGCCGGTCATCGAAGCGCCGAAGCCTGATGGCACGAATGGCATATCGACGACAAAGCGAAGGACTCCCTCGTTGATCAGTTGCTGTCTGGCCATTTCAGTCAATCGGCGGCCAAGCCCCATCCTGCGATGCTCGGGATCAACGTAGAGATAGATGAGCTTGCCAAACGAGCTGTCTGACACAAAGACCTTGCGCGCAACGGCGACGGCTACGATGGCACCGCCGATGGCTTCGGCTATTGCCAACACGAGGCCATCGCGACCCCCGCCAGCGAGCTCCTGTTCCATCTCGGTATATTCGTACTCGACCAAGGCTTCTGGAAACGATGACAGCGCCTCGTCGAGGCCCTGCCTGAAGAGCGGAACACATTCGGGCCAGGCTTCCCGGTCATCCAGCCTGAGCGCAAAATCGCCTTCGAGCAGGTCGTCGGCGTCTTCTGGCTCGGGGCCGAGTCGTTCCAGACCGCGAGCGACGCGGGCTTCATCGTACCAGGCGGCGATGCGTCTGGACATGGCCCCATGTTTGTAGTCGAACCATCGTTTCTCGAGTTCCGGGTATGGCTCCAGCGCCAGCTTGAATGCCTTGAACACGCCGCGGCCTTTGGCCAGGGCTGCGGAGAGGGCGGTTCTGGCCACGGGGTCACTGACGCCGGCGGCAAAAGACTCCATCAGCTCGAACCCGTCGGCGCTGCTCCATTCCGGAGGTTCAATCAGGTCGACGTCGCTGTCGAGTTCACCGAGCTCGGTATCGATGCTGTCATCATTGATGGTGACGATATCGCCAGTCTCTGCGTGTATCATGCATTCCAGTTCCTGATTCTCCATCGCGAATATGATCTCTTCAGTTATGGTCTCATCCAGGTTGAACATCGCTTCCTCCCGCATATGGAATACTAATATAGATCTAACCGGGATTCCTATTGTTTTTTCGGCAGAACGGATTGATACTTGCTTCCGTGTGGGCTCTGAGCCCATATCTCTTTCAGGAGGTTCTATGAAAAGACTAGCGTTGGTAGCATTGTGCGCTCTCCTTCTGGTTCCGCTCTCGATGGGCGCATTCGCCCAGACAACGGACATGAAAGCCCTGATAGCCGCAGCCCAGAAGGAAGGGCAGCTCACCGTCATCGCGCTTCCCCACAGTTGGGTGAACTACGGTGAGATGATAGCGAAGTTCTCCGCCAAGTATGGCATCAAGGTCAACGAGCTCAATCCGGACGGATCCTCCGCCGAAGAACTTGAAGCGATCAAAGCCAACAAGGGCAACAAAGGCCCACAGGCTCCGGATGTCATCGACGTTGGACTGAAGTTCGGTCCAGAAGCCAAGGCCGCTGGTCTGATCACGCCCTACAAGGTATCAACCTGGTCAACCATTCCTGACAGCATCAAGGACAAGGATGGCTACTGGTACGGTGACTACTATGGCGCCCTGGCGTTCGAGGTAAATACCGACATCATCAAGAACGTGCCCAAGGACTGGGCCGATCTGCTCAAGCCGGAATACAAGGGCAAGTTCGCCCTGGCCGGCGATCCCCGAATTTCCAATCAGGCCTTCCTGACCGTCCTCGCAGCTTCGCTTGCCAATGGCGGCACGCTCAACGATGTGGGGCCCGGATTGCAGTACTTCGCCAAGATGAACAAGGCTGGGAATCTGGTTCCGCTGATCGCGGTCACGGGTACCGTAGCCTCCGGTGAGACCCCCATCACCATCGAGTGGGACTACAATGCTCTGGCAAACCGCGATACGCTCGCCGGCAACCCGAACATCCAGGTCGTAATCCCGGCTACCGGCGTAGTAGCTGGCGTCTATATTCAGGCTATCAGCGCCTATGCGCCGCACCCGAATGCCGCCAAACTGTGGATGGAGTTCCTCTATTCCGACGAGGGACAGATTATCTGGCTCAAGGGCTATGGACACCCGGCCCGCTACAACGATCTCGCCGCCCGCAACGTGATACCGGCCGACGTCGCTGCCAAACTGCCGCCCGCCGCATCCTATGCCAAGGCCGCCTTCCCCTCGCTCGATCAACAGGTCGCCGCTGGTATGGCTGTCGCCGATGGATGGGACAAGATAGTCGGCGCCAATATCCAGAAGAGATAAGGAATACGCCATGACCGCTCAAACAGAGCGGGGTATAGCGGCCCTAGAGCGTGCAGACGCTCCAGGGCCGCGTGCGTTCACCCCGCATCCGGTTCAACGGCGATGGAGCTGGGCATGGCTCGGCCTCGTGCCGTTTTTTTTGTTTGCCACGCTTTTCATGCTTATCCCCGCCAGCTCGATTGTGATAGGTTCGTTTCAGACCGAGGCGGGCGCGTTCACGCTCGAGAATCTGGCGCACCTCTTTCGGCCTAACATTATTGATTCGTATGTCGTCACCATCAAGGTTAGCGCGACGACGGCAGTATTTGGCGGGGTGCTCGGCTTTCTGATAGCCTACGCAATATCGCTGGGTGGCCTGCCACGGCCCCTCAAGTCGTTCATGTCGACATTCTCCGGGGTGGCCTCGAACTTCGCAGGCGTGCCTCTGGCCTTCGCGTTCATAGCAACCCTCGGCCGGGTTGGATTCGTGACGGTGTTGCTCAGGACATTCCTGGGCATCGAGCTGTACGACACCGGCTTCAATCTGTACAGTTTCTGGGGTCTAACCCTTACGTATACATACTTCCAGATACCACTGATGATCCTGATCATCGAGCCCGCACTCGAGGGCATGAAGAAGGAATGGCGCGAAGCATCCGAGAACCTGGGCGCCTCGACACTGCAATACTGGACCAAGGTGGGCATTCCCGTGCTGCTGCCGTCGCTGCTGGCCGCCTTCATCCTGCTGTTTGGCAACGCCTTTGGCGCATACGCGACGGCATACGCCCTGACCGGCGGCCTGATCAACCTGGTACCAATCCTGATCGGTGCCCAGGTCAAGGGCAACGTGCTGCATGACGCCAACCTCGGTTATGCGCTTGCGTTTGGCATGGTCATCATCATGACGATAAGCATTCTGGCCTACACATGGCTTCAAAAGATCAGTTCAAGGTGGGTCAAATGAAAAAGCGGACAGGACTCTCCTGGCTCTGGTTCTTCATAGGCATGGTCTATTTCTTTCTGCCGCTGACAGCCACGTTCATGTTCTCGTTGCGGGGCAAGAAGGGCGTGCTGTCGTTTGTGGCGTACCACAATGTCTTCGTCGATCCGGAATTCCTCAAGACATTTGGCTTTTCGCTTGAGATGGCGCTGTTGACCGTTATTGTGGGCCTGGCACTGATCGTGCCAACTGCAATATGGATTCATCTGAAGGTGCCCAAGGCCAAGCCTATCATCGAGATATTCACATTGCTGCCATTTGTGATTCCGCCAATCATCCTGGCCTTCGGGCTTATCAGGAGCTACTCCAGGCCGCCGCTCGCCTTGGTATCGACACCTGTTCTGCTCGTGGCTGGCTACGTGATCATCGCATTTCCGTATATCTACCGGTCGGTTGATGCGGGTCTTCGCGCCATGGATCTACGGGGCCTCTCGGAAGCGGCCCAGAGTCTGGGGGCCGGCTGGGGCACGCTGCTCTTCAAGGTGGTGCTACCAAACCTGCGGACGGCGTTGCTATCCGCGACATTTCTTACCCTTGCCATCGTAATAGGCGAGTTGACCCTGGCCAACCTCCTCGCATGGCCGGCTTTCGGTCCGTACATGGCGCTGATGGGACGCAACCGCGCGTATGAGCCGGCGGCGCTGGCCATCATGAGCTTTGGCATGACCTGGGGTGCCATAGGGCTTATCCAGGTTCTGACCAGGTCGGGCAAGGACAAGAGTACCGGCGTTGGCGTCGGCGCACACTGAACACCTAAGGCAGGAGAACAAGCATGGCTTTTCTTGAATTGCACGATATCGTCAAGAGTTTCGGACACAACACCGTGGTGCGGCAACTTAGCCTGAACGTCGAAAAGGGCGAGTTCGTGTCGCTGCTGGGCGGTTCGGGCTGCGGCAAGACCACAACCCTGCGCATGATAGCCGGCTTCGAGACGCCGGATGAGGGCCGCATCCTGATGAATGGGGCCGATGTCGCAGCGCTGCCTCCCAACCGGCGCAAGCTGGGCATGGTATTTCAGAATTACGCGCTGTTCCCCAACATGAACGTTCGGCGCAACATAGCCTTCGGACTGAAGATCGCCGGCAAGGACAAGGATGCGATAGAGCGACGCGTCGACGAGATGCTCGAAGTGATACACATGGAGGAGTATGCACAGCGATATCCGCATCAGCTGTCCGGCGGGCAGCAGCAGCGTGTGGCGCTTGCTCGCGCCCTGGCCATAGAGCCGGCCGCTCTGCTGCTCGATGAGCCGCTGTCGGCGCTCGACGCCAAGATCAGGCTGCGCCTGCGCGACGACATTCGCGCCATCCAGCAACGACTGGGCATAACGACGATTTACGTGACCCATGACCAGGAGGAAGCGTTGTCCATATCAGACAGGGTGGCGGTGATGAAGGAGGGCGTGATCGAGCAGATCGGCACGCCGTTCGAGATATACAACCATCCGGCCACCTCGTACGTCGCTACCTTTATTGGCACGCTCAATCTGCTCGAAGGCATCGTTGTCGATCAGGCGGCCGGCACCGTGGCCGTAAGCGGCCAGAACATTGCCGTCCGGCAGCCGTTGCATGCCGCCGCCGGAACAAAGGTGCCGCTGAGCATCAGGCCCGAGGCTGTGATGATAGACGGTGTCGGGGAGTCGGGCCAGCAGACGCCTGACGGTAGCCTGAACGCGCTGAAGGGCACCATCGTCGCGGTAAAATTCCTTGGGTCTGTGGTGCGGTTCGTCGTGGAAATCGGCTCGGGCCGGTTGTTTGCAGATTGTTTCAACGCTCCGCACCTGTCTGTTCCCCGCGTTGGCGAGGGCGTGACCATCCGCTTCTCCCGCGAGTCGTGCGCTCCGACAGCTGTCGACGCCGAGGCGCTGAGACAGGCTTCAGAGGACGAGGGTGAGGAGTAATCGATGACCTGTTATGAAGGCGCCATTGTCACATGCGACTCCGCCGGGACGGTCGCTCGATACCTGGTCGAGGATGGTGGCCGGATAGCCTTTGTCGGCGATTCGCTGCCAGAACGATATGCCGCGGCGCCCCGAGTGGCACTTGGCGTCAAGGCCCTTTTGCCTGCCTTCGGCGACACGCATATTCACTTCATGTCATACGCGCTCTTTGCCGCGGGCCTCGATGTGCGGGCCGCTGCGACCATAGCGGATGCCCGCGAAATGATCGCCGCCTTTGTCAGCGAGCGCAGGCCCGGCTTTGTTCTTGGCTTCGGCGCCTCGGCCAACAGCGTCCACGAAAAACGCCTGTTGACCAGGGCCGACCTGGACGAGGCGTGCCCTGATCGTCCGGTATTTGTAGTCAAGTATGACGGCCATGCCGGCATAGCGAACTCGACGCTGATCGGACTTGTAAAAGGCACGCTGGGTTCGCTCCGGGGTTTCAATGTTGAATCGGGGTTGATGACGCAGGATGCTTTCTTCCGCGTCACCGACTTTGCCACCGGCAAGGTATCGCTGCCCGCGACTCTGGGCAACATGCTGGCCGGCATCGATGCCCTGGCTGGGTACGGCATAGGGCTTGTGCACTCGGTGACCGGAGTCGGTTTTCCAGCGGACATGGACGTGACCCTTGAGAGCCTGTTCGCGCGGGGACTGCGCAATCCTATGCAGTACCGTGTCTTCTTCCAGACCATGGATGTATCCAAGGCACAGAAGCGTGGGTTGCCAAGGATTGGCGGCTGTTTTGCCACCGCGCTGGACGGTTGCTACGGTTCTGTTGACGCGGCGATGCTGGAGCCATACGAGGCAGCCGCGGGGCTGACACCGGAAGCGTCGAGAGGCGTGCTGTACTATTCCGACGACCGCGTCAAGGCGTTCTGCGCCGAGGCCAACCGCGCCGGGCTGCAGATAGAGATGCATGCGATCGGCGACGCGGCTTTTGAACAGGCTGTGGCCGCCATAGGGGCAGCAATTGACGTGTTTCCGCGTGCCGACCACCGGCACACGATTATCCATGCTTGCCTGCCAACCGAGCGCGGCCTTGCCGAATGCGCCAGGCTCGGTATCCATCTGGCCGTGCAACCGGCATTTCTGCAGTGGGACCAGGAACCGCTGGAGTATATCGAATCGATCATGGGAAAACGCGCCTACCGCATATCTCCGCTGCGCACGATGACCGACATGGGACTGGTGCTGGCCGGCGGTTCCGACGCCCCATGCACGGTGCCAGACCCTATGGTTGGCATCAAGGCGGCCTGCAATCACTATGTGCCGGAACAGTCGCTGACGGTGCAGGAGGCGCTGAACATGTACACGCGCAACGCGGCCTTCCTGAGCTTTGACGAGAAGGAGCGGGGCAGCCTGGAGCCGGGCAAGGTCGCGGATATGATCGTACTCAATGGAAACCCGTTGACCACCCGGCCAGCAGACCTGGGGTCGATAAAGGTTGAGAGTCTGTTGCTGGGAGGTCTGCCGTACCGGAAGGGCCAAGGGTCCGCCAGCGTCATACTTCGTGGATTGCTTGGCGGCTCAAAGCGAATCTAGCTGTTGGCCGGCGGCAGCGAAGCCAGCACGCGACGCAGGACCGCGTCGACAACCGCTTCGTCGGCCCGGCCTTGGAGCCGGACCATGACAGCCTGTTTTGCGGCTGCGAAGAGCTCATCGTCGCCACCGGGAACAACCGGGGCTGGCGTTTCGGAGTGCGCTTCGACGAACGGCAGCACCCTGATCCCTGCGTTTCTCAGGCGTTCCCGCGCGGCATCGGTAATCGTCACTTCGGGATGAACCACGAGGCTCTGTGGTTTGGCCGCCAGGATGTCATCGAGGTCGGCGCTGGTCAGGATGAGGCGGTGCGCGTCTGGAGCGCACAGTTCCATGCTGCCGTCGCCGGACACGGGCTTCATGGCCGCCGTGCAGGCTTCACCTGCTTGCCCGCTCCGTGAATCGCCACAGACGGCTCCAAGCGATGTGATGAAATCACGCGCGGCGGGCGTGAACCGGGTGCCATGAGGAAATTCAGGCAGGGAGCCTCGTCCGTTCTTCCATGCCTCACGCAATTCCGCTTCGGTGATGATCATGTCATCGGCCTTCCACTCCGGACAGCGATTCCAGGGCGTTGACCGCGGCGTCGCGGGCCTGGAGTATTTCGGACTCGCTGCCAGACAGCCACATGCGCCCGAATCGGCCCACAGCCGATATATGAATCAGCTTGATCGACGCGCCCTTCTCGGCTTCATTGGCGGCGAAGTTGATGTAGGCGGCCGGCGCGCATTCCAGTACCAGCATGGTTTCTCCTGGCACTATCATCGAGCCACGCCTGAAACGGTTTATCAACTGGGCCTGGTACGGGTCGACATTGGTTATCACCTGGACCGAGGCCAGCGTCGGCTTGATACGCCCCGACTCAGCAAGAGCCAGGCGATCGAGGACGATGCGACCCGCCTCCAGTACCTCGGCCTGCGACCTGGAATGAATCTCGAACATGCCAAACTCCCGCTCGACTATCTGGGCTCCAGGCCGCGCCTCCGTGGTCTTGACCGCTATGTCGACGAGTCGGAAGACTTCGTTGCCCGGCGCGACCTCGATGTACAGCGAGGCCATGCCAGCAGTTGGAAGGTCACCCTGGGTAATCGTGCCGACGAACGCCGCGAACTGCGGCTGCATGCGGTCAAGATACGAGTACACCCGTAATTGGAATGATTCTCCCATGACGGATCAGGTGTTGCCGCGTCCGCCGGATGACCCCTTGGTCTTCTGCGGCAGGATCATCTCGACCGATGGATCCGGCCTTGGTATCACATGGACCGATACCAGCTCGCCCACGCGCTTGGCGGCCGCTCCGCCGGCATCGGTGGCTGACTTGACCGCTCCCACATCGCCGCGAACCATGACGGTGACAAAGCCGCCACCGATGTATTCGGACCCGATGAGCGTGACATTCGCGGCCTTGACCATTGCGTCGGCCGCCTCGATGGCGCCGACGAGACCCTTCGTCTCGACCATGCCAAGGGCAATTTGCGACAATTCAGCCATGTAGAACCTCCTCTACCACTATGAATACTATACGTGCCGTTTCTGCAATTCAGCAAGCACGCGTTGAGCTATACGTTCGATCTCTTCGGCCCTGACCGCGGGCGAGGCCGGCTTTAGGTGTTCGGCGTCGGTGCCGCCCTTCATGGCTGGCGCTGGCGCCTCGCGCAGGCCATAGGCAATGGTCTTGACGGTGAAGAGATGTTGCACCCCGATGTTGTCGCCAGTGATGGCGCCGCCAACTCCGCCGGGGCCCAGGGTCATGCACGGTGCGAATCCGGTCGTCGCTCCGGTGGCGCCGAGCGAACTCATCGTGTTGACGACGATGCGGTGCACCGGCTTCTCGAGGCCAAAGGCGGTGATTACCGACTCGTCGTGCGCGTGCAGGGCCACCGAATGGCCATCACCGCCAAAATGTATCAGTTCCAGGCAGCGTACGCATCCGGCCCTCCAGTCGTCGGCCTCGTACCAGCCCAGGACCGTTGTCAGCTTTTCGCGCGATAGCGGCTCGGCCGGGCCGACCGTGTCGAGGCGGGCGATCAGTATGCGCACCGTGTCTGGCACAGCGAAGCCCGCCATCGTGGCCAGCGCCTGTGGCGACTTGCCGACGGCCTTTGCATTGGTCGAACCGTCCGGCCTGAACAGGCAGCGCCTGAGGGCGTCTGCTTCGCTTGCCGACACAAAATAGGCCCCCTGCGCGCGGACGAGCTCGGCGAATCTGGCCGCGACCGGCCTGTCGACGACGGCCGCCTGCTCCGTGGCGCATATCACCGAGTTGTCAAAGGCCTTGCTCGCGACAAGCATCCTGGCGGCAGCTTCCAGGTCTGCGCTTCTGTCTATGTAACATGGCACGTTGCCGGGGCCGACGCCGAACGCTGGTTTGCCCACCGAATGCGCCGCCCTGACCATCGGTGTGCCGCCGGTAGCCAGTATCAGCGACGTGGCGCGATGGCGCATCAGCTCGTCTGTTCCCTGCAGCGACAGGTGCTCCATGCAGGCTATCAATCCGCGCGGAGCTCCGGCGACGACCGCGGCCTCGGCCATAACGCGGGTAGCCTCGAGGGTGCAGCGCGCGGCGGCGGGATGTGGCGACACGACTATGGCATCGCGGGCCTTGACGGCTATCATGCATTTAAAGAAGGCTGTTGACGTGGGATTGGTGCTCGGTATCAGCGCCGCGATCACACCCATCGGCAGGGCTATGCGGACCATGCCGCGTGCTTCGTCGCGGCCAATGATTCCGACTGTCTTGATGTCTCGTATCGCCGCCCACAGATCGGTGGATGTCAGGAGGTTCTTCAGGACCTTGTGTTCAACGATTCCAAAGCCTGTTTCTTCCACCGCCATCCTGGCCAGCCGTTCCGCCGCGGCGGCTCCAGCCGCAGCCATGGCGGCACAGACGCGATCCACGTCTTCCTGTGTGGCATTGGACCAAAGCTTCTGTGCGTCTTTGGCGGCAACGGCCAGCCGCCGCGCTTCCTGAATGGAGACCAGATCGGCATCGAAATCGCTCATCGCATTCATCGCTCCATCATACAGCATATTCAATACAGGATGGGACGCCGGGCGACGTCCAGAACCGTTTCCTGAAAAGCCAGCGCGGCGGCCTCGCACGCCGATTGCTCGCCTGTGAGCATCGCGCCCATGAAGTTCGTCTCCGATGGCGGCGCCGTGTAGGTAGCGATGCTGACATCGGCCGCCTTCAGCGCGGCGTCCAATGCCAGGCAGCCTTCGATCGGTGGTGCCACGAGGTATGCGATGGCCGATTGCTCCGGCAGACCGCTTGCCCCGGCCAGATATGACCCTATCCTGGATATGACATGAGGAAAGAACGCTACGCCGTCATCCTGGTCGGCTGAATACCACAGGGCCCTGGTTTCGAGGTATCGCACGGCAGCGTCCAGCCCCGATCGCATTTCGGCGGGATCGGGCCCGGCCAGCATCGCTATGATCTCGCCTGAATAGGGGCCGGAGGCATGCCGGGCTCCTGCATAGAATGAGTGCGCATAGATGACCGATACTTCCGCCATCTTGGTTGCCTCGTCTATCGAAACGTACAGGGCATCGTCGTTGTCGGCGGTGATGAGCCCGAGACTCGTCTGGCCCGGCTTCAGGCCCAGGACGGCGGCGTATCCGGGGCTGACCCTGGGAATGATGCGCACCGCCAGAGCGTGGGCGCGAATGGGCGTCAGGATGGCCATCAGGAATGCTCCTCGGATAGACGCAGTTTGATGCCCGAAGCCTGGGCTGTGATCATCTTCTGGGCCAGCCGCAGTGCATACGCTCCCGCCTCCAGAGGATTTACTCCGCCGCCATCAAAGATGTTGCAGATTACATCGCGGTCGGCATCGGACAGGCCGGCATGCGGCCGGTAGCCCATGTAGGCGCTCATCGATTCGGCGCGTCCAAGGCCAGGACGCTCGCCGATGAGCAGTATCAGCACCTTTGGATCAAGCACGTCGCCTATGTCGTTCATCACGCCCACGCGGCATCGTTCTATGAAGAAGGGCGTTCCCAGACTCAGTCCGGCCGTCGCGCAGCCATCCCTGATGACCGGGAATATCTTGCTCAGGTTGGCTTCGATGGCGCGGGCGCTGAGGCCATCCCCGACGCAGAGCTGTATGTCGGGGTTCTTGACGCAGCGCGCGGCGAGCGTGGCCTTGGCTTCGGCGGAGAGCCTGCGGCCAAGGTCGGGCCTGCGCAGGTACTCCTCGGTGCCGCCTTCTATCATCGTGCGCACAGCAAAGAGACCGAATTCGGCGAGCAGGCCAGGGTCGACAACGCGGTTCAGCGTGTCCTTGGTAACGGCCAGGTCGGCCTGAAACCTGAGCAGGTCGCTTGTCCTGGGCCGCGTCCCGGCCCTTCCGACCCCGATACGCGCTGTCGTCGTCTCCATCAGCGCGGCAAGCCCGTCACCGTCGAGCGGATGTGCCACGCCGGCTTCGTGATGATTGGCTTCGACAGGGGGCAAAGAGGCCTTCACCACGGCGGGTTTTGCCACCGCAGGCGCCGTCGGTGTTTTTGACGCCGCATCGAGTTCTTTGACGACGGAATCGACCAATGCCGCAAGTGCTTCCGCGTTTATCATCGCGTCACCGTGACAGGAAGAAGCTGGCGTCGCCGGCCCGCTGGGTCAGGCGGCCGTCCCGCATGAGCCCGATGGATTCCAGCCACACCTCGAATTCGGGGGTGGGCCGGAGCTTGAACAGACTGCGCAACGTGGCAATATCGTGATAGGACGTAGACTGGTAAGAAAGCATCGAGTCGTCCGCCATCGGTACGCCCATGAAGTAGTTGCAGCCGGCGGCGGTCAGAAGCACCGCGAGGTTCTCCGACGAGTTCTGGTCGGTGTTGGCGTGGTTCGTGTAGCACACGTCGCAGCCCATCGACAGACCGCTCAGCTTGCCCATGAAATGATCCTCCAGCCCCGCCCGGTGTATCTGTTCGCTGTTGTACAGGTATTCGGGGCCAATGAAACCGACAACCGTGTTGACGATGAACGGCGAATATCGCCGGGCCAGGCCATAGTTCCTGGCCTCCAGCGTCAGCTGGTCCCAGCCGTTGTGCGCGTCGGCAGACAGCGCCGAACCCTGGCCAGTCTCGAAGTACATGTAGTCGGGACCTGCGGGATAGCAGTACTTCTTTGCCAGCGCGAAGGCCTCGTCGAGCATGCCCACCGATATGCCAAAGGATGCGTTGCCTTTTTCGGAGCCGCAAATGGACTGGAAGACCAGACCGACCGGCGAGCCAGATTGCAGGCAGCGCATCTGGGTGGAGACATGGGACAGTACGCAGGTCTGGGTCGGTATGCCCCATGTCCGTACCACGTCGTACGACATGTCGAGGAGGCGGGCGACCGACGCGTAGCTGTCGTCGGCCGGGTTTATGCCTATGACGGCGTCACCGCACCCGTACGACAGGCCTTCGTACATGCTGGCGCGAATGCCCTCCGGAGAATCGGTGGGGTGGTTCGGCTGCAACCGGTTTGACAGGGTGCCCGCCATGCCGATGGTGGTAGCAGCATGCTTGCTGACTCGAATCTTGCTGGCGGCGTAGACCAGATCGAGGTTGGACATAATCTTGGTAACCGCGGCTATCATCTCCGATGTCAGCCCGTTGGAGATGCGGGCTATGGCGCTGCCATCGGTGGTGTCGGCGAGCAGCCATTCGCGCAAGGCCCCAACGGTCCATCCCGATATCTCCCGATATACTGTTTCGTTAATGCCGTCCTGTATGACCCGCGTCACCTCGTCAGCCTCGTACGGAACAGCAGGATTGTCGCGCAGGGCGCCGAGCGTCAGGTCGGCCAGCACGAAACGGGCTGCAGCCCGCTCTTCGGCGCTGTCGGCGGCAAGCCCCGCGAGGCGATCGCCTGACTTCTCCTCGTTGGCCTTGCCCATGAGTACGCGTATGTCGGGGAAATCCCATGTCTTGCCAAAAAGCCTGATACTCAGTGCCATATCCTTCGGTTTCCTCAATGATAGAATATAAGCGTTTTGACCACGAGCGGTACGACGCGCCCGTCCATCAGGGGAGCGCCGATATCGATGTAATCGCCTTCTTCCAGCCCTATCTGGTCAATGATAAGCAACGGCCTGTCGGCGTCCAGTCCCTTTATGGTCTGTCCCAGTGACTGCGCGTAATCATGCTTGGTAATGACGATGAGCGGTTTGCCCGGCGGCAGGCCGCGCGCAAACCCGGCCAAGCCGCTCGCTATGGCGGAAAGCCCGGCGTAGTCCAGGCCCGTATCCAGCTCCAGCGCCAGCGCGAAGCGATCAGTGGCGGGATCCAGGTCCCAGCGTGCCAGCGCCTCCGTCATGGCCCCGGGCAAGGCACCCGAGCCGCCAGCTGGACTGACGACCGGCACATTCTTGAGCGGTAGAATCGATGCATCGGCCCATATAGTCGAGCCGGATAGCGTCAGGGTCTGCGCGCTGGCTCCCAGCACCGTTGCCCGCCGTGTCTCCTTGGGTTCAATTACAGTGTAGCGGGCAAAGCCCTGCTCGGATCGCAGGCTCTCCGCCAGCAACGGTCCCACGTCGCCATGGATAGCCACCTCGGTAACGCTTCGCGGGGACAGAGGATGGTAATAATAGTAGCCGATACCGCCTGAGAACATGATGTTCCTCAGTTTGTCGTCCGGCGGGAGTGGTTGTGTCTGGTACAGTCTGGCGGCCAGAGGTGAGGTTCCTCCCTGGGCAAGGAGCAAGGCCAGCGCGGCCATGGCGTCTGTGGCCTTCTTCAGGTCGCCAAGCGATGGCTTGTCACCTGCGGCCAGGTTAAGGCCAACGGATGCCAGAATTTCGGATCCGGCATGAGTCACCGAACGGATGGTGTCGCCGTCGAGCTCAATGACGCGGCCGCCAAAGTTCATCGCGGCGGAGGCGCCCAGCTGGCCCAGCCGGAAGATCGCGCCGTTGGCGCTGCCACCTCCGATGTCGATGTTGGCCACCGTGGAGAAGTGCTGCCTGGACCAGGCGGCGGCTCCCGAGCCGCGCCCGGCTATCATGCCTTCGGCATTGGGGCCGGCTATCGTGACTACAAAGTCACCGGCCAGACCGGCTATCGCGGAAAGAACCCTGTCGGCATTCTGCTTTCTGGCAGTCTCTCCGGTGATGATGGCGGCACCTGTCTCCACTTGGGATGGCGCTATGCCGGCCTTTTCGTACTGTGCGCGCAATATGGCCGACAATGCGTCGGCGTCTATGGTCTGCTCGTCAATGAGGGGCGTAAAGACGATGTCGCTCTGGTACAGCACGGTGCGGTCGGATATATCGATGCGTGGAATCTGTCCGGCTCTGGCAACCTGGACCAGGCTAAGCTCGCTGAATACGACTTGCGTCGTGGTAGTGCCGACATCGATGCCGACACTTATCATCCGCCTGGGGCTATCCATGTTGACCTATGATTTATGGAAGGTGGCCTTGCCTTCGGTTTCCATGGAGTCGACGACGGCTATGATCACCGCATCGACAGGCAATGATTCGGTCTGTGCGGTCTGCCTGGCTGAGCTACCTTCGGTGACAACGACGACATCACCCTTGCCGGCGTCAACAGTATCGATGGCGACGAAGGGCAGGCCGATTGGCTTGCCGGACAGGTCGGCCTCCTTGACCAGGAGCAGCTTTCGGCCGCGCAACTTTTCATCCTTCATGGTAGCGACGACGGTTCCGATCACGAAAGCTATCCGCATAGACACCTCATCAAGTAAATCATGATTGACACGATATGAGTATAGGGGTGATTGCTCACGGCTACAAGCGAATAAGGGCCCCAGCCGACACCTTGAGCTGCGGTGCCGCGTCGGCTATGCTACAGCTACGATGAAGGCCGACTTGCACATGCATTCACGCTATTCCGACGGTGGTCACTGGCCAGATGAACTGGTTGGCATGGCAGCGACGAGCGGCCTGCAGGCCGTCTGCCTGACCGACCATGACACACTGGGCGGCTACCCCGAGTTCGCTGATGCCGCCGCCTCCGCCGGGCTGACAACCTGGCCGGCGGTCGAGATCGACTGCATTGACGAGTCCATCGGGTACAGAAGCGAAATTCTGGCGTATTTCCCTGATGGAACCTATGCGGCGACCGAGGCACTCCTACGAGCCGGCCGCGCCGAACGCGTCCGCACCATATCGTCACTCTTCGAGCGCGCACGGGCGCTGTTCAGCGCCCCGGAAATGGATTTTGGATCGCTGGTCAGCAGAAGGCAGGCGGGGCGTTCACCTGAGGGCCCCGCGGTCGATGGAACGGCTCTGCGCTATGCCAAGACCGACTTTTTTCTGGCGTTGATAGACGCGGGAGTCATTCCGGCAAACACCAGGTATTGGGAATTCAAGCAGGCCTATTTCAATACAGGGCTGTTCTCCGATGTGCGTTTCAGCAAACCCGAGCTTGCCGATGTAGTCGAATTGATAGTCTCCGATGGCGGCATCCCTGTATTGCCGCATGTCGGGCACGAATTCGGCGATTCGATCAAATCAATGCGCAGTCGTGCCGAGCATCTGGACGCCATTCTGGATCGCTGCAGGGATCTGGGCGTCCTGGGCATCGAACTATACGACTATCGCACCGATGATACGAAGGCGATCAACGCGCTGGTCGCCAGGCAGAGCAGGCGATACGGGTTCTTCAATACCTATGGGTCGGATTTTCATGGACCCGGCTCGAACAAGACGCTATTTGGTTCTTTTCATGGCGATTTCAAGGGTTTTCCGCGTCGCAAGGCGAGAAGAAAGGGCTGACCAGTGGCACATTGTACGGTACCAGAGGCCGATGCGATTCTGGACGCGGAGTTCAGGGTCCATACAAAAGGATTCATCAGGCTGGTTGACTATCTGGGCGGTGATTCACGCATCGTGCAGGCGGCGCGTGTCTCGTACGGCGCGGGTACCAAGACCGTGCGCGAAGACGCAGGGCTGATAGACTACCTGCTACGCAACGAACACACCTCGCCGTTTGAGCAGGTGGTGCTGACGTTTCACATCAAGATGCCGATATTTGTCGCGCGCCAATGGATCCGCCACCGCACCGCACGCGTCAATGAAATCTCCGGCCGCTATTCGGTAATGAAGGACGAGTTCTGGCTACCCGCGCCCGAGGCGCTGGCCAGGCAGAGCTCGGACAACAAGCAGGGGCGTGAAGCCGAACCTCTGTCCCCCGAAGAAGCGGACAGGACGCTGGCCATTCTTGAAAGCGGCCAGCGCGAGGCCTATGCGTCCTACATCAAGCTGGTCGATTCAGGTCTGGCCCGCGAGCTGGCGCGCGTCAACCTGCCATTGTCGATGTATACGGAATGGTACTGGCAGATCGACTTGCACAATCTGTTCCGCTTTCTATCATTGCGGATGGACACCCATGCACAACGCGAGATTCGGGACTATGCTGGCGTCATCTTCGACATCACCAGGAAGGTAGCCCCGCTCGCCTGCGACAGCTTCGAGCGACATTCCCTCCACGGTGTGCGGCTGTCATCGGACGACGCGGCCATCATCAGGCGCCTCTTGGAGCGTGGCGATGATGGCGTGTCGGATCGGGACCGGGAGCGGCTGCTCGGAAGGCTCAAGCCCTGAGGTAGCGTTGTTCGCCCATTCCGTAGAGCCCCTTCGCGTCGACTTTCTCACCGCCATCCGGCGATCGTAGCAGGCCTTCGAACGAGCCAAATGGGACATGGTTGTCCATCGAGGTAACCAGCAGATTGAGCTTGGTGTCATTGTGCCGCTCCGGCTTGAAGGCCAGATCGACAAGCCCCTCGGTATCCTGGATGTGCCACGCGTTTTCAGGCCCATTGGGTGTGGTGACCTTGATGGGCGGCAGCGGAAATACGCGGCTGTTTATCCAGAGCACGTTCTCGTTGTAAATGAGCTGATCGCGGACCTGATTGTCTGTCAGATTGAAGCCGACTCGCCTGCCCTTGGAATCCGTTCCAAAACCGACAACCCGATCATGGCGCATACGGTATGGATAGAAGCCCTTGGAGTCGTCCATCACGCCCATCGAGTCGGGCGCCTTGAATTCGAAGCGCTCACCGTCGGCCTCGAACCAGCCCTGCATCGGCATCAGCACCTTGGTCGAATACATGGCGCGGTTCAGGCCAAAGGGAAGGCACACGGTGGAAGGCGCGCTCTGGCGTGAGTTGTACGCGAACGAGAAGCTGCCCGCAAAGGTTCTGCGACGTTGTCGTCGCATCGAGCTTGTGTCCAGGGTTATGGCGCCGCCTGACAGGTCGTAAGCGTATTCGATGTGCGCGTGCGCGCTGTGATACCCTATGTGTTCGCCATCGAGTCGCTCGTTGATGCCGAAGCGGCTTAATGGCACGATGCGCTTAAGCGTGTAAAAGCGGCCGCGTTCCTTGTCGTAGGCAGAGAAATGCGCAAAGCCGAAGTGCTGGATTTCCTGGAGCATCGTAAAGAAGAACCACCGGCTATTGCCGAATTGGAAAGCCCGCCAGCGCTTGCACCGGTAATCCTTGACCCATCGAGGCACGGCGTAATGGTACGGCCTTTCGACATCGAGCATGTTGGCCCGTTCAACGGGGCCGTTGAAGCAACCCAGTACGAACAATCCGTCGCAGACGATGGAGGCGGGCGGATCGATCAGCTCGCGGTTGTAGGGCTCACGTTCGTTCTGGCTGTCATCACCTGCCATTACAGCAAGCCATCCTTGTACATGCGGTAGAGAATCTGCGTGCCCTTGTCACCAAAACCCTTGGCCGACACCGCATCGAACAGGTGCTCGGCAAGAGCCAGCAGTGGCAGGTGGAGGCCCATCGACTTGGCCGAATTGAGCGCGATGCGCAGATCCTTGAGAAAATGCTTGGCATAGAATCCGGCTTCAAAATCACCGGCCAGCATTCGAGGGCCCATGCCGACGAGCTGCGCGCTCTGGGCGGCGCCTCCGCTGATGCTGTCCAGCACGTGGTGCGGGTCCAGTCCGGCTTTCTCGGCATATATCAGCGCCTCGGTAGCCCCGAGCAACGCTCCGGCCACCGATATCTGGTTGGACATCTTGGTGAACTGCCCGGCGCCGGGTCCACCTTGCAGCAAAGCCGTCTTTCCTACCACATCGAAGAATGGTTTGACACTGGCAAAGGCCGCCTGGTCTCCGCCAACCATGATGGACAGTGTCGCGTTCCTGGCACCGGTATCGCCTCCGGATACCGGCGCGTCGATCGCCGTGAGTCCTCGCGCCGCCGCAGCCGCCGATATTCTGACCGCCAGCGCCGGGTCGCTCGTCGTGTGATCGACGAGCAAGGCGCTGGACTTGGCTGCCTTGATGATGCCGTCGGAGCCCATGTATACCGCCTCGACATCGGCCGGGTATCCGACCATGGTAAAGACCACGTCGGCTCCGGCGGCGGCCTTTGCCGGGGTATCCGCCCAGATGGCGCCGGACGCGACCAGCTTGTCCGCCTTGGCTTTTGTCCTGTTGTATACGGTTACCCGCGCGCCGGCCTTGAGCAGATGTCCGACCATGCTCGCGCCCATGACGCCTGTACCGATAAACGCTATGGAACTACCTGAAACAGTCATGTATATCTCCTTGGACACCTGGTGTCACGCGAATTTATAGCCGAATTTCCTGAGCATGCCCGCGCGTTCCGCCTTGTCGGCATCGCTTTCAACGCCGAGCGGCGATGATCCATCGATGACACCCAGAATGCCGGAACCCTGCGATGTCCTGGCCACGATGGCCTGTACCGGATTGGCCGAGGCGCAGAAGATGTGGCAGACCTCCTGGCAGGCCTTTATCCTGTCCAGCACATTTATCGGGTACACTCCCTGCCCCAGCACCAGGTAAAAGGTGTGGCCGGCGCCGGTAGCCAGCGCGCAGTGCGTGGCGTCATCGATCAGATCAGGGTCTGTACCATGCGTTCTGACGAGGCATGGCCCCGACGCCTCATTGAAGGCCAGCCCATAGTGAGCGCCAGGCACTGAGCTTGCCAGTATTTCTGCTATATCTTCCACCGTTTTGATGAAGTGCGACTGGCCAACGATGATATTCGCGTCCGTCGTCCATGAGAGCTGAACAGCTTCTATCTGCGTTTCCATGAGCATCCTCCGGAAGGCCAGTCTATCCGCGAATCGTTTTGACCGCAAGATCTTGAAATCCAGCGGCTCTTGCCAAGAAAAAACACGATTGGACCTTGAAATGCCATGATGAATGATACATATTACACAAGTATCGAGTAAATTGTGTAGAAAGGTCGAACCATGGCAGATGCGACGAAGGCGCGGATTTTCGAGGCTGCGACCGCGATCATCAGGGATCTGGGGCCGGAAGGGTTGACCGTAGACGCGGTGGCGGATCTTGCAGGAGTAAGCCGCAAGACAGTCTACAACCATTTTGATGGCAAGTTCGCGCTGATAGAACGGGCGGCTTCAATATGGACAGGCAAGACCCTCGAGGCGCTCCAGCGCATTGCCGATGACCCGACCCTGGCCTTTGTTCCCAAGCTCAACGCTATAGTCGAGCGCGGCTACGCGGAATTGCGGGCTGGTGGCAAATTGATGTATGGCAGGGATGTCTCCGCCGGGCTGGAATTGCCCGGCTTTCGGACCGAACTCAAGGCGAGTTTCAGGGGCTTTATCGAAGGCATCGTCCGCGACGCCAAGGCGGCGGGGTTGGTACGCCCCGAGTTCGACACGCGTCGCCTGACCTTCGCGATCATCAACATCGTGGGCGGACTGACCATTCTTGACGGCATCGAAGATGAGTCGTTTTCGAAGGTAGATATTCTGAAAGACTCGCTGAAGGCTCTTGTCGGGGGAATTCTGACAGTAGAAGGCGCAGAGGCTATGCGTGGCTCACCGTTGTTCGAGTAAAGGAACGTGAAAATGCAATCTGAACAGAAATCGGTATCCAGGGCGCGTGGTCGCGTGCTTCGCTGGCTTATACCGCTCCTCATAATTGTCGGCGCGGTCGCCTTCAGACTGGTCACGATGAGTGCCGTTGCCGCCAAGTCGGAAGCAGCGCCTGTGCCGGTACGCACGATGCGACCGGTGCGTGGTGACCTTGTCAAATCGCTGCGGCTTAACGCCCATGTCGAATCGGAGACCATGGTGACCGTGCTGCCGCTTGTGTCCGGAATCCTGCAGGAGCTGAATGTCGACGTGGGGCAATCGGTTCGCAAGAATCAGGTGATAGCGCGGATCGACGCCCAGCGTTTCGAGCTGCAACTGCAGCAGGCCGAGGCAGCCTATCTCTCGGCCAAATCGTCATATGATCGCATCGGCCAGATGTACAAGGCCAACGCGACGACGCAGCAGAATTACGAGCAGGCCAAGACCCAGTACGAAGCATACCTTTCCCAATACGAGCTGGCGCGAATCCAGCTTGACTACGCCAGCGTCAAGAGCCCAGTTGACGGCGTGGTGTTGGTCAAGCATCTGTCCGCCGGCTCCATCGCGGCGCCGGAGCGGCCCATCGTCACCATCGGAGACCTGAGTGACCTGGTTGTCCGCGCGAGCGTACCAGAACGCTACTATGAAGAATTCAGCGCGAAGCGCGACACCATGCGCATAACCATCACGAGGCCCGGCGGTGGCGAGTATCGGGGCTCCATACGGAGCATTAGCCCGTTTGTATCCGCCGAGACAAAGAACTTCGAGGTCGTCGTCTCGATAGGAGGCAACCCCGAGGCGCTGAGGCCCGGCATGTTCATAGCCCTGGAGTTCGAGCTGACGCGCTGGCCCGATGTGTACAGCCTGCCGTTCGAGGCGCTGGGCGGCAACGATACGCTGTGGCATGTCGATAACGGACTGGCTGTCAAGGAAGTGTACAAGCCAGCCAACATGACCGATACGGCCTTCGAGGTGCCGGCTCATTGGGCCGACCGAGACTTCATAGTCGAGGGCCAGTACTTTGCCAGGGATGGCGGGTCGGTCTCGATAATCCAGGCTGAAGGATCCGGCAAATGATACTGTCAGATTTCTCGGTCAAACACCCCGCCATCATAACCATCCTGCTCGCCGGGCTCCTGTTGTTCGGGCTCATCGCCGGTATGTCGCTGCACTCCGAGATGATACCGCCCGTGGCCATGCCCCGGGCAACCATCGTTACCGTATATCCCGGCGCCGGAGCCAAGGACGTGGAACGGGACATCTCGCGCCTGATAGAGAACCAGATGTCGACGTTGCCCGGCATCTCCGACATGTCGTCGACCAGTTCCAATTCATACTCGGTTGTCACGATGGAGTTCCACGCCAACGTCGACGTGCACGCCAAGCTGCCGCAGATACGCGAATTGCTCAACAGCATAGCGGGTGATCTGCCGGCGGGCATCGACGGCAGTCCAGTCGTGTACATCACCGAGGCGAGCGCGTTCCTGCCAATATTCTCGGTCCGCGTCTCCGGCATGATGGATGCCGAAGCTTTGACGACCTACCTTGAGGACCGGCTCAGCCCGGCCATAGCGAGGATACCAGGCGTCTCCAAGATAAACCTGGTGGGCGGTTCCAGGCACGAGGCCAGGATTACGCTCAACGTGGCAGAACTAGAGGCGCGCGGGCTGTCGGCCCTGTCGGTATACCAGGCACTGCAATACAGCAACCTGAATGTGCCTGCGGGCAACGCGACGTACCGTTCGAGGGAACTTGCCTTCACAACAGCCGGTGCCTTCTCCGACATCAATGAGCTCAGGAATCTGACCGTTGGTTACAGCGACGGCTCATACATCTTCCTGAAAGACGTAGCCGACATAGCCTTCGAGGTAGAGCCCCAGACCGTGCGGGTCAGGTCGGGCGGCACGAACTATGTCATGGTCGATGTGCTCAAGCGCGACGAGGGCGATACCGTACGCATAGTCCAGGCGGCCAGGACCGTGTTCGAAGAGGTCCGGCACGAGACCGGCGGCGCCGTGGATTTTGCCGTTATAAGCGATCAGAGCGAGACAACCACCAGGTCGCTCCAGACCGTCATGACATCCGCCTTGACCGGCCTGGCCTTGACCATTTTCGTCATACTGCTGATCCTGCATGATGCCCGCGCGACTATAATTATAAGCCTTTCCATTCCGCTATCCATCCTGTTCGCGCTCCTGGGCCTCTACGGTACGGGCCGTTCGCTCAATTTGCTGTCGCTGTCCGGCATGACCGTGGCGATAGGTATGATCGTGGACAACTCCATTGTGGTGCTGGAGCACACCTTCCAGAAATTCAAGGAGAGCGGTGACAAGCGCCGGTCGGCACTGGAAGGCGCAGGTGAGGTCGGCGGCGCGGTGCTGGCTTCGACAACGACCAGTATATGCGTGTTCGCGCCGTTGCTGTTCCTGACTGGCATCATCGGCGTCATTCTGAACGATCTGTCGCTCGCCATAGTCTTCGCGCTGGCGGCCTCGGCGCTTGTTTCCGTTGTCGTGGTTCCCTGGTTGTCTTCACAGATACTGAAGCGCGATGACCAGCTCCGGCGACCCAAGGCCCTGAAGGCCCTTGAAAAAGGCATAGACCGGTTGTTCGACGCGGTGGAGCTGACGTATCGCAGGATTCTGGAAGCTGCACTCGCCAACAAGCTGTTCACGGTAACCGTTGCGGTATCGCTGCTGGTCGCGAGCATCCTGCTACTGTCGATTCTGAAGATAAGTTTCTTGCCACCGACCGATACCGGCGAATTCGAGATACATCTGGAGACGCCCGCCGGTTATGCCCTTGATCGGACCGCCGGCAAGGTGGACGAGCTGGATGCCCTCGTGGCAAGCCTGGTGCCGGAAATTGAGGCCTCGGTCTACTATATCGGTACCGACAGCGCGCTCGCCATCACAGGCGCTCCCAATAGGGCGTTCGGTCGTATTCGCCTGGTGCCCAGCGAGTCCCGGCATCGCACCATCCAGCAGATATTGCCGCTGGTACGCGACGCGCTATCGAGGCAATTGCCTGATTGCAGCGTTACGGTGCTGAATGGCGGGTTTGACTCGCTGCTGGCAATGGGAACGGGCGGACAGGGATACCAACTTGAGATATACGGTACCGATCTTGACGCAGTCGCCCAGACCGCCAGAATGGCGCAGACGTTTCTGGAGCTCGACCCCGACGTGTTCAAGACCGACATGTCCATGCGCACTGATTCCGAGCAGCTGTATGCGGATCTGAGCCAGGAGTATATGGGACAGCTCGGTGTGACTCCATACGAGGCCGGTGTGACGAGTCGCATCCTGTTTGGCGGCCAGAAGGCGGGCACCCTGCGCGTCGGATCAAGCGATTATCCGATACGCGTCACGTCCGATGTAGCCACACAGCGCATCGATGATGATCTGCTCAACCAGATACAGCTTCGCACACAGGATGGCCGGCTTGTCAGTTTTGCGTCATTCTCAACCGTCGAATCGAGGCCGACGCTTTCGCGCATTACCAGGAAGAACAGGAATTTTTCTGTCGATGTGGTCGGCTACCTGCGAACGGACGACCAGTCGGGCGTCAGCTCCAGGATGCAGCGCGCGATGGCCTCGATGACGCTGCCATTCGGGGTCAAGTACAAGGCGGCGGGTACCAGCAAATTGATTGGCGATTCGCTGTCCAGTCTGTCGCTGATGCTCGCCATCAGCGTGTTTCTGATTTACGCCGTCATGGTGATACAGTTCGAGCGCTTCATGCAGCCACTGATAATCATGGCCTCGATACCGTTCTGCCTGATCGGTGTGGTCCTGGGCCTGTATGCCTTCGGTTCGTCGCTTTCAATAATCGCGATGCTGGCGCTGATAGCCCTGGGCGGTACGGTGGTCAACAACGCGATAGTGCTGGTCGACTACGTAAACACGCTTCGCAGATCTTATGGACTGGAACTGAGGGAGGCGCTGATACAGGGTTCGGCCAATCGCCTGCGGCCAATATTGATGACGTCAATGACAACGCTGTTTGGCGTACTGCCGATGGCGCTGGCTCATGGCAACGGCTCCGAGGTATACGCGCCTTTGGGGCAAGCGATATTCGGTGGATTGTTGTCATCGACAATCATAACGCTTGTGCTGATACCGGTACTGTACGAAATGCTCGAGAAGCACGTGACGTTCGCGCGGATACCCGATGCGTCTACCCTGGAGATTGAACACAATGAATGATGCCGGACTGCGCCGAACCTGGCGCGTGACGATATTCGCGGCTCTGATCACGGCTCTGCCGGCCGCCGTTCTGGCTCAGTCGACTGTACCGCTTGACTCAAGTGTCGACGCCTTCGTGACCGAGTATAGACAGGCCGTCTCTTCGTACACATCGACGCTTGACTTCGCCGTGGCTCCCGAGCCAGCCAGACCTCTGTCACCGGCCGCGACTGGCGCTCATCCACCGTACTCGCTCGATGACCTCCTGGGACTGGCCGCTACCGGGAATCCGGCACTACGTGCCAACGGCGCCGCGGAGGACGCCGCGCGCGCCGACCTGACCAGCGCCAGAGCCAGGCGTCTGCCAACGATTGGTACCGAGACAACCGGTACGTACATAGGAAATCCGAGCGATCCGATAGCCATTCCAGCGAACGCGTTTGCTCCTGACATGCCTGTTGCTCCGATCACGTTGTATGACAGCTCGGGCAATTCGCTGTACGACTTCAAGCTGACCGGCGACCTGCCGCTCTTTTCATGGGGCAAGATAAGCCTGGGAATAGACCTGGCGCGCACGGGCCTGGCCGCGGCCGCGCTGCAGCGTCAGAAGGCCGAGCGTGAACTCGCCGTGAGGCTGCGCGCGAGCTGGGACGCGCTAGCGTATATCTGCAAGGCTGGTGACGTGCTCGACCTGCAGGCGCGTATCGGCCAGCGGCTCGTGGAGCTGGCCCGCCAGAGCGCCGCAGCCGGTTTCATTACCGCTGTGGATCTGGCCAACGCGCGCATCAAGCTCAAGGAAATAGAGATGGCTCAGACCAAGTTGCGCGAGCGTCGCGACCGCCTCTTGTCCGACCTCGCGTCGATGGCCGGGCTTGGATCGCTGACGGTCCAGGATGTCAGCATCGTCGCGCCAATATCAGGTGCCCCACGCTGGACAGAAGAGCAGCTTTGGGAACTTGCCATCACGGGCAGCGACGACCTGGCGCTGGCGTCGGCGCAGCTTACCGTCAAGCAGGGCCAGAAGCGACTCGCCGAGAAAGAGGCGCTTGGCCTCCCGGACATCGGTCTGCATGTGGAGCTGTCGTACGGCGGCCCCCTCTTGCCCTTCGCGCAGGACGACTGGCGCACCGAGGATGACTACCAGCTGACGTTCAGCCTGGGCGCGTCGGGCAGCATTCTGGGTAACGGCGTCAAGCTTGCCCAGAACGTGCGCGCCAAGGCCGAGCTGGCCAGGGCCGAGGCACAATATGCCGACGCGGAGAGATCACTGCGCACCTATATCCACGACACCATGCTGGGAATAGCCTTGGGCAAGGCGCAACTTGAATACGCAGCGCTCAAGCAGGAGGGCTGGACCGCTGACCTGGAACAGCGCAGTGAAGCGTTGAAGGCGGGCGCCGGCTCGGAGACCGAGTACCTTGGCCTGATGATAGAGGCTCTTGGAGGACTGGCAGAGGCCTATGGCACCCTGGCCGATTACCGCTCGGCCCTCTTGTCACTGGACCTGGTATCCGGGTCTGCACCGTAGCCTCTATTTGAAGGTCCGCGTCACCTCGACCGCCCGGGCCCAGCGTTCCAGCAGCCGATCGCGGACCTCGGCGGCCATCTCGGGCATGAAGTCGCGCTTGCGCCGCCAGTTGTGCTCCACCTCGTCCAGACCCGACCAGTAGCCTATCTTGAGGCCAGCCAGGTATGCGGCGCCCAAGGCTGTTACCTCGCCAACCTCCGGCAATATGACCGGTTTGTTGAGTATGTCCGCCTGGAACTGCATAAGGAAGCTGTTGGCGCTGGCGCCGCCATCGGCCTTGATGAATGGTATCGCCGCGCCAGAATCACGTTCCATCGCCACGAGGAGGTCGCGTGACTGGTATGCTATCGACTCGATGGCAGCGCGGACGAAATGTGCCCTCGTGGTACCGCGCGTTATGCCAAGCGTGGCGCCGCGGGCATCCGGGTCCCAGTATGGCGCGCCCATGCCGACAAAGGCCGGCACCATCACGACGCCGCCCGTATCGGGCACCATGCGCGCTAGCCGTTCACTCTCCGCGGAATCGGACAGCACACGCATCTCATCGCGCAGCCACTGGATCACGGCGCCCGCTATGAAGACGGACCCTTCCAGGGCGTAGGTATAGCCCTTGCCCAGATCCCAGGCTATCGTCGTCAGTAGATTGTGTCTTGACTCGACCGGCTTGGAGCCGGTATTCATCAGGGCGAAACATCCGGTGCCGTATGTATTCTTGCTCGCGCCCACCTGGAAGCACGCGTGCCCGAACAGGGCGGCCTGCTGGTCCCCGGCGCACCCAGTAACCGGTATCCCGTAGCCGAAGAGGTCCTTGCGGGTAAACCCGTAGTCGGCCGAGCTGGGCAAGACTTCCGGCAGGATCGATTCCGGAATGTGCAGCATCTTCAAGATGTCATGATCCCAGTGGCCTTCATGGATATTGAACAGCAGAGTGCGGCTGGCATTGGTCGCGTCGGTCGCGTGTCTGCCGGTCAGGTTCCAGATGAGCCATGAGTCAACCGTGCCGAACATCAGGTCCCCGCGCTCCGCCCGCTCACGCAGTCCCGGTATCTCGTTGAACATCCAGACGAGCTTGGTGCCCGAGAAATATGGGTCCAGCAAGAGCCCGGTGCGCGCCCTGATCTCTTTTTCGTAACCGAGCGCCTTGAGATCCTGACATATGGCACTCGAGCGCCTACATTGCCAGACTATGGCGTTGTGCACCGGCTTGCCGGTGATCCTGTCCCAGACTATGGTCGTCTCGCGCTGGTTGGTTATGCCTATAGCCGCTATCTGCGATGGTGTTATCTGCGCCGCGTCGATGGCGCCGACGGCCGCGTCGTACTGGGATTGCCATATCTCGAACGGATCGTGCTCTACCCAGCCTGGCTTGGGGTATATCTGGTTGAACGGAATTTGCTTGATGCCAATGACCACGCCCGTCTCGTTGAATACGATGGCGCGCGATGATGTCGTGCCCTGATCGAGCGCCAGAATATACTTGTCGGCTTGCTGCATGACGATGCTCCGGTGATGCCTGTGATCGCACCAGTATAGGACCGATTCGGCGCTTTGTAAAACGAGGTGCTTGCCCAACGATGGGCTTTTCAGGATACTTGCTGGTACATGCACGGTCCGTTGTGGCCGACGCGTTCCGCCGATTTGATCCGTATTGCGGGCGGTTCGACATCGAGACCATCGGTGTCGGGGAAGACAGCTAAAAGGGAGGAAACCCCATGTCCGACAGAAGAAAGCTTTTCACGTCCGAGTCCGTTGGCGAAGGCCATCCGGACAAGCTATGCGATCAGGTATCCGACGCGGTACTCGATGCGTGCCTGCGCGATGACCCGCATAGCCATGTCGCCTGCGAGTGCTTCGCGACCACCGGCATGGTGCTGGTTGGCGGCGAGATAACCACCAACACCTACGTCGACATCCAGACCGTTGTCCGCGACGTCGTCAAGGAGATTGGCTACACCAATCCCGATTACGGCATCGATTACGAATCGATGGCCATACTCAATACGATTCACGCGCAATCGCAGGACATAGACCAGGGCGTCAGCGGACACGGACTCAAGGAATATGAAGGGCAGCAGGGCGCCGGCGACCAGGGTATGATGTTTGGCTTCGCGTGCAACGAGACATCGGAGCTCATGCCCGCGCCGATCATGTACGCGCACAAGCTGCTCATCAAGGCAACGGAGCTACGCAAGTCCAAGGCCATCACCTGGCTCAGGCCCGATGCCAAGAGCCAGGTGACGCTTGAATACGACGGCCACAAGCCAGTCCGCGCCGATGCCATAGTTGTATCGCACCAGCATGACCCTGAAGTGTCATACGAGGTGATACGTGAAACGGTTATAGAGAGGATAATCAAGCCGGTGCTCGGACCTACCGGTCTCCTGGACGCAGATACCAAGTACTATGTGAACCCGACCGGCCGTTTCGTTGTCGGCGGTCCAATGGGGGATACAGGCCTGACCGGCCGCAAGATAATAGTAGACACGTACGGTGGCATGGGACGGCATGGCGGCGGGGCGTTCTCCGGCAAAGACCCGTCCAAGGTAGACCGTTCTGCCGCGTACATGGCTCGCTATGTCGCGAAGAACGTGGTCGCGGCCGGCCTGGCTGAGCGCTGTGAGCTGCAGCTTGCGTATGCCATCGGCGTACCATTCCCGGTATCGGTGATGCTCGATACCTTTGGTACCGGCAAGGTCGAGGACGCGGCCATAGTCGCCGCGGTGAGGAAGACATTCGACCTGTCGCCGGCCGGTATCATCCGCACCTTAGGCCTCAAGGCACCGATATACCTGAAGACGGCCGCCTACGGTCACTTTGGCCGCGACCACTTCCCCTGGGAACAAACCGACAAGATCAAGGCATTGCTGGCTGCCATAGGCTGAGCAGTCACAGCTATTGTGTATGGCCGCCGCGTTCAGCAAACGCGGCGGCCGTTGCATTATATGTCTTTACAGATTCTTCACCGCCTCGAACAACGTCCGTACGAGGGCCTGCGCATCATCGGCCTTGCACAAGAACGAAAGCGCATCAACATCGCTGCCGTCAACGGCACTCGCGCCGGCACCGATTGCGGCTGCAGAGGCGAGTTGCCGCGCCTTGGCTCCCGTCCCTTCCCTGCAGACTACCGATACCGTGGCGCCCCACTCCGCCTTGTTCAAGGCTACGCCCAGTACTACGGCTGAGTCGGCAGGCATGGGGTCGGCGCTGATCAGGGTGCCTTGACCATCGTCGAAGGTGGAGCGGACGCGGATCTTGACGCCGAAACGCTCACCGAGCAGGGCGGATCGGTCGTGCAGGACGCGCGCACCATTTGATGCCAGGCGGTACATCGAGCGATAGTCAAGCCTGGGCAGGAATGGCGCGTTCGGCACTATGCGGGGATCCGCCGCGGCGACGCCTGGAACGTCGGTGTATATGTCCACATAGTCTGCCTTTGCCCAGGCGCCTATCGCGACGGCGCTTGTATCCGAGCCGCCCCGGCCTATCGTTACAATTCCGCCGTCGGGAGCGACTGCCTGGAATCCGGCGACGACCGGCACGGAGCCCGAATCGACCACCGCCATGATCCGCCTGGCGTCGATATCGCTTATCTGGGCGTCGCCGAATGGACCACTCGCTGCGATGCCCGCAGTGTATGCCGTGAGCGGCACGGCTTTCGTTCCGCGCGCCGACAGCAACGACGCAACGAGGCAGGCCGAGATCGTCTCGCCGCATGAAGCCAGAAGGTCGCGGATCAATCCCGGAGAGGAGTCTGCTGTGCCGCCGCTCTCGTCGAGCAATCCGAGCAGCGTATCGGTAGCATACGGCGCGCCCTTGCGCCCCATCGCTGACACCACGACGACCACGCGATCACCATGGGCGCGCGCGGCCTCGACCTTTTCCAGCATGCGCTCCCGCGCTTCCGGGTTTGCGACCGATGTGCCGCCGAATTTCTGTACGATGAAAGCCACGATGTACTCCTTGACCGATTCTATCAGGAAATCAAGGTTGATGGAAACTGATTGTTAGTTCGTCGAACCTTGCATCTTCTGCAAGCACCGGTGTTCGTGTGCACGTAGCAGGTGGTGGAGGTATCCATGAACCCACCCTTCTGCCCGAATCCTGCCTGCCCGCACCACCACGACACACCGGAGCTCTACGCCGGC
>DATKVB010000011.1:0-129969 GCA_035530295.1 bacterium | reverse complement strand
CCAGCGTAGAGCTCCGGGGTGTCGTGGTGGTGCGGGCAGGCAGGATTCGGGCAGAAGGGTGGGTTCATGGATACCTCCACCACCTGCTACGTGCACACGAACACCGGTGCTTGCAGAAGATGCAAGGTTCGACGAACTAACCTCGTGTAACGTTGGCTCCTCCATCGCCTTTGCGATATAGTAAACACCATGTGCTGTCTCCTGAATAGTGGCACACAAATCGAAGGAGTCTTCATGAAACGCAGTCTGTGGGGTCTCGTGGCCTCAATAACGGTTCTGGCTATCTCTCTCCTATCCTGTGTAGGTGCCCCGCCACCGCAGGCCGCGTCGACGCCGCTGCCCGGCGGATCCGCGTATATGGCCAACGATGTGCTGCCTCTGGCTCCCGAGCTGACGCGCAAAACCCTGCCGAACGGCCTTACCTACTATGTGCGGCGCAATGGCAACCCTGGCGGCCGCGCCGTGATGTTCCTGATAATCAATTCCGGATCGACCAATGAGCGTGATGATCAGTCTGGGTACGCTCACTTCATCGAGCACATGGCCTTCAATGGTACTGCAAGCTTTCCGGAGAATGATCTGGTCAAGTATCTCAGGTCGATCGGCATGGACTTCGGCGCAGAGATAAACGCGCACACGACCCGGGAAGAGACGCTGTACACCCTGCAGATGCCTCTCAATGATCCTACCTTCCTGGATACCGGCCTCAAGGTGCTCAAGGAATGGGCCACCGCTGTCACTTTTGAACCGATTGAGGTCGAGAAGGAAAAAGGCGTCATTCTGGAAGAGCGGCGTCTTGGACTCGGGCCCGATGAGACGGCACGAGTCCGTGAAATACAGGGGCTACTGGCCGGTACCGCGCATGCCGATCGCGAGCCTATCGGTTATGAAGCTTCGATCCAGGATGCCACGGCCGAGAGACTCAAGTCCTTCTACCAGGAACACTACCGGCCGGACCGCATGGCCGTCATAGTCGTCGGCGATATCAATGTAGAATCCGTAGCCGCGAGGATCGAGCGGGAATTCTCGTTTCCGGCGAGTGATGGTGTCGTGCGGCCCCGAACGACCTTCCCTGTCAAGCCGACGACCGATATGGGATTTGTCGCTTCGTTTGACGACAACTTCGAACGGTCGATCATCACGTATCGTAAGATTGTCCCCTACATACCGGAGACAGTCATCGGTGATTATGCCCGGTTGCTCAAAGGACGAATCGCCGCCGAGGCCATCAGGCTTCGCTTGTCGGATCTGACAAGGTCGGGGAAGGCCCCGTGGAGAGACGCGTACTTTGACGATGATTACTTCTACGGCCGCACGCGGCTGTATTCATTTACTCTTTCGGCGGCCGATGGGCAGGAGTTGGCGGCGTTCGGCGGACTGGCGTCCGAGGTTGAACGCATCCGCCGGCATGGATTTACTGACAGCGAATTCAGGAGAACCGTTGACACGTACCGCCGCTGGCTCGGTACGCTCGATGTGGAAGACCAGGACCTGAAGAGCAGCAGCTTTGCTGAAGAGTATGTCCGCAACTTTATGTACGGCGAGCCGGTGCCTGGAGTCGTCAACGAGCGGGTCTATATCAAGGATGTCCTTGATGCCCTGACCATCGACGCGCTCAATGAAGCCGCCCGCACTATTCTTGCCGATGATGAGGGATTCGTCGCTGTACGGGCAAAGACAGGCCCTGGCAACGGCGCTTTGACCGAAGCCGCGTTCGAGGCGGTGCTGCGCGCTGCACGTACGGCTCAACTGGCACCGCCAGCCGCCTCGGGCGATGAGGGCGGCCTGTTCGATGCACTGCCCGAGCCAGGTTCCATCGTCGCGGAGAAGCACCTGTCGAACTCGGTCACCGAGCTGACCCTGTCAAACGGGGCTACCGTTTTGCTCAAGCCCACCAGCTATGACCGAGGCTCCATAAGCTTCCTTGCGTGGTCACCGGGTGGGTACACGGCCTTGCCCCCGGCATTGCAGACAACCGCTGTGTTTGCACCGGACCTGATGTCCTCGGCGGGGCTTGGCTCGATGAGCGCGACCCGTATCGAAGAACTGACTGCATCGCTCAATGCGGGCCTGCAGTGGACCATAGGCGAGGATGGCGATGTAATGGCGGGCAAGACGACCAGAACCGATCTGGAGTCGTTCCTCAGGCTGGTGTATCTGACCGCGGCGGAGCCGGGTCGTGATATTGGAGCCTTCAACGCGTCCCGCGACCATCTGGCCGATCAAATCGGACCCTATGTGCGTGACCCCTCGTACAAATTCGAATCATCATGGAGCGCCGACCTGTTTGCCGACAATCCGCGCGCTCAGCCTCTTGACGCGGGCAAGGCCAGGGCTATCGATTTCGAAACGACGCGATCTCTGGTACTGTCCGCCTTGGCCAGAGCCTCTGGTTTTACCTACATACTCGTAGGAGATTTCGACATCGAAGCGACCAAGGCGCTTGTCGCCAAGCATCTGGGCGCCATTCCGGCTGGAACCAAGGCCGAGCCTGCGTGGATTGATCCTCTCATGCCCAGGGCCGGAGGCACCCGTGTTGACTACACCCTGGCAAAGGAACCGCGGGCCAGCGTGCGAATGGTATGGGCCGGCGCGGCGCCTTGGTCCTGGCAGCGAGAAGCCTCATTGAGCCTCCTGGCTCAGGCGCTCAACAACCGGTTGCTCGATTCCCTGCGCGAAGATTTAGGCGGAACCTATGTAGTCTCGACCAAGGCCGCGTTCTCAAAGAGCCCCATCGAGCAATATTCACTAATCGTGCAGTTTGATACCGACCCCAAGCGAGCAGACGAACTGGTCGCCAAGGTCAATGCGGAGGTGGCCGCCATCGCGGGAGGGACACTTGATGCGATGTACATCGACCAGGTCAGGGCTGCCTCCCAGCGGGACTATGACGGCAGACTCAGAACCAACGATTTCTGGGTGAACAAGCTGGGCAATGCCATTTCAAACGGGCTGGATCTCGAGATCATAGGAAGGGCCAAGCGGTCTGTGACATTTGCCGACCCCGCTGTGCTGGCGCCACTGGCGGCGGAATTGCTGATTCCAGACAAGGAACACGTCTATGTGATGTTGCCGGAATGATCAGGCGGCTCCGCTCAGGATAACGAATCCGGTGGCAAGGTCATCGCCGTTGCGGATGGCCCCCACCTCAAGCCTGACAGAGCCACTGCCCGTCTTCAGGCGCATGACGCGCTCCGCCGCTGGCTGCGCAGGCTTGAGCGCGCCGGCGGCCCCCAGGAGCTCGGTAACCAGCGCCGGCTCGGCAAACAGCAGATGTATCGCCGTACCGACCTTGCCACCTTCCTGAGTCTCGAATGCCGTTCTGGCGGCGTTGTTCGCAAAGGTGATGCGTCCATAGACATCAGTCAGGAATATGGCCCGGGGAAAGCGTTCCAGAATACCGCGATACCAGTTGTCATGATCACGCTCCCGGAATTCCTTGGATCGCCGGAGCGCCAGTTCTATGGTCGTCCTGAGTGTCTTTTCGTCGAATGGTTTGACCAGGTATCCATACGCGCGAGTCCCCAGTGCCCGCGACAGCGTCTCGTCGTCGGAGTACGCTGAGAGGAATACGAACGGCACCTCGAACTCGCCACCTACCAAGTACGCCGTTTCTATGCCGTCCTGAAAGCCTTTGAGCCGTATGTCCATCAGAATGAGGTCGGGCTTGTGGATGATGATCGCCTCGGGTACATCCTCGCCCCGCTTTATCAGGGCGGGAATGCGATACCCGTACTTCTCAAGCGTCTCCTTGAGTTCCATCCCGACGAGCGACTCATCCTCGACTATCAGAATCACAGACTCGGACACAGATTCCCCCATGTACAACAGACTACAGGATAGGAATATACCTGAATACCAGCGACAGCGCAACGATAATGACCAGCGCCGGCAGGAAGTCGCCGGTGCGTATCTTCTTGAGGCCCAGTAGATTGATGCCTATCATGACGACAAGAGCCCCGCCAACGGCGGAAAGCTCGCCTATCATCGCCGGGGTAACATAGGGCTTGACCCAGGATGAGGCTAGAGTCAGGGCACCCTGATAGATCAATACCGATATCGCCGAAAAACCTACGCCCATGCCCATGGCACCGGCAAACATGATGGCGATGAACCCGTCCATGACGCTCTTGGTCAGGATCAGATCGTAGTTGCCCTCTGTGCCAGCTTTGAATGAGCCGACTATGGCCATCGCTCCCACGCAGAACAGCACGCTGGCATTCAGGAAGCCATAGGCAAAGCCTGCGCCCGACGCTTCATCTGGGTTTGCCGGGCCACGGGAGAACCGGCGCCTGAGCCATTCTCCCAGCCGGTATATGGCGCCTTCTATGTCAAGAGCCGAACCGATAAGGCCTCCGATGATGATGCTCAATGCCAGCGACAGCACGTGCTCTGTCTTGATCGCCATGCTGAAGCCTATGACCAGCGATATCACGCCTGTTGCGTTGTAGACAGCATCGCGGGCGCGCTCCGAGAAGCTCTTGTGCGCCAAAAGGCCTACGATAGTGCCGATGATTATAGCCAGCGCGTTCAGTATTGTGGCGATCATGAATTACTCCGATATCCAGAATAGGTGGGCAAATTTCAAAAGTCTGTTACTTTTGAAATTTGCTTTGCAGTTGGATGGAACAGGTACCGCGCGCCTTGACCGCGCGGAGATCATTATATACTATGATATGCTGAAAGGTGGCAATGGACATGGAAGCCGAACGCGAAACCAGGACCTTCTGCGCGAACTGCATCCATTGCAAACTTGTTCCCGCCCCGGCCGGCGCTGGCCACTACTATCTTCGCGTCCGGTGCGATGCCGGCAAGTGGCGCAAGAAGCTTGGTGAAGAGAAATTCTATAAATATTGTACCGTCGCGCGCAGAAGTCTCGACTCCTGCGACGCCTATGAGGACATGGGTGACGGCCCGGAGTTCCTCAGGGACCTGCGGGTGTCGCTGCCCGCGGCCGACGAGCTGTACGACGCTCCAGTCCCAGCGGTCCGCTAGCGCTTTCTCCATTCAGCGTATCCGGAAACGGAGGTCTCCGTGGATTGCTCATTCTCCGCGCTCGATGCCTATTTCGGTATCGCGCCGGCTCCGATACGCTTCGATTCCTTTGATGGCGACCTCGTCGATCTCGCCAAACAGGTAGACAACCTGGCCTTTCCGGGCTTGCCGTATGCCGACGCCATAGTCGACGATGAGGCCGCCGGTCTGCGGATGCGGTATCGATGTCTCGATGGCGGGCCACGGACCGCGTTCATGCAGACCAGGCTGAGCCGCTTGCCCGGAAAGAACGCCTATGACGCCAGAGGAGGCGTCTACGAACACCTGGCCGATGAAGTGATCATCCCTGAACAGGCCTTGCCGGACCTCGTCATTTTCGAGGCGGCGGTGCTCGCCTCACGCTACGCGTATAAGCCTGACAGTCTGCACATACCCGCTCCGCCACATGATCTGGGGACCGATTATCAGCGCGACTTGCTGGATCTTGTACTGACCGGCGCGCGTCCGGACAAGGGCCTTGAATTGCTGGAAGCCTCTGGCTTCATCAGGGAGTACTGGCCAGAACTCGGGGATCTGATCGGTGTTACCCACTCCAAGGAGTTTCATCCCGAAGGCGACGCGTGGCGTCATACGATGGAGACCTTTGCCCACCGCAAAAACCCTGACCTGATACTATCGCTTGGGCTGCTCCTCCACGATACCGGCAAGCCCGATGCGGTCGCCTCCGGTGGCCGCAGATTCGACCAGCACTCCGAACTAGGCGAGCAGACAGCGCGCAGTTTCATGCGGCGCCTCGGCTACCCGCGCGCGTTGATAGAAAGCATAGCCTTTCTGGTCCGGTATCACATGCTTCCAGCGGCGCTGCCACGGGTACCTCCATCGAGCCTGGGCGGCATACTGGACAATCCGCTGTTCCCCACACTGCTGGAGCTGTATCGCTGTGACGAATTATCAACGTTCCGCGGACCCGACGGGTACTATGAGGCCTGTGCCGCGTACAAGGCGTATCAGAAGAATTCGAGAAACCCATACCGCGGACCAGACGGCAAGCATCGAGCGGAATCGCTTCACAGTTCACGATCCCGCGGGTTATAGTGGAGCTATGCCAATCTGGAACGATATTGAGCGGGTGCTCTCACCCGATCATGACGATAGAGCGTATGCCGAGCAGCTGCTTGCCGAGGTTCGCGACAGTGTGCCGATAGTCAGGACCCAGACATCGTTGCTCAAGGCGAGCGACAGCGCCATGGCAGCCCTCTATGCGATGCTGGAACGCGAACGTTCGCCAGCGCATCCCCATGCCACCGACCCGGACCCCACATGGATTCTGGCCTCGGATCTGTGCTGGGTCAACGTGCGTGCCTGCGCCGTCGATTCCATGCCCGGCACCTTTGTCCGTGCTGCCAAGTTGCTGCCGGCCATCACGTCGGGCGCCATACTGCTGGCGCCATTTCATCCTGTCCAGTTCGATCTGCTCTATGCGCCGGAAACGGTAACCATCGTTGACACATCACTTGTCGACCCGGATCTGACGGCGGCGGGAATCAGCCCCGCCAACCAGTTGCGCGCCCTGATATCCGCGTGCCGGCTTCTCGGCAAGTCCGTGGGGTACGAGCTGTTGCCTTATGTCTCGCAGTTCAGCCGCATAGCGATGGAGCGACCCCAGTTGTTCCGCTGGGTTGCCCTCGATGACAGCCGAACCGGGCTTGCCCATGCCGACCCTGCGTTTCCATATCGCCGCGAGGATAGGCTTCGCGACGCCGAGGCCGTAGCGTCGCTCGCCGCTCTGGCCAAGATGGATTATGGCGTCTCGACCTTCAGAAAGCATGAGGATGACACACCGGAGACGCTGCTTGCCAAGGACAAGGCATACTATTCTGCGATACGACTGTGTGCGGATCATGGCCTGTGGCCGGTGCCGGCCAACGCCAGGAACGGCGTCGGCATTCCATCGTTCCTGCGCTATGACCGCAGCGACGATTTTCCGGTCTTCGCGTATCGTGATGAGAACGGCCTCGATGTCAGCGCCGATGCCTACGGCGTGGTTGCGCCTTTCGCGTTCTACGACGACATACCGCCAAATGCCGAGCCTACCGCACCCGTTCATCGCAATCAGGACGCCATTGATTACTACGCTCACATCTTCACTTATTGGCGGGATGCGTTCGGCTTCGATTTTATACGCTACAACACAGTTGACCGGATATTCGAGGAAAGCCACGACGAGGCAGGCACTGTACCCATATCAGACAGGCCGACCCAGGAAGTGGTCAGCGCGGCCATCGAGGCATCGCGCGAGGGCGCTCCAGGCGTCGCCGCGGTCACTGCTCGCAAGGCGGCGGAAATTGACGAGTACGCCGCGCTCGGATTCGATCTAACGATCGGTAGCGACGCGCTGCGCAGAATAGACGCTCCCCTCATCCAGGACACGCTGAACCTGTATGATTTCCTGACAACGCGTTCGCGCGAATCGAGGCCGGCTTCCGTTTGTTTTGCCATCGATGTGCCCGAGTCGGGAGCGCCCAGGCTGTGGGGTTCGCCGATGTGGCGCGTGATGGGCGCGGAACGAATGCGGCTCAGGCATGGTGTCGCGCGCTTCGCGTCGGTAGGCGCGGGGCGCCGCCCCATGTTCGAGACTATGGGTTTTCAGGATGGTTCGACCGGCTTGTACGAGGCCGGACTCTCGATGCGTGGGCTGGATTGGGCAGACGATGACGACTTTGCTGCGGGGTATGCCTCGATAGAGCGACTCTACGCCCGCCTCAAGCCGTTCATCGACGCGGCGATAATAGACGAGCGTCATGTCGAGGCTAGTTATGCATGGTGGCAGATACATGGTGAAAGCCGCTCGCGTCTCCTGATAGTCGTCGTGTCGCTGGAGACAGCGGAAGGACAGGCCCCGGGACGCATCCAGATACAGATAGACCAATCCTGGGGTGATCTGGAAGGCCGGGCGTACCGGCTGCCCGATTCCGTAGGCATTGGCATCGAGGCGAGGCGCATGGCCGAAATCGACCTTGGCTACCTGGAGTGCGTGGTCATCGATCTGATTCCCGCTTTCTACTGAAGCGCCTCGATGGGCGCGTTTCTATTGTCAGCGTCCAGGCCGTTTGCGAATGTATATCTGCTTGCCCGTATCGGTGGGACTGGAGCGCTCTTCCACATCAAACCACCCACACGACTTGATCAGCTCCGCCAGCTTCCGGTATCCGTAGTTGCGCGGGTCAAAATCAGGCTGGCGGTTTGCGACATACTGACCAACCGGCCCCAGGTATGCCCAGCCTGACTCATCGGCTGAATCCTCGACGGCATCACCAAGCAGCGCCTTGAGCTTCTTGTCTATCTTCAGATCCTGGGCTGGCGGCTTTCGCTTGGGCTCATCCTTCGATGAGGTCTCTTCCTCCGCCGGTTCGCGCAGAATTTCTGTGTAAATAAACTTGTCGCAGGCGGCTACAAAAGGCTTGGGTGTCTTGCGCTCACCGAAGCCAAGCACCAGCTTGCCCGCTTCGCGCATGCGTGCCGCAAGCCTCGTAAAATCCGAATCGCTTGACACGATGCAGAACCCGTCGAGTTTTTCGGTATACAACAGGTCCATGGCGTCGATGATCATCGCGCTGTCGGTGGCGTTCTTTCCGGTTGTATACGAGAACTGCTGTATCGGCTGGATGGCGTACTCAAGCAACCTGTCTTTCCAGTGTTTGAGGTTGTTGGTCGTCCAGTCGCCGTATATGCGCTTGACACTGGCCACGCCATACTTGGCCACCTCTGCCAGCAACCCTTCGGTGATTGGCGCCTGCGTGTTGTCAGCGTCAATCAATACGGCCAGCTTCAGCTGCCCGGCGTCATAATCCTTATTCATGCTCATGCTGTTCTCCAAATATGCTGTTTCTAAGCAAACGCACCTTGCCTATGGTGCTCGCCGGTATGACGACAGGCACTCCGCCGCCGACATAGACCGTGATCATGGTGCCGCCAGGTGCCCTGCGCACCTCCCGCGGAACCCCGACGGCGCTCGCCTGCGCTCCCTGATCGTCGATGTAGGCGATATCGACCGTGGAGCCTTCTTTCATTGCCCGTTCAATCAGCCTGAGCTTGCCAGGATAGTCCATCGCCCCTATGACCAGGCCATCGCCGTCAGCGCTGGGACGCCGCAGCTGATCCTCGTCGAGCACCAGCCGTGACTTGATCCTGTCCGCAAGGTCCGCCTTTTCGTCAGGCGGCAAGTCGAGCTCCTCAAGACGCGCAAGCAGGCTGGCTACCAGCGGAGGATCAGCTGCTATCAGTGTAGTTCGTTGCGGCAGGAACGCAAGTGCCGGGTTTGACGCATCGGACATCAGTGCCGAACCAGCCGCGCTCCACAAGGCATGTGTCATCGTTTCGTCATCGAGCCCGGGTGTGGATGGCCTGATATCCACGTCGATGCCTGCGCTCCGAAGCATGTGCTCCGCTTCGGTCGCATTGCGCGCCGCCAGCATGTACACGCCTTCAGCCAGTCGTTCCAGCACGATGCCCGCGGCCTTCGGCGAGTGTTCGAGCACGCCAGACAGGTGGCCATCGAGCGCGACAACGACCCCTACACGTACCCTGGCCGACCTGGCCTCCGACTCCCACGCATCGAGAGAAAAAGCAACGCTCTGCGGCAATGGGGCGCCCGATAGATCCTCGAGGCGTTGCCTCAGCTCGGAGGCCCTGAAACCGTAGGCATATCCCGCCTTGGCCGCCGACTTGTCGAGCACCGCCGACCAGACCAGGCCGGTTCGATCGAGTCTGGCAACAGAGGCGACGAAGGCTCGAGTCGCCGGCCCCGCCTCCGGCAGGATCTTCAGTTCGTGCGATTCCTCAATGACGACGCAACGCGCAACCTGCTGCCGCTTTGCGAGCATGAAGTCGATGGCCGGCGTGGAGTGAACCAGGCCATCGGAGCCGGTAATCACGGCGCCAAGAGCACCGAGCAAAGATATGATTGTCTCGGTCAGCTCATCCAGCCGAAATGAAAGCGCGGCTACGATCACGGAACCGCCGGCGGCGCTGTGCGCCAGGATGTGCCGCATCACCGCCATGGCGACAATGCGCCTGACGTCAACAGTCCCGATAGCCGCGGACCGTGGCAAGGCTTCGAGGGCCGCCCTGAGCAATCCTGGCGCCAGCTCCGGCCCAACGGATTCGGAAACGAGGACGCTTGCCGCGATCGCTAACGGCGCGGCCGCTCCGGCCGCCTCGCATAGTATGACGAAGCGGCGAGGATCTACGACGGGCCTTCCCTCGTCACCCTGCCTGAATACGCCGGCGGATTCAAGCACCCCGATGGTCGCGTTGAGCTTGTCCCGATCGGCGGCAAGCGTCGGCGCGGCAGAGGCCAGAATCTCCAGCACCTTCTTGCTTGGTTCACGCCGGCCCTTGAATGCCGGCTTGGAATGTGAGCATGCCGAGACTACCGCGCAGAAATTGGCGAAGGGGTCTGGCGCATCGGGTTCGGCCGCGGGGTGAATGGTCGTCAGCGCGTCCGATGGCTCGAGTGCCGCCTCTATTTTTGGAAGCAGCGGCGGCGCAATGGCGAGCATGTCCATGCCGTGCGCATCCCGGTACTCATAGAGAATAAGCCGGTCTCTCAGGCTGCGGATGCGCCGCGCCGCCGCGCCTTCTCCAGAGCGCTCGTCCGCCGCGAGCGCTACCAGGTGTGTCGTAGGCAGACCATCTCCGGGGCGGCGCCCTGAGTAGAGCACCAGCGCGACAAGACGCCGGTCGACGCGATCCATCAGCCCGACGATGGCGTCAGCCGTGGAGGCCTTGCGCAGGAATGCCTCGAGCCTTGCGATAAGTTCATGCTTGTTGAACGGAGTCTTTACAGGCCCGAGCCATCGCTTGGCCGCTCCGATCAGGGTATCCTCACGATCGACTATCAGGCCGTCGCGCCATCGACTCAGTTCATCGGGGCCCATTCGGACTCCTCCCAGGCTTCGATGGTATATCGATAGCCTTGTTCAGTGAGAAAGCGGCGCCTGTTGTCCGCATATTCTTCCTCGATAGTATAGCGGGAAACGATAGAGTAAAAATACGAATTCTTTTCTTTCGGTCTAAGCACCCGACCGAGGCGCTGCGCCTCTTCCTGGCGGGACCCGAAGGTACCGGAGACCTGAATGGCCACTGACGCGTCCGGCAGATCGATCGCAAAATTGGCGACGCGGGACACAACGATGACCCTGACCCGGCCGGCCCTGAAGTCGGCATAGATTCGCTCACGTTCGGGATTGGGCGTAGCCCCCGTTATCAAGGGCGCGTTCAGCTCCTTGGCCAGAGCGTGTAGCTGGTCCAGAAATTGCCCAATCACCATGATCAGGTCTTCCGAGTGGTTGTCCAGAAGCTCCCTGACTATACGAGCCTTTATTGGATTCTCGGCCGCTACTCTATGACGTTCCCTGGTGCCGCACGAGACATAGCGCAGACGGTCATGGTCAGCCATTGGAACCCGTATCTCGCGGCAGAACGCCTCGGCTATGAAGCCCTTTGCCTCAAGCTCCTTCCAGGGCACATCGTAGCGTTTGGGGCCGATCAGGCTGAAAACGTCCTCCTGCAGGCCATCCTCCCTGATAAGCGTCGCGGTCAGACCCAGGCGACGAATAGCCTGAATCTCCGCCACTACCCTGAAAACTGGAGCGGGCAGAAGGTGCACCTCGTCATAGATGATCAGGCCCCACTTCTCCTTGCGGAACAAATCGAAATGCGGGAAATCGGAATTCTTGTCGGGCCGCCAGGTCAGCACCTGGTATGTCGCTATCGTTATCGGTTTGACATCCTTGGTGGCGCCAGTGTATTCGCCAAGGTCATCACGCGAGACGCTCGTCTTGTCCAGCAACTCATCCATCCACTGATGAACAGCGGCGACATTCGTTGTGACGATCAGAGTCTTGCGCCCGATCGCGGCCATCGCCGCCATGCCGACTACCGTCTTGCCTGCGCCGCATGGCATCACCACGACACCATATCCGGTGCCAGGGGTGCCCAGCCCAACGAAGGCCTTGACCGCGTCTTCCTGGTACGCGCGGAGCGAGAAAGCGGCACCGTTCGATCGCTTGTCCTTGAGCTGCAGCGCGAATGGCGCGCCGTCGGCCAGTGGCGCCTCGTCAAAGGCTGGCCAACCCAGCTTTATCAGTTCACGCTTGACGGTGCCCCGTTCCGTCAGCGCTATCAGGAACCCATCCGCATCGGGCGCCAGATATTTACCCAGCCGCTTCGAGCCTTCCAGTTCGGCCCGGACGAATGGATCATCGCATGACAGGCGCAAGGTATGCTCGTCCGGGCCTGCCGACAGCACAAGCTTTCCGAAACGCGCCATCGTCGCGCGCACCGATTGTTCAAGAGATGGCGGCAGATCGTAGCGGGTCCAGCGCTCCATGGTCGCGACTATGGCATCGGCGCTGAGCCCTGCGCTGGCGGCATTCCACAGCGATAATGAGTCCAGCCGGTATGTGTGGAAGTGTTCGGGGCTTTTCTCGAGCGTGGCAAAGGCGGACAGCTCCGCACGAGCCTCTTCAAAGCCTGAGGCATGGGCATCGAGCAACAGCGATTGGTCGCTCTGGGCGATCAGCGGACGAGCTTCCATATCCGGTCTTTGTACCATGCAAGGCACTACCCTGTCAAAGACATGGTAAGAATACCTAACAATTTGCGCTCACCATACTATGGAATGACGGCGATCCGTATCCTGATGGGCAAATGATCGGAGTACCCGGAATTGAGTCTCGGGTTGTACGCCAGTGGTGTCCCCGACGCATCCACTGCAAATTGAGGCGGTTCGGCGCTGAACGACTCGAAGCGCAGGGCTCCACCTTCTTCCGCGACCAGAGCCGGGGACAGGAGCAACTGGTCGATCCTCTCCGGATCGCCTTCGAATCGATAACTGTAGCCGCCGGCACCGTCCCATGGACAAAACAGCACAAGCGGGGAGGCCTTTGGCGCAGCCAGCTGGCGGGCCGCGTCGCGTGCGCGAGCGGGACTGCCCGTTATGAGGAGCCATGGGCCGGCGCCCGCCTCCGCTGGCATGAGCGCCGTTGGCCAAGCCCGCTCGACCCGCTCGAATTCATCGGGGTTCTCATTGAAATCACCTGCGACGACCAGCGCGAGCGCGGGGTCGGCGGCCAGTCGGGACGCGACAAGTGCGTCGATGAAAACCGCAGCGGCCTGGCGTTCCGGCTCAGTCTCCTGCGCGCCTCCGAGCTTGCTCTTCCAGTGCGTGGCTATGATCACCAGTCGGTGTCCATCGACAGAAAGCTCCACCTCCAGCGCATAGCGTGGAACGGATGACGGGCCGCCTTCCGGAGGCCTAATGCGGTGCGCCCGCGCCGCGACAACCGGGTATCGCGACAGTACCCCGCATGCGACGACAGCCTCTTCGTCCGGGGAGGCGATAACGTGCTCGTATCCTCCCGCGGCTGCCGCAAGGTCTTGCAGAACCCTCTGGTTCTCGGCTTCCTCAACGACGAGGATGTCGGGACCATCGCCCAGCCTGCCGCGTCCCGATGCCGAGAGCACCGACGCGGCCAGCGCGGCCAGCCGAGCTCGGTAGCGGCTCTCATCCCACGCGCCTGATGAAACCCTGAACTCCGCGTATTCACCGCCCTGATCAACCGGGTCGAATAGTGTCTGCAGGTTGTATGACATGACGACGACGGATCCGCCTTCGGCAGGCAGCGACCGGCAGCCTATACAGGCTGTCAGAGTCAGTGATAGCAGGATGACGGGTGGCAAATGATGGGCGCGCATGCTGGCCTCCCCATAAAAACGGGGCGCGGCCCCGCTGGATTCCGTGGAGCACAGGCTCCAATCCATTTACGGGGCCGCGCGCATCAACGCTTGAGGCGATGATGCCCAGGGGATGTGTCAAGACAGATCAGAGGCCGAGTTGCTCCCGGGTCGCGGCAACCCGCGAAACCAGGCCGTATGCGACGGCGTCATCGGCGCTCATCCAGTAATCGCGGTCGGTATCCTTGACAACCCGCTCGAGAGGCTGGCCTGTCTCGTCGGCAATGAGCTTGTTGAGACGATCGCGGGTCTTCTCGAGTTCGCGCGCGTGAATCTCTATCTCGGTCGCCACGCCACGGAGGCCGGAGAGCGGCTGGTGTATCAGGTAGTGCGAATTGGGAAAGGCTATGCGTCGCTCTTTGGGCGCGGCGAGCAGGATCAGTGCACCCGCGCTCGCGACCAGGCCCATGCCTATCATCCAGACATCCGGTTTGACGAACCGTGCCATGTCGAAGATGGCGTATCCTGCGTCGACGTCTCCACCAGGTGAATCGATCATGATCTTTATTGGATCAGCGCTCTTGGCCTCAAGGAGCAGGAGCTGCCTGACAACCCGTTCTGCAAGATCCTTGTTCACTTGACCTGAAAGCAGGATTGTTCTGGTCTCGAGCAGGCGTTCCGCCAGGGCATCGGGCCCCTTGGGTGCCTTGTCTTCTTCTTCATCGTCATCATCGTATCGGCCATAGAGCTGGCTCAGTATTCGCATTGAATCTCCTCCGAACTGGTCACCGCGCCTGTATTGGCGCGCAAACTATCAAGAGTATACTTATAATCGGCCTTTTCGCCTACGGAATGGCCAGACTTGTATCCTGATTGGCTTTATAGTATTTTCTGTATATTGTGAAGTTCCTGGCAGACGACGCCGGGCCCGCCACTGAGGCTGGTGGAATTACTGGTGTCAGGAACATAAGGAGAACCGATGAAAAGCTTGTATGCCACGACAGTACTCTTGATATCCGCTATTGCCATGACATCCTGTGCCAAGGCGGCGGCGCCAGGATTGTCACAGGAAGCTCCGCAGCAGAACATAGGGCAGACAGGCAAGCCCGTGGACGATGGCGAGCGCCTGGTTGAGGCCGCCGCCACCAACAAGCCATGGTATTCTGACAGACTCGAGGCTCTCGGTTTCTATGTCTTTCCTGCCCCCGAGCCGATTCCGTCATTCTCGGTCAAGACCCTGAAAGGCGCGGACGCGACTCTCGCGACGCTGAGCGGCAAGGTTGTGCTCCTCAACTTCTGGGCTACCTGGTGTCCGCCATGCAAGATGGAAATGCCATCGATACAGGTGCTTCATGAGAAAATGAAGGGTGCCTCATTCGAGATCATGGCCATAAGCGTATCGGAGAAGCCGGCGACGGTCACGGATTTCCTCAAGAACAATCCGTACACGTATCCCATGTATCTTGACGAGAATGGATCCGCCTCGGCCCCGTTTGCCAGCCGTGGCATACCGACGACGTTCATCCTGGACAAGCAAGGGCGGGCTATCGCGGGAATCGTAGGTTCGCGCTCCTATGATGGTCCGGAAGTACTGACGCTGTTCAAGGAACTGGCGGAGCGCCTCTGATGACTTCGGTCCCGCTTTTCGTCGCACTGGGCGCCGGGGTTCTATCGTTCCTGTCGCCATGCGTACTGCCGCTGATACCAGGCTATCTGTCGTTTATCAGCGGAGTCGGTTCGCAGGAAATCCGCAGCGGCAGCCAGAGGGCCGGCGTGTTTTACCGCACACTGTTTTTTGTCGCTGGCTTCTCGGCCGTATTTGTCGCTCTGGGATTGTTGTTTTCGGGCGGTGGCATGCTGGTAGCCGGCAGGTCAAACAGGCTGGTCTCGATTATCGCCGGAACCATCGTGACGATACTGGGCATCAACACGATGTTCGACTTCATCAAGTTCCTGAACTCCGATGTACGCGCGCATGTGACCAGCAAGCCGACCAGCGCTCTGGGTTCTTTTGTTGTCGGCATGGCGTTCGGGGCAGGCTGGACTCCCTGCGTCGGGCCGATTCTGGCATCGATATTGTTCATGGCGGCGCGTTCCGGTGGAGCGGCCCAGTCTGTGGTCCTGCTCTCCGCGTACTCCGCTGGACTCGCGGTTCCATTCATCGCCGCGGGCCTCTTCTTCGACAGACTCGCTCCGCTGTGGGTATGGTTCAAGAAGCACGGTCTGGCCGTGCGCATTGTCTCGGGGCTCCTGCTCGTCGCCATTGGCCTGTCGATGGCTCTGGGGCGTCTTACCGCTCTGAATGCCGTTACCGCTCGACTCGGCATAGGCATCAAGTCGTTTGCCGCCAGCCAGCCCGAGGCGACGATGGCGATTTCACTGACTATCATCGGCGTGCTGGCCGCGCTTCTGGTCGCGGTACCTGTCATGCGCAGACGGCCGTTCGCGCAGCCTGTCCGTCTTGTCATGCTGGGTCTACTGCTGTTGGCGCTACTCTTGCAGGCGCTCGGTGTCGTATCGTTCGCCGGCATCGTGGCTGGCTGGTTGATGTTCCAGGGAGCGTAAGGCGGTCGTGCGGCGTGCTCGGGCGGATTAGACGGTGCCGACCTTGAACGATCGTCTGAAACGCTGCCGTCTGAATCGCTCGAACCACACAACCACCGTCGCCAGAAGCAGGCGCGGAACGGTTATCCAGAACAGGGGTACGCCGATCGCCATGAACAGGATCGTGTCTTCAAGCAGGCTGTGGCATAGTCCGGCATGGTGGTTGAACAGATCCGCCTCCTGGGGCTTCATCTTGCCGTCTTTGACCCGCTCCATGATTATGGCGGCCCCGTAGGCGTATCCAACCACATTGATGACTATCCACAGTACGCTGGTATTCTCCGATAGGCCAAATATCCGCATCACCGGCGCCATCAACTTGGAAAGCACATCGATGACATGAAATTCTTCAAGAAGACGCTGGCCTATCATTATTGACAGCACCAGCACGACTATCTTGAATACGAGTCTGAGCGTCGATATGCCCCATGCGGCGAGCATGGGCCAGAATTCAGCTCTGGAAACCGTCGCCCCGATGGTGGCGCTGGCTCCGCTAAAGGCAGGCAGGACCAGATTGAACAGGTAGCCCATGACGATGGCGCCGCCGATGCGGAGGACCACCATCTTGAAAGCCGACGAGCCCGATTTCTTCATGACCGCGGTCTCAACAATCAGGTTATGGGCGGTCAGTGACATGACAGCGAGTATGGTTATTTCGCGTAGGGTTAGCGGCAGCGTACCCATGATCGCGATGGCACTGTAGTTGTTGAGCAGAGCGGCGCTTACCAGCACCAGCGCAGCCTCGCCAGGCAGGCCTATGATGCGCATGGCCGGAGCCAGCAGCCTGGCGCCCCACATCAGGGCTCCACTCCATTGAAGCAGGGCCACGGCAAGGCTCACCGGCACCATGATCCGTATCAGGAACAGCGTCGTTGAAAAGCCCGAAGAAAGCCCTCCCGACAGGGCGGAACGAAGGCGCATTTGTAGTGTGGGTACGTCATTCATCAGACGCGGATTGTCCGCTCAACAGCGCCCGGTGTCAAGAGTAGCGAAATTCCGGGCTACAGATTGATTGTCATGCCCTCGCGGCTGGCATCAATGCGCAACCTTGATTTTCCGCGCACCTTCTCCTGGTAGAAGAGCTCCAGTTCCTGAAGCTCGGTATCCGTCCTGTTTGGGTCGTGATGGAATAGCAGCAGCCGTATTACATCCGCCCTGTTGGCGGCGTTGATGGCGTATTCGAACGACGAGTGTCCCCAGCCGATCTTGCCCGCCTTGTATTCCTTTGCGCTGTACTGCGTGTCATGAATGAGCAGGTCAACACCGTGGTAGAACAATTCGATCCGCTCATTCTCCTCGCGCGCCGCCCGCGTGCCCTCCTCGGCAATCGCCGCGTCATAATCGGGGTCGGCGGGGTCGGTAGGAAAGAGGTTGGTGAATGGCTCATGATCGTAGGCGGTCGCGAATGACTTGCCTTCATATTCTATTCTGTAGCCGAGGCACAGCACCGGATGGTTGAGGTATTTGGTCTTGATGACAACGCCATCGCCGAGGTCTATCTCCGTCTCCTTGAGACTCTGGTATGTGATAGTGGCCGCCAGTTCGTCCTGTCTGACAGGCCAATACCGGTATGACAGCTGCGAGCCAATGATCTGTTCGAGTGTTTCGTCCTCGAAATTGACAGGTCCGCGAATGCGCAGCGTGGTGCCAGGAACGTAGATGGGCGTAAACATCGGAAAGCCCATTATGTGATCCCAGTGCGTGTGCGTCAGAAAGACATCGGCGTCGATAGGGCCTTTCTTGAGTTCGTTGCGTACCAGCCAGTCGCCCAGGCTTCGTATGCCGGAGCCCGCGTCGATAACAATAAGCCGTTTGCCGCACCGCACCTCTATGCACGAGGTGTTGCCGCCGAAAACCACCGTGTCCGGTCCGGGCACTGGCATCGATCCGCGGTCTCCCCAGATTTTTACACTGAACACAGCAACCCCCCGATCAAGGCTTTACCTTCAGGAATATCGATGCCTTCTCTATCTCGGCGTTGACGGCTGCATCAATTTCCTCGAGCCACACCTTGGGCACGCCCAGCCGCTCAAAAACACCGGCTGGCAGTTTCTCTGGATACAGGCAGCCGGAGAAGCCGATGCCCTCCCGGCTGGCATAGTAGTCGGCAACAGCCACAGCGAGCACAATATCGGTATTCTTGCCTTCGTACGCATCCACAGAGTGGTGAAAGCGTATGGCGTCGGCGATTGGGCCATCGAGATGCCACGCGTCGGCTATCATCGATCCTGCCTCGGCGTGGTCAATATCGATGCTGCGCTTTTCCGCCAGATATATCGGAATGCGCTCCCGATCTGCCAGACCCATCGCCTTGACATATTCATCGGAAAGGGCGTTGTTCAGCGGTATCTTGCCGATATCGTGCAACAGGCCCGCCGCGAAGAACTCGTCCAGCCGCTGCGGCTCGACACCTTTCTTTCTGGCGAGCATCTTGGCCACCACACCGACACAGAGCGAGTGCCGCCAGAAGCCTTCCATGTTCAGCGCCCGGAAGCCTGATTTGTCGACGAGGCGATCGAGTATGGCCGTGCTGAGGGCAAGGTTCTTGACGGTGTTGACGCCGAGCATGATTATGGCGCGCACGAGGCTGGTTACTTGATTCTGAAGGCCATAGTAGGCCGAGTTGATAAGCTTGAGCACCTTGCCCATCAGGACCGGATCCAGTGAAATGACCTTGTCCAGATCGGTAGGGCTGGTCTTGGGGTTATTGCATATCTCCAGGACCTTGGCCACGGTCGTCGGAAGGCTGGGCATCGAGACGATGTAGGCCTTGATCCTTCTGATGTTGTTACTTTCCGGCATTCTTCTTCTCCCGGCGCATGAACTCGATCAGCCTGGCGAGGCGGGGCGAAACCGGCACGCCCAGTATTTCTGACGGTATTGGCGGCTTGATGGCTTTCTTGCCGGCTACCTCGATGATAGCGTCGAGTTTGGCCGTTACGCCGCTCTTGTCCATTGCCTCCCGCTTGTCAGGCGGCAGCGCGCCAGACAAATTCTTGAGGTACGCATAGAGCTTGGCCGCCTGTTCGCCGAATGGATCAATCACTGTCTTTTCAGCTTCGGGCTGGGCTTGTTGTTCTGGCGGCGTCAGTGCGGAATCGGGTTGCGGTCCGGCCTCTGACTCCGGCTCAACCTCTGGCTCGGACTCCGGCTCGATCTGTGGGGCTTCTTCATCCGCGCCGATATCCTCATCCTCTTCTTCTGTTATCACGGCATCGGGTTCGTCAAAATCCGGCTCGTCTATGTACTCGGGCAGAGGCTCGTCGAGAGGCTCCTCATCAAGTGCCGCATCCTCGGGTGGCAATTCATCCGGCAACGCGTCGTCCAGAGCCATATCTTCCGGGAACTCAGCTTCGAGTTCCTCCTCGACAGGCTCAACGGTATCGTCTAGTGGCTGCGACAGATCGAGAGGATCGGGATACCCGGGTTTGGGTTCCTTTGGCTGTGGCAGGCGATCTTCCGGTGGCTGCTGGTATTGCGGCATCTGAGGAGCCTGCTGGTATTGCGGCATCTGAGGAGGCTGCTGGTACTGCGGCATCTGTGGCTGCTGCTGGTATTGCGGCGTCTGAGGAGGCTGCTGGTACTGTGGCATTTGTGGCTGCTGCTGGTATTGCGGCATCTGAGGAGGCTGCTGGTACTGTGGCATCTGAGGAGGCTGCTGGTACTGCGGCATCTGAGGAGGCTGCTGGTACTGCGGCATCTGTGGCTGCTGCTGGTATTGCGGCATCTGTGGCTCGGCTCTTGCCGGCAGCGCTTCTTCTTCAGGTGCCGGTGGCCTGCCATGATCATCGCCGTATAGATCTTGCCCATCGAGCAGCGGATCCACACGCCGTTCTCCATCGTCATCGTCCGGCTCCGGGACTTCGTTCTCGGGCTCTTCGGCAGACTCGAGTTCGAGCTCATCCTCGCCGTCAAGCGGTTCCTCGCGCTCGTCGAGGTACAACGACTCATCGGATTCATCGACCGGTATGGTATCGGCGTTTCCGAGGTTGAAGACGGCATCAGCGTCCTGGCCGGCCGCGACCGCGTCCGGGGCCTTTATCTCGGCTCGCATGGCGTCACGAAGCACCTTGACGTTGCGTTCCCATGCTTCCCGCATGTCACCCGAATAGGCACGGACGGCTTGTTCATACGCGTCTATTGAATCATTGAGGCCATCGATGTCCTCCGCACGGCCACGACCACCGCGTAGATTGACCAGCTTGTCGGCCGCCTCGACCGCCTTGTCCTTTTCGCCAAGCGACTGATACTCGGCTGACAGTTCGAGCCATGCTTCCGCGTCATCGGGGCGATCGGCGACCACCTCGTTGAGTATCTGCGCGGCGTGCGCGTGGTCGCCTTTGTCGGAATGGGCGCGGGCCAGCTCGATTCTGGCCTGATAGTCGCGCGGGCGGGCTGTAAGGTGCTGCTCGAGTTCCTTTATGGCAGCGTCAGCGTCGCCCGATTCACGGTACAGCCGCGCCAGCTCCACCTTGAAGCTGGCCTGATTCGGATCAAGCCGCACTATCTTCTTGTAGACTTCTTTGGCCTTCTCGGGCTTTCCCAGGCTTTGGAGCAGCAAACCATATATCTTGAGTGCCTCTATGTCGTTAGGGGAGCGGCGCAGCACATCGGTAACCGCGTCCATGGCGAGGTCGAGGTGGCCGAGCGCCCGGTACAGCCTGGCCAGTTGCACGCGCAAGCCATCATTGTCGGGCATCAGATCGACCAGGGCCTGGATTTCGCCTATCGCCTCGGCGTAGCGTCCGGTTTTTTCGAGCACGTCCTGGATATTGACGGCCGCCGTAAGGAACTTGGGATTGGCCTCCAGGGCCTTGCGGAACCATGAGACAGCCTCATCCGGCTTGCCAGCTTCCGCATACGCCATGCCAATTCCGTTGCGTGCTGGAGCGTTCAACTGGTCAATAGCTATGATCTGGGAGAACATATCTATGGCGCGCTTTTGCTGGCCGTTCTTCGCGAGGCATTCACCGTAGCGGGTCATCGCCTCGATCCATCCAGGGCGGCCCTTGACCGCCGCATCATATTCGGTGATGGCGTCCGCGGGCTTTCCAAGCGCCTCATAGGCTATGCCCAGATTGTAATGGAACGACGGATAGTTGGGATCGACCGTAAGGCCACGCCAGAAGGTCTGTACAGCCTTGGCGTTGTCTCCCATCGCCATATAGATATTGCCCAGGTTGTTGTAGGCTATGACATGATTGTTGTCTATTTCGACAGCCTTTGCGAAGGCCATCTCGGCCGCGCGGAGGTTGCCGAGCATCTTGTGGGCATTGCCCATATTGAAGAGCAACTCCGCGTCACCGGGGTTGATGTCGATGGCCCTGTCGAGCGCAGACAGGGCGTCGAGCGGCTTGTTCAGGCGCAGGTACGCGACGGCCATGCCTTCAAGCGCACGCACATCATTGGCATCAACCTCGACAGCGCTGGAGAACGCGGCCAACGCCTCGCCAGGCTTGTTTGTCCGCATGTATACCGTGCCGAGCACCATGCGCGCGGTCTTGGACTTTGGGTCCTCGAGCAGGTGTTTTCTGGCCAGACGCTCGGCCATTTCGAAGTCGCGGAGCCGTAGCGCGTTCTTGGCGCGCAACAGATTGTCGGTGCTTTTCCTGGCTTCGGTCATGGCGAGACCCTCGATGGCCGCGCGCTGATCTCGCGCGAGAATTCCCCGATGTGGGGTGGTGTGGCGTCGTCATAGGCGGCGACCGCGATAAAGTACAGTGTGCCGTTCTTGAGGCCATTCAGGGTCAGGCTCGTCGAGCCGGCTCCCTTCACAAAGACCGGACTGGACCCTTCAGTCGAACCAGTGCCAAAATAGTCCCCTGACGCAAGTCCATAGTATACCACATATCCCCGGACATCGGATTCAGAGACGCTTGACCACCGTACCGTGATGCGGCCATCCCCGCTCGCGGCACGAACGGTTGACGGAGGCGATGGAGGCTCGTCGGGCTGGTAGCGTATCGTGATGGCGCCTACGGATGGACTCTGTTCTCCGGATGCATTCGGATAGAGCATCAACCTGAGTTGCAGGTAGCGGCCTCGGGAAACGGTTCCGCCTGTCGAGGCAAAGTGCGTGCCAGGCGTGAACGGTATCCAGGCTGGCGAATCATCCTGCCAACCAACCGAAGAATCGGCGGCGCGGTAGCTCCAGTGAATAGCCGACTCGCCCGGTGTGCGCGTTTGGGCATCGATACCATTGATGGCCGAATTCGTGGCGCCCAAGTCGATGATCGGAGACACGATCGTGCCGCCGGCGGGCCTGTAGCGTGCCAGCGTGGGCTGCTCGATGAAGGAGGACGAGAGTTGAAACTCGTCAATCATTCCGGTGTAGTTCTGCGCCAGGTCGAGCTTGCCCGAACTGCCCGAAATCGGGTTGAACACGGTGCCAGCCTGCTTCTTGGTCGAGGTGGCATAGGCAACAGCCTCGGTCTTGCCGTTCATCAGGTACTCGACCAGGCCGGTAGCTGAATCGAAGCGGACCAGGTGGTGCGACCAGACACCTGGCACCAGGACTGATGCACCCTGCAGGCTTATCATCGTTTCGGCGCCAGACGGGTTTGCAAAGAAATTCAGGAATCCGAAGACAATCCGATTGCGCAGGATAACGCAGGAGACTTGCTGTGAAAGCCATGCCTTGCCGGCGCGCCTGGTGGCCTTCCACATCATGATGATTTCACCCGAGTCGGCGCGGGTCGGCTTGAGCCAGAACTCGATGGAAAAGTCCCCCATCGGAAGCTCGGGAGAAAACAGGGTGCTCGATACCGGCTCCAGGGTGAGCTTTGTAGCCGGAGCCCTGAAGACACCGGCACCGGTGCCGAAACGTGACGCTGCCGATTGCTCGTACGGTCCCATCGTCTTGACCGACCAGCGTCCAGTCGCCTCGGTCGGTCCGCCACCGGACGACATATCGTCGAACGTCAGCAGGAGATCCGTGCTCTGGTCGATGCCGGAAGCAGCGGGACTCAGCGACAGCTCGGGACCCGATGGCCCTTCGACCCGTTCGGTACCGTCATGCAGCCATTGGTATGGGGATGACCTGACGACCGTTGCTGCATCAACGATGCGCTCGTCGTCGGCGTACGCTGCCGTTGGACTGACGAGGGCCGGCGTGAGCGCCAGCGATGCGATCATCGCGATCCGGATCGCGCCGCGATGGATTGAGTGTCTCTGTATATGGTCGTGCATGGTGCGCTGTTCCTCTGTCATCCAGAATCGGTCCTTGTCAGTATTAACAATCCGCGTTGGCGGGAGTTGCCGAATGGCTAGAACTTTTCGACAAAACCTCACTATCATAGTATCGAAGAATATGGACGAGAATAAAGCCCGGCCTTCAAGCGTAGTGCGGAATATCGCAAAACAGGCTCCGGAAGCCCCTGGAGTCTACCTCTGGAGGGATCCGGAGGGTGTTGTCATCTATGTTGGCAAGGCAAAATCGCTCAAAGCCCGGCTTGCGTCGTATTTTACGGGCAAACGCGAGGTAAAGACGAAGTTGCTCGTGTCAAAGGCCACCGCGCTCGAATGGATATTGACAGAGACCGAGTACGAGGCCCTTCTGCTTGAAAACAACCTGATCAAGCAGTATGCGCCTCGGTACAACATCAACCTGAAGGATGGCAAGACATACCCGTCAATCAGGATAACAAACGAGGAATTTCCCCGCGTATTCCGGACCCGGCGGATAATCGATGATGGCAGCAGGTATTTCGGCCCCTATCCCAGCGCCGATGTCATCGATCGTTACCTCGACATGGTGCGGCGGCTCTTTCCCCTGCGGCGCTGCAAAACCATGCGAAAACGGCAGACTCCATGCATGTACTACCACATAGGGCGCTGTTCGGCACCCTGCGCCGGCAAGACCACCCGCGAGGAGTACATGCTGCAGGTCGAACGCGTGGCAACGCTCCTGTCAGGCGATTCCGACGTCTTGCTTGAATCGCTGAAAACGGAGATGGAAGCCGCGGCGAGTTCACTGCAATTCGAAAAGGCCGCAAGCCTGCGCGACACGATCCAGGCCATCGGCGCCTTCAAGGGCGATTCAGGCGTGGTCGATTTCATGTCAGGTGACCGCGACTATGTGGCCTGGGCGGTCGATGGCAGCCTGGTCGATTTCGTTGTGTTCCAGACCAGGGGGGGGCGCCTCGTGGGCCGTGACCTGTTCAGGGAGCGGACCTTCGGGTCAGAGTCAGAGGCGGTGGCTGAGTTCCTGTCGGTATACTACGGCCCCGACCGGGCGCCGCCGCCGGAGGTCTATGTCAAGGATGCCACGGGGCTCGAGCTCGTCGTCGACTATCTACGGGATGAACTCGGGCGTGTTTTTGCACTGGCTACGCCTGCCGAGCACCGTCACGAGGCCGCGCTTGCGATGGCCGAGTACAACGCGCGTGAAGACCTGCTGAAGCGCCGGCGCGAGGCGGGGGATGTGGAGGCGCTTGAGTCGCTCAGGGCGGCGCTTGATCTCGAGACACTGCCGGAACTCATTGAAGGCTTTGACATTGCGCAACTGTCAGGCAAGCATACGGTTGCCTCGCTGATTTCGTTCAGAAATGGTGCGCCTAACAAGAAGGGCTACCGCATCTTCAAGATCAGGAGCCTGGATGGGGCGATAGACGATTTCGGCGCGATGCGGGAGGTCACGGCGCGGCACTATACGCACGTCGCCAACGACGAGGCAGAGGCGCCGGATCTGGTGCTTATAGATGGAGGACGCGGGCAGGTCAATGCCGCATGGGACATACTCGACGCGCTCGGTCTCGATATTCCGGTTGTCGGACTGGCCAAGGAAAACGAGGAGCTCTGGCCCCATGGCGCCAGCGAGCCTATTGTGCTTCCAAAGGATTCAGCGGGATTGCGGCTGGTCGTGGCCATACGCGATGAGGCTCATCGCTTCGCCACAGGCATGAACCAGCGCCTGCGCGGCAAGAGTGTCGGCTTTCCGATCCTGGAAGCCGTCAGGGGCGTGGGACCGGCCCGGGCGCGGCGGATCATGGACGCCTTCGGTTCTCTCGCAGCCGTAGCCGAAGCCGCGCCTGAATACATAGCGTCACGCTCGGGCCTGGATCAGGCGGCCGCGGCTGCCGTCAAGGAAGCGGCGGCGCGGGCCGCCTCGGTTGGTCTTGATGCTCCGGCTGATGGTCTGGACGAGCCGGGGCAGCCCGGTGCACAGTGAGTCCATGCGACGCCGACTACCCCTTCCAACCATCATTGTCGTCATCTTCATACTGATAGCGATCCTTCTGCCAGGTTCCAGCCTGCCCCAGGGGCCGCATATCCCCGGTTTCGACAAGTTGGTACACTCTGGCATGTTCATGGCGCTCGCGCTGGCCGTTTGTCTCGATTTCAGGCTCGTCGGCGTGCGGCGCCTGCTTTCTGTCCTGGTCGCGGTCTTCGCGTTCGCGGCGCTGACCGAGATCAGTCAGCTCTTCGTGCCCGGGCGTTCCTGCGACGGCTTTGACCTGGTCGCTGACATGGCCGGTTTCGTTGTCGGACTGTCTGCCCACAGGATCGCTGCCGCGTTCGCGGCCCGGTTGTCTTGACCAAGCGCCCTCGGCTGCGTACATTTGCATCCTCACTCATGGGGTTGCAGACGTGGATATTCTAGGCATTCTACCAGCATCGCTTCTGGCCGAACGGCTCGAGGTGCTTGCCTACTTGTATCGACGGGCCGACGTGGCCGTCAATGAATTCGTCCAGGCTTCAGGCGTCTCATGCGGCTTTGGCTGCGGACTCTGTTGCGAGGGTTTTATTCCCGATATTCTGCCGCTCGAGGCGTCGTACATAGCCGCGTGGCTGGTCGGAACGGATCGCGAAAAGGCCTACCGCATAGCTGCCTCGGGTCTGAGTCCTATTGCGCAACCAGATAGCCGGCGGGGGTGCCCCCTGTATGCCGCCGATACTCGCTACCATTGTACGGTATACGAGGCTCGACCATTGATATGCCGTATGTTCGCGTTTTCCGGAATCAGGAACAAGCACGGTTCGGCCAGTTTCTCTGTATGCAGACATGGGCACAGCGCCGGCGCCGCCAGGGCAGCGAGTGGCCATGATGAACTCATCCGAGTATTCGGCGCCGAGCCGCCAGTGATGGCTGATATGGGCTCCGAGCTGGCCGGCATCGATCCGGCGACATCAGGCGAGCGTATTTCGCTTGATCGGGCCGTCCCTGAGGCGGTGGCGCGCGTGCTTTTCCTTGTCGGCATGAAGGATGACGACCCACTCGATGGTGGGCCCGACCTGCGTCCTACAGTGCCAAAGGCCAGCTAGGCATGGGTCGACACACTGTCGCCTCGAATCGACATGTAGCGCTCCTTTCGCTGCAGCGTGGCCTGACTGGAGACCGGGCGCTGGCTGGCACCTCCTACATGGACGATCCTGCTCTGCTCGCCGCCTATTCGGAGTACTACCTCGAGGTGTCCTGCGCCCAGACTCACAGGATCTGTTCGATGACAGGACTGCGTCCGCGATCGGTCCTGGACATGGGTGCCGGCCCTGGCTCGGTTTCGCTGGCGCTGGCGGAACGGGGAGCCCAGAGCCTGACGCTGGTGGACCGCTCGGCACCCGCCCTCGAGTCAGCGAGGCAAGCGCTCGAGCAGCTCCGGCGGCCAGGCTCCGATCCACTGGACGTGGCTGTGATATGCGCCGATCTCGAGTCGAGCGCGGCGATACCGTCTGGCCCGTTCGACCTGGTTGTGTTCGGTCACAGCCTCAATGAGATTGGAACCGGTCCCGACCTCCTGCCGAGGCGGCTCGCGCTGGTCAGGCGTGCGGCCGCGTCTTTGGAGCCAGGTGGCGGCATCCTGATAATCGAACCGGCGACGCTTGCCGCCAGTCGCGACACGCTGCAATTGCGCGACGTCCTGGTGGCTGATGGCTGGCTCGTGCGGGCTCCATGCACCTGGGCTGGCGCTTGTCCCGCCCTCCAGGCTGGTCCATCGCACACATGCCACGATGAATCGACCTGGGACATGCCTCCTGGGGTCGCCCAGCTCGCACTCAAGCTGGGCCTGGACAGAGAACTGATAAAAATGACCTGGATACTCGTCGTTCCGCCGTTCGTCGTTCCGCCGTTCGTCGTTCCGCCGCTCGTTGTGTCGGAGAAGTCCGGGGCCTACCGCGTTGTGTCTGCCCCGATGCTGAACAAGGGCGGGCGCGTGAGATACCTGCTCTGCGGCCCTGCCGGACGGTTCCCGTTCTCGGCCAGGAATGGCGACGACGCGGCGACTCGAGGCGGTTTCTTCTGTTTGCGGCGCTACGACCTGATCGAGGTTGCTAATCCCGAAATCAGGGAAGGGGGATGGGGATTCGGCCCAAAGACGACCATCCACACCTTCGCACCACCGGTAGCGCTTGCCCGCGGCGATGGGCCCGGACTACAATGACTTCATGGATGCTCGTTTCGCGTGTTTCATTGGCTGGTCCAATACCGGCAAGACTGGCTTTGTCGAACAGTGCATAACGGCTCTCCGAGCCAATGGGATATCCGTAGGCGCCATCAAGTGCGTTCACCATGGGGCGAGCTTCAACCTGCCTGGAAAGGATTCCACCCGATTCTTCTCCGCAGGCGCCACAGCCGCCCTGGTCTCCGATGATGAGACTGTCAGAATCGAGTCTACACCCGGCAGCTGGGGCCGCGAGTACGCCAGGTCTGTCTTTCCGGTGGGCGAGGTCATTCTGGTGGAAGGCCGCCTTCTGCCCGGAGCGGTTCGGGTACTCGTCGGTGGGCCAGCCACCACCCGTGATGAGCTGAAGCGCCCACTGACGGAATTCGATGTACTGATCACCGATGCCGCCGACCTGGCCGAAGTCGCCAAACATGCTGGCCTCGTCGTTTTTGGATCTGACCAAGCAAGATTGTTCACTGAGCACTATTTTTCGGGAGGAAACGAAATGAAGGATCGTACGGTTACGGTGACAAACGGCGGCAAGGATGTGCCGCTCAATCCATTCGTCAAGGAAACATTCGAGAACGTTGTGCTTGGCCTGATGAAGCCGCTCAAGGATGTCACGCTCGATCAAGAGATCATCATCAAGATTTCGGCACTGCAGTAAATTGAAAAAAAAGGCGGCGGGATTATTGCCCGTCGCCCTCATAGCGTCTATGCGTTCTGTCTTTCGCGCCTGAACTCAGCTCTTTTTCTTGCCGTGTGTGTCGATCTTGAACGGCAGGTACAGAGGGCAGGTTCCCACGACGCTGGTCAGGACAAAGACCACGGCCAGAATTCCCAGGATAATGGCTGCAACTCCACTCAGCTGACCTGCGGTAAAGAGCACGACCACGACGATGGCCAGCACGATCCTGATGACCCTGTCGACGGTACCCATATTCTTTGGCATACATGCCTCCTTGTGCACTATTCAATATAGCTAATCGCTCATATAAAGGCAAAGAAGAGTGCTCTTGACAGGAGGCAAGGCCATTGAGCCGCATATTCCGGCCACGCCGGAATATGTCGACTCGAATGGACGACTCACTTATTGTACAGCTCCAGTTTTCTGTACTTGGTGTGCAAGAGCTGATGGGCCTTGTGACCGTTCGGTTCGCCAAGGAAGTCCTTGTATATCGCGGTGATGTACGGGTTGTGGTGCGATGTGCGATACGTGCTGTGCTCGTCATCGCTATAGAGTCCGGCCATGCGCTGCTGGCGCACGGAGTCCGTCGCGCCGTATGGCTGACCGCCGCCGCCTATGCAGCCACCCCTGCACGCCATGACCTCTATGAAGTGCCAGGGCGGATCCTTGCCCTCGAGCTTGGCCTTGCGGACCTCTTCGAGCACCGTCGCTATGTTGCCCATCTGGTGGGCGACCGCGACGCGGACTTCCGTCCCCTTGATATGTACGCGCGCCTCCTTTATGCCGGAGATGCCGCGCACACCGGTGAAGGTGACGTCCTTCAGGTCTTCATTGGTGATCAGGTAGTAGGCGGAGCGGAGCGCCGCCTCCATCACGCCGCCGGTGGCGCCGAATATGACGCCGGCGCCAGCGTATGGCCCCATCGGACTGTCGGCTTCCTCGTCGGGCAGGTTTACCAGGTCGATGCCGGCCTGCTTTATCATCCTGGCCAGTTCCCGTGTCGTCAGGGTCACATCGACATCCTGCTGGCCGGAGGAGTACATGTCCTCGTTGCGATGGTTTTCGCACTTCTTGGCGGTGCATGGCATTATCGAGACCGAGAATATCTTCTTGGGATCGACCTTGGCCTGACCCGCCCAATACGTCTTGATCATCGCGCCCATCATCTGCTGGGGGCTCTTTGCGGTGGAGAAGTGAGGAATCATGTCATCGTAGTACTTTTCCATGTAGTCGACCCAGGCCGGGCAGCACGAAGTAATCTGGGGCAGGAGGTTCTTGTTCTTGCCAGCGGCAAAGTCCATGAAGCGTTTCACGAACTCGGTGCCTTCCTCGATTATGGTGAGGTCGGCGGAGAAGCTGGTGTCGAATACGACATCAAAGCCAAGCCGGCGCAGAGCCGTGTATATCTTCTTGGTGATGACAGTGCCCGGTTTCAGGCCGAATTCTTCGCCAAGCGCCACGCGGACCGCTGGGGCAATCTGCACAACGCAAGTCTTGGCGTCGTCGCCCGATTTCATCAAGGCGTCCCAGACCTGTCTGGTCTGATCGTGTTCGTATATCGCGCCGACAGGGCAGTGTGCCGAACACTGGCCGCACTTGATGCATGGACCGTCGGCGAGCGACACGTCAGCGGCAGGCGCTATGCGCGTGCTTTCGCCGCGTCCCAGGAACTCGATGGCCCAGACATTCTGCATCTGCTGGCAGACCTGCACGCAGCGCCCGCAACGGATGCACTTCTCCGGATTCAGTATCAGTGACCCCGTGGAGTTGTCCACGGGGAGATCGCGCAGACGCTTCTCGAACGGCTGCTCACGGATGCCGAACTCGGCGGCCAGGGTCTGCAATTCGCATGAGCCTGAGCGCGGGCATTGCAGGCAATCGTCCGGATGCGTCGAAAGAATCAGCTCGATGACGGTCTTGCGCACCTGCACGATTTCGGGGTCGTGCGTAATGACATGCATGCCTTCCTCGATCGGTGTCGAGCACGCACGCAGCATCTTGGGGTTCTTCTCCACCTTCACGATGCAGATGCCGCACGCCGCCCACGGCGGCAGGTCATCGTTGTAGCAGAGCTTTGGTATCTTGACGTTTACCTTTTCAGCGGCGCTGAGGATTGTCGTACCTTCGGCCACCTGAACGGGAATATTGTTGATCGTAGCGTTGACCATACGGCCTACTCCTTCACTTATTTCTTGTTGACGGCGCCGAACTTGCAGACGTTGAAGCACTCGCCGCACTTGATGCAGGCAGAAGCATTGATGGTGAACTTCTGCGTCTTGTCACCCGAAATGCAGTTGACCGGACATTTTCGCGCACACAGACTGCATCCGATGCACTTGTTCTTGTCGATGCTGAAGACAACCAGGTCCTTGCATTTGCCTGCCCGGCATTTTCTGTCGGTGATGTGCTCCAGGTACTCTTCCCGGAAGCGCTTGATCGTCGCCAGCGTGGGATTCGGAGCGGTCTGGCCGAGTCCACAGAGTGAAGCTTTTTTCATCGCAAGCCCGATCTTCTCGAGCTTTTCCAGGTCTTCGAGCGTGCCTTGGCCCTTGGTAATCTTGACCAGGATGGAGTGCATCTGGTTGGTGCCGATGCGGCACGGCGAGCATTTGCCGCACGATTCATCGACGCAGAACTCCATGTAGAACCGTGAAACGTCGACGACGCAATCATCTTCGTCCATGACGATCAGACCGCCTGAGCCCATCATCGAGCCAAGCGCTGTCAGACTCTCATAGTCTATCGGCACATCGAGGAATTCTTCGGTGATGATGCCGCCGGACGGTCCGCCGGTCTGGGCTCCCTTGAATTTCTTGCCGCCCTTGATGCCGCCGCCTATGTCAAAGATTATCTCGCGGAGCGTCGTGCCCATCGGCACTTCGACCAGACCTGAGTTGTTGATCTTGCCGGTCAGAGCAAATACCTTGGTGCCCTTGCTTGTCTCGGTGCCGATCTTGGCAAACCACTCGGCTCCCTTGGTTATGATCACGGGGATGCTGGCCCAGGTTTCCACGTTGTTTATGACCGTCGGCTTGCCCCAGAGGCCCTTGATAGCGGGGAATGGAGGCCTGGGAACCGGCATGCCGCGGTTGCCCTCGATTGACTGCAACAGTGCCGTCTCCTCGCCACATACGAAGGCGCCGGCTCCAAGCCGTATCTCGATATCAAAGGAGAAATCCGTGCCCAGTATCTTGTCGCCTAGCAGGCCGTAGGCATGCGCCTGCTCTATGCCTATCTTGAGGCGCTCGATGGCCAAGGGGTACTCGGCGCGGATGTACACGAAGCCCTTGCTGGCGCCGACGGTGTAACCGCAAATCGTCATCGCCTCGATCACGGAGTGCGGGTCGCCCTCGATTGTCGACCTGTCCATGTAGGCGCCAGGATCGCCCTCGTCGGCGTTGCACACCACATATTTCTGGTCCGCCTTGACGCCTTTGGAAAATTCCCATTTGCGCCAGGTCGGGAATCCGGCGCCGCCACGGCCGCGTAGTCCGGAAGTCTTCAGTTCTGCTACCACGTCTTCGGGCGTCATCGATGTCAGAACCTTCTCCAGGGCCGCGTAGCCATCGCGCGCTATGTACTCGTCGATGTTCTCGGGATTGATGATGCCGCAGTTGCGTAGAACGATGCGGAACTGCTTCTGGTAGAACTGTATGTCTTCTACCTTGATGCGATCCTTCTGGCGTTCGTCCTTGTACAGCAGGCGCTTGATCTCGCGGCCCTTGATAATCTGCTCCGCTATTATTTCCTTGGCGTCTTCCGGCTTGACTTCGACATAGAACGATTCCGATGGCAGGACCTTGACTATCGGTCCCTTTTCGCAGAAGCCGAAACAGCCCGTCTTGACTATCTGCACCTCGTCCTTGACGCCCATCGCCTCGGCGTTGGCCTGAAGTTCCTTGTAGATCTCGTCCGACCTGCTGGATTCACATCCGGTGCCACCGCAAACCAAAATAAAGTGCTTGTATGCCATGGTTCTGGTCCTCGCCTTACTTCTTGACGATATCGACCGCTGGTCGATCGTAGATGTGATTTTCAACAAGCGTCTTGCCGACGACATGCTTCTTTACGAGTTCGCGGGCCACAGTGGCGTCTACCTTGCCGTAGATCGTTGCGGGCATGCCTGGCATCACGATCTCGACGGTGGGCTCCACATAGCATAATCCCATGCATCCGGTCTGACGGATGATGACATCGGCGGTCATGCCGCTTTCATCCACGGCCTTGATTATCTCGTCGAATGTCTGCTTGGCGCCAGCTGCGATGCCGCACGTGCCCATACCGACTATGATCTGTATATTTTTGCCTTCTACATCCCGCCTGACCATCTCGCCCTTCTTCTCCTCACGGAGGGTGCGCAGCTGTTCAAGAGTCATCTTTGCCATGTTGGTTCCTTTCGTTACAGGGTCTCGTCCGGGAGCCCCTCTTTCGAGGTTTTCTCTTTCGAGGTGGCCTCATTCGAGGCCAGAAATTCGCGGGCCAGCAGAAGCGCTCCCGCGTCTGTCAGGTCACCGACCGCCCCGATCATCTCGGAGCGTTTGATTGCATATGCAACGCCACGATCCGGCGCCTTCCGCGTAACCGTCAGTTCATACGGCCCATCAAAACACCATGCCGAAACGATCAGGCCAGGCACGTCGCCCATGGGTGGCGTATCCATCCCGTCGGCCGGAAACTGGAACGCAAAGCCCGTCCCCACTCCTCGGCTCGATGTAACGTGGTATGTTCCGCCAGCCTGTTCCAGCGACTGGAGCAGAAACGGTATACCCAGACCAACGGTTCGCCCCGCGTGTTTGCGCCCGTCCGTGTAGAACGGATCCTTGGCGCGTTTCAGTTCCTCGGCGTCCATTCCCTTGCCATTATCAGTGACTTCCGCCGAAATCCATCCCGGCTCCTCGACGATAGTCAGCGAAATATCGCTGGCGCCCGCTTCGATGGAGTTCTGTACCAAGTCGAGCAGAAAATCGCAGATGGCAAAGTGCATGACGCTAGCCGATGTTTTTATACTTTGCGATTATCTCGGGAACCTGTTCCTTGGTGACTTTGCCGTATACCTCGTCCCCGACCATCAACACGGGAGCCAAGCCGCAGCAGCCCACGCAGCGCACCTCATCGATGGAGAACAATCCGTCATCGGTGACTGTGGCTCCTGAGATGCCCAGGATGCTCTCCGCTTCCTCGACGAGCATCTGGCCGCCCTTGAGATAGCAGGCCGTACCGAGGCATATCGCCATGCGATGTTTTCCTGGCTTTGTCGTCTTGAAGTAGTGGTAGAACGTGACCACGCCATATATCTTGGCCAATGGCATGTGCAGGTCCCGTGCGAGCCGTTCCGCGGCCTCCCGCGGGATGTAGCTGAACTCCTGTTGTACGCGATGAAGTATCATGATCAAGCTTCCAGGCTTGTCCTTCCATTCGCGTATAAAACTCTGGAGTTCGCTGGTGAACTCGATCTGAGCGACTGGCATCTCGCATCCCCCTTTGCAGATTACGGGTATATAAATATCGATATATAAGCACCGTTACGTTATCAAATCGATAAGAAAGAGTCAATTGCCCCAACCCGTTTTCGGGTATGGAAAAGTCACCGCACCGAGACTATGATTGTACCATGATAATCAAAAGTGTAGAGCCATTGTTTGTTGGCTCCACGAGCAGCATACCTCTGGGATTGCTGTCCTTCTGGGTTGCCCTCGTTGCCTTCGCGGTCGCGCTGGCTTTTTACAGGAAGCTGACTCCGGTATACCGGACGGCAGCCTGGTATTACGCGGCTGCTGGTCTTGCATACGCCGCGCCATACATCGGCGCAGTAGCTGGACTGCCTCCTGTGCCAGTAACGCTGATTCTGATAGGCGTGGTACGCGTCCTCTTGATGCTGGTCACGGATATCGCCTGCGAAGGGCTTTCCGGCGCTCCGTGGCGCATCACTTCCTGGGCTGTTGGCGGGCTCGTAGCCGCGTCGGGGCTGGCAGCGCTGGTGTTGCGGCCGGAATGGTCATCGCTGATCGAGGCCGGCGCCATGATGGTTCTGGCTCTGCACGCGGTATCGTCCGTGATCTACTTTGCGATGGCTGCCAGGACCGCGCCTGCCGCGTCACGCCTTGTCGGCGGCGCTGTGCCCTGGGCGTTGCTGTGGGCGGCAACGGCCAGTCTGGCGGCAGCGCGGCTGCTGGGCAGTGATGTCGCCGCAGGCTTTGCCACCTATCTCCCATCGGCGCTTTCCGCGGCCGATGCCTTGATGGGGGCCGCGATATTGCTTGCCTCGATGGTGGAACTCGCGAAGCCGGCTCCCGAGGATACCGCCCTGGACGACTATGCGGCGCGCATGACCACATCAATGCATTGCTTCATCCCCACAGAATTCCTGCAGCACCTGCAGAAGGCAGATTTCTTCGACCTGAAGCTTGGCGATCACGTCAAGAAGGAGATGACCATCTTCTTCTCTGATATCCGCTCATTTACCGAGCTTTCGGAACAGCTGACGCCGGAGCAGAGCTTCGCATTCATAAACTCCTACCTTTCACGAGTGGTACCGGTCATCAATGAGCATGGTGGATTTGTAGACAAGTACATGGGCGATGGCATCATGGCCCTGTTTGCGGAACAGAGCGGCGCCGATCAGGCGGTCGCGAGCGCTGTCGAGATGCAGGGCAAGATACTGGAATACAACGGACATCGCGCCAATATGGGATACAGGCCAATATCGATGGGCATAGGCATCCATACCGGCCAGCTGATGCTTGGCGTGGTCGGGGTCGTCGATCGAATGGAGGGCACCGTCATATCCGATGCCGTCAACCTGTCTTCGCGACTGCAGCAGATTGCGAAGGCGTTCAATATTCCTCTGGTCATCAGTGAACAAACCTTCATGCAATTGGAGGACCCTGGCAAATACAAGTACCGCTTCATTGGCAAGGTTCGCGTCAAGGGCAAGGATGCGCCTGTCTCGGCCTTCGAGATTTTTGACGGGCTGCCGGAGGAGCTTTTCGAGCGCAAGATGAGGTCAAACACGTTCTTCGAGCAGGGTATGCTTGCCTACTATCAGAAGGATTATTCGCAAGGCGTCTTCTACTTCAAACGCGCGCTGGAAAGTGTTCACGACGATGGGGCCTCGCGATTCTATCTTGAGACCTGCCTGCGCAAGGCAATGTCGCCCAAGGCGTCTTGAAAAAAAGGCGCTACCCCGTTGTGGGGCAGCGCCTTCGACGGATGGTCCCCTCTGCCTTATGGGAGGTTGGCCATCAGATCCTTTGCCACGCTCTCCCTGGCTACCTGCAGCATCGCCGACCTTCGAGCGGTAGCCTCGTCTGACGCAACCGCAATGCTGGTCTTCTCGGCACTGTACAGAATGTTGCCCGTCGCGAACTCCACGCATCGAACCGTCATGCGGGCGGTTGCCTGCCACATCGAGCCATCCTTGACGGCTTGGTCTATGCGCGCTACGCCGTATATCAACCTGGCCAGACCCGAACCATATTGGGCTTTTGCCGACTTGAGTATCGCCGCATCGGTCATCGATGTGACGAGGGCCGCGTCGAGCGGAGCCAAGCCGGCCTTGAACTTCTCCTTGGCCAGCGTCTCGAACAGTGCACCCTGGGCAACCGAGGTGGTGGCCGGCTTGCCGTCATCGCCGAGATCGACCACCACGACCCCTGTTGGAACGGTGCGGGCTTCCGAAGTAATGACGTAGTCGAACGATATGGAGCGCCTGGACATGTCTTCCTGGATGGCGCTCAGGTATGCATCGAACTTCGATGGAACCTTGTCCAGCAAGTCGCGAGCCGAGTCAAGGTTGAGCGAGAAACTCAATGTTGCCTTGCCCACGAAATCCGGCGGGGGCGGAGCGAAGGTGGCTACACCCTTCTCGTCGGTCAGCACACGCTCGGTCTTGGTGATGACCCGACCTGTTGATTGCCGGCGCTGATATGTCACGTAGACCTCCGCGCCAGGAATACCCGTCGCGGATGTTCCCTCGCCATAGGTGAGCCGTGCCTGGAATGGCTTGGCGTAGGCTTTGCCTATGCCCGCCGTGGCGGGAGCATCGACACGCAGGAAGCTTATCTTGCCAAGCACCGTGCGCGCCTTGTTCGCGTTGCGTTCCAGCTTTATGTCGGCATTGTCGATATTTGAGCCTGAAGCGGCGGCGACGGCCTCGACGTAGTTCTTGATAGCGTCAAAGAGCCTGCCGGCCGCAATGGCCGCATCGCCAGCGGCCTCCGGCTTGGCGACGGCGTCCTCCTGCTCCTTGAACAAGGCTGCTATGCGGGCCTTTTCCTTGTTCAGGTCGGCGGTGGTATACTGGGCCAGAATGTAGACCGTTACCAGGGAGCCATCCCGCACGATGTAGCGATCCTTGACCGTGAAGCCCGACACGCGGCCCGAGCCCGATTGCTTGACGACGTTGGTCACTTCGGCGCTATAGGAGTCCAGCGTTCCCTTTGCTTCTCCAGAGGTTTCGACGCTCACCTTGACACCCATATACCTGATCAACTGCGATATCAGCGCATTCGCGGCATCCTCGGTGGCCACCGCGGTGTCGCCTTTGGAATCAGAGGACGATGACACGAAATAGGTGTAGGTTGCATCAGGAGACGGTGTTGACAATGTCCACTCCGGAGCCTTGCTCGGAGCCGGGGTAGATACGCACGAGGCAACAGCAAAAAGGACAAGAATCGCCACTGCTGACAATCGATAGCTTCTCATTGAGATCCTCCTGGGATCGGACAACTTTTATGATCACCGCTCAAAAGCGGGGCATTCCGGATGTGGACCGGACTGGTCGGCTTCCGCAATGCCCGGCCTGGTAGCCAGAGCGACAAAAGGCATCCCCGGCCACGGGGGCCGAGGATGCGTGGTCACAGCGAGGTGGTATCAGAACCCTTCGTAGAACGCGCTCTGCACGGCGTCTATGGCTCTCTGCTTCTCGGGCGTCTTGGCCGCGGCGGCTTCGGCGTCGTTCAGGTACTTATTAAGCTGGGTCTGGAGCACGGTCTGATCGATCGTGTAGATCTTTATGACGCGATAGACGCGGCGATCAACTTCTGACTTTGACTTGGCACCTGGCTTGTAGTACTGGAGATATACCCACCAATCCGGTCCGGCCATGAAACCGGAGAACTTGGCCTCGGATACCGTCTTGACGACGTTCTCGAAATATTCCTGCAGCTGGTCACGGTCGCCAACCTGGGCGCCTGCGAACTTCTGCTGAACTCGGGTGGACAGGTAGCGGGCGATCTGTACCGGCGCATCCATGTTGTCCATGGCAGTCAGGGTGCCCTGCTTGCTCTGGCCTTCGGAATCAAGCACGATTACGTACTTGCCCTTGTACTCGGGCAACTTCTCTACGCCGCTCGGGCCATTCTCGATGTAGGCCATGGTCCATGCTGGAACGCTGGCGCCCAGCGCCGTGCCCTTGTGCTCAAGCACGTCGGGGGTAAGCACGGTCTCGGCTGGAGCCGGGCCGGCTGGCTTCGGTGCCGGCTGGCTTACACACGAAGCCGCCACAAGAATGACCGTAACGACAAGGAGCACACCAAAAATCTTCTTCACGATAACCTCCTTAAAGGTCTTTCGATGATGTGGAACGGCCACCTGGACATCAGGCGATCCCGTTCCGGAATCCTATGTCAAGGGAAGTATTCCCATTTGACCCAGACTATAAACCGCTATTGAAGGTAAAGGCCTTGCCCCGGCTGTAAACCAGATACAGATCCTTCAGGCCGGCGCGGTCGGCCGCGTCGTAAAGTGCATCCTCCACCTTGTCTCTAGACTTGAAAGTATACAGCGCCAATTTCGTTTCTCCAGGCGCATACGAGACCTGCTCCACTTCGCGGACCACCTTGGCCAGGGCCCTGCGCAGTGTACTCATCTGTCGGGAATCGGGCGTGTTCTGGATGACCACCTCGTAGCGTATGCCGCGCGCCAGGGAATTCTTGACCAGCATCTTTGTCTGGTCTGTCATCTTGGGCATAGCTGACCACACCGATGCCGCGACCGCGTTGCCTACCGCCGACTCCGATGATGTCGTACTCATGACCTGCGGACTCTGGAACGCTACCGAACCCAGCAGCTGGGCGGTCGAAGTATCGTAAATCTTCATTGACCCCTGTGCCGTTGCATAGAACTTGCCACCGGAGGCCGAGGATGTGGAGCTGAATGATATTTCGACGTAAACATCAGCGTTGTACTTCTGGGCAAGATACTGAATCAGGTCTATGGAGCCGCCGGTTTCGGACTGGTAGGCTGCCTGTTGATCCTTCTTGTTCTTCTCTATCTGGTCAAAGTCCACGACCGAAAGCCCGAGCTTCTCCAGCAGGTAGCGGTTGGCCTGATTGACGGCGGTCTTGGCAGACTGCGGATCAATACCGGCCTTCTCGTCGAAATAGACCATGTATTGAAGCCTTGCCAAGTAATTATTGAGGTAGGCCTCCTCTTCCGGTGTCAGAACACCAGGAGGCGGCGGTGGCACGTCAGTGGTGTCCGCACTGGCGCTGGCCGGCGGCGCCGCGGTGCCGCTGGCTGGGGCGGAAGTCGGCCCTGAAGATCCTCCCTGGACCAATGCAGTGGCCCTGTCTTTCATGGCCTGGCTGGAATCGGAGGTCGCTGGCTGGGTCTGCGGCACCGCACTTGGCGCAGGACTCGGTGCCGCCGGCTTGGGTGAGCTGACGCACGATGCCAGGATCGCGGCGCAGGCCGCTATGGTCAACAGTGATTTTAGGTTCATGGCGTTCCTTCCAATGGTCACGGAATCATACTATAGCGCTCTGGTGGCGATAAAACAAACCGCCCCTACCGAAGTTTTATTCATGCACCCCTAAGAAATCAAGTGGGAATGGAGGCTCAACGGATCATCTGCCCGCGTAGGCCATGGCGAGTTCGCCCGAAGGTTCGAGCAAGGTGACGCTCGATGCATCGGGCTTGCGATCGGCTGATAACAATGATGGCTGGAAGGTTGAAGCGGTAATCCGGGAAATCACGGCGTTGCGGCCACCCGTCGCGGCGATGATCCATCGGGCATCGGCGGCGGGCTTGGCTGGCACGCGGGCGATTTCACCATCGATGCCATAGAGGGTAACACCATTGTCGGTCTCTTCGAGTGCCACGACCATCCGCGAAAGAGTGATTCCCGGAATAGCGGCCGCGAGCAAACGCTGGCCGACTCGGGCGACACCAGTAGAGTCAATGGTCAGTATGGAACCGTCGGCCATGTTCAGCCACACCGATACCAGGCCAGACCGGATTTCCAGCGTCAGTATGGAACCGCCTGCTGGCATTCCCCCCTGGCCGACCGAACATGTGGCGCCGGAATCGAGGCCCAGTTGCCCATCGGAGAGCACCGTGCCGGTACTCAGCTCGAATCCCTGGCCGGCCACACCGCCCTCAAATGCAGTGGCGGCGACGAGAGCCTGGCCCAGTCGTGCTTCTTCTGCCAGGAAGAACGCTGGATACGGCCCAGGAAGAATCGAAACGTCATCGTATATGGCTTTGAAGCCGTCCGAACCGGCTATGGTCGACGCGGCGGCCCGTGCTCCGAAGAGGTCGGTGGGCAGCGAGCCTTGCGCGATTTGCTCGTTGTCCACATATATGGTTATTAGCGCAGATTCGGAGCGCCGCCTGCCCGGAGCCAGATGGATGGCGATTCGAACCGCGCGTGATGGCAGCTGCGTCTTTGAAGCGACACGGTTGCCACCCGACCGGACGCCCACGTATCCATCAAGTACGTCAACAACAAGCGATTCTGAGCCCGTCTCCGACATTGATGTGAACAGCCGGCTCGAGCCTCGCGGAAATTTGCCCGATACCGGAGCCACTGTGAACGAGATGGTGCATTCCCCTATGCCATCCGACAGAGCCTCCGCTGGCAGAAGCGATGTCGTGGATGTTATGCCCGAGCCATCCCCGAGCACATACCCGAAGCCCGACGAATAGGCTTCCAGGTATGGCTGACCCATGATCTGCGGTTTTGCTGCCTGTGTGAGCGCCTGCAGACGTGCGCCAGTGTCGGCCAGGCTGTCGTCAAGCTCGAAGTGTGACCATGCCGCCATGGGTGCCGTTGCTGACTGTCTCAGTGCCGGTGCCGGCACGGGAAGCTTGACCTCCACCCGGAATGGAGCCGACACCTGCAGGCCAAGCGGCGGCTTGAAAGGAAATACTTCGGCCCTGGCCACATAGACACCGCCGGATTCAGACGAACGCCAGGCCAGGCGATCGGTATTCTGCGAGGCTGGGCCTTCGGCCTTTATGATGCCATCGATCGACCAGCGTATCCATGGATCGATGCCGGCAGGAAGCTCCTGCAGCTTGAGCAGCGAGACTCTGCCCGCTGTGATCGTTCCAGGGTACACGAAAAGCTTTGGGGTGACTGGTTCCTGGTCGTACACCAGCAGCGCGGTGGTGCTGGTGGCCAGGTTTGCTCCCGCGGCGTTCTTTATGGTTATTTCCATCGTGTAGTAATTGTTTGGCAGGCCTGCGGGCAGGGCGATCGCCGGGAGTTCACCAAGGACATCCTTCGCGCCGGCCGCAGGCGTGAAGCTGAGCGTCGCCGCTTCGGCTCCATCGGGAGCGTACAGTACGACATCGACTGCGCTTGCATCGGGCGCGCCATCGGAAGCGGTTATGGACAGGTTTATTGGCTGCGCAGGATCGACCCGCGAACCGGCATTGAGTGTTGCATCATTCTGCGAGAGGATGACCTTGTACATGGATCCAAGCTCTTTTTCAGAAAGCAAAGCTGTGCCTATGTCGCAGGAAGAGCCGACCAGTGCGGTGAGCAGTATCAACACTATGGTACGTCGCGCCTTGGCGCTTGCTACAAACATATCCACGATGAAGTATAACACCAAATCGATATGCCAACCAGAAATATCAGAAAAAAAGCCGTCCGGCGGTTCCCTGGATCAGGATGGTGGTGTTGGTGCTGGCCGACCAGCGCTGCATGTCGGCCAACCGCCTGGCGGCTTCGGTCACCGATGCCGGGACCGGCCTGTAGGTGGTGCGTTCGATGCTGAGCGGCAGGATGTCCGCATGGTCTATCCGCCCGCCTGCCACGATGATGCGGACAGCCGCGGAATCATAGGTGACGCTTGAGGCCATATCGAAGACGAAGTTGCCCAGAGAGTAGATGATCAACCCATCGCGGTAACGCTCCACGGACTGCAGCACATGCGGATGATGACCCAGCACGGCGGTCGCCCCGGCATCGATGATCGCCCTGCCCAGAGTCCGCTGTGAACCGGAAGGCATATGCTCCAGTTCCTCTCCCCAGTGCAGCGATACAAACAGGTAGTCCGGCGCCAGAGTCGCCTTGGCTCTGCGTATATCGGCAAGGATGGAACTGGTGTCGATGGGGGCTATGCCGGCCCGTGACGCATCAACGGCCGCCGTGGAAACCTTCGGTGACTGGCTCCTGGAAAGGCGGGCCTCCACCCTGGCATAGGCCCGGGCCGCGATGGCGCTTTTCGCCGCCACAACGCTCCAGATTGGCTCGGCATAGGCCAGAAAAACGAAACGGACGCCTTCGCGCTCGATGACGGCAGGCGCGCGGGCGTCTTCTGCGTCAATGCCGGCACCGCAACGGCTCATGCCCAGGAGGTCTATGAAATCAAGAGTCTCGGCAAGCGCCTTGGGGCCAAAGTCGGTCATGTGGTTGTTGGCCATCGACAGGACGTCGAAACCGGCCCAGGCTACGCCAAAGAGCGTCGCGGGATCTGCCCGAAAGGTTATGTTTTCGGGTTTGCCGGGATAGGGCGTGCCGATATACGAGGCGGGTGACTCCAGATTGGCAAAGGCGATGTCGGCAGCGGAGACCATATCCTTGACGCCGGAAAACAGGAAGCGATATCCCCGTTCAGACGCGCGCTTGCCCGGCGTCCGGGCCAGAAGTATGTCTCCGCATGCCAGCACGGAAAAGGCGCGATCAATGACGGACGGCAGGGCGGATATCTGCGCCGTAGGCGCGGTGTGACTACTGATATCGGAGAGGCACGACAGGCAGTACAGGCAACAGATCGACGCGGCGGTCAGGGTAAGGGCATGGCCCTTGTTTGCTCGCGGTTCTGTCGCCGGCTTGCTCATCGAGGGGATGCCTCGTAGACGGCTCTGGCTATGGGCAGGCGCCGACCCATGCCAAATGCGCGCGGCGAGACCTTGAGCACCGGAGCAGCCTGTCGACGTTTGTACTCTGCCCGCGCTGTCATCGTAACGATGCGCCTGACCAGAGCGTCGTCGTAGCCGCGCGCTATGATGTCGTCGGCCGCGAGGTCCTGTTCGATATACAGCTCCAGCACGGCGTCGAGCAGCTCGTAGGGTGGCAACGAGTCCTGGTCAAGCTGGTTTGGCCGGAGCTCGGCGGAGGGCGGCTTGTCGATGATTGAGCGCGGCAGTATGCCTTCCCGGGCGTAGATTCGCTCGCACAGCAAGAAGACCTCCGTCTTAAGGAGGTCTCCGATAGGCGCGAGGGCGCCGCACATATCGCCATACAGCGTGCAGTAGCCTACTGCGAGCTCGCTCTTGTTGCCGGTGGTCAGCAACATCGAGTCGAATTTGTTTGACCAAGCCATCAGGATGTCGCCGCGGATGCGCGCCTGGAGATTCTCTTCCGTCAACCCGAATGGCATGCCGGCGAAGTGGGGCTCCATGGTCGAGAGGAAGCTGGAGAATGGGCCTTCTATCGGTACTGTTTCCAATCGGCAACCCAGGTTGCGGCATAGATCGACGCTGTCATCGACTGAACCGGCCGAAGAGAACCGGGATGGCATCGCTATGCATGTCAGGTTGTCGGCTCCCAGAGCCTTGGCGGCAAGGACAGCGACCAGGGCCGAATCGATACCGCCGGACAAACCCAGATGAGCCTTCCTGAACCCGCACTTCTTCATGTAGCCACGAATGCCTTCAACCAGCGCGCGCTCGACCTCGTCCCAGCGGTCGGGAAATTTCTGGCTGTCTGCGTGCGAGTCCTTGGCCTTGTCCTCGGTATCGACGGCGAGAATATCAACGCCAAAGGCGCCAAGCGCGACAACCTCGCCCGTACTGTCGACCATGAACGACCGCCCGTCAAAGATGAGCGAATCATCCGCGCCGGCCATGTTGCAGTATGCTACCGGAATCGATCCCGACCGCGCCAGTTCGGAGCACAGGCGCGCGCGCAAGCCTATCTTGTCCATCTGATAGGGCGATGACGATGGCACAATTATAAGGTCGGCGCCGGCATCGAGCAGCTCGTGCGGGGGATCTACAGGGTACCGCATGCCTTGAACGGGGGCCGTCTCGCGCCAGAGGTCCTCGCATATCGCGAAGCCAATCCGGATGCCGCGATATTCCCATATGCGCCGCTGGCGGGCAGGCTCGAAATACCGGGCCTCGTCAAACACATCGTAGGTGGGCAGGAGTGTCTTGGCTTGCTCGAACACGACGCGACCATCGAGCAACACCGACAGCGCGTTTGTAAGCGGCCTGCCGAGCCCGCTGGTGTTCCGGCCGATGTGGCCGACCGCAACAGCGATGCCGGCAGGCAGCGAACGCTGCAGCAGTCTGAACGCCGTCTCCTCACGATCGGCGAAACTGGGCTGGTCAAGCAGATCCATCGGCGGATAGCCGCACAGGACCATCTCGGGCAGGACTACCAAGTCGGGCGATGTGGCCATGGCACTCTTGACCGCGTGTATGATTCTATCGACGTTGCCTGAAAAATCACCGACGACGGCATCGATCTGGCAGAGCGCAAGCTTCATTGATTCTCCGATCAGGCGGGTGCCCTTGTCCGGAACTTGCACCCGATCGTCTGCCATAGTACACTGCGGTCGTGAAAAAGACAACGTTGGCGGTTCCCGCCGGTTCTCCTCGCGTCGACGCGTTTGTCGCCGAGGCTCGCGTTTCAGGCAGATCGGTGATGGAGCTGGCGATCGCCGTCTCGGAGGACCAACGGACCGGCCTGGCATGGAATCCACTGTCATTCGCCTCGGCGCGGGCGGCTTTGATCGAGGCGGAGACGGCGCTCGGCTCGCTCGACGAACTGGTCATCTTTGCCGATCCACCCGCCGGCCCGCCCGCCATAGTCGATGCTACTCCCCGCGACATAGAACACGCCGTGCTGACATGGGCCGCCGGCTACGCCGAGCTGATCAGGGAGGCGGCCAAGCGGTTTGGGGAACGGGGCGGCGGGACCATCGTGCTGACCGTGGTGGACGAGGATCGCGGCCCGCTTGGTTCTATGGCCGCCGGAGCCTTGCTTGGTTTGGCCGAGGGCCTGCTGGCTGCCGACCAGGGCGTGGCTCGATATCTGGCGATTCGGGATGGATCAGGTCAGCCTGACCTGCTGGCAAGGCAGGTTGTGAAGGTGCTCGATGACGGCTCGGATCGCGCCCGCGGCCGCGCCCAGGTGCAGAAATTCGGCGGCCGCTCCGGCATATTCGGACGCGGCTGATGCGCGGCAGCTATCCCAACGGGAGGCGAGTATGACCAGGAGCGCTGTCAAACGCTTTGGAATTCTGACCAGCGGAGGCGATTGTCCAGGGCTGAATGCGGCGATACGGGGCGTAGCCAAGGCAGCCTCGGGCATATTCGGGATGGAGATAGTCGGTATTTCAAACGGGTATCGGGGTTTGATAGAGGGCGACGCGCGTGAATTGTCGCCCGACGATTTTTCGGGGATTCTGACGCGCGGCGGCACTATTCTTGGCTCGTCGCGGGAGAAGCCGTTCAAGGGCCGTGATGACGAAAATGCCTCCGATGCCGAGATAGGCCAGGACAAACCGGAGGCGATCAAGGAAAACTTTGTCAATCTCAGGCTCGACGCGCTGGTCGTGCTGGGCGGCAACGGTACCAACACGACTGCCTATTTGCTGGCCAAGGAAGGCCTCAACGTGATCGGCTTGCCCAAGACCATAGACAACGATATTTGGGGTACCGATGTTACTTTTGGTTTTCATTCCGCCGTCGACATAGCGACCGAGGCCATAGACAGGCTGCACTCCACGGCGCACTCGCACAACCGGGTCATGGTCATCGAGCTGATGGGCCACAAGGCTGGCTGGCTTGCCCTGTACGCGGGCATCGCGGGCGGCGGAGATGTCATCCTGATACCGGAAATACCGTACGACGCCGCGGCGGTCGCGCGTGACATAGAAAAACGCCGGTCCGAGGGGAAACAATTCTCCATAATTGTCGTGGCCGAAGGCGCCTTGTCCAAGGATGAGGCGGCGCTGCCGAAACGGGAGCGCAAGCGGCTGCGCGAAAAGATGCCGTACCCCAGCATAGGATACCGGGTCGCGGCCGAGATCCAGGAAGCGACCGGCATGGAGACCCGTGTTACGGTGCTGGGATACCTGCAACGCGGCGGTACGCCGAGCCCCTATGATCGCGTGTTGGCGACCGGCTTTGGCACCGCGGCCGCTGAATTGCTGGCGCGCGGAAGATTTGGCAGGATGGTATCGATGAAGGATGCCTCGATTACGTCGGTTCCCCTGTCGGAGGTAGCCGACAAGACCAAGACCATTCCACTCGAACACTACATGCTGGATACCGCGCGCCTCGTTGGCTCCTGTTTCGGCGACGAGACTCGGTAGGAGCCTGTCGGACTTAGGATTTTGATCGGACGAAGGTGATCTGCGAGTGAAAAATTGGTGAGGAGAGCCAATTTCAAGAGTCTGTTACTCTTGAAATTGGCTTTGCTGTTTCTCGCATATTTTGCGAATAGCAATATATGCTGCGAAATCAGCGTTTCTTTTGAAAGAGCCTCGATTGAGGGCCATACTCCGTGTATGGCCCGATTGACGAGCCGATTTTGCGCCGCAGAGCGCCGAGTCCGGTCAAAAAGCACTCCAGTGATCTTCATTCTCTTGTTTTTGCCTAAAAATTCTTACGTGCGTTCATAAGTCCGACAGGCTCCTAGCCCTATTTTCCCGCAAAGGCTGGCAGGCTGGCGGTTGTGCGGATCTTTACGACAACCGACATGCCTGGCAACAGTGTGATCCCGGTGATGGGGTCGGTAAAGCGAATCTTGATGGGAACCCGCTGGGTCGTCTTGGTAAAATCGCCTATCTGGAATGCCGGGGCAACGATGCCCGCGCGTATCAGCTCGACAGTGCCATGAAACACCCGGCCGCCGAACGCGTCAACGGTCATGGTCACCGCCGAACCGATCGCTATCCTGTTGATCTTGGTCTCCTCGAGATTCGCCGTGACCCAGATGTCGTCGAGGTTGTTGACCGACAGAATTGCCTGCCCAGGCTGGACGACGTCGCCGCTTACCATGGAAATCTTGTCAACCGTGCCCGAGATCGGTGTAGCAAGCGATGTATTGAGCAGTTGCGCCTTTATGACGCCTATCTGCGCGATGGCCGTATCCACCTGTGTCTGCGCCAGTGTGTATTGTGCCTGGGCCGCGTCGAGCGCGCTTATCGAGTGGTCATAATTTTCCCGGGTTGTAGCGCCGTTCTTGTACAGACCCTGGATTCGGACCGAGTCATCGCGGGTTTTATCCAGGCTGATCTTTGAAAGCACAAGATTCTGCCTGGCAAACGCGAGCGACGCCTGCGCCTGCGCCTCCTGCGCATGCAGGTCGGTGGCGTCCAGCGTAACGAGGACATCGCCCTGTTTGACCTGCTGACCTTCCGTGGCCAGAATGGCGCTGATGCGGCCCAGCATGCGCGAACTCAGCTTGACCTGCTTGCCGTCTATCGCCGCGTCATCAGTGCCCACATAGCCAATCGTGTTGACCGCCCACAGTGAGCCGCCTATTACAGCGCCGAGTGCCACGACCACCAGGATGACCGTGCCGGCCAGCTTCGGCCCCTTGCGTATTTCTTTCTTTATAGCCGTCGCTGTTACGCCGTTCTTGTCGGTCGCGCTCTTGCCAGGTATCCGTGCTCCACTCTGTGCTCCACTCTGTGCGTCACTCTGTGCGTCACTCATCGATGTTCTCCTCGACCATGGTTCGTATCAGTGCTATAAAGCCGTTCATGCGTGTGCTTCCTCTTCTATGAACGAGCCAGTAAACTGGCTGTTGTACAGATCGGCGTAGAAACCGTTCTTGGCTATCAGCTCTTGATGGTTGCCCATCTCTATGATGCTACCCTTGTTCATCACCAGTATCATCTCGGAATCCCGAATCGTTGAGAGCCGGTGTGCTATCACGAAGTTGGTCCGGCCTTTCATCAGTTCGCGCATGGCCTTCTGGATATACACCTCGGTACGCGTATCGACGCTGCTCGTCGCCTCGTCCAGTATCAGTATGGGTGGATTGCTGAGCAGCGCCCTTGCGATAGTCAAGAGCTGCTTCTCGCCCTGCGAAATGTTCGAGGCTTCTTCATTGATGACCGTATCGTAGCCGTCGGGCAAGGCCCTGATGAAGTGATCAGCGTGCGCTGTCTTGGCCGCGAGGATAATGGCATCGTCGGTGGCGCCTTCACATCCATATGCTATGTTGTCCCGGATACTGCCCTTGAACAGCCAGGTGTCCTGCAGCACCATGCCAAAGGTCCTGCGCAACGCACCGCGTTGAATGTCGCGTATATCGATGCCGTCGACGGTTATCGTTCCTCCCTGTATCTCATAGAATCGCATCAGCAGGTTGACCAGGGTAGTCTTGCCCGCGCCGGTTGGCCCGACGATTGCTATTGTCTGTCCCTTCTTGACATCGAGGTTGATACCATTCATGAGCGGAGCGGCGTCGGTATAGCCGAACCGCACGTCGTGGAAGGCAACTTCGCCGCGTGGTTGATCGAGGATGCCCGCGGTCTCGCTGTCCGGCAGTTCTTCCTGCTCGTCGAGAACCTCGAAGACCCGCTCCGCCGATGCGAGCGCGGACTGCAACACGTTGACGATGTTGGCCACCTGGGCAATCGGCATCGTAAATTGCCTCGAATACTGGATGAACGCCTGAATGTCTCCGAGCGTGATTATCTTCTTCGAGGTCATCACGCCGCCGATAACGCATATCAGCACATAGCCCAGGTTGTTTATGAAGTTCATGACCGGCATCACGGCGCCGGATATGAACTGGGCGCGCCAGCTCGCCTCGGCGAGCCGGCCGTTGATTGTCTCGAATACATCGAGTGAATCCTGCTCATGATCGAATGCCTTGACTATGGCAAAGCCCGAGTACATCTCCTCGATGTGGCCATTGAGGGCGCCCAATTCCTTTTGCTGGGTCGCGAACTTGCTCTGCGATACCTTGGATATCTTCATCGTTACCAGCATAGCCGTTGGCAGGGTCAGGAGGCTTATCAGCGTGAGGAGCGGGCTGATCGTCAGCATCATTACGATGACACCAAGAATCGTGGTGATCGATGTGATGAATTGCGTCAGGCTCTGCTGCAGCGTGTTGGCTATGTTGTCAATGTCGTTGGTGACGCGACTCATGATCTCGCCATGCGTGCGCGCATCGTAGTACTTGAGCGGCAATCGGTGTAGCTTCAGGTTGACGTCTGTGCGCATGTCGTACACGATCCTCTGCGCCACATCTGACATCACGAGCTGCTGTATGTAGCTGAGCAGGGTGCTGACCAGATACAGCCCGATTATGACGAGGAGCAGGTGCTGCACGTAGACGAAGTCGATGCCAGGTAGTGGCTTCTTTGCCATCAGGGCCGCGTATTTGCCGATCAGCCCGTCAAACAGCTTTGTCGTGACCTTGCCCTGGAGTTTCGGCCCCACGATGCTGAATATGGTGCTGCATACTGCCAGTACCAGTACGATGCCGAACTGTATCTTGCGCACGCCAAAATATGAGAAGAACCGGCGTATTGTCTTGCCCATGTTCTTGGGCTTCTCGACCGGTCCGCGACCGCCCATCATCATGGGGGCGCCGCCGGGTCTGCCCATCGGTGGGCCGGCCGGTGCCGTGCCGCCGGGCGCTGCGCCCGCTCTCGCGTGGTCGCTCATGCTATTTCCTCTTCCGAAAGCTGCGATTCCACTATCTCACGATAGACGGGGCAGCTGGCGTACAGTTCATGGTGCGTACCCATGCCTGCTATCCTGCCCTCGTCGAGCACGATGATCCTGTCGGAATCCATTATGGTCGCCACCCGCTGTCCTACGATGATAACCGTGGCGTTGCCGGTCTCCTTGTGAAGCGCCGCACGCAGCAACGAATCGGTCTTGAAGTCAAGCGCCGAGAAGCTGTCGTCGAACACGTATATCTCGGGCTTCTTTACCAGGGCGCGGGCTATGGAAAGCCGTTGCTTCTGTCCGCCCGACACATTGGTGCCACCCTGCGATATAAGCGAGTCAAAACCTTTATCCATCACCGTGACAAAATCAAGCGACTGGGACACCTCGGCTGCGTGTCGGACTTCCTCTTCGGTGGCGTCATCCTTGCCGTAGCGGATGTTCTCGGAAACGGAGCCCGTGAAGAGTACTGCCTTCTGAGGCACGAAGCCGATGCGCGACCGAAGGTCCTTCTGTGTCATGTCCCTGATGTCCACGCCATCTACCAGGATCTTGCCAGAGGCGACATCGTAGAATCGCGGTATAAGCGAAACCAGTGTCGATTTGCCGGAGCCCGTGCTGCCAATGATCGCTGTGGTCTCGCCAGGTTTGGCCACGAAGCTTATGTTCTGGAGTGCCGGCGCCTCCGCTCCGAAATAGGAGAAACTTACATCGCGAAACTCCAGGTATCCCCGCACCGATGGATCGGGCGTCTGTGGATTGATCGGGTCCACGAGGTCGGGATGTGTATCCAGCACCTCGTTGATTCTATCTGCGGAAGCTTGTGCCCGCGGCACCATGATGAACATGATCGACGCCATTACAAATGAGAACAGGATCTGCATCGCGTACTGCAGAAAAGCCATCATGTTTCCTATGTTGGACACGCCGCTGTCTATGCGATGGCTGCCGAACCATAGGATCGATATCACGGTCATGTTCATGATCAACATCATCACCGGCATCATCATCGCGAAGATGCGGTTGACCTTGACCGAGGCGACCAGGAGGTCGTAGCTGGCCTCGTTGAAGCGCTTCTTCTCGTACTCGCCACGATTGAAGGCGCGTATCACCCTGATTCCTGTCAGGTTCTCCCGCACGACCAGGTTGATGCGGTCTATCTTCTTCTGTATCGCCTGGAACAGCGGAAAGCCCTTGGCGGCGACGGTGCCGATGAAGATGCCGAGAACGGGAATGGCGACTATGATGATCCAGGCCAGTCCCTTGTCCTTTTGCAGGGCCAGGATCATGCCGCCGACCGCCGTGATCGGCGCGGCTATCATCATACGCTGCGTCATCATCACGACGTTCTGCACCTGCACGACATCGTTGGTGCTTCTGGTTACCAGCGAGGGAGTGCCGAACCTGTCGAACTCGTGCAGCGAGAACCTGGACACCCGCGAGAATATGCCGCTCCGCAGATCCTCGCCAAAACCCATCGCCACGTGCGACGACAGGTAGCTCGCGATGACGGCGCATATGGAGCCGCCTATCGCGACCAGTATCATCTCGAGGCCTGTGCTCAGAATGTACGGAATATCGCCATTGGTGATGCCCTTGTTGACTATGTTGGACATCAGCGTTGGCAGATAGAGGTCACCCATCGATTGCAGAAAGACGACGACGACGACGGCCGATACCGGTATCCAGTAAGGCTTCAGATAGCGCATTAATTTGAGCATTTTGGGTGAGCCGCCTTACTCGACGTCGGCGAGTGCAGCCGCTCGGCACAGATCCGCTGCCGCTATCTGCACATCGATCTGCTTGTTGACTATGGTAAACTCGCTCCTGAGTCGGGCTATCGACGCCGTGAGCAGGTCACTGGCGCTCGCTGTCCCCGCGTTCGACCTCTGCTGTATGACCCGCTCGTTTTCCTTGGCCTGGGCCAGCATGCGTGATACCACGGCTGCATCGCGACGCGCCTGTTCGTACGTCAGTGCGCAGGCGCGTACATCCAGACGTATAAGCTCTTCCTGGCGGCTCTTGTCGGCACGGCTCTTGTCCATGCCGTATGCCTGGGCTTGTTTCTCCAGCAAGTTCGCCGGTATGCCGCCTATATCCCAGGACACGGATACGCCGAGACTCCATGTACCGGTGAATTGCCAGGGGTCGCTCTGAAACGCGACACGCTGATTGGGGTCGGCGAGGGTATAGTTTCCTGTCAGGTTGACCGCCGGATACAGGGGGGCCTCGGCCAGCTTCTTGCCGTGCTCGGCTATGTCCACGGCCAGCGCCGACGCCTGGATTTCCGGCCTGCGTCGCAAGGCAAGTTCAGTCAGCGCGTTCGCATCGACGCTGTCAGAGAGTGGTTGTCCGGGGCCGGCGAGCTCTGGTGTCATGTCCGGAGTCGATACCAGAGCAAAGAGCGCGGTGGGATCAGCGGCAAGCGACGTGTCGCCGCTGTCTGCGACCAACGACGCGAGCGACAGGAACGCTCGTTGCTGCATCGTCTTTGCGTTGTCGAGGTCGATGCCTGCCTGATCGCGCCGCATCTGCGCGGCCAGAAGGTCGGCGTTTATCACGGTGCCTTGTGCCAGTTGGTGCTGCACCACCTCAAGGTTGTTCTGCATCAGGTTGAGGTTCTCCTGGAGCATGCGGACATTGTATACGGACCGGACAGCCTCCCAGTACGCGCGTCGCGTCTCGAAGTCGAGCGACCTGCGGACCATCTCCAGGCTTGTGTCCTTTCCCTTCGACTGCAACTGGGCCAGGACTGCAGATTCGCGCAGCCTGAAGCCCGCGAAGACAGGGTATTGCATGGTCGCGCCAAGACTAAATACGTTGTCAAGTGAATCAATCGTTATCGGCATTCCGCCGAAGCTGATGGTCGACTGGAGATCGCTGAGCCTGGTGTAGCCAGCGCTGAGCGAAAAAGACGGCAACTGCCGCCGTTGTGCTTCCTCGGCCTTGGCGGTGGCGGCCAGCGAGTCCCAGCGGGAGCTCTGTACCCTGGCGTCAGAGGCCAGTGAAAGCCGCACCGCGTCATCAATCGAAATTGACGTGGTCTGGGCCCCGGCGTTGAGGACGAGCAGGAAACCAAAGGCCAGCGGCAGCGCCCTGATCGATCGGCCCAGGAATCGTGTTGTCATACGTGCAGTCATACTCAAATACTCCAAAATAAACGCGTTGTATCGGTCTTCAGCATGCATCTGGCTGCTATGGATACATTACTCACGAGTTGTCCACATCGCAGTGCGATGTGGCGTGCATTCCGCCCCTGTCGACAAAGAACCGCTCCACCTTGGTCAGCAGCTCGAACAGCTTCACGCTGTCGGCCTTGCCCAGGTATTCGATCAGCGCGGCGAAACTGTCATCATAGGACTTCAGCGCCGGGTCGAGCATCGATTCGCCTTCCGGTGTCAGGATGACCCGCACGGCGCGCCTGTCTTCAGGATCCATTGCCCTGTGAACCAGTCCGGACTTCTCAAGGCTGGTAAGGATCTGCGTTACCGCCGGCACAGTTATGCCGATGGAGGACGCTATCTCCGAAACCCTCATGCCGCCCTGAAGATTGGCCTTCTTGAGGCGAATCATCACAAAGAGCGGAGTCATCTTCTGCTTTGGCTCGAAGCTCTTGAACATGTTCATGTGAATGACGCGGTTCAGCCGCTTGAAGGTGTCCATCAAGCCTCGAGCCAGATCACTCTCATTGGTCATCATTGGCGCTCCATTTATTTAAGATACTAAACAATTAAAAACTAAGATATTAAATGATCAATGAAGTGTCAAGCGCGCGGTGACGAATTTTCTGGCTCGAAGGATAGCAGGGGATGATAAAAAGACCCGCAGCGGTTATCCGCAACGGGTCTCTTGGTGGACGGATTATGGAGCAGTCGCGCTACTTCTTTCTCAACTTGCGCCTGGCGGTCACAATTCTTGAATGCTGAGCCTCGGCCGCCGCCAGCAACGACGCCTGGCGGCTGGACATGCGGGCTCGTATCGCTATGAACCCGAGTCCGCCGACTATCATCAGGAAGCACAGGATCTGGCCCATGGAGAAGTTGAAAGGCGTCGAATACAGATGGATCGACGCATCGGGATTGCCCAGCTTGATGATGTACCCGAGGTCGGCATCGGGCTCGCGGAAATATTCTATGATGAAGCGGATCACGCCGTACCCTGTGATGTAGGCTCCTATGGCAAATCCCTTGAAAGGCTTTCTGGGGCGCACGATGAACCACATGAACAGCCACAGCACGAGGCCCTCGAAGAGCGCCTCATACAACTGGGACGGATGTCTGGGCAGATTGATCATGGGGCCGTCGAGCAGCATGCCGGTTCGTCTGGCGATATCGGCTACCCATGACTCGCTGGATGGAAATTTGGTGGCATTGGGGAATATCATCGCCCATGGAGCGGTGCTCACCTTGCCCCACAGCTCGCCATTTATGAAGTTTCCAAGCCTGCCAAAGGTGTAGCCCAGGGGCACCGATATGGCGATCATGTCGGCCCACTCCAGAAAGTCCAGGTGTCGGCGCCATGAATACGCCACGAAGCCTATGGTCGCGCCTATGAACCCGCCGTGGAATGACATACCCATGAAGCCGGTGAACTTGCCGCCCTCGCCGAATGGCCAGAATATGAGCCAGGGCTTGCTCCAGTACATGCCGCTGGGATCGTAGAGCAGGGTACCAAAGAGCCGCGCACCTATGATCAGTCCCACTATGCCCGCCAGGAAGAAACCGGATATGTCGTCTTCCGAGTATCCAAGCTTTCTGTTCCGAACCTGGTAGGTAAACAGCAGGTAGGTTATGCCAAAGGCGACCAGGTACATGAGGCCGTACCAACGCAACGGAAATTGCGGCAGGAAAGGAAATATCTCCGGCTTGAGCCAGGATGGAAACTGAACGGCGGCGAGCATCGGCGACCTCCGGATTGTCGTATCTGCGCCACGCTGAGCGGGCGCGCACTCACTATACCCGCGCTGTCGGACAGGCGCAACGGCCGGGCTACTTCAAGGGGCGTTCTATGACGCGGCCCAATTCAGGGTCGAACGAGAATGCCACCTTCTGCTTCGTCTGCCTTATCTCATGAAAGCGGTTGTGGCTCTCAAGCACGACACCCGCGAAGATGGAGCCCCTGACAACAATTTCGCTGGTGAAGTGCTCTTCATACTTCTCGCGCAGTTCGAATATGCGAAGCGACCGTCTCTCGAGCAGTTTTACAAGGCGCAGCTTGTCTTGCCTGACCTTGTCAAGGTTGCCGCCCGATTTCTCCAGGTCGCGCATGGTCTTGTCGGCCTCGAGAATGCCGGCCTTGACCCTCTCGATTTCACGCTCCTCCGCCTCTATCGCGTCCATGATAAGGTAGTCCTGGCCAAATGATACCTGCGTGGGCGCTCCCGTCTCGGATCCGAGATTCTGCACCTCGATACCCTTGCGCGCCCGGCACAGGCCGCCTACCAGGTGCCCGCGATCGCCGGCCAGCATCAGCTTGCCGTTGGTCTTGATGTTGCAGAGCAAAGCCGAGTTCTTGAGCATGATGTCATCGACGCTCAGCATCATGGCCTGTTCGGCGAAGGCGGCTTCTATTGACTTGTGTGCCCGGATGGTTCCTCGTTTGGCGCCTTTGATTCCCTCGGTAATCCTGATGGAGCCTCCCGAGGATACGAGCGCCGCTTCTACCGATCCCGCTATATAAATATCGCCGCCGGCCATCACCGTGTATCCGGTCAGTACGGTACCCGTTATGGCTACCGGGCCAGGGAAGCGAATATTGCCCGTGGCAGGGCCCACGTCGCCCGTTATCTTCTGGGCAGGGTCGATGCAGAGCATGTTCTTCTCAAAACGAAGCTGGCCATTCCTGGCGGCCTTGAGTACGTGGTCGCCATTTTCCTTTGCTTCATCGATGATGGTCGCGTCGTGGGTCGGGACTTCGGTGACAAGCGGGTTCTTTGGCGCGGGAATTACGCCTCCCAGCACATCGGTGCCATCCTGACCCTCTACCCCTATCACCTGCAACTCCAGAATGGGCTGCCCCTCCACTACGATCGTCGCGCGGTCCTGGTTCTTGTAGTCGGCAGAACCATCAGCGCGCAGGGTAACAGCGGAGCCAGTAGCCAGGTGGACGAGCCAGTTGAGCCTGAACCCTCCAGCAGGAACGGGAGGCTTGCCGCGCGCGACTATCCGCCCCACGACGGCGCGACCCTCGCGGGCGTCGGCCAGAGCCGATGCCATCGCCTTGGAATCGATGCTCGAGACGACGCTCGCCTGGTTCAGGGCCTCCTGGAGCATGTCGAGGCTCAGGTCACGCCCAAGGCCATAACCCTGTTCCAGACTGACAGACGCGGTCAAGGCGTCCTCGGCTATGGCCACCGTGATGCGGGCGTCACGGTATGGGACGACGCGAGCCATTGTCTGGCCGTTCTCTTCTGCCACCAGCAACAGCCCGTCATCTTCACTCTGCAATGATTCGTTTGAGAGCTGCAGATTTTCGAATATCCTGATGACCGGATCATTTCCCGGTATAGCGGGAATCTCCCCTCCGTAGACATCAAAGCCAGCTTGTCCCGCGGCCGGAGGGCTGAACCTCGCCACCTCCTGGCCCTTCTTTACCAGTCCTATTCTCGTGGCCTTTGACAGACCGAATTCATCCAGACTGCGGACAACGCGGCTCAGTGAAGGAGCGGCCTCCAGAATGGCACGGTATTCGCTTGCCTGAGCGTCAGGCAGGAACGCGACTGTGTAGATTATTGTTCGATCCTTGCCGCGGACAGGATCCTTGCCTTCGGTCAGAACATAGTCGAGCAATTCGGTCTCGGTGCTTTTGTAGAAGGCTATGACATCGGCCTTGAGCTTGTCGACCTTGACGCCTTTGAGCCTGTGTCCGGACAACGCTGCGCTGACCATCGACAGGTCGAGTGCCCGACCTCGCCCACGTCCCTTGATGATTGTCAGGCTGGCCCTGAGTTTATCAGGGGCAATGGTTACCTTGGCTTCCGCATCGCGGTCACCGGACAGGCTGAATCCGGATAGCGGCTGACTGCTCCGTGTTGACTTGAGCAGCGCCGAGGCGATTTCCTCCACCGATATCAGTTGTTCCGCGCTCTGGCCAAGCTCTTGTGCTTCCTTGAGGATTGTCTCGGCGTCGGGAGGAGGCAATCGGCTATCTCCCGGTGAATAATCCAGGAGCACGGTCGATCCGTCGAGCGATAATCTGGTGGAGTAGGTTCCCGCGCCAAATGGTATCAGATCGGCCCAGCGGATACCGACCCGCACGAAGCCCGATTCGGCCGCCAGCAATAGCCCTTTTCCCCTGGTCAGCCTGTTGCCGATGTAGAAGGACAGATCGTCGCCCCGTTCCGCGGGAATCGGCTTGCCATAGACGTTCTTGCCTGGCTTGCCCGGACGGGGAGGTGATATCTTCGCCACAATCGCGTTCTTTGAGGCCCAGAACGAGCGCAAGACGCGCGTATCGACGGCCACCGGTTCGCGGACCTCGACCTTGTCATAATCGACGATTTTTTCAGCTTTGGACGGAAGGAACGGCAGGAGTCCCGATCTCTTGACGACGCGCTCCCTGGCGACCCGGTCGACACGAATCTTGTACAGATTGGGAGGGGGCGCGTCCACGATCGCAGCGGACTCAAAGGGCTGGAATTCAGGGGGTGTCGAGGTGTCACCCCATTCGGCCTCTTCCGGGATGGTAGGCTCAGGGGCCTGTCCCCTGGCTACGATTTCCAGGGTTCGAGTCCTGGATTTTCCGAACGCCTGGAGGACCTCCTCGAGCCGCCGGTTCGTGACGCCCGCGATTCGTGCCTCTGTTACAAGCTTGACCAGGCCATCGATGGCCCACTCGGCTCCATCGGACGCTGGTTCGAATCGCAGCGATGCCTCGAGCTCGAGTCCATCAACGAGCAGTTGTATATCGCCTTTGACCGTAATTCCAGCCATCGATCCGCCCTATACCTTGAATCCCTGTGACAGGGCCTTGGCCATCTTGACCTTCAGAAACTGGTTTTCCTTGCGGAGTTGGCCAATCTCGTAATGCTGCATGCGAACGGTCTCTATCAAGTCGCCTTGCGTCAGCGCCCCGCTCGCGAGCAGTTCTTCCACATAGTCCATCTTTGACTCAAAATCGATGGCTGCCTCGGTGTCGGCCGCGCCAAAGCTGTCATCCAGGTACTCCGGATCGAGGAAGGAGTCTTCATCGGATTCGGATGAGATGAGCTTGTCGGCTATGCGGTATAGCGCCTGGGACAGAATCGATTGTGGTTTGTAACGGATAATGGGGATGCGGCTGCCGAGCGCCACGTCCTGCAGGTCATCCCGGTAAATGATGCCTAGATGTTCCAGATCCATGCCCAGGTATTCCCTGCACGAGCGGCGAATCTTCTGTGCCTTTTCGGCATCCTTGGGGTCCTCCACCATGTTGAGCACGAGGCGCGGTGAGAAGCGGGACATCCGCATGTCGAAGGCGGCCCTGCTCGCCGGATCGGCCTGGGCTATGCGCCCCAGAATTTCAGGAATATATGCGCGCTGCAGCGATGCGCCATCCTTCTTCAATGATTCCAGGATGGCGCGGGCCTGGGACTTTGGCTTGAAGCTGTCCCACATCAGACGGAAGACGGCGTTCTTCAGGAACAGGTAGCCGTTCAGTGTGGCCGTCAGCGTCGGTGCGGTGACAACGATGCCTCGGCCCGACAGCAGGAAAAAGTCCAGAATGTTGGCGCCGGTGCCGGCTCCGAGATCCAGAATCAGGTAGTCCGCATCCTCTATCGATATGAGCCGCTTGGCGAGCTGGGTCTTCTGCCGGTAGGTGATATTGGCGAGCCCCGGTATCTCTGCGTCGCCTGGAATGAATCTGAGGTTGGGATAGTCCGTGTCGTGAATGATGTCTTCGAATTTGATCTTGGCGCCCGATAGATAGGTGCCCAGACCGTTTCTGGGCGCGTTGAAACCCAGAATCAGGTGCAGGTTGGAAGATCCAAGATCCAGATCCACAAGCACGACGCGCTTGCCTGCCTGCGCCAGCGCTATCGATAGATTGGCTGAAACAAGCGATTTGCCGACGCCGCCCTTGCCGCTGGCTATCGGAATTATGCGCACGTCAGTCTACCTCTATCCGCTCGGGCTCTGTCTGGGCCGACTCGACAGCAGGTTGCGTCGCGGGATGCCTAAGGAGCAGGACGGCGGTCGCTGTCGCGTCCCATAGCGCTATGGCAGGGATGACGATGCGCGCCAGCCGGTAGCTTGAGGTCGCGTCACCGCCAAAGAGCCGCGGAAGGGCGATGAGGCTCGAGAACAGCGCCACCGCCTTTCCGACAATCAGAAGCGGGCGGTAGTCACCATAGCGCCTGGCATCGAGTCCCATGAAGAAGAAGCCCACCGCGAACAGCAGGTTGGGAGCCGCTACGAGACGAAGCATCTGTTGTGCCAGAGGCAGAGAGACCGCGAATGGCTGTGCAGCGAAGGCAAGCGTCAAGTAGCGAACGAGTTCGAGACCCGCAAACGCGAAAAACAGTGGTGTTCGTCTCATGATCGTAGCGAAGTGTACTCGGGGCTTCGCGCGGTAGTCAAGGAAGCATCATGACCAGCCTGAAAAGCGGGTACCGCGGAGTATACTTCGTGTCATGATGGAAGAAATGAAACGGGTTCGCGTCATGGGTGTCGCAATGCCTTCCGAGCTCGAGTCTCCCGTTGTCATTTTGGAAGATGACGATGGCGCCTCGGAGTTCTGCGTTTCCGTTGGCGCGGCCGAGGCTGGCGCCATTCTGATGGAATTGGAGGGGGTTTCCACGCCACGTCCGCTTACCCATGAGCTGATGGCGCAGCTCTTTCGCGAGCAGGGCCTGTCGCTGCGGCGTGTCGAACTATACGGTGTCCAGGGCACCGACGAAGATGGTTTCATCGCCCGGCTGCTGTATGGCAGGGGCTTGCGCTCCTGGACGCGCGAGGTGAGGCCATCCGATGCTTTGGCTCTCGCGGTGACGACCGGCGCGCCAATCTACGCCCACCGTAGCGCTTTTGACCGGCCACCGGCCGACATCGATACGGCCCTGTCGGTCGCGCTTACCGATGGATATTGGTTCAGGAACCAGAAGAGAGCCTAGCCAGTGGTAGTGCTTGCTGTCCAGGCTTGCCTGCCTTAGAATGGGTTATCATGGGAATAGTGCAGGCATTGATCAACTTCATACGGAGCCTTTTTGGATTTGACAGAGGAATTACCAGCGAGCTCAAGCACGTATTTGGTACCATTTCTCATATCAAGCCACCATACTACCGCTTCAAACACAATCTGGTTATGCCAGGTTTTGCCCAGGATCTATATCTATTCTGCCAGGCGCTCAAACCCCTGATGGATCTAGCCGACCGGACGCTCGCGCATCCGGACCTTCGCGTGTCACGCAAATACTTCGACTATCTGGTCGACTTGCGTCTGCCCGCCGAAGAGCTGGAGAAGAAGGACAGCTATGTCTACGATGGCATGAAATCCAGGGTGGAGAACGCCGTCAAGGACGATGAGGAGATGGAAGCGATCGGCCGGGATTTTCAGCGCTTCCTCAAGAGCGTCGACGTGCTGGAAGACGGGCCGCTCAATGTGGAGCTTGCCGAGGTGGAGCGTTTCATCGAGGTGTGCCGGCACGACTGGGAGCGCATGCTGGGCTTCTTCGATCCTGGCGCAAGCATCGACGATCCCCGCTACCATCCCGATTTTCAGCCCGCGGCCGGCGAGCAGATCCTCCCGGAACTCATCGACGCATATTACCTGCTCGTCGGATTTTCGTTCGCCGATTCGCTTATGGCCATGACGATGCGCGTGTTCGAGCGTCACGCCCCGGCAACCGCCGCGAGCCAGGCGGGCAAGATAGCCAAGTTGTTCTCCACCCTGAACAAGATACTGGCGTACAGGCTTTCAAGCGAGAATCTCCTGGCCCTCATCAGGCTTACCAAGCGCGACCCCTTGCATGAACCCGATATCCGGCGCGATCAGATCAACTATGTCGAGCAATATCGCAAACGTCTCGTCAACCAGTATGAGAAGGATCGCGAACGCTTGCTGCGCGAGCGCCACGAGAGCGCTGTCTCGATGGATATCAAGGATCTGTTCGGAGCCACCGACGTTCTGGTTCTCGATGGCTACAACGAGGAGATCGACTCGTTCCTCAGGCGCGAAAGTCCGAACGGCTTCACGCATGTCAAGCCGATGGGTATTCTCAAGACCTTCGTTCACGGAGTATTCGAGCCGCAGATCAAGGAGACGGTCAAGAAGATACTCGTGGAAGGCTATTTTGACAGCAAGAGCTATCAGAATAGCCTGGCCAATATCCTGTATCAATGCGACCGCACATCGGGTCGGATAGAGGCCTTCGAGGAAAGCCTGAAAGGCGGGGGGCGGGTAAGCGTCGCCGGCGTCAAGCGCTATGTTGAAGAGATGCGCCATGGCAAGGACATCATGCCGTACCTGACCAAGATAGTCGACGAGATAAACTACAAGGCACGCGAGATATGTGAGGATGAGACCGGTCTCTTTCATATGTTCGCCGAAACGCTCGGCGAGTTGCTGGCCGATTACAAGAAGCCCAGCCCCGATCTGGTCACGAACATCAGAAGCCTCGGCGGCGTGCGCAACAAGGAACTGATTTCATCGCTGGTAGAAGGCAAGCGCAAGTCAGAGGTCTTTGTCAGGATCATGAAGAATTTTGCCTTCATCAAGACCGCCGACGGCAAGCCGGTTGCCGTGCCGGAGGCGCTGCCGGACGAGGCTCTGCCGGTAAGCGTTGAACCAGTCGATGTCGAGCCGTTGCCTTGACAGACTCCTGGCGCGGACGGCATCGGATCCGCTGATCAGTGGACCCGGCTTGCCATTTGCCTGGTGAACCATGCATAGACCGCGGCCGCGCGATTGCCGAATGATGCCTCGAGCTTGCCTCGGATCCCGGGAATCACGGTGGCTTTGGCGCTTGAGACCGCGTAGAATATGATCCCATCATCGGTGGGAATGACCAGGAGCCGCACATGCACGGCACCGGCTCCCGCCACCGGTATGATGCCATAGCTCATGCCGGTCAGATTGACCGACGACTGCGTTGCATAGTCACCGCCATGAGCCAGGATTATCCGGTACCGATTGTCGCCGAACGACAGGTCCTTCTGCCTCGCGTATAGCGTTTCGTCGACAGGAGGCAGAGTCGGTAGCCACGTGTCCTTGACAGGCGTCTGGTCATTCGGTCCAGCAATGAGGCTTGAATATTCATAGAACAATCGCATGGTCTTGCGGCTTGCTGACCAATACTCGATGCCCTGCAGGCTGCCAATCGCCCGCAGCGTGTTGTAGACTTCGGCCAGCTCCTTGTCCTGGGCAATCGCCGCAGGATTTTTCCATAAGAATATCGCCTCCACGACTACGTCAGGAGCTTCGGCCGCTAGAGCGGAGCCCAATGTGGCGACCGCGGGATGCTTGGGGGCCAGTGCCAGAGCCGCCGTCTTGCCTACTGATGATGTCCTGACATCCTCACCGGAGAGTAGCCGCGCCGCCAGCGCTGGTTCCAGATAGGCCGTCGCAGGCACCGCTGACAAAGGAGCCACCAGGCTGGCAGCTGCCAGCAGGGCAAGAAGTGCGTGATTGGTTGCTTTCATGCGGGCAAGTATATCACCGCGGAGGGCTCTCGTCTTGCCGTGATGGAAAGGTGCTGTGCAAGACGGGCTTTCTGCGTTATAAAAAAGCGCGTCGAACCATGAACGGGCTCCGGCGCGATCTCCGGGTTTCTGAATCCAGCCAGGATGGAAGGTCCTCCCATGAAGATAGTCATGATCCTGATAGAGCTCGCTGGCTCACTTGGTCTGTTTCTGTACGGCATGAAGATTCTGTCGGATGGAATACAGCGGGCCGCGGGTGATGGCCTCAAGCGAACGCTCAACCTGATGACTGGCAATACCTTCAAGGCCCTGCTGACGGGGCTTGGCATCACCGCCATCATCCAGTCATCATCGGCTACGACCGTGATGGTAGTGTCTTTTGTCAATGCTGGGCTCTTGACGGTCGTACAGGCAGCCGGTGTGATATTCGGGGCCAACATCGGTACGACTGTCACCGCATGGATAGTCTCGCTTATCGGCTTCAAGTTTGAGATCGCGGCCTTTGCCCTGCCGATGATAGGCGTCGGATTTGTGATGATGATGGGCGCCAAGCCCAAGTCGCGTGTCCGCGACTATGGCGAGGCGGTGCTTGGTTTCGGCCTCCTGTTCCTGGGGCTCAACTTTCTTTCACATGCCATTCCCAAGCCGTCGGCGGATATCATCAGGTTTCTTTCCGATGTATCGAACCTCGGCGTGCTGTCAATCCTGATAGCCGCCGCCACCGGCACGGTCCTGACGGTTCTTGTCCATTCTTCCAGTGCCTCCACCGCTATCGTGATCACACTGGCGGTAGAAGGCGTCATCGACTTCAACCTCGCCGCCGGCCTTGTGCTGGGCTGCAATATCGGTACGACAATCGATGCCTTGCTCGCTTCTATCGGGGCCAGAACGAACGCCCGCCGGGCGGCGTGGATCCATATCATGTTCAATGTTCTGGGATCGGTATGGGCCATCATTCTATTCAGACCATTCATAGCGCTGATCAATATACTCGCCGGTGGAACCACCATCGCCCAGCACATCGCGATGATGCACACGGTCTTCAATGTGATCAACGCCATCCTGTTTGCCCCGTTCGCGACGCAGTTTGCCAATCTGGTGTCGCTGTTCATCAAGGCAAGGCCAGGAGAGGATGCCTTGCCGAGAAGGCTCGAGTACGTGGCCGCTCCATTGATGGACAGCCCCGAGCTTAACCTGATGCGTGCCCAGAAGGAAATTTCCGATATGGCGGGGCTGTGCGGCACGATGTTCGATCGCTGGCGCGGATTGATCAAGTCAAAGCCAGCTGATCTTACCGAAGAGATAGAGTCGTTCAGGATGATGGAAGACTACGCCGACCAGATGCGCGATGAATTGTCCGGCTTTCTGCTTGAATGCGCCGGACACGAGATGAGTGCCGACAGCCAGCGGGACATAGGCGTGATGCTGCGGATGGTAGTCGACCTGGAGGACATAACCGACGATTGTTTCAGCCTGATCATGCTGCTCGAGAAGGCCAGGGCGCGCGATCTGGCCCTGGACAAGGACGAGATGGATAGCCTGGGGCCGTATACCTTGCTGGTAGAGAATTTCCTGCGTTTCGTGCAGGAAAACATCAAGGGCCGCATAAATGTCGAGCAGCTCGCGACCGCCCAGCAACTCGAAGACAGTATCGACGACTTCAGGTCGGCATTGAAGAAGAAGGCCCGCAAGCGGCTGCAGGCAGGAGCCGATGTCAAGTCGGAGCTGCTGTTCATGGACATTGTGCGGCACATCGAGAAGATTGGCGATCGCGCCTACGGAGTCTCCCACGCGTTGCGGGAGATCAAGTACTGATGGCCATACCAAACAGCAATCCAGGCAAGGCGTAGACGTCGGCCACCCCCTCGACCAGAACGGCGCCCATGCCCAGCCGCAGCGGCTCGGCGAGGTCTATATCGTAGCGGTCGCCAATCGACAGGCACCCGGTGGGTTCGGCTCCAGCCGCCGTCGCGGCGAGCAGGTAGGGTTCGGGCGCGGGTTTGCTCTTCATGGTGTCGTCCAGGCCGACGACGCGGCGGAACAGGTCAAGCACGCCGAGCGCGTCGAGCGTGGCGGTGCCGACAGAACGCGGGTTGTTTGTAACAGCGACCAGCGCTACAGGCCTGGTCGCAAGGCGCGGCGTCGTCAGCGACAGCAGCGTTGCGCGAAGGCGAGGATCAGCCGACAGGAACCGGTATGGGTCGATCAGGCGTTCGCGCCACGCGACGCTGGTCATCATATCGACGCCGAGGGCCGTCATTGCGTTGCCCAGACTGGTCGAACCTCCGCCGTGTGCCTCTGACCATTCCAGCCTGGCTTGCGCCAGCTCACGCTCTGTGTCCTGTCGGCTCTGCCCGCGGACACGGGCAAGCTCGTCGATCAGCACATCGATCTGGAACTGGCCGTACTCGTGATTGGAATACAACGTTCCATCGATGTCGAACAGCAGCGCTTCTACCGATATGGGAATCCGGTACGCTATCACACTCAGAGCGGCAGTGAGGGCTGATGCGCGGCTTGGGCGGCCATGGCCTTCTTGATCTTCTTGGCTATGATCTCGCGGTTGTCCAACATCGGCGACAGACTGCGATTATGGTGCAGGAGAGAAATGATCTGAGCGAACAGGGTCGTCACGTCCGCCTCGATATACCATTCCTTCTTGAGCAATTCGTTGTGGTGCACCGCGTTGGTGCCAATGATACGGTAGAACAGACCTTCCCTGAAGGCCTTGTCGAAATCATCGATGGCGGTGGCTGAGAACAGCGGCAACGATATGGCGCATATCACCTGCACGGCGCCTTGATCCTTGAGGTAGCGCATTGCCTTGAGCAGGGTGCCGCCTGTGCCAAGCATATCGTCGGCCATGAACACGATCTTGCCATGGATATCGCCGAGCATTTTCATCTCGCTGATGTTTGAATCGTTTGCGTCCTTGGTGACCTTGGAGTAGTCTCGTTCCTTGTATAGCATCGCCAGCGGTTTCTGTAGCGTGCTGGCATAGAACTTGTTCCGGTCGACCGCGCCGGTATCGGGCGATAGCACGACCAGGTTCTCATCGCCGACATCGACTATGCCGGCAAGCTTCTCGATGACCTGATACGAGGCATGCAGGTTCTCAAGGCGCAGCTTGTTGAAGCAGTTTTCTATTTCGCGCGAGTGGATGTCGAGTGTGATGATGCGCGATATGCCGTAGTTCTCCAGTATTTGGCCGATGCGCGCCGCCGTCAGGCCCTCGCGCCCCTTTTTCTTGTGCTGGCGCGAATAGGGATAGGCCGGCAAGACAAGCGTGATTCGATCGGCTCCGGCCTGTATGGCCGCGTCTACGGTAACCAGCAGGTTGAACATGTGGTCGTTGACCGAGAGTACTCGTTCATCCCGTCCATCATTGAATTTGCATGGCTGGCGGTTCTCCACATCCTGGAAGATGTATAGATCCTTGCCACGGATTGAATCAAGGATCTCGGTCTTGATCTCGCCATTGGGAAACCACGTATAGCGGGCGTTTACCTTGAACCGCGGGGCATGGTATTCGTTGACATTGCCGGGTATGCAGAGCAGTGATGAATAGATGTCATTGGTGAAGTTGATCTTGCGCGTTATCAGCTCTTTGGAGATGTGATAGCGGTCAGACATCACCTGAACCTTGCGCTCGAACCGGTGTCGATATATCGTCGATAGCCGACGCACGACCTGTTCTGCGAAACGCTCGCCGCCCGGGCATGCCAAGAGCCCCAGCTTCGTTGGATCGGAATAATTCATCGTGCGCCTTTAGTTGGGAGATTGTCCCCAGAATAACCGCAGCAGGTGCTTTGGTCAAGGCGCGCTGACAAAAACGCCCCGGATATCGAATCGATATCCGGGGCGTCAGCCAGTCTACAAGGTGCCGTTCGGCCTCTTACCAGCGACTACCCTGGTACATGCCGTAGGAACCGCCCTGGCCCGACCTGCCGCCCATCATGCCGCCACGCTGACCCATTCTGCCGCCTGCGATCTGGGAAAGGTCATAGCTCTTGGCTCCGATTGTCAGGGTGTTGACGCGGAACAGGAAGCTGTTCGGCGCGTAGGGAATCGCGACCTCGAAGCCCTCGAGCTTGACCGTTGCGCCTTCCTTGAGCCCATCCACGAAGCCATACATGAACTGGGGAATCTGCACAAAGTACGTCTTGTCCTTGACGGTTACGGCCGGGTGACCCTGGACCAGAGCGAGTTTGCCCTCGATGGTGGAGGCAACCTGCTGAATCTGTGCCTGGCCCGGCTGGTTGGGTATGCCAGTTCGCGGTCCAAAGCCCTGGGCGGACACTGCTCCGAGCGCCACCAGTCCAATAATGCACACAGTAACGATTCGCTTCATATAAATCTCCTTGCGTTTGACGTTGTTGCCGGCATCAAGGCCGGCTGCCGTTCCATGACGGCATCTATTACTAAGCAAGAATCGTGCCATGATGGTTGCATTAGGTGGATATTTCCTGTGATTTGTCTGTAAAGTGTTTAATGATAATTATTTAATACATATGAGGTGATGACGGCCGAGGAGGGGCGATCAGCAGTCATGCCGTGGCCCGGGAAAATATTTCCCGTATCTAGCGATCTGAAATGGGAAAGATTATCACGAAGGTAGTGCCGCGCCCGGGTTCGCTCTCCACGTGCATGGTTCCACCCATAGACTCGACAAACAGCTTGCTTGTCGCGAGGCCAAAGCCTTTGCCTTGCTCTCCGCCGGTACCAAGTGTCAGTATTGTCCTGCCTGGCACGAATAGCTTGGCTATCTGCTCGGGCCTCATGCCAACGCCTTCGTCGCTGATGGCAAGGCCGAGGCGAGCCGGATCATCAGGCATCGTCGCCGCGCGGAACCGCACCGCGCCACCTTGCAGTGAATATTTGACAGCATTCGAAAGGATATTCCTGAAGACAGTCGCGAGTGCGCGTGGGTCGGCGAGGATGAGTCCGTCACCGTCGGGAGGTTCGATGTTGACCCCCTTGGCCTTGGCCGTTGATTGCAGGTCGGCCGCGGCTTCCAGGGCGACCTTGGCCACGCTTATCGGCTCTGGAGTGAGCTTGATGCGGCCGGAGGCGCACATCGCCCATTCAAGCAGGGAATCAAGCAACCCGGATATGCGTTCGAGTCCCTCGGCCAATGTCTCGATATTCTCGCGTTTGGTGTTGAGGTCACCCTCGAATTCGACCAAATGGCCGCGGACATACCGGGATGCGCTCCACACTGGGGCACGCAAATCGTGGCCGAGAATGGCTATCAGGGTGTCTTTGGTGGCCAGCGTCTCCTTGAGCTCGTCGTTCTGGCGGCGTTTTTCATCCTCGCGTATGAAGAGGTCATGCTCGATTCTGGCCGAAGCCATGAGCGAATAGCCAAACAGATTGAAGAACGCGGTCAGAAGACCGAGCATGTAGATGTATCCATCCATCGAGCCCGAAGCGGCAATCGATTGCGGCACATGGCCGCACGCGACCAGCAGTGCGCGCCCAAAGCCTGTCAGCGCAACCGAGACAAAATAGAGCCCCGCGACCAGATATGCCGCGCGGTATTGTGATTCAGGTCTAAGCAACAGCAAGAGTGATACCAGGCTGGCCAGGATGCCGAGCGCGCCAGAAAACACGATGATCCTGAGACCGACTCCGGAACTCATCATGGCGAACCAGACGGCCAGGCTGGCTGGTATGGCGACATAGGTCCACCGCGGGAAGCCCCCGCCAAAGCGGAATCGCCATATTGAGTTGCCCATCATGATAACGCTGGCGAGCATCGCGACGTTGGAGACCGCAAGCACGCCATAGGGCAGGTGCAGTGACTGGAGCGCTACGCCCACGGCGCCGACAGCCAGCAACGCCTGGGCCAGAATCCACAATCCGGCTCCAGGGAATCTGCGTCTCAAGAGGAACAACAGCAGTGCAAATGCGACGCTTCCGATGTAGACCAAGGCCAGCGCTACCAACAGTGTGGGGTAATGGAGCTGTAGCGCCGCCATGCCTGTAATCATTCGTCGAGTCTTTTTTCGTTCAGGCCGTATTGCTCATCGTGCTCACCGCCGCCAGCAGGTTCGACGTGTACGACTATATCGTAGACGCCATCGATCCGTTGCTTGATGGCGCATTCCACGGATTGTGCCAGTTCGTGGGCTTCGCTGACGGTCTTGTTGCCATCAATTTCTATATCGAGGTCGATATCGTATAGCGACGCCAGCTTCCTGACCCGTACCCGATGGGGATTCCCGGTGTTCTGAACCGATCTGACCGCGTCGAATACCGCATGGTAAAGGGCTGGATCGGCCTTGCCATCCATAATCTCGTCGTTGGCCTCGCGGAATATGCCGAGCGCCGAACGCATCACCCAGAGGCTCACGAGCAGCGCCATGATCGAATCGACTATGGGTGCTCCGAGCAGGGTGGAGAGGGTCAAGCCGGCCAATACGCTCACCGAGATGACAACGTCATTGCGCATGTTCTTGGCGTTGGCCGCGAGCATGGTTGATCCTGTTTTCTTGCTGGCCAGCTGCTGTGACCAGGCGAGCGCCAGTTTGCCCCCTATCGACGCGATGGTGACCCATATTGCCAGCGCGCCAGGAATCTGTCTGGCTACGCCCTCACGCATGGTGTGGATTGTGGAAAGGAGCAACTGCGCACCTGCGAAGAATATGAAGAATGCCAGGATGGTAGTAGCCGTGGTCTCTGCCCTGGCGTGCCCGTAGGGGTGCTCCTTGTCCGAGGGCTTGACGCTGATCGCGGAAGCTGCCAAGGCGACGATTGATATGATTACATCGGTCGATGAATCGATGCCATCGCCGACCACCGCAAGCGATCCGGCGATGAAACCCACGAGTATCTTCGATGTCGCGAGGACGGCGTTTCCTGCGAGGCTGATGATGGATGCGCGCCGTACTATCGTATTCCTGTCCATCATCGCAGTATATGCTGTGGTGATGCCCGCATCAATGGCGCCAAAGCTGCCCCGTTTGTTGCCAAAAGCGGTACCTTAGGCTAGGATGCACCGGCACTATGTACGACGTTGCATGCTGCGAAAGGAATGGATTGACGCCCTGATGACCGCACGCGAAGACGAAATCAGATCAAAGTTCCGCCACGAGGCGAGATCGCTCCTCAACCATGTCGTAGGATTTGGAGATCTGCTGTCGGGTGACGCCGATGCCGCCTCGAGCGATGCGTCCCGAGGCATGTTCATTGAAATAGGCAAGGCTGCGGCGGCGCTGAGGCAACCGGTTCTTGAATTTCTGTCGTCGATACTCGATGGCTCTGAGCCATCCGATGCCTTGCGGACGCAGGTCTATGATCATATCTACGACCTGGTTTCTTTGGTGCAGACCGCTCGTCGTTCGATGCCTTCAAACGAAGTTGCCCTCGAGGATATACACAAGGTTCATGAGGCTGCCAACGCGCTCGTCGAACTTTTCGAGAGCACCAGTCTGTTCTCGAGGACTACGCTGTCCGAGGCGGCTGTGGCGCTGCACGACACAAAAAGCCCCGAACGGAAGCTTATTTCCGGCCGCATACTGGTCGTGGATGATGATGCCTTCAACCGGGAAATACTGGCCAGACACCTGGAACGGCAGGGCCATGTTGTATGCCAGGCCTCGAATGGGCGCGAAGCCTTCTCCATACTCTCCGAGGCGCCGTTCGATATAGTCGTCCTGGACGTGATGATGCCAGGCATGAACGGTTTTCAGTTCCTTGAGGCGATCAGGGAAGACTCCAGGTTGCATGACTTGTCGACCATTGTTGTCTCCTCTCTTGAAGACACCGCCTCGATGGCGCGATGCATAGAACTGGGAGCCGAGGATTACCTGCCCAGAGACTTTGATCCCATCATTCTGAAGGCAAGGATCGGTAGCCTCCTCGAGAAGAAGGCGTACAAGCGTCAGAACGACGAGGCGCTTCGTCGTCTGGTTGAAACACAGGCACGCCTGGCATCGGAACTGCGTGATGCCGCAGCCTATGTGCGCAGCCTCTTGCCCAAGCGGCTCAGGTGGCGCGGCGTGGCCGCCGACTGGGAGTTCATACCGTCGCTGAGCCTTGGCGGCGATTGCTTCTACTATCACCGGCTGGATGAAAACCGACTTGCGCTGTATCTGATCGATGTCAGCGGCCATGGCATTCAGGCCGCGCTGCTGTCGGCCACCATCATGAACATGCTCCGCGGTCTTTCGCTTGGAGGTGTTGACTTTGCCTCTCCCGCGTCGGTCCTGTCGCGGCTGAACCGGTCGTTCCGCATAGAGGATCAGAACAACATGTTCTTTACGATTTGGTATGGCGTGTACGATGTGTCGAGCAGGCTGCTCAAATTCTCGAGCGCAGGCAGCCCGCCTGCCATTCTGGTCGGTCCCGATGGTGTCGTCACCGAGCTGGTCGGCGACGGACCGGTCATAGGCATCGACGAGACAGCCGTGTTTGGTGAGTTCGACGAGGCCATCGACACCGGGTCGAATCTGTACCTGTTCAGCGATGGCCTCTTCGAGGTCAGGGGCAAGTCGGGCCTCATGCTGCCCTGGAATGATTTTGTCGCTCTGCTCGAGTCGCATCACAAGGAATGCACCGAGGCACCCGAATGCATATCGCCGATAAAGCGTATCGTCGATGCTGTCCGGGGCCTGTCTGCAAAGTCGCTCTTTGACGACGATGTCTCTATAGTCGAGTTCGCCTTCAGCAGCTAGTCAAGCCGCACTATCCTCGAATGAGTCAGTGCCTCGGCTCCGGTACTTGTTATCAAAATATCGTCCTCGAGCCTTACCCCTCCTGTTTCAGGATCGTAGAGCCCTGGCTCGATAGTAATGATGTGGCCCGGCGCCAGAATCCAGTCGTTGTCTTCCCTATTGCGCACCGCCGGCGCCTCGTGCGCTTCCAGGCCAACGCCGTGGCCCAGCGCGTGCGGCATGGCGTAGCCCTTCGAGGCGAACAGTTCGTCCACAAAAAGGGCTACCTCACGGCTGGGCACGCCCGGCTTGCATAGCGCAAGAGCCTCATCGTGGGCGCGCTGCACCAGCTCGATCATTTCGGCGCTCTTGCCCGCGACGGCGCCGCGGACAAAGCTCATCGTCACATCGGAGATGTAGCCTTTATAGCACAGGCCAAAGTCGAGTATTGACATGCCGCTCGTGGCGAATGGCGCTGCGGTATACGCTGGAAACGCGTGTATGCCGAAGCTGCGGGATGGCCCGGCCGCGAGCGTCTCGAAACCTGTCGCCTCGCAGCCCTGTTCGCGAAGGAAGCGCTCTATGAACAGCGCTAGATCGGTTTCAGTCGCGAACGACCCCGAGCGGACGCCCGCCTCGATGCGGTCCATCGCGGCATCCGTGATGGCGCTGACCTGCCGGTATATGGCAATTTCATCGGCATCCTTGATGGCGCGCATCACCGCCGCCGTCTTTGTCGAGCCCTCGTCGCTGCACCTGAAGTCGTGGTCGGGGCAGGCCTCAACATAGTCGACGTACATCGGGTATGGCGTTACCGCGGGCATATCCACTAGCGATCCGACGGGGATGGCAAGCCTCTCCAGCGCTCCGGCCATCGCGGCAAACGGGCTGCGCTTGAAGTCGGTATATGGCACGATGGCCTCGATACTGGCCATTGTCGCGGCCATGTTTACATCCCAGGGGACAAGCAAGGACTGGCCGCTGGCAGCGATGAACAGCAACGCGTCTCCAGGGTGACCGCAGAAATACCTGATTGATGGGTCGCGGCGACCTTCTGTGTCCTCGAACAGCGCCATGGCAATTCCATCGGCCCTGAGCTTGTCAGAAAGTGCCTGGCGACGCGTCGCGAATGTGTTCATCGATTCCTCCTCGTTCTACTGCAGGGCGGCCTGGGCCTCGGATGCCAGCGTCAGGATGCCGCTCGACCAGCCATCGTTGAGCAGCACTGACTGTATTGCCGGTGCCAGCTCCTTTCCAGCGTTGCGCGCGGCATTCTGCAGGGCAGCCCGCATCAGCGTATTTCTGGTTTCATCGACGAGGCCTGCCTTCTGGTCGGCGTTGAGTGCCAGGATTATGTCCCTGAGTACAACGGCGGCGGGCCCGGACTTGTCGGCGCCGAGCGCCTTCAGGGCCATCAGTCGCTCATCGGTCGCCGCTATGCGATACGCCTCCGCCACGTCGGCGGCTGTCGACACGCCCGCCGAGGCGGTGGAAGCGAGCGCGTTCATGGCCTTGGAGCGCAATTCGGCTAGCTGGTTCTGTTCAGTCCGGTTCCCGGGCGAGACGATGACACCGCGTGACAACGCCAGTGCGGCTACCCTGGTCTTGGCTTCGGCTGGAGCCTTGGATCGCAGCTCCAGATCAAGTGCCTTTACCATACGAGGCGGCGTCTCCACGGAGAGGAGCGATGATATGGCATCGCTGGGGTCATCGAGCACCAAGGAGAGGCTTCGCTCGGCCTGTTCGCGTACGCGCCGTGAGTACCAGCCTTCGCTTGCAAAGAACAGCGGGGCAAATCCAATCGGTGACCGCATCCGCTCAAGGGCAAGTACGCATCCATAGGCAACCTTCTCGCCATAATCGCTGTCGGCGGTGGGCTGGTTGTTCAAGTCGCGCAGCATCAGGGATATGCGCTCCGCATATTCAACGGCACGCATCGATCCGAGGGCGATCAAGGCTTCGGCCTTGGTCAGCGCGTCGGGGGAGTCGTCCACCGTTCTCATGACCGACGCGGCAGCGTTCGTGTAGTGCCAGTCACCCAGGCTCTTGAGCAGCACTCTGGTCAGCCGCTCATAGGTCTCGGCCTCTGGCCCCCGCTTTATGGCGCTTCGGGCGGCCAGCACCCAGTCAAGGGCATCTGCAACATAGGGTGCTGCATCCGGATCATTCTTCGACGCTATGGTCAGGGCGACTGAATACTTCTGCTGTACGGTATCCGCCTCGGCCAGTATGCGCCCATATATTCTGGTCGCGTCATCGGCAAAGGCGGGGATGGCTACGGCAATCAGCAGCGCCGCGCCTATCAGGAATTTCGTGGTTCGCATGGGAATCCTTCTGTCAGGCTAGAGCCTGTCACTCGTAATAGATGACCGTACGTGTATCAGTACGATACGCATAGTCAAAGGTTACCATTTCGCGCGGCGTGCCCGAAGCATCGGCGGTGATCTTCTTGAGCAATGCCCCCTCGGCGCCATACTCGTACGATACCTTTCGTTCCAGCCTGCCATCGGCTCGATAGACGCTCTCCGTGGCTGGCCGGCCATCCTTGAGCGTATAATCGGTGCGGCCATCCTGCGCGCCCGCGGCGTTGAAGTATGATACAGTGACCAACGCGTTGGCCTTGCCATAGGCATACGCTATGCGGCCTTTGGGCGTACCTGAGCCGTCAAAAAGGGACGAGGCGACAAGCAGATCATGATCGTAGACATACTCTGTCTTCGCGAGCGTGAGGCCAGCCGTGGAAATGACCCGCCAGGACACCTTCCTGGTTCCTTCCCAGGTCCATTCCGATATGGATTGAACCATGTCCTTGCCATCGAGCACGGTTTCTTTTGTCATGAGGCCATCTGGGCTATAGTCATAGGCGGTTTTGGACTGAACGGTGCCATCGGAACCGTACAGAGTCTTTACGGCGAGCATGCCATTGTCATACCCGTAGACGACGCGTTCGATGGGGTCGATGGAGGATGGCTTGGTGGCTACGGTGGAAAGCAGATGCTTGTATCCATCATCGTAGGTGTAGGTGATGACTCTGTCGATGACTCCGTCGGCAAACTGTATTGTCTCTTTGAGTATCATGGGGGTCTTGAATTCTTCGATCCGTTCCTTCTTCACCTGCTCGGAAGCGGAACTGACAGCCTCTACGGTCTCGGTAGTGTCCGGCGGCGTGGAGACACAGGCAGACGCCAGCAGTGCTGCGATAATGAGCGCCGATCCGACGAGCGACCTTTGGGCGAGCGACCTTTGGGCGAGCGAGCCAAGTCGTTTCATAAAACCTCCTGCGGCACGTGTGCCAAGAAATTCTGGTCTATTGAGCCACTCGCAACTGGAGTGTTGCCAGAGTTGCGCGATTCATAATCTACGGATTCGGTACCACAGCCCGATGATCTTGAGCCTGAACCAGGTAACGAGGCGAAATACCTTATACGGGCTCCTGGGAAGATAGAATAGCCACTCGAGGCCCTTGGAGAAGAGACTGGCTGGCGGCCTGTGCCTGCGATCGGCGAAGACATCAAAGACGTCGGAACACCAGAGCTGGATTCCCGCGTTGAAGTGCTTCAGGTTGCGCGGTATCCATCGCTCGCCTCCAGGCACGCCGCTGCCGACGAGCAGGAGCGTCGGAGTAGCCTTCCTGATCGCTTCGACTATCTTTGGATGAAAATTCTTATTGAATCGTGACGAGTGGCTGCCTACAACATGCAGCCCGGGGAACGTTGCCTTGATGTTCTTGGTTGCCTTTGTCAGGCTCTTGGGGCAGGCTCCGAACAGATATGCTGATTTGCCCCAGCGCTCTAGTATGCCGAGCACCTGGACGATGAAGGCGAATGGCTCATAGCGAATGGGCAGGGGGCGCCGCAGGAAGCGGGCCATCTTGATTATGGACAGTGATATCGGTATGACCAGGCTGGCACCGGCGATCATGGTCCTGAATTCGCTTGAATGCCTGGCATGCATCAAGTCGGTCATGGACAGCAACACGATCTGGTGGTTCTTGCCGTCGGAATACATCGCCTTGATGACCTCTTCGAGATCGCCAGGTGCGACAATGTCAACAGGAATCCTGAGTATGGTTATTCTCTTGACTCGATCATTGACCATGAGGAACGCTCCAGGCAGACGATGCGGATGGAAGCGATGGCGAATATCGCCGCGGTACCGGCTCTCAAGACCGTTGGCCCAAGCCATGCAGGTTGGAATCCGGCGCCGGACAAGGCGCCAATTTCGGCCTCACTGAAGCCGCCCTCCGGCCCGACGCATGCGAGTATCTCTTCCAGCTTGTCGGTACAATAGCGATGGATCGATGCCTGCGCAAGGGGCATTTCATGGAAGAAGAGCCTCAGGCCGGGGATATCGGCGGAATGCGTCCGGTTGCACAGGTCGCTGATCGAAATGGGATCTTCCACCCGTGTCGGGACCGGTGATCCAGACTGGCCGAGCGCTTCGGTGACCACCCGGCGCAGGCGCTCCACCCTGCCGGCGGTATGATCCATCGGCACCGAGCGTTCGGTGACAAGCGGAATTATATCCGCCACTCCGGATTCTGTCGCCATCCGCACCACATCGTCAAGACTGGAGCCCTTGAGAAAGCCGACGGCCAACCTCAGGCGAGGCATCGGCGCGGCGGAAACCGCCGACTCGAATGCATCGATTGCATTCGTCGGCATGGGCGTCCCCGCCCTGACGTCTGGTCTGTAGCCCAAGGCCGTCGATGCGGACGCGGCCACTGACAGGAGTACCCTGCCATGCCCCGCTTCGACTATCGTGCAGGCGTATGATGATCCGTCGGCCGCGAGAGCCGGGAAGGAATCACCAGGGCCGAGGCGCAACACCGCCGTCAGGCGATGAGCGTCACGGCCCATGATCTCGCACGCCACTCCACCGTCCCATGATGCTGGCAGGATGAACTGGCGCATCGGTATTCGTTCGCTCTTACTTACCGGTGCCGGCTGTGCCCGGATTGGCCGCCGCGGCCTTGGCCTGCAGATCCTTGACAGAAGGGGCCGCTGCCAGGAGGTTGGCGAACTGGTCGCTCGCCAGCACTTTGAGCGCGGCATTCAGCTGCAGATCATAGTCCAGGTCGAATGTCGGGCTTATGGAGGTTCGCTCGAGCTGGTTGCGTACCATTTTCTTGAGTACGCGTTCCGATACCGGCGATCCGGCGGCCCTGAGTCCCTTCACATACTTGTCAATGTCCTCGGCCGAGGCATTCGGGTTGGCCGTGGCAAACGCGGCGAAGACATCGCGTTCGATAAGCGAAGATAGTGAAGCCTCTTCCGCGGGTGTCAGCGCCGGCTCCTTGACCTCGAGATCGGGAGCTATACCGACCTTGTCTATGTTCGCGTCACTTGGCGTGTAGTACCTCGACATTGTCAGCTTGAAGCCGGTATCACCGAGTGGCAGCACCTGCTGCACAGAACCCTTGCCGTAGGTGTTCTCGCCTACGAGGTAGGCGCGTTTCTGGTCCTTGAGTGCGCCCGACAGGATTTCCGAGGCGCTCGCCGACCCGCGATTGATCAGCACGACAACGCGCATGTCCTTTGGCACAAGCAGATCGGGTTTGGCCTGATAGTTCGCGTTCTCATAGAGATTGCGTGATTTGGTCGACACGATTGTTCCTTTTTCCAGGAACAGGTCGGCTATCTGGATGACAGACTGCAACAGTCCGCCTGGATTGTTGCGAAGGTCGACAATCAGTGAGGTGTATCCCTGTGACTTGAACCAGTCTATCGATTCCTTGACCCTGGCCAGGGTCTGCGGCGTAAATTCGATGATACGCAGATAGCCAACGTGGTTCGGCAGCATAGCGTGCTTGACGGTCGGTACTTCTATCATCGCTCGGACTATGGTCTCGTCGAAGGTGAGGCCAGCGCCGCGCTGAATCGTTATGGTAACCTTGGAGCCTGGCTCCCCGCGCAGACGCTTCAGGACATCGTCCATAGTCAAGGGCTCGGTAGGCTCGCCATCTATATGGGTAATCAGGTCACCAGGCATGATGCCGGCCTGCCATCCGGGCGTGTCCTCGATCGGTGAGACGATTTCGACAAACAGCCGTTTGTCCGGTGTCTTGGGATCGGCCAATGGCTTGGATATGTACAGCCCTATTCCGCCAAAGCGACCCGTCGTGGTATCGTTCAGATCGCTCATCATCGCGTCCGATAGAAACACGGAGTATGGATCGCCCAGTGACTCGAACATGCCCTTCATGGCGCCTTCATAGAGCACCTTGGGGTCGACCTGGTCGACATAGTTCTCCAGAATGAAGTTGAATGCGCTCTGGAATACGGAGAAATAGCGCTGACTATCGGCCTTGGCATCCTGGGCGTAGGCGCCCGGCGCGCTGAACGATAGTGCCGCGCAGAAAATGGCCACGACGGCCACGACGCTCCACAGAGTCCGGTCCCGCTTGGGATTGTTGTTGTCGCTCATACAGCTACTATCCTGATTGCCGCGCATATCGTCAACTATCGAGCGAGAAGTGCGTTCTATTGACAATGCCGAATTCAGGGCACTAGACTTCTGGCTATTGTGGCAGCTCTTTTGACCTACAGCGAGAGCGTAGAGAGGCGGATTCATGGCTGACTTCCTGGCTGATACCGATTTTGAGTTGTACCGCAAGCTGATCTATGATGAAAGCGGCATCCATTTTTCCGCCACCAACAGGTCAATACTTGAGAGCCGCCTCAGGGAGCGTCTTCGCGACAAGAAGCTCCAGACGCCGCAGGAATACTACGCCATCCTGATCAGGGACAAGGAAGAGCTCAAGGTATTGCTTGATTCGGTAACGACCAACCTGACAAGGTTCTTTCGCAATCAGGCGCATTTCGATGCCATAGAGCATTTCGTCGTTCCGGAGCTGCTGAAGCTCAGGCAGGCAGAACGGAAGATAAAGGTATGGAGCGCGGGCTGTTCGACCGGCGAGGAGCCGTACACGATTGCCATGCTGCTCAAGGAGATTCTGCCCGCGGGATGGAACGCCGAGGTGACTGCCAGCGACATCAGCCTGAAGTCACTGATGGTCGGCAAGGAAGGATTCTATCCCGATTCACGCATACAGGGCATCCCCGATTCGTATCTTCCCAAATATTTTGAAAAACGACCAAACGGTTATCAGATCAAGGATGATATCAGGAAGTCAATACGGTTTGATTATCACAATCTCAAGAACGACTCGGGGCAAAGGAATCTCGACGTGGTATTCTGCCGCAACGTGTTGATCTATTTCGACGAAGCGGCGCAAAAGGCTACCATAGAGCGCTTCTGGGAGGCGATGGCGCCCAAGTCGTTCCTGTTTATTGGGCATTCTGAATCGCTTTTCGGCATGAACACCAAATTCGAGTTCGTCAAGACGGACTGGGCATGTTTCTACAAGAAATCAATATAGCGTACTCGGAGGAATGACGTGTCCGATCCCATCCAGGTCCTTGTGGTCGATGATTCGGCCTTGATGAGAAATCTCGTATCAAGAATCGTCGACTCGACACCGGGGCTTAAAACGGTTGACAAGGCGATGAATGGCATCTTCGCATTGCAAAAAATACCGCGCTGCGCTCCCGATATCATCGTGCTCGACATCGAAATGCCGGGGATGAATGGCATCGAGTTCCTCAAGGAGCGCAAACGACTGGGCATAGACATCCCTGTGGTCATTCTGTCAAGCGTCGCCAAGAGTGGCGCACAGGTGACCATGGAGGCGCTCTCGCTTGGTGCTGTTGACTTCATTACCAAGCCGTCGGGATCGGTATCGTCAGACATCCATATGGTGGCAGGCGAATTGTCCAGGATGCTTGTGGCCTACGGCTCACAGTATCAACGGGAGAAGGGCCGGGAGCCTCCGCACTACAATTTCGAGGCGCCTGAACACATGTTCGAGCCGGTCGCCGAACGCCCCGCCCCCGTTTCATCACGCGTAGTCAAGCCGGCTCCACCCGTGCCGCTGCGCTCGCCGGGGCCGACCGAAATAGTCGCCATTGGAATATCCACAGGTGGGCCAAACGCGCTCCGCGAGGTGTTCTCCAGGATCGCTCCCGATCTGAACCGCCCCGTGGTGGTAGTGCAGCACATGCCCGCGGGCTTCACCGAGGAGTTCGCCGCCAGCCTTGACAGGATATGTCCGCTGGAGGTCAAGGAGGCCGCGGATGGCGACATACTTAAACCCGGCCGGGTTCTGATAGCGCCCGGCGATTGGCATGTTACCGTGGAGAAACGCTCGCTTGCCGGTATCGTACGCGTCAACCAGGATGTGCCCGAAAATGGGCACCGGCCCAGCGCCGACGTCCTGTTTCGCAGCGTAGCCAGGGAATATGGCAATCGATCGCTTGCGGTGATAATGACCGGCATGGGGAAGGATGGCGCCAAGGAAATAGGCGCCATATACCGGGAAGGCGGCATTACCCTGGGCCAGGATGAGGCTTCGAGCGTTGTCTATGGCATGCCGAAGGTTGCGTTTGAAATGGGACATGTGATGGAACAAGTACCTCTGGATCGCATGGCCGACCGTATCTCTGCCCTGGCCAAGGAGCTGCGGTCATGATCCCGGGCGTGGTTTGTCATCTGGCCTCATTATTATTATCATATTGGTAATGAATAAGGAGGGTGATATGGATACTACCACCAGGAAGAACCAGCAGAAATCAGCCGGCGCATCAGCCGCAGGCACAGCGCAGATTGAGCCGCTCGAGCCGTGTGACAAGCCTCACGTGGCCGAAGCGACGCGAACCAGAGAGGTCGACGAGGCCTGTGATGATGGGGTTCATTGAGGACGAGCGTGGTTCCAGGGCAGCGCGTTGGTGCTTCCCTGGAACTCCATTAGCCTTGAACTACCTCGGTGACATCGGGGACAATTTTTTTGAGGTATACTTCGACACCTTGCTTGAGGGTCATGATGGACATGGGGCACGAGCCACAGGCTCCCTTGAGCCGCACCGTCACCTTGCCATCATCAGCTACTGATATGAGTTCTATATCGCCACCATCCGCCTGCAATGATGGGCGCACATCCTGTATCGCTCTCTTGACGCTATCAAAATCGGGCATGGTTACTCCTCGCAGATAATGTAATGGTCGCCCATGCGGGGGGTCAAGCGCCGGACATCGGACCGCGCCTGTCGCATGATTCAATATATAATAAAAACATATATATAGAAAATGCACTTGACGTTCCACCCGAATGGGGAGCACAATGCTCAGCAATTAACCAGCTTGATGTATGACGCAAGGAGAAGGATATGGCCGATATTCAGAAGATATTGATTCTGGGCGGTGGCTACGGTGGCGTGTGGGCGGGCAAGATGCTGGAGAAACACTTCCGCAAGAATCCCGAAGTACAGATAACGCTCGTGGACAGGAAGCCGTTCCACACCCTGATGACCGAGTTGCATGAGGTTGCCGGGTGGCGGACCGAGCCAGAATCGGTGCAGGTGAGTTTCAGGAAGATATTCGGGGCAAAGCGCATAGACGTGGTGCTCGACGACATACAGACCGTTGACTTCAAGGCAAAGCGAGCGGTGGGCAAGGCGCGAACCTACGATTTTGATTACATCGTTATTGGCGCCGGTGCCGAGCCGGAATATTTCAGCATTCCCGGAGTCAAGGAGAATTCCTTCAGCCTCTGGTCGTTCGACGATGCGATGAAGATTCGGCACCATGTCGAGGACGTTTTCGCACGCGCTGTCGAGGAGCTCGATCCTGTGGTGCGCAAGCGGATGCTGACATTCGTGGTCGCCGGAGCCGGCTTTACCGGTATTGAGCTGATTGGCGAACTGCTCGAATATCGCGACGCGATGTGTCGCAAGCATTTCATCAGCCGTGACGAGACGCGGGTCATCAATATCGAGGCATTGCCATCCATCCTGCCTATCCTCGAGGAGCCATTACGGGTCAAGGCGGAGCGCTACCTGCAGAAGAGCGGATGCGAGATAATGCTCAACGCTTCCATAACCGGCGCCGAACCAGGCAAGGTTCTGCTCAAGGATGGAACGATTGTGGAGACCGATACCTTTGTGTGGACATGCGGCGTCAAGGGCAGTTCTTTCGCGGCAGGGCTCGAGTTGACCAAGGGTGAACGAGGACGAGGACGCTTGCAGGTCGATGCCGAGATGAAGAGCGTCGATTACCCCTATGCCTATGTCGTCGGCGACAATTCCTTTTTCCTTGAAAACGGCAAGCCGGTTCCGCAGATAGTCGAAGGCGCTCACCAGACGGCCGAGGTCGCGGCGAAGAACATCATAGCCGACATCGAGGGAAGTCCCGGTCGCCACGCCTTCAAGTCAGATTTTCATGGCTTCATGGTCTCAATCGGTGGACGCTATGGCGTGGCCAACGCTGGTGGCATGAAGACTCAGGGCTTCATGGCGATGGCGATGAAGCACATGATAAACATGTATTATCTGTTCAACATTGCCGGCATCAACCAGGTCTGGGAGTATATCAAACACGAGTTCCTGGATATCCAGAACAGGCGATCGTTCATCGGCGGATTTGCCACCTGGAAGGTCCGCGGGTACTGGCCACTGTTGTTGCGCATGTGGCTGGGGCTTGTGTGGGTCATGGAAGGCGTCAACAAGATAGGCGAGGGGTGGTTCGCCTGGGATGCCGGCTCCAAGAGCGGCTGGATGTTCAGCCCCGGCGTGCAGCAGGCGGGCATCAAGGCCGCCGAGGCGGTCAGCGCGGCGAGCGCCACTGGTGACTGGGCGGCTGCGGCTCCTGACGCCGCGGCCAACGTTGCGGCTACTGCCGCCACGGGAGCCGCCGAGGCCGTCTCCGCGGCCTCCGACGCCGCTGGAACGGCAGCCACGGCTGTCGTCGATACGACCACACGGGCATTTGCCGCGGTGTGGGATCTGACCAAACCCATTTTCGATCCAAATGGAGGCATCAGCACCTGGTTCAGGAAGACCTTCATGGACGGCATCTTCGCGTATCTGCCGTACCAGGGTTTTCAGACGATGATAGTCGTGATGGAGCTCGCTATCGGCCTTGCCCTGTTTGGCGGATTCTTCACCTGGTGGGCCGCGGTTGCGAGCATAGGCATGTGCCTGGTGTTTACGATGTCGGGAATGTTCGCCTGGGATCAGCTATGGTTCGTGTTTGCCGCCATACTGATGCTGGGAGGCGCCGGTCGTTCGTTTGGCATGGACTATTGGAGTGTCCCGGTCTTCAAGCGTTGGTGGAATGGCACCAAGTTCGCGCGGAAGTGGCACTTCTACGCCGACGACCCGACGAAGTAGTCTTCCACGGTGACTGATTTCTGGGAAGGCGTTCCGGGCATGCCGGAGCGCCTGGACGCGGTGCGGGGGCGCATGAAAGCCGTCATTGGCTCGGAGCGCTTCCCGCTGGCCGACGCCATAGAACGACTCATCGACGCCAATGGCAAGATGTTGCGTCCGGCATTTCTTGTGATGGCCGGACGCTTTGGCAAGCGTCCCAAGGATCTGACCGATCTTGCCGCGGCAATCGAGCTGTTGCACATCGCGACGCTTATCCATGACGACGTCATCGATGTGGCCGATACCCGCCGTGGCGTAAAGACGATCCACGCGCTCTATGGCTCCAAGGATGCCGTGCTCGCGGGAGACTGGCTGTTTTCGCGGTGCTTCCGCCTTGCCTCGGACAGCTCGAGTCCCGACAATGCCCGCCTCCTGGCGGCGCTGATTGGCGCGCTGTGCTCCGAGGAGATTCACCAGGATCTCGAACGGTTCCAGTGGCCGCGCAGTGTGCGCAACTATCTCAGGAAAATCGCGGGCAAGACCGCAGCCTTGTTCTCACTGGCGCTCCGGGCCGGGGCCATCGAATCCAAGGCGACAAGCGCGGACATTCAGTCTCTGACCCGGGTTGGCTACGATGCCGGCATGGCATTCCAGATCATGGATGATGTGCTGGATTACGAGTCGTCCGCGACGGATATGCGCAAACCCGTCGCCAAGGATGTGCGCGAAGGGCTGTGCACGCTGCCGCTGATCCTGGCACTGCGCAGCGACCCGTCGCTGCTTGATCCTCACCTTGGAAACGCCAGCCCCGATGAAGGCACCGTCGATCTGATCGTGCAGACCGTCAGGGAATCGGGCGCGCTCGAGGCTGCCAGAGGTGTCGCGGCTCGATATACCCGGAGATCCCTGCAGGAGCTGGCACGATTGCCCGCCGGAGCGGCACGAGACGACCTCCGGGTGACCGTGGAGAGGCTCCTGACCAGAAAATACTGAGGGTTTCCCAGGCTCTGGATCATGGTCTGGAAGAAGCAGGAAGGAGAATGAAGCAGACCGGCCCGCTTCATTCTCCTTTTTCTATCTCAGGACAGTCCCACGATGCGGCCGGTATCGGGGTCGATATCCATGCCCAGGTAGCCTGGCTTGCTTGAAAGTCCTGGCATCGTGTTTATCTCGCCGGAGAGGGGGTAGATGAAGCCCGCGCCCGCGGCTACGCGAACATCGTTGATCGGGAAGGTAAAGCCGGTCGGCGCTCCCTTGATAGCCGGATCGGCGGTCAGGGAGTATTGCGTCTTGGCCATGCAAATCGGCAATTTGTCGTAGCCAAGATCACCGAACTTGTCGATGGCCTTTTCGGCATCAGCCGAATACTCCACCTTTCCCGCGCCATATACGTCCTTCGCTATCTTTTCGATCTTCTCCTTGATCGAGAGGTCGAGTGAATAGAACGGTTTGACATCGCTCGGCTGGTCTGCTGCCTTGACCACTGCCTTGGCAAGTTCGACGGCTCCATCACCGCCGTCTGCCCAGTTCCTGGTGACGATGGCATCGACGGCGCCCGCCTTGATGGCGGCTTCCTTGATTATGGCCCACTCCGCTTCCGTATCGGTCGGGAAGGCGTTGATCGCGACGACAGACGGCACGCCGAATTTCTTGACTATGCCCAGGTGTGCTATCAGGTTGGCCAGACCTTTCTTGACAAGCTCCACATCTTCCTCGATGTAGGCCTTGGCCAGCGGCTTGCCGGGGCTTACCTTGGGTCCGCCACCGTGCATCTTGAGCGCTCGGACTGTCGCCACGACGACGACAGCGTCCGGGAATATGCCGCTGGTCCGGCACTTGATGTCGACGAATTTCTCGAAGCCCATGTCGGCGCCGAAACCGCTCTCGGTGACCACATACTCGCCTATCCTGGTCGCCACCATGTCGGCTATGACCGAGGAGTTGCCATGAGCGATGTTGGCGAACGGTCCAGCGTGCACAAACGCGAGCTGCTCTTCCAGGGTCTGCATGATGTTCGGCTTGATGGCGTCCTTCATCAGGATGGTCATGGCACCGGCGATGCCAAGCATCTCGGTTGTCACGGCCTTGCCCTTCTTGTCTATGGCAAGGACTATCCTGCCCATGCGCTCGCGCAGGTCACGCAGATCCTTGGCAAGAGCCAGGATGGCCATCACTTCGCTCGCGACCGCTATGTCGAAGCCGCTCTGGCGAAGGGGCCCGTTGTCCAGTCCGTCGACACCCAGAATCACATTGCGCAGAGGCCGGTCATTCATGTCGACGATGCGGCGCCACAGCACCTGGTATGGATCTATGTCCAGTTTGGTCAGGCCCTGCTTTGCGAAAAACTCGTCCGACCAGCGCCCCTCATGGTACATGCGCGCATCGAGCGCAGCGGCGCAGAGATTGTGGGCCGCCGCAACCGCATGGATATCGCCGGTCAGGTGCAGGTTGAAGTCTTCCATCGGGACGATCTGGCTGTAGCCGCCTCCGGCTGCTCCACCCTTGATGCCAAAGGTCGGGCCCATCGATGGCTGCCTGATCGCCGCTATCGCCTTCTTGCCTATCCGGCCGAGGCCCTGTGTCAGGCCTACTGTCGTCGTCGTCTTGCCTTCGCCCAGAGGGGTGGGGCTGATGGCGGTGACGTCGATATATTTGGCACGCTTTGGAGTGGCGGCTTTTTCCTTTATGAAATCGAGCTGCACCTTGGCTTTGAATGAGCCATACGGCTCGAGGTGTTCCTGTCCTATGCCATAGCCAGCGGCAATCTCGGTGATTGATTGAATCTTTGCGGCCTGCGCTATCTCGATGTCGCTCGGCACGGGTCTCTTCTTCTCAATCGACATGTGGCCTCCTCATGAATTCGGCACCGTCGCATTCTGCGACGCGCGTTTTTTAATGGTAGCACCTTAGTTGCCGCCGGTCAAACGCGTCGTTGACGATTTATTCATCGCCGGATAGGATGCCTTTATGCACCAATACCGAATAGAGGGTGGCCATCCACTCAAGGGACGCATCCGCGCGAGCGGCAACAAGAATGCGGCCTTGCCCTGCATCGCAGCCGCGCTACTGACAGCGGAGCCGGTGACGCTTCGAAACATTCCGGAAATTGAAGACGTACTTGTCATGCTGGAGATATGCCGGGCTCTAGGCGCCTCGGTTGAGCGGCTTGACAGAAATGCCTGGCGCATCGATGGATCAGGTATTGTGGCCGCCGATGTACCGGCACCGCTGGCCGCGAGGGTTCGGGCTTCAATCCTGTTCGCAGGCCCGCTTCTTGCACGGTTCGGCCGTGTGACGCTGCCTCCTCCTGGCGGCGACGTCATTGGCCGGCGGAGACTGGATACGCACTTTCTGGCACTGGAAGAACTCGGTGCGCGTATCGAGATCGATGGTACCTTCCAGTTTACCGCCAACAAGCTCAAGGGTACCGACATATTCCTGGATGAGGCCTCGGTTACCGCGACCGAGAACGCCGTGATGGCGGCCGCGCTGGCGGAGGGTATGACGACCATCCGCAACGCAGCGAGCGAGCCCCATGTGCAGGATGTCTGTCGGTTGCTCAACGCCATGGGCGCATCGGTATCGGGCATAGGCTCCAACATTCTGGCCATAGAAGGTGTGGCTTCGCTCCATGGCGCCGACTTCGCCATCGGCACCGATTACATGGAGGTGGGGTCGTTCATCGGGCTCGCGGCGGTCACTCGCGGCGACATTGTCATAGAGGGTGTAGTAGCGGACGATCTACGCATGATGAAACTGGCCTTTGGTCGCCTCGGAATCAGCTGGAGCGTCGAAGGAGACGAGCTGGCGATCCATCCAGGCCAGGCCATGCGCGTTGTTCCTGATAGCGGCGGGCAGATTCCCAAGATTGACGATGCACCGTGGCCGGGATTCCCCCCCGATCTGACATCGATCATGACCGTAGTAGCTACCCAAGTGGAGGGCACCATCCTCGTTCACGAGAAGATGTTCGAGTCCAGGATGTTCTGGGTAGACAAGTTGATAGGCATGGGCGCGCGCATCGTGCTGTGCGACCCACATCGGGCGGTCGTGTCGGGGCCCGCGCGCCTGCGCGGAGATTCCCTGACCTCTCCCGATGTGCGCGCGGGTATGGCACTGGTGATAGCGGCGCTTTGCGCAGAAGGCACCAGCACGATCAAGAACGTATACCAGATAGAGCGGGGTTACGAGCGTATAGCCGATCGCCTCCGTGCGCTCGGGGCCCAGATAGAACGGGTAGACGAATAGCGGTTGCTGAGCGTTCGCCGAGCGCTCGCTCAGCGAACGCTGCGCCCAGCGATGCGGGCCGAGACGAACAGGCTTATCACGACGCAAGCGCCCAGGAAACCAAGCCAAGCGGGGATGAAAAGCGCTGGTGAGAGCCATGTTGCCATCGCTCGCGCCGCCAGATGTCCTGCGTCCTCAACCATCTGAATGGGAGCGATAGCAAGCGCCACAAAGATAGGAGCCGTCAGGTATTTTGTCGCGGTCGATGGAGGCACGGTCGGCTTGAACCGAATTCCGAGTCCGGCGCCGAGCAAGGCCAGAATCAGTACCGCGAATGGATAAGCCATGCGTCCAGCCAGCTCGACCTGTAGTGGCTCCGTCTTCAGGCCATAACGCCGCGCGTCCTCAATACCGGTCGCCAGGAGGTTGATCGGGATGTCAGAAGGAGCCCCTGAAAGCCAGTGTACCCGCGCAGCATCTTCCTGGTTGAACGGCAACCTGAGGGCGAATCCTGAACCGGCGGCCGTTTCGTAGGTTGGTTCCCACACCATGTCCGGGTGGTCGCGATCGACAGCCCGGAGCAGCAGGGTGTCACCATGGAGGCGCGCAAACGGGGCGCGCACTCGAACCGGTTCTGAACCTGTCCGGGTGTACAGGATATTCCTGAAGTATACCGCCTCATCGGCGATGGCGATTCTTGACGCGGTCAGGATTGCCACGGATCCATCCAGACTGGTCACCGATATCTTGAACGAGCCACCATCGAATCTCGAAAAGGCGCGCACATCCTCCTCCGTGAAGAACGCGATGGTGGAAAGCCCCTCGGCGCTTCGCTTGAGGTAGGCTGCTATGTCGGCATCCCCACCGACCTCGGAAGCCAGTTCGGAATAGATCCGGTATGCCGTAAGGAAATCACCTTCCTGGAAGCGCTCGTACCCCTCGAGCTTGCGTTTGTACAGAGCCGCTTCACCCCTCTGTTCGGCGCTGGGGCCGAGGCGCTGCAGATCGTTCCAGGTCTCGTTGACGAGTCGCCGCACTTCCGGCCGCTTCGAATAGATGGCCGCGGATCGCTTTGCGAGGTAATGCGCGTCAAAAAGCCGACCCTCGGCTCTGGCCCTGAGCGCCTCCAGATAGAAGCGATTGGCCTCGGCCCAGTCATCATCCTCTGTTCGCGACGGCGCCGGCGGTTTTGACGAAGCGGCCTTGTCTGCCTTGGCTGCCTTGGCCACGACAAGCGACTTCTGCACACGTTCGTTCAGTTCGACATAGCGTTCGTCGAGAGCGTCGATGGCGGCGCAGGCCAGCATATCGCGAGCCGCCACCTCGAGTGACCCCGTCTGCAAGGCCTCTTCGGCGCCTCGCAGCGAATCGACGAACAGCTGGCTCTTGTTCTCATACCGTGTCTTGCGCTCGGCCAGTGCTGGTACCACGAGCAGGTAGAATATCGAGACGAGGGCTGCCAGTATCAGCGCAGGGGCAAGCACCTGTGCGGCCGCACCGGTGAATCCATCGTGGGCTTCGGAAGACTCCATCGCGAGTGCCGACGCGACCAGCAGGATCGCTGGCGCCCAGCCGGCTATCGCGAGCGCTGCCTTTATCGACTCCCAGGACACGGCGAATCTGAAGAGCACCCCCGAATGTCCAATCGAGGCAAGAGCGATAAGGAATCCGATAGCGAAGGCCATGGCAAAAAGAGCAAGTGCCACGGCCATGTAGGCAGGTTTGCGCTCAGCCATGGCGTGGCGCTCCCGCTGGCTTCATGGCGAAGAGCGCGTCGAAAAGCACCAGACCCAAGGTCGTGCAGGTCGCCAGCGCGGATGTGGTCATGGTACGGGATAGATCTATGCCCGCAAGTCTGAAAACTGCATCCGCGGGGCCGGACAGGTATATGGAAAACAAGTACAGCGCCGCAAGTGCCGCGCCAGGAGCGACAAAGGCGCCGAACAGGGGTCTGTTGCGTGACAACCTGGTCAGGCTCCAGCAGGCTGCGTTCATAAGGGCAAAGGTTCCCAAGCCTAATGAAAATTCTGCCCAGGATGCCACGGATACGCGCCTGAACCACTCCGCAACGGGTTTGTAGAGGGAGGGCAAAGCAGACACATCGGAGCCGAAGGCCGCACCGAAGAATCGAACCAGAAGCCCCGCTCCTGCCGCCGCCGCTGCCGAGACCGCCGCCAGCACCGCATATCCGGCTATCCGCGAAGAGTATAACCTGTTGACCAAGAAGAAGGATATGAAAATGGCTGCCACGACGCTCGCAGGCATCGCGGAGACCAGCACGCCTCCAAGCACCAGCCGCACCGAATCCAGACCATGGTCGAGCGCGGCGCCGATGATCCAGGCCATGGTCAGGCATAGATCTGCAACGATGAAGGTAATGAGAAATCTGAACACGATGGCCAGAAGACTTTTCATCTGACAAAACTGTACCATGAGGCATGGTACTTGACAAGCCGAGCCTGTCAAATTTGAGTTCAGGGGCTTGTTGGCACAGGTTTTCCACAATCAACGGTGCAAAGATTCGGTCTAGCTTTTTGACTTTTTGGAGCTTCTCCAGACCAATGACAAATGCCGGAAATTATAAGGCATTTATAATGCTATTTGGTAGAATGAATTATTGAATAAAATAGAGAAGTTTCAAGAATTCGCACACCCCTGTGCCTTTTTTCATACGACGAATTGGATGAGTATCGGTTGTACCACAAACAATGAACAGGTTATCCACAAGCCCTTGTCGATCGACTGTCTTCGATGTCTGTCAAGCCATGAACGAGTAGCAGCCGCGATGCCCCTGGATGCTTCTGGCCGATTCGATGGCTCCGACTGACCTCAATATTGCACGCAGACGGGCCACTCTCATGTCGATCGATCTGCCCCCGGGAGGTGCTGCCTTCGGATCCTGGCATACGCAACACGCTATGGCCTGGCGCGGTACCGCCCGGCCTCTGTTGAGGTGCAACACCACGAGCAGCCTGTATGACGCGTCGTTCAGCCGGGCGGCGCCCAGAGGACCCGTGATGCGTCCAGGCCCCGCCTGGATGCGGCCTTGTTCAAGCTCCAGCCGAGGAGTCGTGCGAGCCATGGCACGGGCGAAGAGCTCGGTCTCGGTCCACGGCTCAAGCAGGTAATCGGCGCAGCCACACTCGAAACAATCAGCCATCATCGATATCGGTCCGCTCGCTATGACTGGAACGGCATGAGGTGAAAAGGGAATAGCGAGGAAACCGAGCGCTGGCATGACGATCGCATCGTAGGCGATCGCATCAGCCGATTCCGGTATGGTTTGACAAAAGAAAAGGGAAAACGGCGAGCCGTTTTCCCTTTTCTCAAGCGCGCGCGCATACTCCGCTTCGCTACCGACGAAGAGAAGTCTCACCAATCAGGCCTGGCTACCTGGCTCCGTGCTGCCATCACCGATCATCTTGCGTTTCAGCTCCTCAAGAAGGAGGTCCGCGCCACCGCCAGAGGCCTCAAGCTGGGCAAATTCCTTCTCAAGTGATGATGATTTGGACAGATCCGCCAGTTCTACGCTGGCATCGGCGCGTGCTTCAAGTTCATCCACCTTCTTGGCCATGCGGTCAAAGGTGTCGAACGCGCTGGAATTACCCGAAACGCTGGCTAGCGTCGATTGAATTTTCTGCTGAGCCTCGGCGCGCTTGGCCCTGGCTACCAGGATATTCTTCTTGCGTGATGCCTCGTCGATCTTGTTCTGCAGCTGGCGAAGGGTATCCTTGAGCTTCTCGACCGAGTCCTTCTGGCCTTCCCATTGGGGCTTGAGCTGCAAATAGTAATTCTCGGCCTCCTGCTTGCGCAACAAGGCTTCCTTCGCCAGATCATCCCGGCCCGCCTTGACCGCTATGACAGCCTTGCGCTCCCACTCGTCGGACTGGCGCTTCTGCTCGATGAGTTCGCGCTCCAGCTTCTTCTCGTCGGCGATAGCCATGGCCACGGACTTCTTGGAGTCGATCATCTGCTGGTTCATGTCGATGACCAGCTGGTTCAACATCTTCTCTGGGTTTTCGGCCTTGGCGATCATGTCATTGATATTGGATGAGATGACCGTCTTGAGCCTGTCAAATACTCCCATGGTCAAAAGCCTCCTGTTTTCAGACCCGGAATGCGCCGAGCACGCTGTAATGCTTGGATAGAGCCAAGCCAATCGAATCGAGAGCGGCTTCGAATTCGGGTTTGTCCATCGTATCGTATTCAAGGGCATCGATGAGCACAATATTGTCGCCATCGAGTCCGTAGGCACCATGAACCATATCGGTGCCGTTCAGGCGCAAGAGCTGTTCAAACAACTCCGATCGGCGGGTGGGCGGAATAGGCATGACCTGGGCGCGCACGATCACGATGGGCTCGTTTATGTTCACGGTGATGCCCGGGAGCCCTTTGGACTGATCATCAATATAGAACGCGTTGGGAGAGACTTCCTGATATGAGATATCAAGATCGATCAAGTAAGCTTCAACCTTGTTCATTCCTGCCATGGCGTCCTCCTCGACGTGGAGATCGTAGATGTATTGAGCAAGCCGGGGTCAGCCCAAGAAAACTTGGCCCGAATTGTCGATAGCAAGGATAGTCTTGCACTCCGAGCAACGGAATCTTCCTGGTTTTGAGGCCTTCAGCTTCTTGTTGCATATCGGGCACGAGAATATCTTCGGGAAAACGGTCTGAGAGCTGACCTGTGAACCCTGGTGGAAGAACGATGTTGCCTCTTCAAGGTTCTCCTTGATGTTGAAGAACTGCGAGAATCCGAGCAACTGGAAGACCTCGTACACCTTTGGCTGAATCTCCAGGAGCACGATGTCGCCACCCCGCGGCTTGACAGCCTTGAGGAACGCGGTAAATGACCCGATTCCGGTCGATGACACATAGTTCAGGCCACCGCAGTTGAAAATCAGGCGGGAGAACCCGGAATCTATGGCCTTGCCGACACGCTTCTGAAAAAAGTTGGAGTTGTACGTATCGATATAGCCAGTGAGGAAGAGAGCCAGGCAATTCTCTACGTGGTCGATCTTCTGGAGCCGGATTTTGAGGCTATCGTCCTTTTCGTCGTCGAAGCCAGGAACGATATCATTATTTGGCATGGTACTCCTCTTCCATCGTGCACTCTTTTCGATAGCTCAACGCCTAATTCTATGATCATCTTAGGCTGCCGTCAATGCCTTGTCAAATCTGTACGACGATATTTTCGGCTATTATGGTCGTCTTTGAAAGCCCCGATGACAGAAAACGATACAATGATCCCACGATATACGGCTATAGGGCGTACAAGCCCCTGTCCGCCACCAGTATCGAACCATTGGCGAGGTCCATCTGGCCTGCCAGCAGCGATAGGGCCAGCTCGGCGATTTCCGCAACGGGGATGAGTCCGCCACGCGGAGATGCCAATGTCAGTCTCTGCCGCATCGGATCGTCAAGATACTCGGTATCAACGAAACCAGGACAGATCACGGCACAGGAAACCCCGCTGCCGCCGAACTCTACGGCTATGGATTTGGCCAGCACACCCAGGCCGGTCTTGGCCGCGGCATAGGCCGCGTTGGCCTTGAAACCCCGTATGGCGTCGGTTCGCGTGCCGCCGAACAGCAAGATCCTGCCGAAGCCCCTTGCCGCCATGCCTGTCGCTGCGGCGGTTGCCATGATTCCTGGCAGCGCCAGTCCACCCATCGCGATGAGCCGCCAATCCTCCAGGGTCGTGTCCGCAAGTGACTTGTTGACGAACGGGCCATAGGCCATTACCAGCAGGTCGGCGGCACGGGCTTCCTCAAGCAACGCGGCTGATGGATCGCCGGTGGACAGATCGGCGCATACAGTCGTCACGCTGGCTCCGAGGCTCCGGAGGGCCGAGGCTTGCGCCTCCAGCCGTTCCAGGGAGTGCCCGTGGAGCACAAGCCTCGCCCCATCGGCCGCCATAGCCTGTGCGACGGCAAAACCGATGCCTCCGGTGCCGCCGATGACCAGCGCTCGCAGGCCTGCCATTGTCTTGTCATCTTCTGAATGCATACCATGTGTCATAGAGGCCTTGACTATAGCGCTTTGACCATGGAACGTACACTGGAGGCGTCGCCGATGCATGATGAAGAGATCAGGGATACGCTGGTAGTCGTGTTGTGCCGCGTCGAAGGGGCGATGAACGTCGGAGCCGCCTGTCGCGCCATCAAGACCATGGGCTTCTCCCGACTGGTTCTGGCGGATTGCCCGCAACACGACGAGACCGAAGTCAGAACCCATGCGCTGCACGCGTTCGATGTCTACGAAGCCGCAGCGCGGTATGGGACGCTGTCCGCCGCGCTTGAACCGCATGCGCTGGTGGCGGGGTTCACCAGGCGGACCGGACAGCGGCGCAAGGATAATGTCTCCGTGGACGCCTTTGCTCGGAGCATCGCTACGCGCGCAGGCGGGTCGGTAGCGCTTGTCTTTGGCAACGAGCGCGATGGACTGTCTGACCCGGAACTGGCTCTGTGCGACGTCGCCGTCAGCATCCCGACATCGCCGCTCTTCCCGTCGCTGAACCTGTCCCACGCGGTCCAGATAGCCTGCTGGGAGGCCCGCAAGGTTCTGGCATCTGCGGATGGTTATGCGGAAGCGCGGCTGCCAGTGTCCCGGGCCCGCATTGATTCTGTTTCCAGGGACATAGTCGCGGCACTGCAATCGGCCGGTATGTTCAAGATGGCGGGGCGCCCGGAGGCAGAGTCCTTCGTACGGAGCGTCGTTGCCAGGGCCGGATTGTCCCAGGCCGAATTGGAACGATTCGCTGAACTTTTCTACACGGTATCCGGCATAGCCGCGGCTCACCTTGACCGCACCGATCCCTGACGGTACGCTTTCTCTCAGGAATCGATTATTGGGAGGACGGCATGAAGAAGATGCTATGCGCCGCGGTTTTTGCCGTCGCGCTGGTCTTGGCTGCGAATGCGCAGGGCGCGCCATTGGGAGACAAGACTTTTGACGGGCGTATAGATCTTCGCGTCGGTATAGCCCGACTCGAAGAGATAGCCCGGACAAACGACACCGCGGCGCTTGGCGATATTTCGGGCGGCAAGACGGCGCTGTTGCTGTTTGGTACCCTGTCCAAGCCAGTCATCGTCAGCGATGAACCGTTCGAGGCGGATGCCCAGTTTCTGGAGGGCGAATGGATAGGCACCGCGAAGCTTGTCTTGCACAGGGTCTTTCTGACATTTTCCAGTGATGAATACCGCGAATTCCTTGACGGCGCATCAGGCAAGCGGACCGTCGTGCTGGCCCGCGATCCCGTCATCAGGACCTCGCCTGACGGCGCGCAGGATGTGTATCTGTCTGTGATAGCGGTCCGCCCCATATTCTAGCCGATCGGGACCCTGCACGGGTCATTCGAATCGGTCAGTTCGATATCCGCGGCATGCATTTCCTCCCGTATGCCCGACAGCACCGAGGCTCGCTGCACGATGTTCCTGAGCTCGCGCACATTGCCGGGCCAGTTCCACTGTTGCAGCTTGTCCAGCGCGTTGCTGGTGAAGTGCTTGCCGGAGCAGAACTCGGAGATGAACAGCTCGATCAGGGCAGGGATGTCTTCCTTGTGGTCACGAAGGGGCGGCATCTTCAGCTCGAGCGTATTGAGACGATTGAGCAGCTCGGGCCGGAAATGGCCCGAGTCTTCGTAGATTGAGGCATCGGTAGCCGACAGAATGCGCACGTCATAGGTTATGGCATCGACCGATCCCACGCGTGTGCCACAGCCGGATTCAAGGGTCCTGAGGAATTTGGCCTGAATCGCCGGTGATAGCTCTCCTACCTCGTCCAGGAATACGGTGCCACCGAATGACGACTCGAAAATGCCTTTTTGGTCCATTGAGCCGGTAAAGGCACCCTTGGTCGTGCCAAAGAGCAGGCTTTCCGCCAGCGTCTCAGGTATGGATGCGCAATCGACGGCAAGAAACCGGGCGCGACGGCGGCTCGATGATCGATGAATGGCCTGTGCTGCGAGTTCCTTGCCGGTACCAGTCTCACCCAGTATGAGCACAGGGGCGTCATACCTGGAGTAGAGAACGATTCGTCTGGCCACTTCCTGCATGGCCTTGCCATCGCCGATGAGCGGCTGGCATGGATGAGCGGCAGCGCCATACGGTCTGGCTAACGGTTTCTCCGCCGCCACCTCGGAAGACGCCAGCCTGACAGCGGCCGCAAGCGCGTCCGCGCGGTATGGCTTCTCGATCAAACCCGAAGCGCCACGCCTGCGGGCATAATCAACAGCGGTGCTCTGGCTCGTCGAACAGACGACCATGGCGTTCGGGGCTATGCGCGCCGCTGCGCCGATTGGATCATACTGACCATTGGTCATCGAGCTGGCCAGATCCATGACCACCGCGTGTGGCTGGCGTGTCCTGGCTACCGCTATGGCCTCGACAACCGAGGCGCAACAGATGACATCGTAGTGACCGGCCAGTAACGCAAGCGCGATTTTTCTATCCGTCTCGTCAGGATCGACGACAATAACTGTTTTCATGATATTTCATTGTAGCGTTTTGCGAGGGTGCCCGCCAGTCATTGTCCCAGGGACTCCACGGCGCATGGTTGCATGCCGGGCAACTTTCAAGTACTCTTGCGTTTGAACCGAAAATATAACGTTGGAATCCAAAAGTAGCGGAGAAGCGTGATGGCAGGCAATGAGCTAGTCGTAGACGTACCAAAGATCAAGAAGGCGGCGCATAGCGCCATTCCACTGACTATCACAACCTATACCTTGCCGCATGAGATCGAGGTGTACATCGAAGAAGTACTCGAGGTCTTTCTGGGCGAGTTGGGCCAGGCCAAGCTCAAGGATTATCTCGTCTATTGTCTGCGTGAATTGGCGGTAAACGCCAAGAAGGCAAACACCAAGCGCGTCTACTTCGAGACCAAAGGCCTGGACCTCAAGATTCCGTCCGATTATGAAGAGGGGATGCGATCCTTCAAGTCCGACACAATGGAGAACATCGCGTTCTATCTGCAGAAGCAGAAGGAAAAGCAATACTATATCAAGGTTATCTTCCAGGCACGCGGCTCCAATGTCCTGCTCGAGGTGCGTAACAACTCGGAGATGACGAAGACCGAATATCTACGTATCCAGGACAAGCTGGCGCATTCCCGCAAATACAACTCGCTTGAAGAAGCCATGTCCCAGGTGCTCGACGCATCCGAGGGAGCCGGGCTCGGGCTCGTCATCCTGGTGCTGATGCTCAAGAAGATGAGCCTCGACGAGGATTGCTTCGACATCCATACAGACAATGGCGAGACCGTGGCCAGGATCACCGTGCCCGTGGCCTCAGCCAAGATAGAGAGCCTCTCGTCGCTGACCGACGAGCTGGTCAGACAGATCAGCAGTCTGCCGCACTTTCCCGAGAACATTCTGACTATTCAGCGCCTGATAGCGGATCCGAAAAGCGAGATGATAGACATAGCCAAGCAGATTTCCACAGATCCCGCCATGACGGCCGATCTGTTGAAGCTGGTCAATTCTGCCCAGTTCATGCTGCCACGGCGTGTCGACAATATTGTCGATGCCGTCAAGCTGGTGGGACTGCGCGGCATCAAGAACCTGCTGTTCTCATATGGCTCCCAGAAGATCCTCGCCGACGAGCATGGCGTCGATCAGCGTTCCCTGTGGGAACACAGCTACCGGTGCGCGTACTACGCCTATAACCTGGCCAAGAACTTCAAACCTGGCAACAGGGCTCTCCAGGACGATGCCTATGTGGGTGGAATGCTGCACGATATGGGCAAGATCATTTTCTCGGCGGTGCACCCGGAATTGCTCGACCACATCAGAACCTTCTGCGAAAGCAAAGGCATAGAGAAGGAGACCTTCGAGGATCTGGCCGGCGGCATGAACCATGCCGAGATAGGTGCCCGGGTCGCCGAGAAGTGGAACTTCCCTGAGTCATTGGTGGCTGCCATACGGTTCCACCATGAGCCTCAGTTGATGACCACCGATTTCAAGGACGTCGTCTTTACGGTCTATCTAGCCAATGTGTTCTGTGAGTACGAGAACGGCGGCATGAGCTTCGACCAGATAGAGCGCCTCGTGCTCCAGGATTTCGGCTTCCAGAGCGACAAGCAATTTGCCAAGGCCGTGGAGCAGTTCGGCGAGGGATTCAGGCAGGAATCGGTCAGGCAGCGCGAACCAGCGCCCAACAAGCGTTAGGGAGCGGCTCGGTAGGCGCTGATGAACTCGACGAGGTATTGCTGTATTCCGCCAAAATAGTCACGCTCAAGCAGCGCGGCAGGTTTGGTGATGTAGCGATAGTGCCAGCTCTCCCAGATATATCCAGTAACAGGCTCCATGCCGTGCGGGTACGACAGCGAGAAGCCGTACCTGTAAGCATTGGCGGCCATCCAGATACCCGCCTTGGTCTGGGCAAAGCTGTCATCGATGCTGCCAAGGTCGATGGCGGTGCCGAGCTGATGCTGCGACATGCCGGGCCTTGCGGAGAACCGCGATGCCTCCGCCTCTCCGTGCTGCGCCGCATAGCGCTTGAACAGGCCATCCTGGTATTCGAATGAGCGGTATGAAGAAGAGAAAACAAGCGTCACGCCATCTTTCTTCGCGGCCGCGTTCAATTCCTCCACGGCTTCGATGATGGCTTTCCTGAGCCTCAGGTCCTTGCGGGAGACCGAGAGCGCGTAGTCGTTGAGCGACACCAGGTCAGGTGGAACAAAACCGGATGGCAACGGGTGGTGCTTGTCGACAAGCACAAGCAGGTCACCTGCCCGTGAAGATTCAGCCTCTGCAGCGGCCAACAACTCGAAAAATCTGTCTGGACCGGCCTCGATCGCCGCCTTGATGGCGGGCCTGACATCGGCAGGCAACGCCTCGAGCGCGGTGCGAGCGCGCAGCATCTCCGGCTCCTCGGCTTGGCGCGCCGCCTGAGCGCTGACGCGGCCGCCGCATGAACTAGCGATGCATGCGGTGATGATAATGATGATGGCCAGATCCTTGTGCATGGCCAGACTGTATCCACTTTGATTTCAGAGCGCAAGACTGGGCGGAAGGCACATGGTGAAGCCTTCACAATGCAGTAGTGGCGTTGTATAGTGCGGTTTGTATCGCTCAAGATTATTGAACGCCGGCCCGACAGGCACGGCTAACCATCGATACACCGGGATTGTATATGAATAAAGATAGAAACACCCCTGATCGCCAGATCGTGGAGATGCTGGTCCTCGCGCTCGCAGAAGGGGGAGTCTTGGCTCGGGTCAGGCTCGGGGCGTCACGTGACGCCGTGCTCATGGCCGCAGCGGTCGCCCGAATGCAGGCAGAGCCAGGGCTGCGCGCCCTCGTCATCGCACCGACCGATCATGAGGTTGCGGGACTTAAAACCGCCTTCGATGCAGCTGGACGCACGGCCGGCATCACCTGCGCGACCCTGGGCCGGGATGGTGGCGCCGGAGAAACCGCCGCCGTCATCGGTTCGCTCGACACCATTGCCGCCAGGGTTGCCTCTGGCGGCATCGACGCGCGTTCGTTTGGCCTCGTTGCGCTGAGTGATATCGATAGTCTGGCTGACGTGGCCAGCGCCGCGATGCTCAGGCGCGCCCTTGGTCCGGTAATCCCGGGACGTTGCCTTGTCGCGTTCTCGGCTGAACCGGGACCGGCCCATCGTGCCCTGGCTCGTGATCTGGGTGGCACCATTGCCGAAATGGAGCTTGAGGCGGACAGCGAGCGTGCGAAGACAGCTCCTGTAACGACATTCACAGTATCCGCTGAAGACAAGGCTCGCCTGTTGTTCGGGATACTGCAGCAGTACCCGGCACGGCCGGTTGCCGTCTTCTGTGATCTCAGGGATACGGCGGAATCGACCGCACGCCTGCTCAGGACGCGGGGTATCAAGACTGAATACATCCTGGGCAACTTGCCAAGGAAACGCGCCATACTCGATTCGGTCGTGGCTGGTGCCTATGAGGTGCTTGTCTTGACCGACGAAGGAGCTGCCGGTCTGCCGGCGGGCTGGGCCGCGTCGCTTGTGAACTGGGATCTGCCGCTCGAAGGCGAGCCATACCTGGCACGGCTGGAGCACATTGATGCCGATGACGCCCGCGTCATCAACTTCGCGTGCGAGCGCTACTCGGTTGGCATACCTGCCATAGAGCGAGTACTGGGAATGCGTCTCGAGCCTGCCCGGCCAGAGGCAGCCATGATGACGCCGCAGGATTCCAGGGTCAAGGAGCAGGAGCGCAAGCGACCCGAGGAGCGCCGTGACAGGGGCGAGCAGTATGATGGGCGCAACGCGAGGGCGATACAGGCCGACATCGCGGCGATTACCGGTGGCAAAGTATCCGCGCCGGTTCAACCTGCGACCGACAAGCGCTCCAGGAGCAGAACAGACAAAAAGCGTGGTTCAGGCGCAGAACGATCCACTGTACGGGATACAGGCGAACGGACGCCCGACCGGAATCAGGCCAAACCGGCCGGCAACAAGGCTCAGCCCAGGCGAGCCGCTGAATCATCCAAACCTGTCGCGCGCAATGGTGGCCGATCAAGGGGCGGCAAGGGTCAGCAAGGGCCGCGGCTGGCCGATCCTTATTCCGTAACCATGGAAGAGCGTCTGAGGATGTACCGCGAACGCTATGGCGCCGATCCGTCCGGGGCCGACCGCAGGGGTGCGGGCAAGAAGCAGCCGCGGCAACGCAGACCCGAGGCTCGTCCGGTGGTTCCTGTTGCACCTCCGGCTCAGGAAACCAAGAAGCCAGAGCATGCGCGGGGCATAGTCGGCATGCTGAAAGGGCTGTTCGGCACCAAGGACGAGTAGTGGGGCCATAGGCTATGGCCGCACCATGGAACGAGCCAGCAGGCAGGCTCCCGCCTGGGCGTCACCCGCTGGCTTGACTATGACCATGCCAGGCACTGCCCGAGTTATTAGATCGGCCACAGCCGATCTGAGCTCGGCGTTCTTCTCCAGCAAGCCACCGTACAGCGCAAGCCTCGAGCGCTCTATGATGGAGCCAAGCCTGGCGTGCACCGAAACGACCAGGGCGGCCAGTTCAGTGGATGCCTGGTCCATTATGGCGCGCGCCAGAGGGTCGCCATTGGCCGCGATGGCAGCCACGCGCGGTGCGAACGACGCGATGCGCGTCTTGTCGAAGTCTGCGTATATGAATGGTATGAGCGCCTCGGGGTCTGCCAACCCGAAGTGGTCCAGCGCGGCTTCGAGTACGGTAGTCGGCGTGTCACGGCCCTCGCTGGAACGCAAACCGCGCACGATACCCTGAAAGGCCACCCAGAACGCCGAACCCTCATCTCCCAGGAAGTGACCCCAGCCACCGGCACGCACGCTGGCGCCAGAGTCCGCGCGCGCGTACGCTATGGAGCCGGTGCCGGCGATCAGAAGGTAGCCCTCCGTGTCTTCGAGGGCGCCGACGAGTGCCGGCTCCGCGTCATTGCCGGCGCCGAGCACCGGGCGCATGGCTCCGATATGCGCATCGCCTGATGAGCCTGCGGCCCGGCCAAAGGCCTGGCCCAATGCGTCAATCATCGTTTTCTTGCCCGCTTCGCTGTCCACCCCTGCCGATCCTATGAAGCCGGCCTTGCATGCCTGCGGAGCCAATCCGGATGTGAACGCACCGTGCAGAAGGGATACCAGCGTGCCTGTGACCGAGTCGCGGCTGTTGGAGTTGCTATTGGTGCTGCCGGAACCACCTTCATACAGCAGTATTCCGGACAGTGACTCGGCACGAAGACGGGAACTTGTGCCTCCACCATCGATGCCAAACACCCACGCTTCAGCTGTATCGCGTGTCATGTTCCCGTGTTCCCGGCGTGGAATGCCTTGACAGCGCTGGAGAGGTGACCGTCGTTGGTCTCGACGAGCCGCTCGGCAGTGGGAGCATCGATGCCGAGCAGCACCATCAGGATGGCAATCTTGGGCTTTTTGCCCGAAGCAAGGAACGCGTGCTCCGCAGTAGCGCGATCGCAATCGGTAGCCTTCATGATCAGGTTCTTGGATCTCTCCACAAGCTTCTTGTTTACCGGCGTCAGGTCTATCATCAGATTGCGGTAGACCTTGCCTATCCGTATCATCGCGGTGGTGGTTATCATGTTCAGCACCAGCTTCTGCGCGGTGCCTGATTTCATGCGAGTCGATCCCGTGACGACCTCCGGGCCAACGTCGACGAAAATCTTGTGCTCCGCCAGTTCAAATGTTCCCGAACTGGCGTTGCATGATATTGCTCCGACGACGGCTCCGAGCTCCCTGGCGTACCGCATGGCGCCCAGTACGTATGGTGCCTGGCCGGAAGCCGTTATGCCGACGAGTACGTCTTTTGACGAGAAGTCTATGGCCTGGACGTCCTTGACGCCCTGGTCCTCCTTGTCCTCGGCCCATTCGACCGAGCGCACGAGGGCCTCACGTCCACCCGCTATCAGGCCCTGCACCATCCATGGCGGAGTCCCGTACGTTGGCGGGCATTCGGAGGCATCGAGTACGCCAAGCCTGCCCGAGGTCCCGGCGCCAATGTAGACCAGTTTGCCGCCCTTCTTGAAGGAGGCGACGACGGCGTCGACCAGCGCGGCTATCCGGTCCAGTGACTCTTCCACCGCGAACGGAACCTTCTTGTCCTCGGTATTGATGATTGTGAGGATGTCCCGCGTGCTCCTGGAGTCTATATCGGCGCTCGCCGGGTTCTGCCGTTCTGTCGTCAGTCCCGAGAGATCGACTGGAGCAGGTTCTTGATTTCGGCCTTCATCGTTTCGTACCGTTTCCATACCTTGAAACCTATCTTTCCATAGAAATCCACGAGATCGGTCCAGTCTATGACCATAGTCTCAACGCCTCGCGTCGCGAGTTCGCGCACACAGTACCGCAGGAGACCCATGCCCAGCCCCTCGCCACGTCTGGAAGAGTCAACGCCTATGGGCCCGAGTCCTCCGGGCTTGCTGCCCAGGAGGCCGAGCCAGTACATGCTCGGGCCGCGCACCGGGCTAGCGGCATCGTATATTCGTGAGAATCCCACTATAGCTCCATCGCGTGTGTCGACGGCCAGGGCCAGATCGTCGGGCCGGAGCCCGGCGGCCATCGCCTCGGCTATCTCATCGGCCCATCGTCCGGGGAAGGCGCGCTCCATGAATGCCATGACAGCGTCGGTACGCTTCGGGTCGAATGCGATGTATGCATAATGGCCCGTCAACTCGGCAGAAGCCACCGGCCTGGCCGCGTCCAGTGATCTCAGGTCAGCTATCAGGTCGCATTCGATACCTTCGCCGGAGAAGCCGAATCGACCGGCGAACCCGGCAAAAGCATCCCATCCAGGCCCGTGTTCGACCGGTCTGCCCGGAAAGAGGTGATAGTGATCCGATCCGAGTCGTACCGTGGACGCACCATGCGCCTCCCACCAGCGGCCGGCCTGTGCGAGCAAGGCGGTTCCCGTTCCCTGTCTGCGCTGGTTCTGATCGACCAGAAGCCACGACAGATACCCGATGGCCGGCACGGCGCCATCCGGTCCGGGGCGGGCAGCCCGCTTGACCAGAATCACGCTGGTCAGATGGCCCGACGCGTCCCTGGTGCCCAGGCAGAGCCTGGGATCAGTGTCCAGACGTAGCTGTTGCAGCAGAAGGCTCCGGTCGAGTTGGAAGGAGTTGCCTATGTGCCTGTTCCATAGTTCGACTATGGCATCGGACTCGGCGACCGGGTCGATAATCAGTGGATTGCCACGCATTTCAGGGCTTGTCTCCGGGTTTGAAATCCTGTTCGTGCACCGCTTGCATGCTCCGTTCCAGACGTGGAATCGACCGCTCTATGCTTCTGCATATGATTGTCGCGTACAGGATGTCAACCATCACGAGCTGCGTGGCGCGTGACAGCGAGGCGCTTGTCCTGAGGAGCGGTTCCGTGGCCGGTACGGTAAGCACGATATCGGCCAGCTTGGACAGCGGGCTGGGGCCGACGCTCGTGATGCCTATCATTCTGGCTCCTGATCGCTTGGCTTCCTCCGCTATGCTGACCGTATGGGCTGACCTTCCGGAATATGATATGGCAACCGCCGTATCCGCCTCGGTGAGGCCACAGGCTACGGTTACCTGCACGTCGGCGTCGAAGGCAAAGGAGCATGGCACGCCGATGCGGGACAGTTTCTGGTATAGGTCGTAGGCGACATTGGCCGACGCGCCGACACCGAATATGGCGACCGAGCGGGATGCGAGCACGGCCGCGGCGGCCTGCTCCACCGCCGAGGTGTTCAGCAAGGTCAGCACCCGCTCGACCGCGTCCGTGGTCCTGGATACAATGGTCTTGGCTATGACCTCGACAGATTGGCTTGAATCCAGTTCGAACGCCTGCGGAGGCTCTTCAGTGACGGTGTCCGGGTGCTCGTACATGTCGCGCGTCAATAAAATTTGTAGCTCGCGATATCCGGAAAGGCCCGCGCGCTTGCACAGCCTGATGACGGCTGGCGGGTTGGTGTCGGCTTGCCTGGCCAATTCGGCAATCGTGCAGAAAACCGCCGTCTTGGGGTTGTCGATGAGGTATTCGGCAATCTTGCGTTCCGATTCGGTGCACGAATCGACTATCTCGCGCAGAAGCGCTACTCCACCAGTCATCTCGTTACCCATCCTCTCGTGCGCATCGTCGCCCGGCGCATCCGCTTGCCACATTCTAGCACGATTCATGCATTCGTGGAATATAATTTCTTGATTATCGGATATACTATAAAATATTGTTGCAGATCTTGTCAAAAGAAGCGATACTTGTATCGGTACCGCACGTGCCATGGAGGTCTCGATCGTGACTGTCGACGCGCTTTCGCTTGAACAGAAGATTGGCCAGATGTTGCTGGTCGGCTATCCCGGCGGAGCGGCTGGCGAGGAGGTTCTGCTCGCCGAGCTTGAGAAGCGGCCCATGGGCAATGTCATCCTCTTTTCCAGGAATGGTACCGATCCTGATCCTCTTCGCTATCATCTTGGCCGCATGCGTGGCGCCATCGAATCAAGAACTGGCATAGCGCCGCTGGTCGCGCTGGACCAGGAGGGTGGCATAGTCGCGCGATTCAGGGCGGGACTGACGCCCATGCCCGGTGCCATGGCGATAGCTGCCGCTGTGGCGGGAGGCGGCACCGACCTGCACGAGGTCGAAGAGCTGGCTGCGATTTCCGGAGCCGAGCTTGTATCGCTCGGCTTTAACTGGAACCTGGCACCGGTTGCCGATGTCAACGTGAACCCGGCTAATCCTGTCATCGGCGTACGCAGCTTCGGGGAGCGGCCGGAAACGGTCGCCGATCTGGTTTCCGCCTACGCGCGCGGCCTCGAGCGCTCAGGCATGCTGGCGACGGCCAAGCACTTTCCTGGACACGGCGACACGAGCATCGATTCACACCTGAGCCTGCCCCGCGTCGATGCGTCGCTGGAGCGGCTTGAAATGGTGGAGCTTGTGCCGTTCAAACGCCTGATAGCGGAAAGAATCGGATCGATCATGACGGCGCACGTCCTCTTTCCGGCGGTGGAGCCAGAGGCGATACCGGCGACACTCTCCTACCGCGTACTGACCGGTCTCCTGCGTGATGGCCTGGGCTATCAGGGAGTCATCGTTACCGATTGCCTGGAAATGAAGGCGATCCATGGGCGATACGACGACGCTCCGGCCCGTGCCCTGCTCGCCGGAGCCGATATGCTCTGCATAAGCCATACCGCGGCGATACAGGAAACCGCGTTCGATGACATTCTCGCGGCGGTCAGGAGCGGACGAATACCGGAGTCGCGCATAGATGCATCGGTCAGGCGGATACTTGGAGCCAAGGCGAAGATCGCCGCCAGGACCGCTTCCGGCGTTGCGCTCGCCGAGCCACGGTCGGTCCGCAAAGCCGAACTCTGCTCCAGGTCGTCCATAAGCCTGATCGGCGAGACTAAGATGCCCGACATGAGCGGCGGCGGACTGTATATCGATATGCTGCCTGACGCGCTGACAGGCGCAGAGACCACCCAGATCGTCGCCCAGAGCGTCAAATCGGCGCTCGAGGCCGAAGGCCCGACGCTGAAGGCTATCAGTCTGCCAAGCGATCCCGACCAGAGCGCTGTCGATAGCGCTGTCGCGAGCATCGATGGCACACCCGTCGTCATCGGCGTCTACGCGATGGCGCGGCATCCGGCGCAGGCGGCGCTCGTCGAAGCGGTGCGGGCGGCCTGTGATGCTCGCGGCCTGACACTCTCGTTCGTCTCGATGCGTGAACCATACGACGCCGCGGCGCTCGTCGCACTGGGCGGGAAGGCCCGCGCGGTGCTGTGCGCCTACGAATATACCAGCCTGTCGGCCCGCGCCGTCGCGCGCGTCCTGTCAGGCGTCGACGAACCGCGTGGCCGATGCCCGGTGTCAATAATGGCCGGCCATTGATTGCCACTACGGAGGATTCAGATGTCTATGGTCTGCATACATAACGCCACGCTCCTTGCAGGATACGCCCGCATGGAACATTGCGCGGTGCTGGTCGAGGATGGCCGGATAGCCGATGTCTTTTCGGAGAAGCGCTTCGCCCAGAAGCGCTTTCCCAGCGACGCCGCCATCTATGATGCCGATGGAGCGTACATAGCGCCTGGCTTCATAGACACTCACATACATGGCTTCGCGGGGTACGGCACCGAGGATCTATCAGTTGATGCCATCATCGCGATGTCGGACAAACTGGGGTCGTATGGGGTAACCGCGTTCTGTCCGACAATCTATCCGATGGAACTGGACGACATGGAGCGCTCAATAACCGCCTGTGTCGACGCGATGGGCAAGGAGACAGGCGCCCGCGTGATGGGTGTGCATCTGGAGGGGCCGTTCATATCGCTGGCTCGGCTGGGCGTGCAGAATCCTGAGTTCGTCAGGCCCGTCGACGTTGACGTGATGGAGCGGCTGTACCGCGCCGGGCGAGGCCACATAACGAACATGACCGTCGCTCCGGAGCTCAAGGGCATGCGCGAGCTGGCACTTTACTGCATGTCGCGCAACATCGTGCTGCAGGCCGGCCATACCGACGCGACGTATGACAACATGATGGAAGGCATGCAGGCCGGTATCCTGCACTCAACGCACTTCTTCAACGCGATGAGCCGCCTGCACCACCGCGACCCCGGCGCGGTCGGCGCCATACTGATCAATCCGGAGCTCTCCTGCGAGATCATAGCGGACGGCAAGCATGTGCACCCCGACCTGATACGCCTGTTGTTGCGTGACAAGCCCCAGAGCAAGGTGGTGCTCGTCACCGATGCCCTGAAGCCGACTGAACAGGAACGATGCCCGCTCTTTGCGAATCGGGAAGAAGTAGTCCTCGAAGACGGCATATTTCACCGCAAGAGCGACGGCGTGATAGCCGGCTCTTGCCTGACCATGATAGGTGGCGTGCGCAACCTGGCCGGGTGGGGCGTGCCGGTCGAGGCCGCCGTCGAGATGGCCGCGAGCAATCCGGCCCGCATCATCGGGCTTGGCAAGCGGGGGCTCCTGGTGCCAGGCTACGAGGCCGACCTGGTCGTCTTTGACAAGGATTTTGCCGTGCTCGCCTCGATGGTCGGAGGACGGTTCCTGAAGAATGGACTGAACTGAACATGTAAAGGCAGAAGACGCGGCTCTCGTCCGCGTCAGGAAAGGATGCGCCGGTGCGCCTGATCATTCGCAAGGATTACGACGAAGTATCCCAGTGGGCCGCGAACTTTGTGGCCCGACGCATCAACGTCGCGGCTGGTTCCGGAGCGGTGCAGCGGTTCGTGCTGGGCCTGCCTACCGGCTCGTCGCCGCTGGGCATGTACGAGCGGCTCGTTTCACTATATCGCCGCGGCGCGGTATCGTTCCGCACCGTGGTTACCTTCAATATGGATGAGTACGTAGGACTGCCTGAGGCGCATCCGCAGAGCTACCACAGCTTCATGCGGGACAACCTGTTCTCCAAAGTGGACATACCCACCGGCAACACCAATATACTGAACGGCAACGCCCCCGACCTTGAGGCGGAATGCGCGCGCTACGAGGCCGCGATCAAGGTGGCCGGTGGCATCGACCTGTTTGTCGGTGGAGTCGGCGCCGATGGACATATCGCCTTCAACGAGCCTGGCTCGTCGCTCGCGTCGAGAACCAGGGTAAAGACCCTTACAAGCGACACGAGGCAAGCCAACTCCCGCTTCTTTGGCGACGATCCTGCTGCGGTGCCCGCGACCGCCCTGACCGTTGGAGTCGGCACCATCATGGACGCCCGCGAGGTACTGATACTGGTCTCGGGCGCCAACAAGGCCCGCGCGCTCCGCCATGCCATCGAGGAGGGCGTCAACCACCTGTGGACATTCTCGTGCCTGCAACTGCACCCCAGGGTGGTGGTGGTCTGCGACGAAAAGGCAACAGACGAATTGAAGGTTGGCACCGTGCGCTACTTCAATGAGATCGAGGCTTCCAATTTCGACAATTCCATACCATGACAATGGCCCGATTGCGTTTGATGACGGTGTCCGCTATCATTACCTGAAACGCGTCGGCACTGTCGGCGCTATCCTCAGCCTGCATGCACGGCGGTGAACCATGAAGATCCTGACCCATACCGTAAAGCCAAAGATTCCCGAAGCACTCGAACCGCTCGAAGAGATGGCGCACAATCTCTGGATTTCATGGAATTTCGATGCGATCATGCTCTTTATCCGGCTCGACTACGATGTCTGGAGCCAGTCGCGGCAGAACCCGGCCAAGATGCTCGGCATGGTGCCCCAGGAACGATTCGATGCCGCCGCCGTCGATGACTCGTATCTTGCCGCGCTCCGCGAGGTGTATCGCAAGTTCCAGGCTTACAAGAATGCCACACCGTGGTACAAGGGTGACTACAAGGATTCCGTTGCGTATTTCTCAATGGAATACGGCATGGATTCGTCGCTGCCCATTTATTCGGGTGGACTCGGGATACTGTCGGGTGACCACATGAAGACCAGCTCCGACCTCGGGTTGCCCTTGGTCGGCGTCGGCCTTCTGTACCGGCAGGGCTATTTCATCCAGCAGCTCAACGCCGACGGCTACCAGCAGGAAGAGTATCCGGAAAATGACTGGTACAACATGCCGGTCAGGCGCTGCGAGACCGCGTCCGGTGACCCGGTCAAGATAACCGTGGAGATGGCTGGCGAGCAGATAGTCGCCCAGGTCTGGGAAGTCAGGGTCGGACGCTCGTCCCTGTATCTGCTTGATACCAATATCGATGAGAACACGCCGGCAAACCGCGTCATCACCGCAACGCTCTATGGTGGCGACAAGGAGACCAGAATCCGGCAGGAGATCCTTCTTGGCATAGGCGGCATTCGCGCCCTGCGCGCGGTCGGCATCAATCCCGCCGTGGCCCACATGAACGAGGGGCATGCCGCCTTCCTCGGGCTGGAACGCATACGCGAGATCATGACCGACAAGGGGCTTTCCTTTGCACAGGCGGCACAGGCCCTGTGGGGAACACACATCTTTACCACCCATACGCCAGTACCAGCGGGCAACGAGCGCTTCGGCATCGACCTGATGGAGAAGTATTTCCGCGGATTGTCAGGCCAGCTTGGCATCGACTGGAAGGCTTTCCTTGCTCTGGGGCGCGAGCGGCCCAATGACGACGGCGAGCCGTTCTGCATGACGGTACTCGCCCTCAAACTCTCGGCGTACGCCAATGGTGTCTCCGAGCTGCACGGCCACGTATCGCGCGACATGTGGAAGGCTATCTGGCCAGGTCTGTCGACCGCCGAGGTGCCGATAGGTTATGTGACCAACGGCGTGCATCCGCGCACCTGGATCCCATACACCTTGCTCGAGGTGCTCGACCGCTACTTCGGCCCGCGCTTCTCCGAGGAGCCCACGAACCTCGAGACCTGGGACCGCATCGACAGGATCAGCGACGACGAGCTGTGGCGCACCCACGAGCGCCGGCGTGAACGCCTGGTCGTGTTTGCCCGCGACAGGCTCAAGAAGGAGATGCGCCGCATGGGCGTCTCCGAGAAGGGCCTGGCGCGAGCCGACGATGCCTTGTCCCCGTCTGCGCTGACGATAAGCTTTGCCCGCCGCTTTGCGACATACAAGCGCGGCAACCTGCTGCTGTCGGATCCGGACAGGCTCTTGCGTCTGTTGTCAGACAAGGATCGGCCGATCCAGATCATCTTTGCCGGCAAGGCTCACCCGCATGACATGCCAGGCAAGGAAATAATAAAGGAACTCGTCCACTTCTCGCGTCGGGATGATGTGGCCGGAAGAATCGTGTTCCTTGAGGACTACGACATGACGATGGCCCGCTATATGACCAGCGGCTCCGACGTCTGGCTCAATACACCGCGTCGGCCCCTGGAGGCATCTGGTACCAGCGGCATGAAGGCCGGTATGAACGGCGTGCTCAACTGCTCTGTGCTGGACGGATGGTGGGCGGAAGGCTACTCGCCGGAGTGCGGCTGGGCCATAGGCAAGGGCGAAGAGTATGCCGATACCGAGCTACAGGACGAGATAGAGTCGAAGGCGCTTTACGATCTTCTGGAGCGCGAGATCATACCGACATTCTACGAACGTGGCCGTGATGGTCTGCCCCGCGACTGGATAAAGATGATGAAGTGCTCCATCCATAATGTAGGCAAGAATTTCTGCTTCCACAGGACCCTGATGGAATATACTGACCGCTACTATCTGCCGGCACTGGAGAATGCGCGTTTTCTGCAGGCTGATGGCTACAAGAGCGCCAAGTCGGCGGCCGAATATCTTGAATTGGCTCGAAAAGAGTGGCCCAATATCGCCGTTGAGGACGTACGGTCATCGGCGCGCCCGGTGATGGAGCGCGGTGAGACGGTGCAGGTTGATGCGCGCGTCAGACTGGGAGCCCTGTCCCCTGACCAGGTGCTGGTCGAGCTGTACCACGGGCCTGTCTCCACGACGGGCGACATCCATGACCCTGTCCGGGTGGAGATGAAGGCTGGCGTGTCGCAAGGCGGCGCGTACGAGTACTCCATAACGGTCGGCTGCGAGACGACCGGCCAGCACGGGTACGCCGTCCGCGTGTTGCCGCGGCACAAGGCGCTCGTGCATCCATTCATACCGGGGCTGGTGCGCTGGGCGTAACTGTCCTCGATGCTTAGCGGGAAGACCGGTACATGAGCACCAGCCCCGCGGCCGCGAGCGGCGCGACAACGAGTGCTGTGAGGGCCAGGTCTGCAAGGAAATAGGCTCGATCTACCGCGCCAGGGCGGGCTGGAATCAGGGCAAAGCGTTTCGTGGTCGGACTCTCTGTAGCGATGAAGGCGAGCGCCGACACCGAACGGATGACAATGCTCGCGGCCGCGATCACGAGCGGCACCGCCGGTGACGCCGACTGTGCCAGCGATAGCGCGGCTAGCGTGATGGACGCAAGCAGGCTCCAGGAGGTATCCCGCTTCCTGTCCACGGCGGAAGCCATGGGCCACGCGGACCATACCGAAGCAAGGACATGCCCGGCTGAAGGCCCATGACCCCGGTTCTGGCTCCGCAGCGCATCCTCCGCGAGTGCCGACACGGCGGCGAAGGCGAGCGCCGCGCATGCCGTTGCCAGCGCCAGCCAGCCGGCCCCTGGCGCAAGGGGCACATCGAGTCCGCTCGCCTTGACCGCGGAGACCGCAAGCTTCCACGTGTACAGTGACACGAACAGCCCATGCTGATTGACGACTGGATCCGGGTTGGCAACCGCGCACATGAGGAGCACCACCGCGAGAGCCACGGATCTGCCCTGATTCGGTACGACCGCCGTACGCTTCTGCAGCAAACCTCCGAGCGCGCCAGCCAGCGAGCGGACCCCCAAGGCCACCGACGCCGTCATCAGTGGATACCAGAGTATCGTTTTCAGGTAATCCATGAGTGACCATGGTGCGATTGGTAGAGCGGCGATAGCGGGCAACATCGACGCCAGAGCCACCATGGGAAACGCGCTGATCGCCGGTTCGAGTGACGCGATGGCCAGCCTGATGGATCTCCGCATAGGCAGAGAGGACAACCTCCAGGTGATGTTCAACCTGCTGCGAGAGAATATCACTACCGCGGCCAGCGGGACGCACGACGCTATCGTCATGAGGACCGCGAGTCCATAGGCCTCTTCGCGGGATGAGAGCGGTCTGAGTGTAGAAAGGAAAATATAGGCGCTTGCTCCGGTCCTGATAATGGCGAATCCCGCGAGATATGCGGTGATCCCCCGCAGGGCACCCGCTGGCCTGTTTCTGGACCGCAGGACGTCGTCCGATCTACGCAGACTCTGGATGGCTATCATCAGGCCAGCCACGGCAATGCTCCATCGGTATCGATACCATGCGCGGTCTGCGCGGGCAATCGATCTATTGGCCCGCTTGTGACTTTACCGTCGTTGAGGAGTACATAGCGGTCGGCCGCGCTCCTCGTAATGCCTTCGTCGTGACATGAGAAGGCAACAACCCGGCCACGCTCCGCGAGTAGCCTCACTATGGTTACGAGGGCTGCCGCGCGCTCGGCATCGAGACCGGAGAACGGTTCATCCATAAGCACGATCCCGGGTTCGCCAAGCAACGCGAGCGCCAGAGCCAATCGCTTGCGGTTGCCCCGCGAAGCCTCGTCGGCACTCCGCGTCGTTAGCGCTGCTTCCTCCAGGCCGAAGAGCCGAACAAGATTGTCGGCCCGCATGGATACCTCGTCAGGCGCAAGGCCCGATAGACCACCGCATAGCCTGAAATGCCCTTGGATCGACAGCCCATCCACCAGAGCATCATCGTCCGGGACCGCGCCGACCAGTCGTTTCCAGCTTTCCGATGCCGGGTCGACTATCGTGCCATTCCAGGTGATCGAGCCAGAGTCCTGCCTGAGTTCTCCCCAGAGAAGCTTGAGCACCGTGGACTTGCCCGAGCCGTTCGCGCCTACGATTGCCGTGACCGTGCCTGGCTGGAATGACGCGTCGATGCCGTCGAGCACGGTCCTGCCGCCGAAGCCTTTTACTATCCCGTTGAGTTCGAGCATGGCGACCAGTGTGGCTCCCTCCGCCGATGCGGTCAAGCGTCGGCCATGGCTACCCGCTCCAGGAAGGCTCCAAGACCCAGAACGGAAAAACCGCCGGGCAGCGGCCGTTCGTCACCGTCAGGCACGACAATGTATCGTCCGGGGCGTGACGCCTGGGGTTGTTCGGGATCCGCACGGCCGAGTAGCGCGCTGGCCGCGTATGATATTGACCGTTCGACAGATACTGGCCCAAGCCGCCTTGCGGCCGCGACCAGTATCGGCCGACCATCCCTGACCACAACCAGGTCGAGCGCGGCGCCGTCGGCGCTGGCGTATCGATGCAGAGCCAGGCTGGACGGCATGACCTCCCGCGCCTGACCCACGACGAACCCGGCCCATGATGCCGCCGCCAGCCTGGGTTTCAGTGCCAGTTCGTCGGCCGACCGGATGCCCAGAAGCGCGTGGAGCAAGCCTGAGTCCCTGATGTAGAGCGCGGGCGACGTGGTGACGCGGTTTTTTGGCGGCCGTGGAAGCAGAGCTGGAAGCTGGAAGAGCAAGCCAGCCCGCTCCAGGATTCCGAGGTAGCGTCCTATGGTCGGCCGCGATACGCCGAGCGCACGAGCGGCAGCGTTCTCGTTGAACACGCGGCCGTGGCCTGCGGCAACCGCCTGCAGGAGGCCCGAAACCAGGAGTGGCTCGCGCGGCATGTCCCAGGCGGCAAGCTTGCCACCGGCAAGGTCAGCCGCATACGTCTCCAGCCACTCGGACGCGGCGGTGTCGCTTGTTGCTGCGAAGGCCTCCGGATAGCCGCCGCGTAGCCATAGCCGCTTCAGCGATGCCTGGCCCGCCTCGAACAGGCAGAGCGGCCCGACGCGGATCCGTGCAACCGCGCGTGCCCACGGCTTTGCCGGATCGGGTCCCCCAAAATTCTCCCCGACCAGCACGAAGCGCGGTGAGCGGATCGCAGTGTCCCCGCCACCGCCGGGGCTGACCGCGCTGGCCCATGACAGCAGCCTCTCGGCATCAGTCCGCCTGGCGTTGTCAACGATGATCGGCCTGGCAGCTGACTGGCTCGCCGGAGAGGCCAGCATCGCGCGACCCTCCCGCAGGCGGGCGTCCACGAGCACCGCTCCCGCCGACGCGCTCGCCGCCAGCTGCCGCGCAACTGTCGATTTCCCGCTGCGAGGCGGGCCTTCCACAAGCACAACCGTGTGGTCAGGGAGAAATCCGCTTATAGTCCGTATGACGGTTCTGTGTATGAAGGCCATATAATGTAAGTATAGAATTCAAATTGCGGCTATAAAAGCCATAGAGCGCAGATTCGTCACTTGTCTGCTACCGAAACAGTCGTATAATGAATCGGAAATGCAAGGGGGCGATGGTGAAAACTGGATCAACCCGCTATGACGTCTGCATCGTTGGCGCCGGTGTCAGCGGCGCCAATATTGCGCGGCGGCTATCGGCATACGAACTCGATGTGGTGCTGGTCGACAAGGAGGCCGATGTCTCGTTCGGAACATCCAAGGCCAATTCGGGCATCGTGCATGGTGGCTTTCATCATAACAAGAAGTACCTGAAGGCCAGACTGGAGCTGCAGGGCGCGATGATGTTCGACCGGTTGCGCCAGGAGCTGGACTTTCCGTTCAAGCGCTGTGGCATCGTGGTCGCGGCCCTGCACGAGGACGAGATGCGCGCCATCGAGCAGCTGTATATGCAGGGCGTCGACAATGGCGTCATAGGCATAGAAATGTGCTCGCGTGAGCGGATGCTCGAGCTTGAGCCAAAGCTGAATCCCGACGTACTCGGGGGACTCTGGGTGCCGGGTGGCGGCATCGTGGAGCCGTATCGCTTCGTGTTCTCGCTGGTGGAAAGCGCGAAGAAGAACGGTGTGGAGATACGGACTGGTTTCAAGGTGGAGCACGCGGCGCGGACAGGTGACGAATGGACAGTCCGTGCCGCCGATGGGCGATCGCTCAAGGCGCGCTACGTCGTCAATGCTGCTGGCCTCTATGCCGATGAGGTATCCGCAGTCTTCGGAGCCGAGGAATTCCAGATAAAGCCGCGCAAGGGTGAGTACTACCTGCTGGACCGGTTGACCAAGGCCCGGCCGGAGCGAGTCATATTCCCGGTACCGACCAGTGTGTCAAAAGGCATGCTGGTGATACCGACTGTCGAGGGCACGGTGCTTATCGGTCCGACCGCCGAGGCCATAGACGACAAGACCAACCTGGCGACCACCCGTGACCAGCTGGAGAAAATACTCTCCTCGGCACGCAGCATGGTGCCGTCCATTTCCGAGTACGATGTGATAACGAGCTTTGCGGGGCTCCGGCCGACCCTGGACGAGGACTTCTACATAGCGCCTTCCGCCAAGGTTCCGGCATTCATCCAGGTGGCTGGCATCCAGTCACCTGGATTGACGGCAAGCCCGGCGATAGGCGAGTACGTCAAGGATCTCCTCAAGAAGGAAGGCCTTCGCCTCAGCGAGAAGCCAGACTATGATCCATTCATAGGCAAGCGCCCGCATGTCAAGGATATGACCCCCTTCGAGGTGGACGAGCTGGCCAAGAGCGACCCCAGTTACGCCAACATCATATGCCGATGCGAAAAGGTTTCAGAAGCGGAGATTGTCGAGGCGATCAAGGCCGGTCACACGACTCTTGACGGCATCAAGTACTTTACCAGGGCGCAGATGGGACGTTGTCAGGGTGGTTTCTGCACATACAAGATAATCAAGATCATCATGCGGGAGACTGGCCTGTCGTGGGACGAGATAACCAAGAATGGCGGCCGCAGCCGCCTGTTGAAGGATGCGCTATGAACGACCTCAACTTTGACTCGGTAGTGATAGGTGGCGGTGCGGCGGGCATGGCAGCCGCGCTCGAACTCGACGCGGCTGGATTCTCGTGCGCCATCGTCGAGCGGGAAGAAACGCTTGGCGGCATCCTGACCCAGTGCATACACAACGGATTCGGCCTCATCGAGTTCAACGAGGAACTGTCCGGCCCGGAATTCGCCGAGAAGATTGAGGAGCGGCTGGCCGGCACCGGCATCAAGTCGTTTACCAGGACTACAGTAATCGAGATGGACGCGGGCGCCGACATCAAGACGCTGTATTGCTACTCGGGCGCCTACGGCGTCATCAGGATAAGCGCTCGGGTAGTCGTATTGGCGATGGGTTGTCGCGAGCGCAACCGTGGCAACATCCGCATCCCAGGCGACCGGCCCGCCGGGGTCTACACCGCGGGATTGGCGCAGCGGCTGGTAAACATAGAAGGTTTCGTGCCTGGCAAGGATATCGTGATAATAGGCTCCGGAGACATAGGCCTGATCATGGCCCGGCGCATGAGCTGGGTCGGCTGCAAGGTGCATGCCGTCGTCGAAATCCTGCCGTATCCGTCGGGCCTTACGCGCAACATCGTGCAGTGCCTGCATGACTTCGGCATTCCGCTGTATCTGTCGCACCTGACGACCAACATCATAGGCAAGGATCGTGTTGAAGGCGTCGAGATTACACCGATAGAGAATGGCGCCATGCAGCACGAGAAGGCATTTACGATTCCATGCGACACGGTGCTGCTCTCGGTCGGACTCGTTCCGGAAAACGAGCTCTCGAAGATGGCCGGAGTCGAGCTCAATCCGATGACCAACGGACCCGTTGTCGATTCGATGCTCATGACCAATGTGCCCGGCATCTTCGCGTGTGGCAACGTGCTGCATGTCCACGACCTGGTAGACTATGTCGTGGAGGAATCCAGACGGGCAGGCGCTCACGCAGCCCGTTGGCTCAAGGGCCAACGAGCCAAGGCCGAGGCGAGGGTCAAGGTTGGCTCGAACATTCGCTATTCGGCCCCAGGCCGTGTCGACCTGTACGCGACCAACAAGCTGTACATGCGGACGCTGATCGTCAAGAACGACGCGGTGCTCGAGGTCAAGGTCAACAATCGTATCGTCAAGACAATCAAGAAGAATCATATCCAGCCATCCGAGATGATAGCCCTGGAGCTGGTCCCAAGAGACCTCGAGACGGCCATAGGCGCCCCTGAGCCGGTGGTGGAACTGTCGATTACCTGAGCGGCCGGGCGCTCGCAAGGAGATTGTTATGAGTGAAGAACTGATATGCATCACCTGCCCGCTCGGGTGTCACCTGACGGTCGACAGGAACGCCGACAGCAGCCTGTCCGTCAGTGGCAACAGGTGCCCGCGCGGCGTTAAATATGCCAACGAAGAACTGCTGGCACCAAAGCGCGTCGTCAGCGCGACGGCGGCGCTTGTAGGCGGGTCGGAACTCCACGAACTCGGCGCCGTCGCGCGGCTGCCTGTGCGCAGTACGGCGCCGTATTCAAAGCAGGATGTGCCTGAGCTGCTGGCCGCCATATACGCGCTGCGGGTTGCCATGCCGGTTCATCGCGGCGATGTCCTGATAAAGGACTTCAAGGGCAGCGGCGTCGATGTCATTGCCACAAGGACATTGCTGGCTGCAACCTGATGGCGTCTCGACGTGTCTGTATGAATAGCCTCCAGTGGAGGCTTCTGATCAACGGGTAAGGCGGATATTCAATGCAAAACGTGACATCGGCGGCTGCACAGGTGATCATTGCTATCATCCCGATCGTTGGCATCGTTATGGGGTGCACGGTCGTTTTCTTTTATGTATTGTGGTTGCACCGTGAACGCATGCTGATGATTGAAAAGGGCAGCTATGAGCCCAGACCAATCGACATCGACATCTTCAGCCTGCTTGTGGGCATTCTGCTTGTCGCCGTCGGCCTGACGCTGACCATCGTCTTCATCGTCTTCTCCGCGACCGGATACGCGGTACTGGGCGGCCTGATTCCCTTGTCCATCGGCATGGGATTCCTGGCCTTCTACATACTGCGGGCCATGCGACGCGCAACATGAGTTCGTCGGGACCGGAAGCGGCCGACGAAGATATAATCGCCCGGGTACTCGATGGCGATACCGAGGCGTTCTCTGGTCTGGTAAGGCGGTACCAGCGGCGCATAGTACGCTTGGGATACGGCTTTCTCAAGGATTCCGATGCCGCCCAGGATTTTGCCCAGGATGTGTTCATCAAGGCGTATGTCGGGTTGGCCGGCTTCAAGGGCAGGTCGAGCTTCTCCACCTGGCTGACGCGCATTGCCTACAATGCTGGCATCAATGCCAAGCGCAAGGCCGGGCGCTATGAACCCCTTGATGTCGAACCGGAGGAAACCAGGCTGCTGTCGCCGGAGGATCAACACATCCGTTCCGAGACGGCCTTGGCCTTGCGGGAGGCGATGAAGACACTGCCCGAGAAATATGCCGTGTGTCTGGATCTGTATTTCAAGGAAGGGCTACGGTATGAGGATATTGGAGCGGTGACCGGATTCCCGGTCAACACGATCAAGTCGCATGTGTTTCGCGCCAAACGGGACTTGCGCAAGGCGCTCGGCGCCACGGAGGACTAGATGACCTGTGAACGATTCCTTGAACAGCTGGACGGCCTCGACAACCAGGGGCTGCCCATCGATATGGTCGTGCACGCCCGAACCTGTCCTGCCTGCTCCCGTGAACTTGAGACGCTCGGAAATGCCATCTCCTGCTACCGCCAGTCCGATGTCACGGGGATGGTCGATCTGGTGCCGCGGGTATCGGCGCTGTTGCCCTACATGCAGGCGCCCAGGCGCAGCGTCTCCATGCGCGACTGGCTGTTGGTCGGCCTGCTGATAGTCATATCGATGGTGATGGTGCCGATGCTCGGCGACTTCAGGGCACTGAGGGCGGTGTATGGCCCGGGCTTTACCCTGCCCGTATTCCTGACCTACGGAGTGGCCATAACACTCTATGCCGGTCTGTTTATCATCAGTCACCTTGAAGACTTCTCAAAACGGCTTCATGAGTTTCAGGAAAACCGAACCTGAAGTCTCCGCTTGCACAAGAAAAGGGCAGGCTTTGCAGCCTGCCCCGGATTGATCGACTATCAGTCGTCTATCAGACGCCTTCCTTGACTATCTCTATCTTGATGCCTTCCGACTGCGCTTCCGATTCCTTTGGAGGCACCGTCACGCGCAGGATGCCGTTCTTGAACACGGCCCGCACCGCCGCCTGGTCGAATTTCTCGGCCGGCACATAGTACTTCTGCCTGTCGATGTCCTTGAGCTTGAGGCGGCGCTTGAAGTACCGCACACCTTCCTCGGGCGCGGCATCAAGCCCGATTCTGGCCGAGAACACCATGTAGTCACCCTGGAACGACAGGCTGATGTCCTTCTCGTCGAATCCCGAGAGCGCGAATTCGAATACCATCGAACGATCCTGCGTGAGGAATATGTTCATCGGTGGGTACGAGAAGCTTGGGTACCAGTCGGAGTTCTCGTCCTGGTCCATCCCGGTGAACCAGGGAGCTCCAGGATGTGGCATGCCGGGGCCATCAGGAGCACCAGCAGCACCAGGACCAAAGTTGTCCTTCATCTGGTCGCTAAAGCTCTTGGCAGCGTCAAAAATCTCGTCGAGCATCGATCCGATGTCGACATACATGCGGTTACCTTTCATAGGTATTCCCCCTAAGGCGGTATCGTGGCTCCTCCAAACGGAGCGGGCCGGCATGGATCCCTTGGGCATCCATTATGGTTCATCAACGCACCGCGCCTCTGAACCACACAATAAAGATACGAACGATCGGTATAAATGACAAGTCCGGATTCCTTGCGGAATCCGGACCCGGGTACCTGCCGGAGCGGCAGGTACCAGAATGGCTCGAAAGTCTTTTACTTGGCTGGCGGGAACAGCAGCGGGTAGTCGGTTATCTTGCCCGCGGCTGCCCATGCTTCCGGAATGACCTTCCAGTTGTTGTCGCAGGTAACGGTGATCGGACCGGACTGCTTCTCGAACCAGGTCAGCATGTAGTAGCGCAGATCCTTGGTCGTGCTCGAGGTAACGAGCTTGAGTTTCTGGAGGTCGGCGGCCGGCAGCCCCACGCCCTTGGTGAGGTGTCCACCACCGCCGGAGCCGCGGTATGAGTTGATGGCCACGGAATAGGTCTTGGCCATGTCAAACGGGGTACCGTCGGCCATCGACTGGATGGTAACGCGGGATCCGGCAGGCTTTGATACATCGACGATGTACTTGATGCCGGCGACGCTGTCGTAATTGTAGGCGGCCGTCGTGGTGTCGTAGCTACCGTAGCGGGGATTGAAGACCAGCTTGCCATCCTTGTCCATCTTGAATGAAATCAGGTGGTCAGTGGGGCCGGTCATCGTGGCAAACTGGTTGCCGTAGTTGAACTCCATGAACTTCTGTATTTGCTCGCCGGTCAGGTTCATCGTGTACAGGTAGTTTTCATACTTGTACAGGCTGAACATGTCGCGGACCTTGATGGTCCCGTCGGCCGTCGTGGGCAGGTAGGCGGTGCTGCTCAGTGGAGCGGCGAACGATATCTGGGCGGGCTTGAGACCCATGGCAGGATCGGCGCACAGTTCAAGCTGGATGCGATTGATAAGATCTACAAATGCCGAGTCACCGAACAGTGCCTCGTCGCTCGTGATCTTTCCGACCATCTTGCCGATGGGCCGCTCGACCCACACCATCATGTCGGCCTTGGCGGGATCGAACTTCGCCACAAAGGCTGGGTCGGCCGCGACGCCCTTGATTGGCACGAGAGAGCCGGAGAACGACTTTGTCCAGGACTTGGTCGCCTTGTTCCACTGCAGATCGAGGTTGACCACCGCGACGTTCTTGGCCGCGTCGAGCGGGCCATAGATCGGCACGATCTTGCCGCTGGGATCCTTGACGTCGACATTCTTGGCCTTGGCTACAGGGTCATAACCCTTGCCTTCCCAGCCCGAGTGATCATGGCCAACGAAGACCAGATCAAGGCCGGGCACCCGCTCGATGACGAGCTGGCTGGCGTTCTCGTTGCTGGGAGTGTCGGCATTCTGGGCGGCATAGGTATAGTCAACGCCAGAGTGCAGGAGTCCGATGATCACATCAGGCTTCTCTTTTTCCTGGATGATCGGGACCCATTTCTTTGCCGTCTCCACCATGTCCAGCACATCCATGCCGGACCAGAAGGCCTTGGGAAGCTGCTCGGTGATCTTGGGCTCGATCATGCCGAGCACCGCGATCTTGATTCCCTGCCTGGTGATGATGGCATACGGCTGGAAGTACGGCTCGGTCGTGCCTTCCTTGACGATGTTCGCGCATATCATCGGCGCGGCAAGTTCCTTGCGGAGCTTGTCGTATACTGGGTGTCCGGCTTCGATGTCGTGGTTGCCGACGCCGACCACGTCATAGTTGAGGTAGTTGATGACCTGGCCCCAGATATGCGGCACGTCTGTCTTGAGGAAGTTGTAGTAGTAGACGGGAGGCTGGCCCTGGAGGGAGTCACCATTGTCAAGCAACACGACCTCGCCGCCAGCGGCACGCTGCTGCGCCACGAGCGTCGCGACCTGTGACATTGACGTGTCGAGATTCTTGCCGGTTATGAAATCATAGGGGAATATTGCCCCGTGGATATCGCTTGTCTCCATGAAGGTAATCCGGAGCGGCGTTTCGGCGAATTTGTCGAATGGATGGGCGCACGAGGCAATCGAAAAGACGATGGCCAGGGTCGCGATCGCCATGAACAAGGTTCTTAGTGACTTTCGCATAGTTCCTCCTTAAGAAAATGGGCTCTCAGATTTTGAGAGGGGTACAGAGTATATACCGCATATGAGAATGGTGAAAGCAAAAAATGAGGAATCGATAAGGGAATCCATTGTAATTGAGAATCGTGCCGCATGCCCGGCAGCGGGTTACGGCTCAGGTGTGGTGGCCCTGCAAGTCCGCCACCATTGAAGCGGCATTGTCACGCTCTGCAGCAAGCCCGAGCTCGGCACAGGTGTCGCGCAAGTTGAACCAGGCATCGTAGTAATCTGCGCGCTCGGAGACAGCGAGCATGAACAGCTCCCTGGCCTCGGCACAGCGGCCAAGCCTGAACATTGCGACGCCAAGGTTGTTGGCGGACTCCGGATGCTTCGGGGAGAGCTGTAGCGCTCTGCGGTAGAACGACTCGGCCTCCGTCGTCTTGCCAAGGTCGAAGAGAGCCAGGCCCTGGTTGCACAACAGGTCGGCGTTTTCGCCGCCCAGTCTCAACGCATCATCGAAGGCGGCGAGCGCATCGCGGGGACGCCCCTCTCGCAGCCAAGCCAGACCAAGATCAAAGGCAAGATCAGGTGAATCCAGATCGGCCCGCCTGGCCGCGATGAAGGCCATCGCGGCCGCTTCGTACCGGCCGGCTTCCAGGAGTTGAATGCCCTGATCTGCAAGGGCGCGTGCGTCTGCCATCGCGGGCTTCGCGCTAGCGTGCCAGGCCGAGCAATCCTGGCAGGTATGTGCCGGCCGCGACCAGGGCGCCGGCCGGAAGAATTACCAATATGACCACATCGATCAACCGGCCGGCTTTTCTGATTCCCGAAAGCGCGTTGGCCAGGAAGATGACGATAACGCCGATGGCCAGGCTGAAGGCATCGTACTTCAGAAACGGCACCGTGTGTGCGGCATCATAGAGCCAGCGCATGAATCCTATGTTCAGGGCGTTGGAGAAGTACAGAAAACTCAGCGCGTACCCCAGCAGCACAGGGGTGTAGCGTTGGTCGGAGCCGAAGAAGACACGCAGAAATAATATGGCGTAGAAATAGATTACAAGCGCCACGGGCGAGCCCCAGGCTCCGAGCCGACCTGACACCAGCTCCTGCAGCTGCGGCATCTTGAACATGGCCAGCACCGGGGGCAGCAGGAGCGCGAACGCAAACCACCCGATGACATTGAACGCCTTCTGCCTGACTCCGCCAGCGGACCTGTTTGAAGCATGCGCTGCGGTTTCCGGCCTGTTCATCATATTATTGTCGCTCATCGCATCGACTCCTTGCGAATGATCAGGATAGTCCAGGAAGACCAAGCTGGTGTGGCCTGTTCGATATCACGCCATCGCAACCTATTGACAATACGCGCGCGGCCTCGGCTGGGTCGTCAATGGTCCACGGTATCATCCGGCGGCCGCTAATCATGCGCCCCCAGGCCAGACCCATCTTAGTAGCCTGGACCGACCGCGGTTTCAGGATATCGGCATGGCCGAGCCAGCGCCCTTCGCCATGGCGAAGGTAGACCGGTACGTCGTCGTCAATGCAATAGATGATCGCGGTCGGTACCGCGGGTTCAAGGTGCTTGAAGCGCTTGATGGCCATCGGGTTGAAGCTCGAGACGATGATGCGCTCCGCTCCAAACCTGAAGTCGTGGAGCAGTTTGACCAGCGCCGCCTCCAGGCCGCGATCCTGCGCATCGCCGCTCTTGATCTCGATGTCGAAATATAAATCCTTTCCGAGCTCTTCAAATAGCTCGGAAAGCAGCGGGGCTTTTTCTCCCTTGAACTGGGCACCTTTCCAAGATCCGATGTCCACATCCTGTATCTGAGCCACCGTAGATTCTTCGATGTGCACCGAGGTGCCGGGCGCGACTCGTCCTGTACTGTGGTCGTGTATGACTATCAGTTTGCCGTCGGCTGTCAGGTGAATGTCCAGCTCGACACCGGGAATGCCCTTCGCCTTGGCAAGCCTGAAGGCAGCCATGGTGTTCTCGGGGGCCTCGCTCGACAATCCCCGGTGAGCGAATACGAGCGGCCTGTCCCGCCCTGGAAGTGGTACTAATGTGGACATGATGACTATTCTACCTTTCCTTCTGCCAGTTTTCGCTTGAGCGCCGCCAGTGCGTCCTCGTTGCCGAGAGCGGCGAGTTCCGATTCGGTTTTGGCCGATGGCCCGCCGAGCGCCTCGCCCGTTTCCATCTGCAGCTGTGCCAGGAGCAGGTCGGCATCCACCGACCGCTCCGAGGCCGCCGCCATCGGCAGCTGTTCCTTGATGCGCGCAACCTTCGTGGCAAGCTCGGCGCGTTCGGCGTCGAGCTGAGACTTCCGCGCGCCCAGCTCATCAACCTTGGCCCGCGCCGCCGCCTCGAGTTCGGCCGCGCCCTTGGCCCCGGCAAGCTCCAGCCGCCGCGACCAGACCCCCAGCTCATCGCTGAGCGCCGCGATATCGCGCTCGGCTGCCTTGAGCGCCGTCATGAACTCCAGCGCATAGGCGCGCGCGTCGGCCGCGGATAGACCGCGGATGTCGGTGTCGTCCATCGGCATGGACTTACAGCTTGAACGTGGCGCCCAGGCCTATCTGGTAGCCGCCGTACGAACTGAATGAACCACCCAGACTGTCAGCGAGTCCGAGCATGTAGTCACCCTGGACCTCGGCGAACAACTTCATGTCACGATTGAACAACCATGACACGTATGCGCCGCCCGACACGCCGTAATGGGTAAACCAGGGGTCATCGGTGTTCGAGGCGTAATTCTCTATGAGGCGCACGATCGCGTTGGTCGAACCGGCGACACCTGCGCGGGCGCCAACCTCAAGCCGTCGCATGAACATGCTGTACTGACCACCTATGATCACATTGATCGGCAGCCACATCGTAGAGTCGGTTATCATCTGAATCGCCGCATATGGTCTGACGTTGTAGAAACCCCGGGTCAGCTCTGCCCTGGCACCTACCACGAAGCTTGCGCCCATGCTGGCATCCAGATAGTTGTAGGTGTGTGCATACAGAGCTATGTCGGTTCCAAGCCTCGGAATTTCACGTAGCTGTACATCCTTGACCACGGGAATGCCTGAATACAGGATGGTGCCCTTGGATCTGGTGGTTCCGACATCCTTGATAAGGATCAGACCGACCTCACGCTCGTCGGTAAGGCCTTCGAGCGTATCGCTTGTGATGACAGCGTACTCATCGCCTTTTTTGATGCCCATGTCCTGGCCAAGCTGAATATCTACACCGCCGGATCCGGACGCCAGTACGCGGGTGACATTCTGGAACTGCGATATCTTGCGTATCTCGAACTGCAGTTGCATCGGAATGCCGTTGATAGCGTCCTGTATGGACTTGAACTGGGTTTCGCGGCTGGTGCCCTGCGTCTCTACGTTGGCTATGCCAATCATCGTTCCGCTGGCCACATCGATGAAGCTGACATTGGTCTTGATGCTCGTCTGCCATTCCTTGTTGTTCACAAACTGGCTGTCAAAGCTCGTTACCACCGGAACGGCGATGATGAATGCCCCGACCAGCTTGTTGAAGTCAGCCTCGGTCAGGAAGGCCTCGCCAAACTGATACTTCTCCGGAAGGACAAAGCTGGCTTCCTTCATCTGCTTGAGGATGGTTATGAATTGGTCGACATCGCTGGTGGAGAATCGCTTCTCCATGCCAAAAATGGTAAATCGGCCAAGGTCAAGAAACACACGCTGAATATCGACATCGATGGTGCCCAGCGTCTCCCTGGGTATGTTCCAGCCGTAATAGCCCAGTGAAAAGATGGCTATTTCCTGCTTTTCGCTGACCTTTGGCTGGGCAAAGGCGGGGGTGATCATGGCGGCCAGCAAGAGAGCGGCCAGCACCATCGTCAATGAACGTTTCATGGCTCCTCCTAGAATATCCATAGCACTGTAGAGACGACAGTATAACTCATGGAAATGCCTTTTGCGAGTCCGCGCCGGTGCCTTGCCGCGGCCCATCGATGCGCGCTATCGTTTCACCCATGGCCACAGGATACCTTGCTCTTGATGATGACATAGCCGCGCTCGCGACACCGCCCGGCAGCGGTGCACTTGCCGTTGTACGTACCGCCGGCCCGACGAGCATAGAACGGCTGGCCGCTCTGTTTTCCAGGCCCGATATCCTGCGCGGCACGCTTGGGTATGCCGCCGTTTTTGGCCGCGTAACCAGCCCTGATGGCGCCGCCATTGATGAAGTGATCGCTGTCGTGTTCAGGGCGCCGGCCAGCTACACCGGCCAGGACGGCGTTGACATCATGTGCCACGGCGGCCAGGCCACCGTAGACGGGCTCCTGGCTGCCCTGGATTCCTGTGGCTTCAGGCGTGCGCTTCGCGGAGAGTTCAGCTTCCGGGCTTTCTACAATGGCAAGATGGACCTGACCCGCGCCGAGGCTGTCGCCGACCTGGTCGCGGCACGGACGGCAGCGGCCCGGACCGACGCACTGGCGCGCCTCTCTGGTGGCTTGTCGCGGGAATTGACCGCCATACGCAAGGAGATGATACGACTGGCCGCAGCCTGTGCATTGCGTCTGGACTATGGCGAGGACGAGGCACCCGAGGACATGTCCACTGAACTGCCCGCGATGCGCTCCGCCAGGGCATCGTGCGAGCGTCTGGCAGCCAGTTATGAGGTGGGGCGGCTGCTCCGCGACGGCGCGACCGTGGCGCTCGCGGGCCGTACCAATGCCGGCAAGTCGTCGTTGTTCAACCGCCTGCTCAAGGAGGAGCGCGCCATCGTGTCTCCTGTTCCCGGCACAACGCGCGACTACCTCGAGGCCGAGCTGGATCTGGGTGGATTGCCTGTCAGGCTGGTCGATACGGCCGGCGTGCGCCAGAGCGTCGACCCGGTGGAAGCCGAAGGTGTCCGCCGCTCACTGCTGGTCGCCGGGGGCGCCGACGCCATCATCTACGTCGTCGACGCGACGAGCGGGCTTTCCGCGGAGGATGGAGAGTTCCTGGGCGCCAATCCAGGTTCAGTCGGCGCGTGGAACAAGATTGATGACGACAAGGCTGTGCCTGTGCCGGCTGGCTGGATTGGCGTATCGGCGGTGACCGGAGCCGGCGAGTCGGAGCTTGTCCACGCCATCAGGTACGCGCTTATCGGAGGACCCGACGATATCGCCGGCGCGGGAGTGCCCTCTGGCGTTCGTATCGGCTCCCAGCGCCATCGTGATGCCCTGGTCAGGGCGGCAGCGGCCATCGCCGACGCCGAGGTAGCCATAGAGACGGGCGAACCGGTCGATGTCATAGCAATTGACATAGCCGAGGCGCTCGAGGCGCTTGGGGAGATAACCGGAGAGACGACAAGCGAGGACATCCTCGAGTCTCTATTCTGCAATTTCTGTGTGGGGAAATAGATGGATTACGATATCATAGTCGTCGGCGGCGGACATGCCGGCATCGAAGCGGCGCTCGCGGCCGCCAGGCTTGGTCGCTCCACGCTGCTGATTACCCAGAACCCCGACACTATTGGCCGAATGTCATGCAACCCGGCCATTGGTGGGCTGTCGAAGGGCAATCTGGTACGCGAAGTGGACGCACTTGGCGGAGAGATGGGACTGCTGATAGACGCGACCACGATCCAGTATCGGTTGCTCAACCGCTCCCGTGGACCGGCCGTCCAGGCGCCGCGGGCGCAGGCCGACAAGTCGGCCTACGCCGCCGCCGCGAGGGCTGCCGTCGAGGGGCAGGCGGGGCTGCGCGTGTACATGGATACCGTAGTCGCCATCATCGCGTCGGCCGACGGCGCGCGCGTCGAGGGGGTCGTCACCGAGCGCGGCCACCACATAGGTGCGCGCGCCGTCGTGGTCGCGGCCGGCACTTTTATGGAAGGCCGCATCTTTATCGGTGAATATCGTGCCGGTTCCGGCCGACTCGGCGAATCCGCGGCTATTGGCCTTGGCACGTGGCTTGCGCAAGCGGGCTTTCCTGTCGGCAGGATGAAGACCGGTACGCCGGCCCGGATCAAGGCATCCAGCATCGATTTTGACGCCCTTGAGCTGCAGCACGGCGATCCAGTGCGTGAGCCGTTTTCGTTCGTCAACGACGAGGTTAGCGGTCCCGAGGTGCCATGTCGCGTGACCTGGACCAATGAGCGGACGCATGCCGTCATTCGGGCCAACATCGACCGCTCGCCGCTCTTCTCCGGCGACATCACCGGCAAGGGTCCCCGATACTGTCCCAGCATCGAGGACAAGGTCATGAAGTTCCCGCAGCGCGACCGGCACCAGATTTTCGTGGAGCCGGAAGGTCTCTATACCGACGAGATGTACCTGAACGGCTTGTCATCGTCGTTGCCGGAAGAGGTCCAGGAAGAGTTCATCAGGACAATGGATGGTTTTTCGAATGCCTTCATGGTTCGGCCCGGCTACGCGGTGGAGTACGCGTATGTCGATCCGGTTGATCTCTATGCGAGCCTGGAGTCAAAGCGGATGGCTGGGCTGTATCTGGCAGGGCAGACGAATGGTACGTCGGGATATGAAGAGGCAGCCGCCCAGGGAATCGTCGCCGGCATAAACGCCTCGCTGGCTATCATGAGGGAGCAACCCATAATTCTTTCGCGGTCGGAATCATATATCGGAGTGCTTATTGACGATCTGGTGACCCTCGGCGCCAAGGAGCCATACCGCATGTTTACGAGCCGCGCGGAGCGCCGCCTGTCGCTGCGACACGATACTGCCGACCGCCGGCTTACGCCTATCGGCATGCGCGTGGGGCTTGCCACGCCGGATCGCGCTGAGCGATTCACGCGCAAGACAGCTGCCATGGACGCGATCCGGGAGTTGCTGCGGGTTCGGCGCATAACGCAGGCCGATGCCAGCCGCGATCCGGTATTCGCGCCGCACCTCGGTGAGGAGTTGGCGCGCGCGCTGCGCGACCCGCACATCGCCGAACTGGATGTGAAGGCCATCGAGCCAGGGCTGTCCCCGTATCCCGACCCATGGGTGACGGGAGTGTTGCTTGATCTTCGCTATGAAGGGTATGTAGCCAAGGAAGAACGGCTGTCGGCGCGGCTTGGCAAGCTTGATGGCGTGCGTCTCGCGGCCGACTTCGACTACGCTGGCATCCTGGGGTTGTCTTCCGAATCGGTCGAGAAGCTCATGGCCGCCAGGCCTCTTTCGCTCGGTCAGGCCTCGAGGATACCCGGAGTGCGGCCTTCCGATGTCGCCTTGCTGGCGATTCGGGTGGTCGGGCGCCGGTAGGAGCCTGTCGGACTTGTGAACGCCAATGAAGAACGAAAAACCTCAATGACACGAACGAAGGAACGGAGTACTTCTGTCCAGCGCTTTTTGATCGGGACTCGGCGCTCTGCGGCGCAAAATCGGCTCATCAATCGGGTCATACAGGAAGTATGGCCCTCAATCCTCACCGTTTTTTCACTCGCAGATCACCTTCGCCCGGTCAAAATCATAAGTCCGACAGGCTCCTAATCTTCCTTCTTGATGCCGCAGAGGGCAGCAAGATCGGCCTTTGCCTTGTCCAGGGCATCCTGGTACTGGTCCCGCATCTGGCCTACGTTCTGCTTGTAGAACGCGGCGAAATCCGGGTCCTGCATCGGGTCGATGCGAACGGGGCGGCCCATTCTGGCTGACATTTCCTGCTCTTTTTGCTTGAGCCTCGGGGCATACTGCTTTCTGATGGCCTCTTCGACCCGTTTGGCGTCTTCCAGATACTGCTTGAGGAATCCGCCCAGCTGGTCGAATGTCGCCTGAATACGCTTCTCGCCGAATGGTGTGGTATTAAGCACCTTGATGCCGGCGTTCAGTGGAGCCAGATCGGCATCAGGATTGGCCACGGCGCTGATGGGCAACTGGATCCTGGAGACGAATACCTCAAAGGCTCCCTCGCGCGCGTATTCTTTCTTGTCTTTTGGTATGGAAGAAAACCTTGTCTCGAAATCAACCTCGGCCGGATCGGCAAGATATTCTCCCGCAAGTCGCTTGCCTTCCTGTCTGGCTTCCGTGGCCGCAAGGGCCTTGGGGTCAGCCTTGAGGTCCTTGGTCCGTTCCAGTGCTATCTCGAGAGCGCTCTTGATCATTGCCATAGTTGTCTCCATCCATTGTTGAGTTGAGCCGGCCACTCGTGTCTGCCGTTGGGGCCGGCGCCTTCAGGTCCTTGATCATGATCAGGATCTTGTCCACGATTGATACAGTTATGATCACGCCAACCGCGTATTCCAGACCACTGAACAGCCAGCGCGGCAGATCGGCCAAGTATCGAAGCAATTCTATTGCGTACAGAACCATGGTCGAAGCAACCGTGGCCTTGCCCAGGAACGATGTCCTGGGTGTCACCCGCTTCTTGACTGTCAACACGGCCAGCACCATCAGTCCTTGGCCAACCAGGCGGGATACCAGCAACCACAAGAACCATGACGGTATGATATGAAAATAGTAAAAGACAAAGGTTATGACAAATAGCAGCGCATAGTCGCTCGCCGAGTCCATCATCCTGCCGACCCGGGTCACCTGTTTTTCCTTGCGTGATACGTACCCATCGAGGAAGTCCGTTGCGAATATTATCGCGACCAGCACCACCAGCTGGAATCGTATCGGGTAATCCTTGCTGGCGATGATGATGTAGAGAATGGTCGGCAGCGTACTTACCCTGAAAAGCGTGATGGCGTTGGCCTTGTTGACATGATCGAGCTTGCGGCCCGATGGCTCGATGACAAAATCTCCCCTGAAAACCACGAGCATTGCCATAATCAGGCCATGAAAGGCCACTGACACGACCAGAAATGGCAAGGCATAGGTCTTGAAAAACCCGAATGAAAGTGCATAGGCGGAGAAGATGCCAAACTGGATGATGAGGTACAGAGAAAGTGTGCCTATAAAACTCCGTATCAGAAGCGTATATCGATGGGATTCGCTGTTCTGTTCCTGGATTTGTTCTTTGGCAAGCATATATATCCTTGGCGGTTGCCTGGCGGTCACCCGTGCCCCGCGCATGATACAACTTGACAGTAGCGCTGTCAAATAGCCATACTCCGCGGCATGAATGTCGCTGATGCGCTGACGGCAAGCCGTCTCTTCATGGCCCCTGTTTTCTTCGTTGTATACATGTGGGGTATGGCGATCGGACTGCCTCCAATGGCCGCGGTGATCGTGCTCTGGGCGCTCTTCGTGCTGATCGAGCTTTCGGATTTGCTGGATGGAATGGCCGCCCGGTCAATGAAGACCGTCAGCGCCTTTGGCAAGTTGTTCGATCCCTTTGCCGATGTCTTTGCCAGATTGACATATTTTGCGGGTTTCGCCTTCACGGGGATCATGCCAACCTGGATCTTTCTTATCATCCTCTATAGGGAATTCAGCCAGCTATTCCTGCGGCAGCTCCTCGCGGAGCGCGGTGTCGCGATGGGTGCCCGATCTGGCGGCAAGATCAAGGCCGTGTTCTATATGATCGCGGGTGGCGCCTCGCTTCTTCTGTGGAGCATGCGGGCATTGCGCGTGCTGCCTGCCTATGATGGGACGTTCGGTCTGGTGGTATTCGCCCTGTACTGCGTCGCGGTTACGCTCTCGGTAGGCTCGTTTCTGGACTATATCATGCAGTTCAGGAAGATCGCCGCTCGACACGAATAGAGCATGCGCCCCATCGAGTCGATGACCGCCGCCGAGGCGCGCGGTGTCAGGTTTGTTCTATTCGATATTGACGACACCATCACCGAGTCCGGGAGGCTCTTGCGGCAGTCGTACGATGCGCTGTGGGATCTGTCTGCCGCAGGCCTTGTCGTCATTCCCGTGACAGGCAGGCCCGCCGGATGGTGCGACCTGATAGCCAGGCAATGGCCGGTGTCCGGTGTGGTCGGTGAAAACGGCGCGTTTTCCTTCTATCTGGAAGATGGTTCGCTGCAGCGCCTGCTGCACACCGCGGCACCAGACCCCGATACAGTTCGTGCCCGTCTGACCGATCTTGGCTCGCGTGCGCTCAGGGAATACCCCGGACTGCGTATCGCCAAGGATCAGCCCTATCGCATATTCGATGTGGCGCTCGACTTTGCCGAAGAAGAGCCAAACCTCGGGCTCGAGCTGGCATCGCGCGTCAAACGATTTTGCGAAGCCAATGGAGCGGTGGCCAAGGTAAGCTCGATACATGTCAATGCCTGGTTTGGCGACTATGACAAGCTGTCCATGGCCGAGCAATTCCTATCAAGCCGATTCGGCTTTGATCCGATACTCGATTCGTTGTCTGTATTGTATTTTGGCGACTCTCCGAATGATGAGCCGATGTTCAAGCGTTTCGAATTGTCGTGCGGTGTGGCCAATGTCAAAAATTATGCACAATTGCTCCGGGTCGAGCCGAAATTTGTGACGCAGAGGCCATTTGGTTACGGTTTTGCCGAAGGTGTCGACGTTTTGTTGCGTCTGCGAGCAAATGATTGAATTTGGATGTGAATTCGGTCAAAACGTTGTTGACACGCGCAAAGGCTTTCGGGTAACTTCTGCCTCGCACCGCATGAACTT